>JBEKRX010000045.1:0-52874 GCA_049518415.1 Verrucomicrobiota bacterium
TCTCCACCCGGGGTTATTGCCCCGGCGCAGTTACTTTCAATTACTGGCCTTACAGTGTCGGCCAGGTCAGGGACTTTCACCCTGCTGTCCAAGCGCGCTTTCAGGCGCACATGAGGCAGGCCTTCGGCCTGAAGGCCAGCGTGCCGACGCCATGGCTGCCGTCAGGGGGAAAGCCAAGCAGTATATATATATATGGGCCTCATATACAAAAGCTCCTCAAAGCCTCGCAAATCGCACGGTCCGAAGAATTCCGTCGCGCGCCCCACCGCTCCTCAATTGCGGCTTGGCCACGATGGGGCTGCCGCGTCCGAGGTTCGGGTTTCGGAGGTGGGGTTTATTTCGCGTCGCGCCGGGCCTCGAGCGCCAGGGCCAATTTGATGATGTAGTAGAGGTCCGCGCGGCAATACGGCAGGTCCACGCGGCGGGCGAGTTCCTCGGGCGAGGGCTCTTTGAGCCAGGCCAGGGCCTTGAAGCAGTTCAGGGCAAAGTCGGGCGGGTCGAGGAAGTTCTCGCCGAAATGCACCTGGCGTTCTTCGCCCAGGAGCGGCCAGGTTGGGCAGAGCGCGGTGAAGGTCTGCCACACGCGTTGGACTGCGTCCGGTGCTTGGCCGCGCACCAGCGCCGCCACTTCCGGCGTCAGGTCCTGGAAGAGGCCCAGCTTGTGCCGATGCGGCGCCACGGCCAGCCAAAGGGCGTCGCCTTGGCCGATGAACGGGTCCAGTTCGGAGGACGTGTTGAAGGTCTTGAGCGTCCCGTGCTCGGCCGCCCGGTTCCACCAGGCGATGAGGGCTTGGGCGGTTTCCTGGCTCCTGGCTTTGGCCTGGAGGGCCAGCGCCGAATCCCCGGCCTGATCCGCGAGGCGGCCCAAGGCGAGCAATGAGGCCAGGTAGCGGTTGGCGAAGAGATCGCCCTTGGCGGCATCCAACCGCCAACCGGATTTGGCAAAGTCCTCAAAGGCGGCTTTCAGGTCCGGCCAGGCTTCCAAGACGAGCGGTTCCTCGCCGCAGCGCTGCGCAAAGAGCCAGGCCACGTAAAGGTTGCCGAAGGGGTGCGGCTGCCGGTCGCCGCCCAGGCGGGCGCAGTAAGCCGGGGGAACCGGGAACCATTCCCGGCGTTCGCCCGCATCGAGCGGATAGCGGCCCTGCCGGGTGAAGGGCGGATGCCGGCGCCATTCCGAGCGCAACAGCATCCTGGTTTTGGCCTGCAACTCGGCGGGCAAATGGGGCCAGGCCCAGGCCAGGGCTTCGAACAGCTCGCCGCTGTGGTCGAAGGAAAAAACCCGCCCGGCCAAACCGGGGTCGGTGAACAGGGGCGCCCAATTGCGGCCCAGCACGGCTTCGGTCTGAGCGACCAGTTGCCGGCGGATTTCTTGGGGGCCGGGCAGCGGGGGCGGCGGCGCCGAGCTGGCCGGGATGTCCTTGGCCACGGCCAGCGGCCTGGGAGGTTCCTGGGCGGGCGTTGGCCCGCCAGCGACAAGACAGAGAATCCTGCTGCCGGTCTGCCAATAGATGCGGTGGCCGGCCACGGCCACGCCGCTGCGGGCCGGGCCGTGCCATTCGTTGCGCGCCCAGGGCGGATTGCGGAATCCGCCGTAGGTGTCTCTTTCGCCCCAAATTGGGAACAGTTCGTTGTTCCGCAGGTCGAATCCGCTGAGGGTGCCCTGGTGAATGAGCCAGGCCGTGGGGCCAAGCACCAGGAAGTTTTGGCTCTCGTCGGCCGTGCCCCAAAAGCAGTTCCAGTGGGGCTGCGGGCCTTGCTGGTGAAAGAGCGGGGTGATTTGGTTTTGTTCGAGGTCCAGCAAGCCCAGGGCCACCAGGGGCGCGACGCCGTAGTTCCAGTTGCCGTAGGCGCTGCGGTAAAACACCAGCAACCGGCCATCGGCCGTGAGCGCCGGTTGGGCGCCCACACCCTGGCAGCCGGCAATCCACAGGACCGGAGCGGTGAAGGCCTCTTTGCCGGTGGCGGCCTCGAGCACAAAGAAGCTGCGCGCGTCGCGGTTCGCCTCGAGGTATGCGACGATGGCTTTCTGTTCCCTGGCCCAGAGCTCCGGGTTGCCGCGCGCCTGGGCGCTCTTGAGCCAGGCCTCCACCTTTTGCCAACTGCTGTCGTCCACGCCGGCGTTGCGGCAGAGCAGCGTGCGGTCGCGGCCGATGCGCTGGCCCATGTTGAGGATGGGGTTGGTTCGCACCACAACGAGGGTACGGCCTTTGCCGGCAAGCACGATGGGGTAATAGTCGCGCGCGGTTTGGCCGGGCAACGGTTCGGAAGTCCACAGGAGTTTGCCGTCCGCGGCCCGGAAACAGCGCACCTTCAGGTCCTCGCCAGTCACAAAGACCTGGCCGTCGGCCACCGCGGCGGTCTGGCGAATCGGCACGCCGGCGGACTGGCGCCAGAGCGGCTTTCCGTCGCGGGCCGACAAGGCCAGGAAATCTCCGGCGCGCGTGCCGATGTAAATGGCATCGCCGGCAATCACGGGCGCCGCAGAAAAGCCGCCGTATCCAGCAAAGCAGTGCCAGGCCGACTGGCCGCTGTCGGCGCCGACCGCGTAGAGGCTGCCGTCGGCGCTGGCAGCCACCACCAGGCCCTCCGCCACCGCCGGCGAATGCAGAAATGCGCCCTGCGCCTCAAAGCGCCACAGCCCCGCCCCGCTCTCGGCGCGCAGGGCATACAAGTGGCCGGCGTGAGTGGCCACGAACAGTTTTCCGCCGGCGAGGATCGGCTCCATGGCCGTGCCCAGCCGCTCGCCCTCAATCTCGCAAGCCCAGGCAAGCCGGAAGGGCGGTTTCAGCTCCTCCGGAACAAATCCCGTGTGCCGGGCGTCGCCGCGGAGCATCGGCCAGTCGGCGCCCGCCCCGAGCGGGCCGGCCAGCCAGAGCAGCGCGAACAAGGGCGTCAGGGCGGCGGGCTTAACCTTCACAAGAGCGGCATCGAGCGCGCATTAGGAACTGGACGCTGCTGCGGCCGAGGCCGAGCGCAGGCCGGCGCCTCCGCGCGTTCCCTGGTTGGGTTCGCGCTCGACCGCGCGGACGGGGCGGCCGCGCTCGAGGCGCGGCTGGGGAAGGCCCTTATTTTCCCTTGACGCGCAGCGTGTATTCCGGCGACACGGCGCTGTCGGCCTTGGGTTTGCCGAAGGAATTATAGTTGAAGTCAAACTTGTAGTGGTAGCGGACGAGCTCCGCGCCCGGCGGCACGGGCACGTAACCCTCCCAGCGGTTGGTCATCAACGGGGTGGGCTGCATGGGAAAGGATTCAGTCCCGACGATGATGCTGGGGCGGATGGTTTCCCAGCGCAGGCTTTGCTGGGAGCAGTCGAGGGCGACCTCGACGGGGTATTGATTGTCGGCTTTACGCTCCTGCAGTTGGGGGGTCAGGTTGGTGAAGGTGGTGGCGCAACCCGCCAGCAGCAGCGGCAGAAGCAAGCTGGGCAAAGACTTGTTCAGAATACGCATAGGGCAGCAGGGTGGCAGAGCGGCTGGCGGTTGTAAAGGCGGATTTTCACATAATCTTTTTCCGCTTTTGGGTTTGACCCGGCTTGGGGAGGGCGGTTAGGTTGCGCCCGCTGACAGAGAGATGAAGTTATGTTTGGGACCATTCGCAGGCACCAGAAATGGCTGTGGGCGGTGATCATCACCTTTACGGTGATCAGCTTTGTCATTTATTTCTCGCCGTATTCGAAGATGAACTCGAGCCGGCATGGCCGGGTGGACCTGGGGACCATCAACGGCCAGCGCATCAGCGAAGAGGACTTCGGCAACGCCCAGCGGGAGATTTACGTGCAGTACTTCTTTGCCAGCGGGGGGCGGATGCCCGACGAAGAAGCGAGGCGGGACGTCGACCGCCAGACGCTCCAATGGCTGCTGCTGGTCCGGAAAGAGGAGCAGCTTGGCATTCACATCGCGGAGGAGATGGTGGCCGAGGTGGCCAGGAACAAGCTTCGTTCGTTGCAGCGGACGGGCAATGTCTCGCCGGAGGGCGTGGCGCGGTTGCTCGAGGCGAACGGCTTCCAGTTGGACGATTTGGAGCGGTATGCGAGGCATTTGCTCGGCCTGGAGGAGTTGATGGCCACCTTTGGCCTGAGCGGCAGGCTGGCCACGCCGGACGAAATCAAGGGCCTCTACGTCCGCGAGCACCAGGAACTGGCCACGGACGCCGTGTTCTTCAATGCCTCGAATTACCTGGCCAGCGTGAGCGTGAGCCCCGAGGCCATCACCCAGTTCTACAGCAATCGCCTGGCGGACTACCGCATCCCGGAGCGTGTCCAGGTCAGCTATGTCAGGTTCCCGGTCACTAACTTCTGGGCCAAGGCCGAGCAATTCTGGGCCGGGACCAACCTGAACGAGATGGTCGAGGCCAACTACCAGCGGCTGGGCACGAACTATTTCAAAGACGCCAAGACACCGGAGCAGGCGAGGGCGAAGATTCGCGAGGAACTGATCCGCGATCGCGCCAAGCTCGAGGCCCGCCGGCAAGCCAATGAATTCGCCCGCCCGCTCTTCGACCTCAAGCAGCCGCGCCCGGAAGACCTCCGGGCCTTCGCCAGGACCAACGGCCTCACGGTCGAGGTGACCGAGCCGTTCGATCGCGACCACGAGCCCAAGGGCCTGGAGGTCAGTGACGACTTCGCCGGCGCCGCCTTCAAGCTCACGCCCGAGCAGGCCCTGGCCCCGCTCCAGGTCGGGCGTGATGGCGTTTACGTCATCGCCTACCACAAGCGACTCCCGAGCGAAGTGCCGACGCTGGACCAGATTCGCGACCAAGTGGTCGGCGACTTCAAGTACGAGCAGGCCGGGAAACTGGCCCGCCAGACCGGCATCACCTTTCACATGAGGCTGACCAACAGCCTGGCCCAGGGCAAGAGCTTCACCGCCGCCTGCGCCGAGGCTAAAGTCAAGGCGGTGGCGTTGCCGGCCTTTTCGCTCAGCACGCGGGCGCTCCCGGAAACCAACGAGCCGGTCAACCTCAATTTGGTCAAGCCGCTGGCCTTCAGCACGCCCGTGGGCAAGGCGAGCAGCTTCCAAGGGACGAGTGAAGGCGGCGTCATCCTGTTCGTGAAATCGAGGTTGCCGCTGGACGAAGCCAGGATGCAGAAGGAACTGCCTGCCTTTGCCCAGGGCGTGCGCCAGCAGTGGCAAAACGAGGTCTTCAACGAGTGGTTCGGGCAGGAATTCGCCAAAGGCGTCCGCTCCCGCCTGCTGCAGGCGGAACGCCCGGCGCCGACCCTTTCCCCGCGCCCGGGCAAGAAGTCCTGAAATCGCCCTGAGGCGGGGGCAGGCTCCCGTTGCTTGCCTGAGGTGGGAGGGAGCATTTCACTTTTTTGGGTGGTCCCTCTCAACCTTAATCCTAATGTCCCTTCCTAATCTTAATCCTAATCCTAATCTCGCTCGTGCAACCGCCAATCAGAATTGGCTTTGACCAGCCCCACGAGCATCGAAACAATTCTGCGTAGCCGCTCTTTCCCGGAGGCGACCACACCCAACTCACACCGGTCCCGCCCTGCGGGACCAGAACATCCAGCCCCGCGGCACACTCCAGAGCCGACCCGCGCGAAATGTCAAAAAATCGGCAACGATCGGCTGAAGTGAACTTTCCGTTGCCTTCGGCAAGGTTCAGAACGATCGAGGTACTGGCCCGATCCAATTGGTCACGCACGGCGACCGATTTGGGCAGCTTTCGCAGCAGGGGCTCGAGCCAGGCGACGAAGGCCAGAGATTCCTGATAAACCTCCAGTTTCTCATGGTCGAAGAGGCGATTCATTAGGATTAGGATTAGGGTTAGGATTAGGATTAGGAGCGAGGATTAAGATAAAGAGCCAGAAAGGCTACCCAAAAAAGTGAAATGCGCCTGACGAGGGCCTTCTCCCAGTCCGTTGGTTGCGGGCTAAGATACGATCCACTTCAGAATCGCCTTCTGGGTGTGGAGCCGATTTTCGGCCTCGTCAAAGATCGTTTGGGCGTTGGCCTCGAAGGTCTCGGCGTCGATTTCCTTGCCGCGGTAGGCCGGCAGGCAATGCATGACCAGCGCGCCGGGGCGGGCGAGGGCGACGAGGGCGGCGTTGATTTGGTAGCCGCTCATCTGCTTGATGCGCTCGGCCGATTCCCCCTCTTTGCCCATGGAGATCCACACGTCCGTGTAGAGCAGGTCCGCCCCCGCGGCGGCGGCCTTGACGTCTTGGGTGAGGAAGACCTTCCCGCCGGCGCGTCGGAGCAGGTCGGCCGGGGGCTGGAAGGCCTGGGGCGCCGCGATGCGCAACTCGAACTCGGCCCTGGCGGCGGCGAAGAGCCACGAATTGGCGATGTTGCCCGCCCCGTCGCCGATGAACGCCACGACTTTGCCCTGGATCGGGCCGCGCTTCTCCTGGAAGGTGAAAACATCCGCCAGGATCTGGCAGGGATGCTCCTGGTCGGTCAGCGCGTTGATGGTCGGGATGCCGGCGTAGTGGGCGAACTCCTCGACGTCGCCCTGGGCGAAGGTGCGAAACACCGCGCCATCGACCATGCGGCCCAGCACGCGGGCGGTGTCTTTGATCGGCTCGCCGCGTCCAAGCTGCATCTCGCCTGCCGGCAGAAAGAGCGCCTGGCCGCCCAACTCCCGAATGCCGACCTCGAACGACACCCGTGTGCGCGTGGAGGATTTGGAAAAGAGCAGGGTCCAGATTTGGCCCGCCAGCGGCTGCTGCGCCTGCCGCCCCCGCTCTTGCTTCATCGTCGCGGTGTCGGCCAGGATCTGCTCCATGTCGGCCCGCGCCAGTTTCTCAATGCTCAGCAAATGCTTCATCTCAGCGGATCGATTCGTTGCGCAAGGCTACTGAAAGCACAAATAGCGCCAGAAGCCAATCCAAAACTAAGGGCTCTGGGGCCGGAAGTTCCGTAACGTGTCCCGCCCTCACGCAGCGAGGCCTCGGGCAACGCGCTGGGCACGCCAATCAGGAAGTCACCGCAGCCGCAGGCCTGGTCGCAGTCCGCTGCGAACAGCGAATTGCGAACGGCGAATCCCGATGCGGCATCGGGACTCTACTTGCCCAGGTTTTGCCTTTGCTTGGACATGCCCCCCACTTCCTGCTGGTTCGAGAACTCCAGGTCGGCGCTGAGGACGAGTCGGGTTTCCACTTCCACCAGGCTGCCGTTGGCCCGCCGCAGGAATTGGAGGAACTCTTCCCGGTCGCGATAGGATTCGATAGGCATGGGCGTTGAGAGCCGCATCTTGCCACGAAGGGCCGGCTGACTTCCATTCGCCGTTCGCCGTTCGCCGTTCGCCATTCGCCACTCGCCGCTCGCAGAGGCGCGACGCTGCGGCTATTACGAGGGGAGCGTCGAGCTGCGCCCGGGCCAGGAAGCCGGGATGCCGCCTGGGCGCTTGGAGACAACATGACACGTTCCCTTTGCCTGCCCATCTTCAAGGAGCGACATAATGTCCCTATCGGCAGAGGCCTTTGCGGTCTATTCCAGGTCATAAGATATTGGCACTCAGCAGGTTATATAACCGGATCGTTCTTGGCATAGCCAAAGCTTTAGGGAAAGTGGTTATCGAAACAACATCAAGAGAAAGGACAATGAAATATGAATGGCCTGACAAGATGGCAACGACCAGAAATGGTAATGTGGCCCGGCTTTGGGCGGCTGACGGATTTGCGGGATGAAATCGATCGGCTGTTCGAGACGCCTTTGGCCGAGTGGGCACGAACTTCCCAACTGTTGAGCGGCTGGACGCCGGCGATCGACATTTATGAAGACAAGGACAACCTCTATGTGAGGGCCGAACTGCCCGGCATGAAGAGGGAGCAAATTGAGGTCTCGCTGCACGAGGGCACGCTGAGCATTTCGGGCGAGCGCAAGGGCGAAAACAAGCACGAGGGGGCGGAAGTCTATCGCGCGGAGCGGTTTTTCGGCCGGTTCCAACGGACCGTCACCCTGCCGGCGCCGGTGTCGCCGGAGAAGGTCAAGGCCCAGTACCAGGACGGCCTGCTGACCATCACGCTGCCCAAGACTGAGGAAGCCAAGCCGAAGCGCATCGATGTGAAGCTGAGTTAATCAACACTCAACTTTGCCGGCGGGAACTCCCGCCGGCAGCATGAAAGATTATGAAAGCAACAGCTCAAAGAGAATCGCATCTGTCCACTAACCGCCCGCCTCGGCCGGAGTACGGGGCGCCGGAAGTGAACATCTTCGAGACCAAAGACGGGTACGTTTTGGAGGCGGAAATGCCCGGGGTGAGCAAGGATGGCCTGGAGGTCACGCTCGAGGGGACCGAATTGACCATCGTGGGCCGCCGGCGCAGTGAACCGCTGCCCGGCGAGCCGCTTTTCCGCGAGTGCTCGCCGGCCGATTACCGGCGGGTGTTCGAGCTCGACCCGGCGATCGACACGGCCAAGGTCTCCGCGAAGGTGGAGCAGGGCATCCTGACGCTCACGCTGCCCAAGTCCGAGCGCGTCAAACCGCGGAAGATTTCCGTGGACTGAGAAGCGAGGTTTAGTGATTGGTCAGGCGAGGACCAGCGATCGGCGGGCGCCGGTCGCTGGTCGCTTTTTTATCCGCGGCGGCGCGGGCGCGGGCGGGGACAACGCCTGTTGGCTAGGTTGGCTAGGTTGGCTGCGTTGGCGCTTTTTGCCTTTTTTTCCGCCCCGCGGCGGCGGGTTCGCCCGGCACAGCTACTTGAGGATCTGAAACAGGCTGGCAAAGTCATCCGTCCAGAGCGGCACGTTGGTCTTTCTGTGCTCGAGCGGATAGAGGGCTTCGGCGATGCCGGGCCGCTTGAGGATTGTCTCGTCCCGGGTTAGCAGCATCCAGGTCGAAGCGTAGAGCCACCAGGTTTCGTCGGTTTCCTCGTAGTCAATGAGGGCGGCTTTATAGTTGAAGTGGCGGGCGAGGGTGGCGACGACCGGTTCGAGGTCGAGGTAATGGTTGGAAATGTGGACGGCCAGAAGGCCCTCGGGTTTGAGGTGGCGTCCATACACTTGGAAGGCCTCGCGGGTGAGCAGGTGCACCGGGATAGCGTCGCCGCTGAAGGCGTCCAGGGCCAGCAGGTCGAATTGTTGCGGCGGCTCCTTTTCCAGGGACAGCCGGGCGTCGCCGGGGACGACCTCGAGCTGGGCCGGACAACGGCTGAGGTAGGTGAACCAGGAGTTGGCCAGGCGCTGGACTTGGGGGTTGATTTCGTAGATGCGGAGGTAATCTCCGGCCCGGCCGTAGGCGGCGAGGGTGCCCGTGCCGAGGCCGACGAGGCCCAGGCGCCGGCGGCCGGCCGGCAGGGCCCGCACGGCCAGTCCAATGCCGCTGGCCTCGCCGTAATAGGTTGTGGGCCAGGCCGCCCGCTGCGGGTCAACAAATTGCAGCCCATGGGTGATGCGCCCGTGCTGGAGCAGGCGATGGCGACCGTCCGGTTCGTTCTTGCGATGTTCGTAGATCGTCAGCACGCCGTAAAAGTCGCGCGAGGTATAGACCATTTCCAGGTGGGCTCGGCGTCCATAGGTCCACAGCGCCACGGCCAGGGCGAGCCAGCCGAGCCCCAGCCAGAGGCAGGCCAGCAGATGCCAAAATCGGAAAGCCCGGAATTTCCGGCGGCGGATCCACGACGCCGCCAGCAGCGCGAGCGCGGCCCACAGGCTGACGCGCAGGGCGAGGGAGGAGCTTATGGGAATCGTGTGCCAGTAGGAGCCGAGTCGCCCGATGAGCCGGTCCAGTGCGCCGAAGGCCAGCAGCGGCAAGGCGCAGGCCATCCAGGGCCAGGCGTTGGGTTGGAGGGCGGAGGCCAGGAAGCGGAAGAACGGTGAACTGAGAAGCTTGAGCTTGGGAGCATGAACCGCCAAGTCGGGCGCCGCCCGGTCCTTGGCGCAGGCGATGAGAAACAGCAGGCCGCAGAGCAGCGCGCCGCAGTGCAGTTCGTAGTAGTCGCTGAACAGCCGCGGGGAGGCGATGGCCACGAACAGCCCGCCCAGGGCGCCGCCGGCGGCGATGCTCAGGTAGAACTCGGTGAGCCGGGCGGGGGCTGGCCGCAAGCGGTAGAGTTCGCCGTGGCAAGCCATGCAGCAGATGAACAGCGCCCCGGAATAGACCGCGACCTGTTTCGGGATTGGGGCCGCGGTTCCTCTGACGAGCGCCCAGCAGATGCCCCCGAGCGCCGCGATGAGCGCCAGCGTGAACGGAAATCGGACATACCAGCGCGGGCTGTCAAAGCAGAGGATGAAACTCAGCAAATACAGCGCCAGCGGCAGCACCCAAAGAAAGGGAATCACCGCCACGTCGAGGCACATCTTGTTCGTCGTCGCCACCAACAACACCGACGCGCAGGCCGGCAGCAGGAGCCAAAGGAGATAGTCGAGAGTCGAGGGTTGAGAGTTGAGGGCGCGAGGCGTGAGGCCCGGTTCCTGACTTCCGCCCGCCGGCTCCTGACTCCTGTCGTTCGGAGTTTGGACTTTGGGCTCCGGGTTCGCCCTCCAGAGTGTCCTCGCGCAAAAGGCGCAGCCGGCGGCGTAGGCGAGCAAGCCCCAGCCCCACAGGGTGGCCTGGGCCTGGCGGGTGAAGTGGGTCTCGAAATAGAAAGGATAGCTCACCAGCGCCAGCAGCGAGCCGGCATTCGAGAGCGCATAGAGCCGGTAGGGGGACCTGCCGGGGTGGAGGCGGCTAAACCACTGCTGCAACAGAGGGCTGGTGGCGGAGAGGACGAAATAGGGCAAACCGAGGCTGGCGGCCAGCAGGACGAGAATCTGCAGGGTCGGGTTGCCACCGCCGCGCGGTTTCCAGGCATCCCCGGGAATGATCGGCAGCAGCGCCACGGCGGCGGCCACCAGCGCCAGGTGCACGCAGAGTTGCGCGCGGGGTTTGAGCCGGCGCGAGCTGACATGCGCGTAGGCATAGCCGCCCAGCAAGAGCACCTGGAAAAACAACATGCACGCCGTCCAGACCCCGGGGCCACCACCGAACCACGGGAGGATGTACTTGCCGATGAGCGGCTGCACCTGGAAGAGCAGGAAGGCCCCGGCAAAAATCGTCAGCGCATACGCGGGCACAGCGGAGACTGTGACAGAGCGGGGAAGGCGTTCAAACGTTAAAAAGTTGGAAAGGTCAAAAGGTCAAAAGGTTGAAGCGCAAAACGGTCGCGGCGGCGGAAGGCTTGGGCGCCAAACGCAGAACGTGAGACCGCAAAAGTGCAAAATGGGAGGCGCTCCCGACGGGTCGGGCTTTCATTCCACGCCTCCCTGGCGGAGAATCCTCGCCGCCGGCGAAGCTCCTGCCACGCCGCCGCGCGGGCCTCGCCGGGGCCGGTTGCCTGGGAGCGGGCCAGGGCGTGGCCGGCCTAGGGCTTCTCGCCGGCGCCCTTGCGGCCCTGTTCGACGAGCAGCTTTTGCAGTTCGGCCAGCGAACGGGATTGGGAACTGCCTTCCACGGTTTTCTCGGCGATGACCTGGACCTTTTGGTAGGCAGTCTCGAGTTGCTGCGCCAGTTTGGCGTTGGCGGCGAACAGGTCTTTATTGGTCCGCTCGAGCGACTCGTTCCGGGTCGCCAGCACATTGCGCTCGCCCTCGAATTCCTTGCGCAGGAGCTCCTCGCGGTTCTTGGCCTCGAGCTTGAGCCGGTCGGTGCTTTCTTGGACAGCCTGGTTGACGGCAGTTTCGAGCTCTTTCGGGAAAGTGGCGGCTTTGGCGCGCAGTTCGGCCAACTCGCGTTCCTTCTCGGCGATCGCCTTTTCCCGCTCCGCCAGGTCTCTTTCGGCCGCCTCCCGCTTGAGCTTGATCTCTTTCTCCAGCGCGGCCTTTTCATCATTGAGCTTGTCTTTGATCGCCTGCTGATCGCGCTTGAAGGCGTAGCTGAATTCCTCGCGTTCGCGCTCGCGGGCCTTCTTTTCGGCGGCATCCCGCTCCTTGAGTTCGGCTTCGTGCGCCTTTTTCTCCTTGTCCCACTCGGCGCGGAGGGAGGCGATCCCGGTCTCCAGGTCTTCGCGCTCGCGGGCCATGTCGGTTTCGAACTCGGCCCGCTTCTGGTTCTGGGCTTCCAGGAGGGCCGCCAGGCTAACGGCGGCCTTTTCGATGCCGTAAAGTTCCTTCAGTTCGCCCTCTCGGCTCTCGACCGCCTTTTGGAGGCTGCGGAACCTGGCCGACTCGCCGGCGAGCCGCTCCGAAATATCGGCCAGAAACTTGCCAATCTCGGACTTGAGCTGGCCGATCTCGCGGTCGAGGCCTTCCGGCTCGACCGCGGTCGCCGCCTTGACTGCTTCTTCCGCCTTTTTCTCCTCCGCCCGGCGTTCCGGGGCGAGCTCGGCGGCGCGTCTTTCCTCCAGTTGTTTTGCCAGGGCCTGGTAGGCCTCCAGCATCTCCTGTTTGGTGTTCTTCTCCGATAGTTTTTTTGCCGGTGCAGGTTTCTCAGCCATAACGATCTCCTTCTCCAAGTTCAACAGTTTCCTCAGCGCGGCGCAGCCTCCACCGAGTTGGCGGGGACGCGTGGAATGAAATCCCGACGGGTCGGGGTCTTATTGCACGCGTCCCTAGCCGGGAATCTTCGCAGCCTGGCAGCCTGTTCGACCATAGTAGTATGGAGACAATGCCAGCCACAGCGCCGCATGGAAAGAAAAAACTTGGTTGGGAAAGCGTGCGAAGACGCGCCACCAGGAGTCCCTTCGCACGGCGGGTCAAGGACCTATCTCGGTCCGGGCGGCTTTCATGCCGCGCCTGGTCGAGCGCCAAGGGCAACGGTTGCGAGGGAGGTGTGCCGGGCGCCTTTGGGTGAGAGTTCACTGCGCATGATTTCGAGCCGATCGGCCGTCCATTGCCCGAAGAACCGCTCCGCCATAGCCCCTGCCAGCCTGGCCAGGCCCTCCGCCTCGGGCCGGCCAAGGCCCTTGATCCGGCCCAGCGTCACGTGTCCGCTGAACCGCTCCGGCCGTGCTTCGGCGCTGAAACTGCCGGCCGCCGCCTCGACGGCGCGCTGGAGCCGGGGCAATTGGTCCTGCTCGTCCCTCACGCCGACCCACACCACGCGCGGAAAGCGCGCGTCCGGGAAACACCCGACCCCCTCGGCGCGCAGCCGCAGGGCAGCGAAGCCGCCGCAAGAGCGGCAGGCCGCCTCGACCAATTCCCCGACGCGCTGCGCCTCCACGTGGGCGAGAAACTTGAGCGTCAGGTGAAATTGCTCAGGTCGGGTCCAGGTCACCCTGGCTTCCGGCAGGGCGCGGCGCAGCTCGGCCTGGGCCCGCTCGATCTCCGCCTTCACCTCCTCCGGCACCATCACCGCCACAAAGAGCCGATACTGTGCTCCAACGACGTCCGACATGGCATTATTGGTTACCTGGTTGCATCGTTGCAGGATCACTTATTTAACCTAATACACTACTGCTTACGTCGAGTTTCCGGACACCCTCTGAAAGGGCGGGACAAAGCGCGCTCATCTGCGGGCTTTCAGCCCTGACGCATGGCGCATGATGTCGCGCGCGGACTTGAGCGGGCTGGCGAGGCAATGGGCGGGGATGGGGGTGGTGGCGGGTTTGGGCATTGGGATTGTGGTCGAAACTGTTTCGCCCTCAAGGCAGCGGTTCCCCGCGCGCGGCGATGAGCAAGCGGTACCATTCTTCGCGCGTGAGTTCCAGCGCGGGAGCTTGCGCCGCCTGGCGAATCCGCTCGGGACGGATCGAGCCGACGATGGGCAGGATTTTGCTCGGATGCTTGAGCAGCCAGGCGAGGGCCACCGTGGCGCGGGTGGCGCCCCTGGCCCGGGCCACGGCATCGACCGCCGGCAGGAATGGCTCCGGGCGATAGACCTTCTGGGAGGGGAGCAGGTCCCTGGCGCCGCCGCCGAGCAATCCGCCCGCCAGCGGGCTCCAGGCCATGGGGGTGAGCCTTTCAATCAAGCATTGATCCAGCGTGCCGTCGGTGAAGGCCTCCAGCCTGGCCAGGCTGATTTCCACCTGGTGCGCCACCAGCGGCATCGGGCAGGCCGCTTGCAGTGCCGTCACCAGCGTCGGCCGAAAGTTGCTCACGCCGAAATAGCGGACCTTGCCGGCGGCCCTCAATTGCGAGAAGGCTTTGGCCACTTCCTCCGGCTCCGCCAGGTAATCCGGCCGGTGGAGCAGGTAGAGATCGATGGTCTCGATGCCCAGCCGCTTAAGCGAGCCTTCACAGGCCCGGACAATGTGTTCGGCGGAAAAATCATAGCGGGGCGGGGAATCGGGCTGGGGATCGCCCCCGACGCGGATGCCGCCCTTGGTCGCAATGAGGACGCGCTCGCGCAGGCCGGAGACTTCCTTGAGCGCCTCGCCCAAGATGCGCTCCGCCTCGCCCCCGCAATAGATGTCGGCATTGTCGAACAAGGTGTAGCCGGCCTCGTGCGCGGCGATGACCGCGCGCCGCCCGGCCGCCCGGCTTGCGGGGGTCACGGCGGCCGGATTCCAGGTTCCCGCCACCCGCCAGCAGCCGTAAGCCAGCCGGCTGCTCTGCAAGGGACTGACTCCCAGAGGGATGCTTTGCATAGTGTTGTGAAACTCGCGGCCAGATTAAAGACCCGACTCCCTCCGGGCAAGCCTCATTGGAATAAGAGGCCTACTTCTTGCCCGAACTTGCCTCGTTTGTGCCTGGTGGCGGGCGCAGGGCCGCCGCGTAATTCTCCGCCTCAGCCTGCTTGTTGAGTTGCTGGGCCAGGGGCAGGAGGCGGCGGTAAATGGCCGGCTTATCGGGGTAATCGGGGGCCTCCTGGAGCAGCTTTTGGTAGTCGTCGTAGGCCTCCGGCTCGCGATTCAAGGCGGCCAGCTTCTCGCCCAGCGCGAGCCTGAGGCGGATGCGCTGTTGGGGCGAGGGAGCGAGCGCCAGGGCCTGGGCGTAGGTATGGGCGGCCGAGGAGGGCTTGCCCAGCGCCGCATAAAGGTCGGCGAGTTTCTCGGACAGGACCGCGCTGTGTTTGGCCAACTCGAGTTGCTCGAGGAACGCAACTCCCTCCGGCAGGGGTTTGCCGTTCGCCAGGTTCAGGTCGAGCAAGCGCAGGTAGCACCACTCCCGGCAGGGGCTGTCGCGCGCCTCGAGTTCCTGGAAGAGTTGGTCGGGGTTTTTCCCGAAGGGCCTGTAGAGCGGGTCGCCCACGACTGTGGTCTGCCAGGAGAGCAGGCGTTGGCTGGCGTAAGCCGCCTCGCCAAAAGTGAACCCCGAATAGACCAGCCGGCCCACGAACACCGCCAGGTCCGGCGTGCCCACCAGGTAGGGTTCGGCCACGCAGCCCATGGTGATGGTGGCCCCCTTGGCCAGCAAGGGACCGACCCAGTAGCGGTTGGTGGTCCGCAAGCTGCACGCGCTGAACGAGTGCAAGTGGTAGGCGAAAGCCCCGGGCATGAATTCTACCGCCGGCTGGGCAAACGGGCCGCTGACATGCTCCTCATACCAGCCCAGGTAAAGGGCAATGTGGCTCATCGGAAAACCCGCCGGGAATGTCCCGGCATTCTCGTCCACCACGGTTTCGAATCCCAGCCGGCGGCAGATTTCCGAGGCGTTGCGAATCCATTCATCGCCCATTTTGAGCCCGGGCGCCGTTGTGTTCCGCAGGTCGAAGTAGGCGCGGCCCCAGAGGCCGTTGGTCTCGGCCTGCAGCGCCTTATCCACCAGCCCGCGCGCGATGGCGGCGCTGGGGCCGTCCAGGCGGGCTACTATCAACACGCCGTTGGTCGGATGCACGGCCGCGGCATTCGTGACCGCATAGACCGGGTTGCGCCACCAGCCGCTCAGCAGGTAATTCGCTTCGACCAGCGGCAGCAACGCTAATTCGCTGTCCACCGCCGCCCCGTTGCGCCGCCCCTCGGGCGGCCCTTGCTCCGGGCCTTCCTCTTTGAGACTGGGGTCGTCCGGGATGCGGAGCGGGACCCCGTAGCAAAGGACGGCATACCGAATTCGGGAGCTCACGACCAGCCGTTCCACTTTCTCCAAGTGATTGGAGGCGGCCCGGCCGGTGACCGGAGCAATGCGCCAAAGCTTCCGACTCACCAGCTCCCTGGCCAGCGGTTTTTCCAGTCCATCGTGATACTCGGTCCGGGAGATGTCCTCGCTGCTCGGCAAGTCGAAGCCGAAGACCTGCCCGGCGGGCACCTGCCGCCGCTGGGCGTAGTATTCCGCCAGGGCCTTGGACTCCGCCAGGCGCCGGTTATAGACCACCACCACTTCATCGCCGGGGTTGGCCGCCCGCAACGGCGCGACCCCGACGCAGGCCAGGAGGGCCAGGACTGACACCATGCTCTTCATTCTTAGCCAAAAGTGGACAAGCCCCAACGGTATTCGTTGAAGCCGCGTCTTGCCAGCCCCGCCGCGCCCCGCTGCTTCACCACGCCACTCTCAGCCCATCATACGCTAATTCCACCCCGGGCGGAAGCTCGGCCGAGGCCGGATCATGGTCATAGTCGTGCGTCAGGTGCGTGAAGAAGGTCTGGCCGGCGCCGATGCGCCGGGCGGCGGCCAGCGCTTCATCCAGGCACATGTGCGTCGGGTGAGGCGCCGGGCGCAACGCGTCCAGGACCGCCACTTGCACCCCGCGCACCTGCTCGACCACACCCGGGGGCACCTCGTTGCAGTCGCTCATATACGTCAACTGCTTCCGGCCATTCTGGACGAACAGAAATCCGCAGGTCTCGGTTGAGCCGTGGGGCAGGCGCAGCGGCACGATTTCCAGGTCGCCCAGGCTGAACGGCCCGGTGATGACGTGCGGTTCCGGGACAAAGTAACCCTTCACCCGGGCCCCGTCGTGGAAGGCAAACGCGAAGACGCGTCTGAGGTCTTTCATGGTCTGTTCCCTGGCATAGATCGGGAGGGCGTGCCCGGCCCGCAACGAGCAGAAAGACCGGCAATCGTCCAGGCCCATGATATGATCGGTGTGCGAATGAGTGAACAGCACCGCGTCCAGCCGGCGGATCTGCTCGCGCAGCATCTGGATGCGGAATTCCGGCGTCGTATCCACGACCAGCTTGATTTCCCCGGTGGCCACGTAAATCGATGGCCGCGTGCGATGGTTCTTCGGATTCGCCAGGAATTCGGGCGGATACTCTTTGCCGATGACCGGAACGCCCTGCGAAGTGCCTGAACCCAGAAAAATGAAGGAGAAAGCCATAGTTTGAAGAGCGATAGGCTTAGGAGAATTCTTTGTCGAAATCCGCATGACTTCCGATCCAAAACCAGCGCAACGTGTCGCCTGTGCGCAGGGCTACAGCCCGATAACGCAGCCCGATTCGCACCGAACAGGCACTTGGGTTTCCCTTGAGGGGCTTAAATCGGAGCGAAGGGTGGCGAGGATTGCGTCGGAAAGCCCTGAAGACCTCTCTAGCCTGCTGCTGTACTTCAAAGGGCAACTCGTTGAAACGCCGCCAAAACTCCGGGAAGGTCCGGATGATCACAGGCGATCCCAATCCATTGGTTGGTCTTTGCCCTCAGCGGCTAGTTGCTCGAGCTGTTTTAGCTTGGCTGCCAACTTCGGGCGCGCGCGTGGATCATGAATGATCCGTTCCCATTCCGCGTCGCCGTTCTTGACCTTGGCGAGCGCAGGCGGGGTCTTTCGCCGGCCTTGCAGCGCGCGTGCGACCTCCAGCAGCCGGGCAGCCTTGCGGGGCGGCAACGATTGGGAAATCCGAGTAATCTCAGCGACGGCGCTTTTCATACGCATACCTTAGCAAGCCAGCGGTCCTGGGGCAAGCAGCATGAACCGCCGTGCGGTTCCCGGGGGGCATCTTGATGCCGCCCCTGCCAGGTGGCGCAAGCTTCGAGGTCGCGTCAGCCCCAGGAAGCCTCCGGCTTGCTGCTTCCATTCGGCGGGCGGAAATGTATTGACAGGGTCCACATTCTCTTGTTCTCTCTTTGCCCCAGGGCAGGAGTGCGGTGAGCCAGGCGCCGCCTGCGCCTTGCGTTTGTTGGCGGTCGGCGTCCCTCGGGCGGCAAATGAAAACGGGTGGGCATTGCAGAGACCAGGGCACAACGGGGTTTGGGCAAATGACCAGACCTCCGCTGCACAGGGCAATTGCGCGCCCGTTTGCCTTTGCCCCCCGGCGGTGCGCGACCGCGCCGGCCCATCCCCGAACCGGTAGGGGCGCGTGCAATAAGACCCCGACTTGCCGGGACCGCCTCCCTTAATTTGGGCCGGCCCGTTCCGCCCCTCGCCCCTCAACTCTCAACCCTCAAGCGAATTATGAAGCGCGTGACAACTAATCCATTAGCGGGCCTGCTCCTGGCCGCGCTGGCCATGGCGGCGATGACTCAGGCTACAGCCCAGGAATACACGTTCACCACGCTGGCCGGAGCGCCGGACGCCGGCCCGGGCGCCATTGACGGCCCGGGCAGCGCGGCGCGGTTCAACTATACGGAGGGCGTGGCGGTGGACAGCGCGGGGAACGTCTATGTGGCGGACACGGGCAACTACACGATTCGGAAGGTGACGCCGGGCGGGGTGGTGACGACACTGGCGGGCCTGGCAGGAAGCCAGGGCAGCGCCGACGGCACGGGCAGCGCGGCGCGGTTCTCCTATCCAGAGGGCGTGGCGGTGGACAGCGCGGGCAACGTCTATGTGGCGGACCAGGGCAACGGCACGATTCGGAAGGTGACGCCGGGCGGGGTGGTCACGACGCTGGCCGGCCTGGCGGGCAGCTCGGGCAGAGCCGACGGCAACGGCAGCGCGGCGCGGTTCTACGGTCCAGAGGGCGTGGCGGCGGACAGCGCGGCCAACGTCTATGTGGCGGACTCCAACAACCACACGATTCGGAAGGTGACGCCGGGCGGGGTAGTCACGACGGTGGCGGGCCTGGCGGGAAGCTGGGGCACCGCGGACGGCACGGGCAGCGCGGCGCGGTTCAACGAGCCATGCGGCGTGGCGGTGGACAGCGCAGGCAACGTGTACGTGGGGGACTATGGCAACAACACGATTCGGAAGGTGACGCCGGGCGGGGTGGTGACGACGCTGGCGGGCCTGGCGGGAAGCTCTGGCACCAATGACGGCATGGGCAGCGCGGCGCGGTTCAACCATCCAGCGGGCGTGGCGGCGGACAGCGCGGGCAACGTGTATGTGGCGGACTCTGACAACAACACGGTTCGGCAGGTGACGCCGGGCGGGGTGGTGACGACGCTGGCGGGCCTCGGGGGATATAACGGCAGCGGGGACGGCACCGGCAGCGCGGCGCGCTTCGACTGGCCAGGGGGCGTGGCGGTGGACAGCGCGGCCAACGTGTATGTGGCGGACACCCGCAACAACACGGTTCGGAAGTTGACGCCGGGCGGGGTGGTGACGACGCTGGCGGGCCTGGCGGGATGGGGAGGGAGCGCCGACGGCACGGGCAGCGCGGCGCGGTTCTACGGCCCATCCGGCGTGGCGGTGGACAGCGCGGGCAACGTGTATGTGGCGGACTACGGCAACTGCACGATTCGGAAGGTGACGCCGGGCTGGGTGGTGACGACCCTGGCGGGCCTGGCGGGAAACTGGGGCAGCGCCGACGGCACGGCCAGCGCGGCCCGGTTCAAGAGCCCGAGCGGCGTGGCGGTGGACAGCGCGGGCAACGTCTATGTGGCGGACTACGGCAACAACACGATTCGGAGGGTGACGCCCGGCGGCGTGGTGACGACGCTGGCGGGCCTCGCGGGAACCTGGGGCAGCGCCGACGGCACAGGGAGCGCGGCGCGGTTCCTCCATCCAGGGGGTGTCGCGGCAGACAGCGCGGGCAACGTGTATGTGGCGGACAATGGCAACTACACGATTCGGAAAGTGACGCCGGGCGGGGCGGTGACGACGCTGGCGGGCCTGGCGGGAAGCTCGGGCAGCGCCGACGGCACGGGCAGCGCGGCGCGGTTCTACTGGCCAACCGGCGTGGCGGTGGACAGTGCGGGCAACGTCTATGTGGTGGACACTGACAACTGCACGATTCGGAAGGTGACGCCGGCCGGCGCGGTCACGACGCTGGCGGGCCTGGCGGGAAGCTCGGGCAGCGCCGACGGCACGGGCGGCGCGGCGCGGTTCTACTACCCATGCGGCGTGGCGGCAGACAGCGCGGGCAACGTCTATGTGGCGGACACCTGTAACTACACGGTTCGGAAGGTGACGCCGGGCGGGATGGTGACGACGCTGGCGGGCCTGGCGGGAAGCTCGGGCAGCGCCGACGGCACGGCCAGCGCGGCGCAGTTCGACACCCCGACCGGCGTGGCGGTGGACAGCGCGGGCAACGTCTATGTGGCGGATACCCGGAACAACACGATTCGGATTGGCGGTGTCACCTGCCCGGATGCGCCCACGATTGACCTGGCTGTCGGGCCGGTCGGGCAATTGCGCCAACTGGACACCAGCCCGCAAACCGCCGTGGCTTGGCAGTGGCGCCTGATCCGGAACCCGTCCGCTTCGTCGGCTGCACTCTCCGCCGCCAATGTCCGCAATCCTACGTTCACGCCCGAGGTCGCGGATTTGTATGTTTTCCGGCTTTCAGCCGCCGACGCCGCCGGGGCGATCTGTATCGCCACGCTGGCCTTTACCGCTTACGGGGTGCCGGCGCCCCCGAGCATCCTGCTGAAGGACGGCAGCTTCGGTGTCCGCTCGAACCACTTCGGCTTCAATCTCCGCGTCGGCGCCGGCCAGGTCGTGGTCGTGGAGACCTCGACCGACCTGGTGAACTGGACGGACCTAGCCACCAACACCGTCGGCGCCAGTCCGGTTTACTTCAGCGACCCCGCCCCGCCGAACTCGCGCTGCCGGTTCTACCGGGCGCGGGCGCAGTGAGGTGGCAGCGCAAACCACCAGTTCATCAACGGTTCGCCCACCACGCTCAACACCGTGGCCGGCCCGGGCGAAAGGAATTGCTTGCAGTCGCTGGCCCGTGTGCTATTTGTCTCCCTGCAATGAATTACAAGATATCACATCGGGCGGCCTCGCTCTCACCTTCACTCACGCTGGCCATTGACGCCAAGGCCAAGCAGATGAAGGCGGAGGGACAGGACGTGGTCGGTTTTGGGGCGGGCGAACCGGATTTTGACACCCCGCAACACATCAAGGACGCGGCCATCAAGGCGCTGAACGAGGGGTTCACGAAGTACACGCCCGCCAGCGGCATTCCCGAGCTGCGCCAGGCGATAGCCGACAAGTTCAAGCGGGAGAACGGGCTCACCTACAAGCCGTCGCAAATCATTGTCTCCTGCGGGGGCAAGCATTCCTGCTTCAACGTCATCCTGGCCACCTGCCAGGAAGGCGACGAGGTGATTATCCCCGCCCCTTACTGGCTGAGCTATCCCGAAATGGTCAAGCTGGCCAGCGCCACGCCGGTCATTGTCCAGACCACGGACCAGACCGAGTTCAAGCTCACGCCGGCGGCCCTGCGGCAGGCCATTACGCCGCGCACGCGGCTCTTCGTGTTGAACTCCCCCAGCAACCCCACCGGCTCGGTCTATACCCCGGAGGAGATCAAGGCCCTGGGCGAGGTCTGCGTGGAAAAGGGCGTCCTGATCATGAGCGACGAGATTTACGAGCACCTGCTCTACGACGGCGCGGTGCACCGGAGCGTCGCCAGCTTTTCCCAGGCCCATTTCGAGCACACCATCGTGGTGCACGGCTTCGCCAAGGCCTGGAGCATGACCGGCTGGCGCCTGGGATTCTGCGCCGCGCCGGAGCCGATTGCCAAGGCCATTGATGCCATCCAGAGCCACAGCACGAGCAACCCGACCTCCTTCGCCCAAAAGGGGGCCGTCGCCGCCCTTAAAGGTCCCCAGGACCACCTCAAGATCTGGCTCGCCGAATTCAACCGGCGCCGCGTCTATGCCTGGCAGAAGCTCAACAGCATCCCCGGCCTGTCCTGCGTCAACGCCAAAGGCGCCTTCTACCTCTTCCCCAAGATCTCTAAAACCGGTTTGCAGTCCACCGCCTTCTGCGCCCGGCTGCTCGAGGCCGAAAAAGTCGCCGCCGTCCCAGGGGTCGCGTTCGGCGCCGACGATTACATCCGCATTAGCTACGCCACGAGCATGGCCAACCTCCAAAAGGGCCTCGAACGAATCGAGAAATTCGTCAAGGGCCAGGGCTGAATGGGTTAGATGGGTTAGCGAGGCTGCGGTTCAGACCACCTCTGGAATCCAGCCTGCCCGCAGGGGTTCATTGAGAATTGAGTATTGGGTATTGGTTATTGGTCATTGAGTCCGCAGTCCGAAAGTTCATTCGGCGTCAGCCGCGGGCATTCTTCAATAACCAACGCTCGTTTTTCAATCCTCAATTTGCAATTCACCTAAAAGCAGCGCTGGCTCAGCGCACTCTTGCCATCGCAGCGAAGCTTGACCTGATGACAACGAGTTTTGCCGGTCAGGAACTTCAAGGAGGTTAATTCCAATTCGCTTACTGCGGTTGTTCTTGCGCCACCTCACTGCCGAGCCACTCACTGGCCCAGTTCTTTTCCCTGCTCCTGCGCCGGATGGAGGCCGAAGTGGAGGAGTTTCTCGCGCATGGTCAAGCGGGAAACGCCCAGCCAGCGGGCGGCTTTGGCCTGGTTGCCGCGCGCCAATTCGATGGCGCGACTGAAGATGGCCCTTTCCGCGGTTTCCAGCAGGCGGGCGTGAACATCGTTGAGGTCGCCGCGCTGGGCGGCGGCCAGGAGTTCATCCACGTATTGCCCCAGGGATGGGTGAGCGGCCTCGGCCAGGGGAGGGGCGCGGGTGAGGGCGGCGCGCACATGTTCCAGGTTGATGGTATAGCCTTGGGCGAGCAGGAGGACCTTGCGGACGATGTTCTCGAGTTCGCGCACGTTGCCCGGCCAGTTTTGGGCGCGCAGGAACTCGATCGCATCGGTATGGATGGAGGGGTCGGCCACGCCCAGTTCGACCGCATGCTTGCGGAGGAAGTACTTGACCAGTTCGGGAATGTCTCCTTTGCGCTCGCGCAACGGGGGCAGGGCGATGACGACCACGCTCAGCCGATAGTAAAGGTCCTCCCGGAACTGGCGCAGCTTGATGGCGCCCTCCAGGTCGTGGTGCGTGGCGGCAATCACCCGGACGTCCACCGGGATGGTCTCCGCCCCAGCCAGCCGCTGGAGGCATTTTTCTTGCAGCACGCGCAGGAGTTTGACCTGCGTGCCGGGGGGCATGTCGCCAATCTCGTCGAGAAAGATCGTGCCGTGGTCGGCTTGCTCGAAACGTCCGATGCGGCGGTTTTCGGCGCCGGTAAAGGCCCCGCGTTCGTGGCCGAAGAGTTCGCTCTCCAGGAGGGTCTCCGGAATGGCGGCGCAGTTGATGGCGATAAAGGGGGCCTTGGCGCGCTCGCTGTGTTGGTAGATGGCGCGGGCGATGAGTTCCTTGCCGGTGCCGGTCTCGCCGCGGATGAGGACATTGACGGGCTTGGAGGCGATGCGGCCGATTTCCTTGTAAATCGCTTGCATCTGCCGGCTGTTGCCGACCAGGGCCGCGCGGGTGGCGCCGGGGGCGCCCAGTTCGACCGGCTCGGTCATCAGGCGGCGACTGGCGACGGCCTTTTCGACCAGTTGCAGCAGTTCCGGCATCTCGAAAGGCTTGAGCAGGTAGTCATAAGCGCCGGCTTTGGTCGCTTCGATGGCGGTGTCGGTCGTGCCGTGCGCCGTTATCAGGATGATCGGCAGGCGCGGCTTGGCCGCGTGCAGTTGGCGGACGAGTTCCAGCCCGTTCAAACCGGGAAGTTTCATGTCCGTGAGCACCACCTCGAAGCCTTCCTCGCCGGCCCGAGCCAGGCCGGTGTCGCCACGGGTCTCCACGACGACCTCATGGCCTTCGTCGGCCAGCAAGCGGCGCAGGGTCCTCACTATGCCGGGGTCGTCTTCGATCAGCAAAATCCTGGCCGCCGCACTCATCCACAGACCAAATACACCCGGCCGGGCTGCGCGCAACTAAATATTCGGGCTAAGCCCTTGGCAAAACGATGCCGAAGACGGTGCCGCGGTTGACCTGGGTCTGGTACTGCAAGACGCCGCCGTGCTTTTCCACGATGCGGGCGGCGATGGAAAGGCCCAGGCCGGTGCCGTCCTCCTTGGTGGTGAAGAAGGGGTCGAACAAGCGCTTTTGCACCTCGGGGGGGATGCCCTTGCCGGTATCGGCCACTTCCAGGATGACGACCTCCGTCGGGCCGTCCGCCAGGCGTTTGGCCCCGAGGCGGACCCGGAGGGTAATGGCCCCGTTTTGCCCGATGCTGTCGGCGGCGTTGCGGATGAGGTTGATCAGGACCTGCTTGATTTGCTGCGGGTCAACCCGGACCTGGGCGGCGGCGGAATCCTCGCAGACCAGCCGGATGTGCTCCTTTTCCAAGCCGGGCGCCAGCAGCGTTTCGGCCTCGCGCAACGGTTGGCTGGCTGGCAGGGTGCGGAACTTGGGCTCGGAGGGCTGGGCGAACAGGAGGACGTTCTTGACGATGCCCTCGAGCCGGTTGACTTCGCCAGCGATGATTTCGGCATCGGCCTGTTCCGGGGTGCCGCGCGCCAGGTGTTTTTGCTGCAGGAAGAGCCAGGCCTTGATGGCCGTCAGCGGATTGCGGATTTCATGAGCGACCCCGGCGGCGAGCATGCCGAGCGAGGCGAGTTTCTCGTGGCGTTCGGCCAGGGCCTGGCTTTGCACCAGCTTGAGGCGCAACGGGGCGATCAGGTCGCGATAGACCACCACCGCCAGACCGGCGCTGGCCAGCAAAAACAGGGTGAGCAGGGTCAGGAGCAGCCAACGCAGATAGGCAAGCGACTTCTGTGACTTGGCCAGAAACGAGTTCATGGATTCGCGATGGGCGGCGGCCAGTTGAAAACTCAGGTTCACGATGCGTTGGGATTGTCTTTCAAACCCGGCGAACTCGCTCAGCGGAATGGCCGACTCGGACTGGGAGCGGACCTTGGCCTCGATCTGCCTGGCCGCCGCCAGGTAAAAATCGTAATTGGTGTTGATCAGGTCCAGGACCTGTTTCTCCCGTTCGGAAGACAGGATCGGCCGTTGCTCGTCGATCCAGCGGTCCAAGGCCTGGCTGAGTCTGTCAAAGTGTGTCCGCTCGCTCGCGTCATGATAGACGCCATAGCGCAAGAGCGCATCGTTCAACTCGAAGAGCATCTTCTGGCAATGGTCGGCAATTTGGAAACTCCGCAGGTGCACAGCGTCGAGTTTCTCGCGCAGTTCGCCCGCCCGTTGCCAGGAACTGTGCGCCGTCCAGGCAATCGCCCCGAGCATCCCGGCCAGCGCCAGGATGAACGCCACCAAGCGATACTTGAGGCCGCCACTCATGACTCGATAATTGAGCATTCGGCCCCACGAGGCAAGCACAGGCCAGCGGCCCCCGGCGGCGGCTGTCAATCCAGCGCGCGTCTCACTGCGTTCCGTGCGAGAGCTTGACAGCGCGGGGTGTGGGGGGGTAGGCTCGGCTTAACTCCACTCGACAGGCAGGCGCCAGAGGGCGCGTCACCGGTGCTCGCCCGCCTTGTGGAGGTCTGTGTGCACAAAAGCAAGAACGCAAGATGTTTCAACCTGGGTATGACTATGAAACCTTTCCTCCTCTCCCTCGGCCGGTTCGGTCTGGCGATGGCGGTGTTGGCCGCCCCCCTGAGCTGCAATGCACAGACACGACCTGGCGCCAAGAACGCGGCCAACCACGCCGCCAACCAGGCTGGGGTAATCCCTATGGACCAACTCGGGGCCGTGGTCGGCAAACAGTACCAGGGGGAGGGCTTGTCGGTGAGCGGCACTGGGGATGGCGCACGGCTGAGGTGTGGCTTCCAGCGCCTCGAGGGCCGGGCCACCGCGGAGGGGCTGTGGCTGGAATCCACCGCGCCGGGCGGGGGCAAGCTCCGCCTGCTGGCCAGGGCTGTGGGGCGCGAGAGTAGCCGCGCACGCCAGTGCGCGCTGACCGAGGAGGCAGCCTGCGATCAAAATGCGCCGACTGACGTCGGCGGCTACGGGGTGTTGGCGCGCACGGGCACCGTCTCGGTGGCGGACAAGCTCGTGCGGTTCATCCGGCCCGGGTTGACGGAGGAATATTCGGTGGGCGTGGACGGGGTGCGGCAGGATTTTGTGGTGGCGGAGCGGCCGGCGGGGGCGGGGGATTTGCGCGTGGAACTGGCGCTGAGCGGGGCGCGCGCGGAGGCAGCCGTTTACGGCGCCAAGCTCACGCTGGAGGGGCCGGGGCGGGCGCTGGCCTACAGCCGGCTGCGGGTGGAGGATGCCACGGGCCACGAGCTGAGGGCGCGGCTGGAAGTGCTCTCGGCCAGCCGGCTGGCCGCGCGGGTGGCGGATGGCAACGCCACTTATCCCGTGCGGATTGACCCTACTTTCAGCAATGCCGACTGGGTGAGCCTGAATCCCGGCATGCCAGGGGCAAATGACCCGGTGTTGGCCATTGCGGTGGACGGCACCGGCAATGTGTATGTCGGGGGCCGTTTCGGCGTCATCGGCACAGTGGCGGCCAACTGCATCGCCAAATGGGACGGCACCGCCTGGTCGGCCTTGGGCAGGGGGATGAGCTACGTCAATGCGCTGGCGGTGAGCGGGACCGATCTCTACGCCGGGGGATTTTTCACCACAGCGGGCGGGGTGGCGGCCAACTACATCGCCAAATGGGACGGCAGCGCCTGGTCAGCCTTGGGCTCGGGGATGAACAGCGAAGTCGAGGCGCTGGCGGTGAGCGGGACCAATCTCTACGCTGGGGGATACTTCACCACGGCGGGCGGCGGAGCGGCCAACCGTATCGCCAAATGGGACGGCAGCGCCTGGTCGGCCTTGGGCTCGGGGATGGACGGCGGCGTCCGTGCGCTGGCGGTGAGCGGGGCTGATCTCTACGCCGGGGGCTACTTTACCACGGCGGGCGGGGTAGCGGCCACCAACATCGCCAAGTGGGACGGCAGCGCCTGGTCGGCCTTGGGCTCGGGGATGGCGGGCGCGCTGGGTGGCTACTATCCTTATGTCAGTGCGCTGGCGGTGAGCGGGACCGATCTCTATGCCGGGGGAGAGTTCACCACGGCGGGCGGGGTGACGGCCAACTACATCGCCAAATGGAACGGCAGCGCCTGGTCGGCCTTGGGCTCGGGGATGGGTGGGACCGATCCTTGTTATGTGTCCGCGCTGGCGGTGAGCGGGAGCGATCTCTACGCGGGGGGATACTTCACCACGGCGGCCGGGGTGCCGGCCAGCAGCATCGCCAAATGGGACGGCCACGCCTGGTCGGCCTTGGGCTCGGGGATGCACAACACCGTCGCTGCGCTGGCGGCGAGCGGGACCAATCTCTACGCCGGGGGATACTTCAGCACGGCGGGCGGGGTGGCGGCCAACTACATCGCCAAATGGAACGGCAGCGCCTGGTCAGCCTTGGGCTCGTGGATGAACAGCGAAGTCGAGGCGCTGGCGGTGAGCGGGACCAGCCTCTACGCCGGGGGAACCTTCACCACGGCGGGCGGGGGGACGGCCAACTACATCGCCAAGTGGGACGGCAGCGCCTGGTCGGCCTTGGGCTCGGGGGTGGACGACATCGTTTGGGCGCTGGCGGTGAGCGGGACTGATCTCTACGCCGGGGGATGGTTCACCACAGCGGGCGGGGTGGCGGCCAACCGCATCGCCAAATGGGACGGCAGCGCCTGGTCGGCCTTGGGGTCTGGGATGAACGGCACCGTCGAGGCCCTGGCGGTGAGCGGGACCAATCTCTACGCGGGGGGATGGTTCAGCACGGCGGGCGGGCTGGCGGCCACCAACATCGCCAAATGGGACGGCAGCGCCTGGTCGGCCTTGGGCTCGAGGATGGACGGCGGCGTCGAGGCCCTGGCGGTGAGCGGGACCAATCTCTACGCCGGAGGATACTTCACCACGGCGGGTGGGGTGACGGCCAACTACATCGCCAAGTGGGACGGCAGCGCCTGGTCGGCCCTGGGCCAGGGGATGGGTGGTGTGGACTATCCTTGTGTCCGTGCGCTGGCGGTGAGCGGGAGCGATCTCTACGCCGGCGGAGGCTTCACCACGGCGGGCGGGGCGGCGGCCACCAACATCGCCAAATGGGACGGCAGCGCCTGGTCGGCCTTGGGCTCGCGGATGGACGGCGGCGTCGTTGCGCTGGCGGTGAGCGGGGGCGATCTCTACGCCGGGGGATCGTTCAGCGGCTACATCACCAAGTGGGACGGCAGCGCCTGGTCGGCCTTGGGCTCGGGGGTGAACTGGTACGTCTATGCGCTCGCGGCTGACGGGTCAGGGCATCTGTTCGTGGGCGGTAAGTTTTATTTCGCCGGGACCAACCTGTCGCCTTTCATCGCCCAGGCGAATATTGGCGGGGGCGTTAGTGGCGGGCGTTTGGGCAGCCTGGCGTATTCGCCGGTGAGAGGGTTCAGTTGCACCTTCAGCGACGCCACCTTGGGCCAAGCCTACCGCATCCAGGCCTCGCCCTCGCTGGCGGCGGGCAGTTGGAGCGACCTCACGAACTTCGTCTATAGCGGGCCGATGGTGATCAGCGACCCGGCCGCCGGCGCCGCGGCAAGGAAGTTTTACCGGGCCGTCAGCCGGTGATGGGGGGCGGGGAGGTGCTGCTGGGGCCGTAATGGGCGCATCTCACGTTTGTCGGGGCGCGGTTTGAGCCGGCTTACGCCGGCTGCTACGGAGCAACCGAGCATTGGGGGCAAGGTCGGCGGGCACGTGGGAATCCAGCAGCAACCTGGCTTTCACACGCGGAGGAAGGAGTGATTGGGCACCAGGGTGTCCAACTCCTCCAAGGGCCGGTGGCCGGCGGCACGGTCCGCGGCAATCTCGTCGGGGAAGGCCTTGGCGTAGCCCAGCGCCGCTTTGAGGAGCAAGGCCGGCAGCCGCAGCAGCCTGGCCGCCTGGTCGGCATCGCCCTTGCAGTCCTCAACCGTTGCGACCGCCAGCCAAACGGGCAAGCGCACGCCGCGGATGTAGGCCATCCGGCCAGCCGGGGTTTGGCGGAATTCGATGCTGGGGTGTTTGGTCGTCCGCACGCCCTGGGTAACGAAATCGGCGCCCAGCGTGGCGGGGCTGGAGCCAAACCGGCGGGCAATTTGCTCCAGGTCCAGTTTCACGTCTTCGGCGAGCCGCAGGGATATCGGTTTAGTTGCCATGCAATGTACACTTTGCCCGGCGTTCAAGGCCCTGTCAAGGGAATGGCGGGTTGCTTTGGTGGGGACTATTCAGGCGGCCGCCGACGTTAGTCGGGGCACGGTTCGTCTTCGGGGAGATCAGAGCCGACTGACGTCGGCTGCTACATGTTTGAGACTCCCCCTGCCGGAGGCGGGAGGCGGGAGGCCGGAGGCGGGAGGCCGGAGGCTGGGCTTCCGGTTTAGGGCGCGGGCGGGACCGGCGGCAGGGCGGCGGCCCAGGCGCAAGCGCGCCGGAACAGTTCCTGTACCGAGGGCACACTCAGGGCCTTGGCATCGTGTCCCAGCGGGCACTGGAAGGAGCGTCCCTTGCCGCAGTGCGCGATGAAGGCCATGGGGTAGTATTTGCCGTCCACTTTCGATTTAGCCTGGGCCAGGACCTCGATCGGGACATCCCCGGTCAGGCAGGTATAAAGCTCGTCCGGCGTCTCGAAATCCGCCAGGCCCCGCATCAGCGGATGGTCCGGCTTGGCGATTTCGACGCGGAAAGTCCCGAAGGGATCGTGCTGGCGGACATTCTGGCCGGCCCAGACGCGCCCGGCGAGCCGGACAAATCCGGGCCATTCGTCATGCCAGGCGCCGCAGGCAAAATGGAGCAGGACCAGGCCTTTGCCGCCCTCGACAAACTGGCGGAGGTTGTCGCGGGCGCGCTCGCCTGGCCCCGGTTGCTCCCAGTTTTGGAAGTGCAGGATCACCGCGTCGTACCTGGCCAGGGCAGCGGAGTCGAGGAAGTGCGGGTCTTCGATGGTGAAGACCTCCAGCCGCGGGTCCTTGCGCAGCGCCTCGGCCAGCACCGGGGCGGTTTGGCGCCAGAGGTGGCCCGGATAATCTATGCCGGTGACGAGGAGGATGCGAGCGTGCTGGTTGGTCGCGGCGGGGCTGGCGGCGGGCTCGGCGGCATAGAGGGCGGCGTTCCAGGCGGCGAACAACGCCAGGAGCGAGGTCAGGGTGCCGGCCAGCGGGCGCGTGAGCGGGCGGGCCGGGGAGGCGCCTTGGCTGCGGGGAAGCCGGGACGGGGGTGACCACTGTTCCGGGGCGAGGGTGTTTCGAGGTTTCATGGGCTGCATAGGTCAGGTGGGGTCAGTGCGGCAGGGCCGCAACCATAGGGTTAAAGGAGCGTAACTGTTCGGGTGGGAAGGCACTGGAACGCTGCATGTGGTCGGGCACCCGCGGCATACGAGATGTAGCCGCCGACGTCAGTCGGCGCTGATCCCGCCGAGGCGGGAGGAATAGTGAGCCGACTAACGTCGGCTGCTACGATAGTTACAAAGGAGTTAAGCAAGTATTTCAGATGAGCTTAGTCCTGCCGGGGACCGGGACCGGGTAGGAGCCGTTGGGGCCGGGGACCGTCGGCGGGTCCATGTCGTCACGGCATTCCTCGGGTAGGGGCGGATAGTAGAAGTCTGACTTGTTAATCTGTTCCCAGGAGACTTCCTTGCCGGTGTAGCAGGAGATCTGGCCCATGACGGTGATCATGGTGCTGCGGGCCATGTAGTCGCCGCAATTGAGGGGATTGCCGGAGCGGATGGCGGCGAAGAGCCGGTTGTGTTCGATCTGGTAGGGGTTGCATTCTCCCTGCCAACGCCACGGGTTCTCCCCCCAAATCCGGCAGTCCATCACCGAGGCCTTGCCTTTGCTCCCGAAGACCAGGCTCGAACTCTCGTCGTAGCATCCGGTCGTCGTGCGGGTAAAGGCGTAAACGCGGACGCCATTCTCGAACTCATAGACCACGGCATGATGGTCGAAGACATCCCCATAAATGGATTCCACCATCGAGGAGCGGCCGCCCAGCCCGTGGCACTTGAGGGGCACTTTGTTGCCGAGCACCCAACTGGACCGGTCGAGGTTGTGCACCAGGGACTGCGGCACATCGTCGCCCGAGAGCCAGCGGAAGTGATATTGGGTGCTGCACTGCCACTGCAGTTCGCTCAGCCCCGACCGGCGCTCGATGACGCCATAGGGCGGGCGCAGGAAGTTCTCCTCCAGGCTCACGACCTCGCCAATAGCGCCATCGTGGATGCGCTTGACCGTCTCGGCGTAGCCTTCGTGGAATCGGCTGTGCAGGCCGGAGACGAGGCAGAGCTTCTTTTCCTTGGCCAAATCACAGGCCTGCTGCATGAGCTTGACGCCGCGCGGGTCGGTGCCGTGCGGTTTCTCGACGAAGACGTGCTTGCCGGCCTGGATGGCGCTCATGGCATGGAGGGGATGGAACTTGGCGGCGTTGGCAATCAGCACGACATCCGAGGCCGCGATGACCTGCTTGTAGCCGTCGAACCCGGTGAAGCAATGGTCGTCGTCCACGCTGACCTGGGGGCCGCGGGCCTCTTTGATGGCGGTGCGTTTGGCTTCGACGCGGTCGCGGAAGATGTCGCACATGGCCACCAGCCGGGCGCCCGGGTCGGCGGTCAGGGCCTCGACGGCGGCGCCGGCACAGCGGCCGCCGCAGCCGATCATGCCCACCTTGATAATATCGCTGCCGGCCGCCTGGGCGCTGCGGCTCAGGTCGAGCGAGGCGACGGCGGCGGCTGAGGCGGCCACAGCCGAGGTCTTGAGGAAGTCCCGGCGGGTGAGGAATTGAGGAGGGGGAGTTTGGTTTTTCATAATCGGTTTGCTGATCAGTATTCGATTTTCAGTTCGGTGAGGGTCTGGCGCAGCCAGGCCAGGGATTGTTCGAGCATCGGTCCGGCCTGGCCTTCACACTCGATGCTGAGCACGCCCGCGTAGCCGGCGTCGCGCAGCAAGGCCAGGCACTGGCGGATATTGTCGGCGTTGACGCCGCCGCCCAGCGGGCAATGGCTCACGGCAATGCCGGTCTGGCCGCCGCGCACGGCCCGAGCGAGGGATGCGGAGACATCTTTCACGTGCACGTGGCTGACCCTGTCCAGGAACCGCTTCAGGAAAGCCACCGGGTCGCGGCCCGCGATAAAGACATTGCCGGTATCCATGTTCAGCCGCAAAAACGGGCTGTCGCTGAAGGCCTGCATCTCCGCCATCAGGTCCGGGTTGGTGGTGAAGTAGCCGTGCGGCTCGATGTTCACGATGATGCGATGGGCCTCGGCCACTTTGAGGATTTGCTGGTAGCTGCGTTTCATCAGCGCCAGCGATTCCTTGTCGGACAGGCCCGCGGGCTGGTGCAGCCCGTCGGTGGTGTCCACGCACGGGCAACCGAGCTGCGCGGCCCAGGCGATGGCTTTCATCACGTAGGGCACGCCGCGCAAGGGGCCTTCCTCGCCCGAAAGCGGAAAGGCGGCGTCCACCTGCGAGAACTCCACGCCGTGCCGGTCCAGCTTGCGCCGGAGCAGGACCGGGTCTTCGTACAAGGCGACGTGCGGCTGGTAGCCCAAACCGTGAATCCAGCTTACCCCGTCAATCAGCCCGCACTCGGTGTAATGCAGCCCGTGCTGCTGCCCCCAGGCCAGGCACTGGTCGAAAGACCAGTAAGCGGAGTTGAAGGCGTCGGTATGAAAACCAATTCTCATTCGGGCGGTCCTATGCTTTCTTTGTCGCTGCGGCTCGGGCTTGATATTTGTGCAAACGGCCAAGGCTGTAAAGCACTTTTGGCGGATAGTAATCTGGATGGAAGTTTTTTGTAACCTTTTCGCTCTTTTGCCTATGTATATAAGTGAATGCGCAACGGTCGTGCATGCCAATCGGACCGCACAGCCCCCGTTCATCTGGTGGAGAGGGACGTTGGCGGGCTTCCCAGCCGAATCGCGCGGGTCAGTTTCACCAACGGTTTTGTCGGGCGGCCAGGGGCTGAATCGCGCCGAGCCGCCCGCTCCGCAGTTGAGGCCGCACTTTTAATCTGAGGTTTTTGCTATGACAACACGCAGCATGATAGTTGGCGGAATGGCCGGGGCCATAATCTCCTGGGCCGCGGCGGTGACGGGGGCCGAGGTGCTCGCCGGAGGGCCGCAATGGGCGCCCCTCGCCGGCATCGACCCCCGCGTCGGCAGGGCCTTGTGGTTCAAGCCCCAAGGCCCAGGCTCACCCGGCCAGGGCCACTGGGTCCTGGCTGGGAAAGGGCCCCGCGGGTGGGTGGTCCTGGACCATTCACTCCTCGGGTACGCCGGCCGCTGGACCGAGGCATCGGTCAAGCAGGCAGTGAAGAACGCCGAGACGGAGCAAGCGTCGGCGGCCATCCTGCCTCCGGGCCCGCGCCCGGGACCGGGGCCCGCGGTGGGGCCCAGGCCCGGCCCTCCAGGGTTCGGGTTGCCCCCGCAACCACCGCCAGGACCAGCCCCACGGCCATGGCCACCAGCGCGGGCCATTGTCCCGGCTGCCAATGTCCCGCCTGCAAGCGGCGGGCGGGTTGTCCAGCGGCGACCTCTCCCGGCGGCACGCCCGTCATGCTTGGCCACATCAACACCTGTGGCCGTAGCCCAGCAACGCGTCCCGGTGGTTGCGGCGACGCCGGTCGCCCCGCCGCGAATTCCTGCGGGGGCAGCGGCAAGCCGGCCGGTCTCCGTGAGGCGCAGATAGTCCTGGCGGGCGCCGCTGGCGAAAACTCGCTAAAAGGCCTGGCCCCGGAATTTTGGCAGAAGCCCCGTTGTGGCAGTCGTGCTCCATGGGCTGCATGTTGACGGAGAGCTGAAGTCGCGCGCGTTGAATTGTTAGTTCTACTTGGAGGTAGCCTGCGCGAAGGACCTGAGGCGCCCCCCCTGCCCGGCAGCCATCCACTCCCCGCTTGACGCTGGCCAGAGGGGCTTTAGGATCAGGCCCAAGCTGACGCCAAGGGAATGCCCTGGCGAGAAGCAGATGCCGGCGGCTGCCAGCAACAGACGCCGATATTTGACTCAGTCACTGGACGTAAAATGAACAAACCGAAGAAAGTTGCGATTTTGACGGCGGGCGGCCTGGCTCCGTGCCTCAGCTCCGCCATCGGTGGGCTGATCGAGCGCTACACCGAGATCGAGCCGAGCGTCGAGATTATTTGCTACCGGGGCGGCTACAAGGGCCTGCTGCTGGGGGACAGTTTCAAGGTCACGCCGGAAATCCGCGCCAAGGCCGCGCTGCTCCATCGCTTCGGCGGCTCGCCCATCGGCAACAGCCGCGTCAAGCTCACCAACGTGGAGGATTGCCTCAAGCGGGGCCTGGTGCAGAAGGGCCAGAACCCGCAGCGAGTGGCGGCGGACCAACTCATCAAAGACGGCGTCGATGTGCTCCATACGATTGGCGGCGACGACACCACCACCGCGGCGGCCGACCTCGCGGCCTTCCTGGCCAAGAGCAATTACGGCCTGACGGTCATCGCGCTGCCCAAGACCATCGACAACGACGTCTATCCGATCCAGCAGTCGCTCGGGGCGTGGACGGCGGCCGAGCAGGGCGCGAATTATTTCTGGCATATCGTGGCCGAGACCAACGCCAACCCGCGCATGTTGATCCTCCACGAGGTCATGGGCCGCCACTGTGGCTGGCTGACGGCGGCTACGGCCCGGGCCTATCGCCGGTTGCTCGACCATTGCGAGTGGCTGCCGGGCATCGGCCTGGACCGCCACTGCTTCGAGATTCACGCCGTGTTTATCCCCGAGATGGAAATCGAGATTGCCGCCGAAGCGGCGCGGCTGCGCAAGGTAATGGACACGGTGGATGCGGTGAACATCTTCATCTCGGAGGGCGCCGGCGTGGAGGCGATTGTGGCCCAGATGGAGGCCAAAGGCCAGAAGGTGCCACGCGACGCTTTCCACCACGTCAAGCTCGATGCGATCAACCCCGGCAAGTGGTTCGGCGACCAGTTCGGCCAGATGATCGGGGCGGAAAAAACCCTGGTTCAGAAAAGCGGTTACTACTCCCGCGCCGCGGCGGCCAACCGCGAGGACCTCTGCCTGATCAAGTCCTGCGTGGACCTGGCCGTCGAGTGCGCGCTGCGCCGCCAGGCCGGCGTGATTGGGCAGGACGAAGACAAGGGCGGAGTGTTGCGCCCCATCGAGTTCCCGCGAGTCAAGGGCGGCAAGCCTTTCAATATTGACACCCCGTGGTTCGAGCAACTCCTCAAAGACATCGGCCAGGCCAAGGGCGCAAAGAGGCGGGTCAGCCATTGAGGCGCGCCGGGGCAAGTCAGAGTTCTTGACCGGCAGAACTCATTGTAATCACGTCATGTATCGCTGCGATTTTGCAGATGCGCGCTGAGCGGCCGCTTCTTTTAGGTGAATTGAGAATTGAGGATCGGAAAACGATCATTGGTTATTGAAGAATGCCCGCCGATGACGCCGAATGAACTTTCGGACTGCGGACTGAATGACCAATAACCAATACTCAATACTCAATGCTCAATGAACCCCCCATCCGTTCCAGGGGTACCACTTCGCATGGAAATGACGCTTTTGTTCGTATGCAATGGGTTGGGCGGCTATTTCTTGGCCGCCTCGTAGTACTTGGCGATCTCGGGCCAGTTGACCACGTTCCAGAAGGCCTTGAGATAGTCGGCCCGGCGGTTCTGGTATTTGAGGTAGTAGGCGTGTTCCCAGACGTCACAGACCAAGATCGGTTTGCCTGCCACGCCCGCCACCCCCTTGCCCATGAGCGGCGTGTCCTGGTTGGCGGTGGAGACGATTTCCAGCTTGCCCTGGCGCAGGAGCAGCCAAACCCAGCCGCTGCCGAGGCGGGCCAGGCCGGCGGCCTCGAATTTCTCCTTGAAGGCCTCAAAGCTGCCAAAGGCCGCCTGGAGGTCGTCGCCGAGCCTGCCGGTGGGCGCCCCGCCGGCTTGCGGGGCGAGGACCTTCCAGAACAGGGCATGGTTGGCGTGGCCGCCGCCGTTGTTGCGCACCGCCGTGCGGATGTCCGCCGGCACCGCGTTCAGGTGGCTGAGGAGGTCCTCGATGCTCTGGTTCTCCAGGTCCGGCCTGCCGGCGATGGCCTTGTTGAGGTTCGCCACGTAAGCGCCGTGGTGCCTGTCGTGATGGATCTCCATGGTCAGCGCATCGATGTGCGGCTCGAGCGCGTCTTTGGGATATGGAAGCGGAGGTAGTTCGTATGCCATAATCTTTTCGCGTCAGTTGTTTTTCCGCAGTATCATTACTTTCTGTTTATTACTGGATAACTAATCCAAACAATGCAACATAGCACGTCTGTGCCGATGTCAAGGGACGAAAGAGAAAGCCGGAAGTCCGAAGTGGCAGCCATCGGCCGCCGCGGCCTCAGGCGCCGCCTCTGCTCATCTGAAAACTCACCCAATGCTTGAAACCGCGCCGCCGCCCAACCCTTGAGGTCTTCCACCCCCCCGCCGGCTAAAGGCGAGCCTCGCGCAGAACTGGAGCTCTGCGCTCCTATTGCTGGGCCAGTTCGACGAAATTGCGGAGCAATTGCAGCCCGACTTTTTGGCTTTTCTCGGGGTGAAATTGGGTGGCAAAGACGTTGTCGCGCCAGACCGACGAGGCGAAGGTCTGGCCGTAAGTCGTGCGCGTGGCCACGATGGACGCCGCGGCCGGCTTGGGGAAGAAACTATGGACGAAATACACGTAGCTGCCGTTGGCGATGCCCCGAAACAGGGGACACTCGGGGCGGAGGATTTCCAGTTGGTTCCAGCCGATTTGGGGGATTTTGAGGCCGTTGGCTGGCGAGAAACGGACGACCGTGCCTGGGAAGATGCCCAGACCGGGGGCGCGACTGTTGAACTCCTCGCTTTTCTCGAAGAGCGCCTGGTAGCCGACGCAGATGCCCAGGAACAGGCGGCCGGAGCGAATGAATTGCCGCGCGGCCTCCAGCAGGGCCTGGCGCTCGAGGGCGCGGATGCAATCGTCGAAGGCGCCGACGCCGGGCAACACCGCGGCGCGGGCCTCAGCCAGGGCCTCGGGCCGCTGCACGAGACGCACCTCGGCGCCAACCTTGAGGAGCGCCTTGTGCACGCTGCGCAGATTGCCGGAGCCGTAGTCAAGCAGCGCAATCACGGCGAACAAAGTAAGGTCCGCCGGCAAAGATGACAACCGGCATTACGTCTTGGCGCCTCTGAACGGGAGGCGCAATACTGCATTGGCCACATTGGCTGCATTGGCCACGTTGGCCATTTTTTCCAAAAAACTGGCCCCGCCGCGGTTTAAAAAGAATGCCACAGCTCCGCCCAACGCTCTGTCGCTCCCCTCGGCGCAGCCAAGGGCTTCCCTGCTCCCGCCCCCGGGCGCGCTTTCACTTGCGCGGGGCGTCCGGATGGCCTAAAAGCTTGCCGGCCGCGCGCGTCGCCGCCTGCATTGGTCAGGCGCCCGCGCGCGCCGCGGGAACTGAACTGCGCAATCGAAAAACTGTATTATGCCTGCCGCCGCCGACACCCAATCGACGCCCACGCTCCAGACTCTCCCCGGAGACGACCTCCGCCAACTCATGTGGCGGTTTGCGGACCGTTACGACCTCGCCATGCTCGTGCAATCGGCGCGGAGCGTGGCGCGCGGGCCGGTGGCCCGGCTCGTCGCCGCCGGGGGGCGCAACTCTCACGAATGGACTCCTGAAAAGGCCGGCCTGCTGGCCGCGTTCGACGAGAGCGGCCTGACGGCGGCCTTCCTTGACCCGGAATACGGCGGGTTCCTGCAAGGCCCGAAGAACCTGGCGTTGGCGCTGATTGCTTTTGAGCTTGCCTGGGTGGACGCCGGGGCGGCCACGTGCAGCCTGGCCGGCCATCTCGGCCTGGCGCCCATCCAGGAACGCGGCACGCCCGAGCAACGCGCCCGCTACCTGGGCCTGGCGGCGCCCCTGAAGCCCGGCGAGGACCGCAAACAAATCCGCGCCGCCTTCGCCCTCACCGAGCCGCTCCCGTTTGTGGGCGTCGAGACCGGGATGCTGAGCGGCAAAGTGCGCATTGCCCAATGGCCGGCCGGGCAGGAGCCGCTGCTGCAAGTCGAAAAGCGCGGCCGCTTCATCACCAATATGGCCTTTGCCAATGTGGTCACGGCGGCGGTCAGGTCGGACGACCCGCGCCTCAAGGGCACGTGCATGGTGATCCTGGAAGAGACCGACCCGGGCACGTTCGATCGGGGCGTGCCAACACGGAAGCTGGTGCATCAGCTCAGTTCCACGCGCGACCCGGTGTTCAGCTTGCGGGTGCCCGCCAGCCGCATCATCGGCGGTTACACGGTCAAGGAGGGCGTCCTCACCCCGCGCTATTCCCACGGGGAGATCATCGAGGCGGTCTTCCGCCGCACGCGCGTCACGGTAGGCTTGATGACCGCCGCCAAGCTCCTGTCGGCCGTCGCCCCGCTCATCCTGTACCAGCGGCGGCGTTTCCGCGGCGGCGAAGGCCCGCCCGGCACCCCGCGCTATGAACTGGGCCTGCAACAAAAGGAAGACGCCTTGCACCGGCTGGTGGACGTGTGGGCCACCGGCGAGGCCAGCGCCGCTTTGGGCTTTGCCGCGGCGCGGCTCTTTGACGAACTCCAGCCGCTCGAGCAAAAGAAAGACCAGCTCCTGGCCGAACAGAACCTGAGCGGCCGCGCGGCCTTCAAAGTGCTGGCCAAGGCCCAGCAGGAGGCCCTCGAGTGGTTGGGGCTCTTGCAGAAACCCAAAGAGCAGCGGGACGAGCCGCGGGTCGCGGCCCTGGAGGCCAACCCGCTCGTCCGCTTTGCGTTGCTCGAGGCGCAGGCGAACGTCCTTTGCCCCGCCTGCAAGCTCTGGAACACCGGCCACGGGGCCAACCTGATGCGCGAGGCCGTGAGCCTCATGGGCGGTTATGGGGTCACGGAAGACTGCCCCGGTTTCCTGGGCCAAAAGTGGATGGATGCCCAACTCGAAGCCACTTACGAGGGCCCCGAGGCCGTGCAGCGCCTGCAACTCTCCCTCACCCTGGCCAACGAACTGTTCCTCGCCCAATTCCAGCAATGGAGCCACGACCTGCGCCGCTTGGCCGCCCGCCGCCCCGGCACCGGCGCCTGCACCCTGGCCACGGCCATGAAACTCTGGCTCTGGACCCTCAATCACGCGCAGACCGCCACCGATGCCCAGGGCGCCAAACTCTACCACAAGAGTCGCCAGAGTGTGACCTTCCCGCTGGCTGACGCCCTGTGCTGGCTCCTGGCCGCGCGCCAGTTCATTCTCGACGTGATCGAACTCGAAGAAAAGGGTCTGGCCAATCCCGCCCTCGCCGACAGCCTGCCCGGTTTCGTGAGTTTCTTCACGGACCTGTGCCATGTCCAATGCGCCCGCGCCGCCGGCGAAGTGGGCCGCATCTGCGCCGAATTGGTCTATGGCTACAACCGGCACCCCGCCTGGGACCAAGCCAGTTGCCAGGCCCGCTATGACGCCGAGGAATTAGAGTCCCTCGAAGGCATCATCCCCGGCATCGACAGCGCCGCCCGCGCCGGCGCGGAGGTGGCCGAACCCGGCGAGGGGCGCCCGGGCAAGGCCGGCCCCTGCGTGCGGTTTGCCGGCGCCGAGGCCTTTGTGCGCCTCCGCGCCAAGCTCGATGGCTGTCTCACCGGTGCCCGCCTGGCCAAAGACCGCGCCGCCGAGGCGCTCACCAAGGTCATGATCCCGGAGGCGCTGGATTACCCGTGAGGCCATCGGCAGCGAAGCCAATGGACAATAGACAATAGCCAATAGCCGACTGGGGCGCTGGATTACCCGTGAAGTCATCGGCAGCGGAGCGGTCGGCCTCGACGAGTTCCGGCTCACTGAACTGTTGCGGCTGGCCAGCGTCTGGGCGCCAGGGATCGATTTGGCCGAGGGGCCGGCCAGAGCGCCCGGGAATTGAGCGGCTGCTGAGCGCCCAAGGCCCGAGCTATTGCCGGGCGTGCCGCAGGCAAGCCGCTTGTTTCTGGCGACTTGAGCAGGAAAAATCCGCCAAAACTCCCAATAGAGCCAATAGAGCCAATACAGCCAATGGAGCATTTGGCAGCCCGCCCGAATACCTTGCAGTCGCGCCGCCCGCCTCACAAGTCCGCATGCGTGCCGTCGCAGAACGGGGCGGTATGCGTCTGCTTGCACCGGCACAACGTCACTCGACCGGGCTGGTTGAGCACAAACTCCAGCGGGTGGAAGCCCGTTCCTTTATGCGAGCCATCGCAAAACGGTTGACCCTTCGACCGCCCGCACCGACACCACCAGTATTTCCCTGCTGCCAAGTCCAGCACGACAGGTTCTTTCGCCGCGATGATAGGTTCAGGCATCTTGATTCTCCTTTTTTGTTTGCATGGCTTAGTATCCCGTGAACTCGTCCGTCCACACACGCTGGTCTGCAAGGCCTGCTTGCCGCAGCGCCTGGGTAACACCGGCGACGAACCGGGGCGAACCCGCGACATAACAGCCTCCTGACGGTGCTTCCGGCAAGTACTGCCGCACGAAGCTGACATCCACATAACCGGTTGGCCCGTGCCAGCCGCTCTTGGATTTCTCCGGTTGCGTCATCGTGGCCAGCAGGCGGAAATTGGCATTGTCTTTGGCCCACGCGCCCAGTTCCTCCAGAAACGCCGCCTGTTCGGGGCAGCGATTCGCATAGATCAACGTCAGGCGCCGGGCGCCGGATTGTTGCCGCGCGTGCTTGAGCATACTGCGGAAGGGCGTGATGCCAATCCCGCCCGCAAACAAAGCCACCGGCGCGTCGGAATTTGGGTCCAGGACAAACGACCCCGCCGGACCACGGACACTGACTGGCGTCCCAATGGGTACGTCGGCCAAGCTTCTTTTGAAGGCGCTCCCCGTCATGCGCGCTGCAATCAGTACGACGGGGTCGGCGGGCGCAGAGGCGACCGAAAATGAGCGAACGTTGCCTTTCGGATCAGGATACGGAGGATCGAACAACCCAACGCGAATGAACTGGCCGGGCTGAAATGAAAAACTTTGTCCCGCCAATTCCAAGCCGAAGCTCATGGTCGCCTCAGCGAGCTGCTTCCTTTCCCCAAGCCGAAACGTCAATTTCGCCATCGCGCTGTCCTCCTCTTAATGGTCTCCGTATGAAGGCTGGTAGTTGCCCACGCAGAGCCGTCGCAGTGGATCACCGATATACCGATATGCCGAGGAATCCATCGACGGGAATTATGCCGACGCAAGCAATTGCTGGCAAGCACTCAGACGCGCAGTGGGCGCATCCCGACGCTGCCCCCGAGCGCGGGCGGAAGCCCTCAGAAGCGATCGGCGAACAGCGAACAGCGAACGGGCATCCTGACGCTGCCCCCGAGCGCGGGCGGAAGCCCTCCCCCCTTCCGCCCTCCCGTCTCCCGCAGTGCGGGACGGGATGGGAGGGGGGTGATCCGTTTTGCCACTTTACCCAGGGCCCCGGCGCGCCGGGGTCCCGCCCGGAGCGGGACGGGCCTGCCCCTGAGCTAGTATCTTGCGGCCCCTGATGCGTTTTCCAAAGTTATTCACCACCGAGGGAAGGGTCCCGGTCAGAACCCCAGCCCGAAGGTGGTGAATAACTCTGGCGGCGAAGTGGGCCGCCTCTGCGCCGAACTGGTTGAACCAGCCACCACCTGATGCGATTCTCTGTCACCTCTTGGGCTTTTTCCGGTGCTTATAGGGTGATATGATGACAACCGAAGCGGTGCAGACGGTGGAACTCAACGAAGCCGAGTTGGTAGCCGAAAGCCTGGACGGAAACCGGGATGCCTTCCGCCAGATTGTTGAACGGTATCAAACCTTGATTTCTTCCCTGGCGTATTGCGCCACCGGCGACGTGAGCCAGAGCGAAGACCTCGCCCAGGAGACCTTCGTGACCGCGTGGAAACGACTGGCGCAACTGCGGGAGCCGGCGAAGTTGCGGCCGTGGTTGTGTGGCATCACCCGCTTTCTCATCAGCAAGGAGTTCCGGCGCCAGGGACGCGAACCCATTCATGCAGCCGAATCATTGGCGGCGGTGGATGAATGGGCTTCACCGGAACCCCTCCCGCCGGATCACGTCATCAGCGAGGAGGAAAAGGCGATTCTCTGGCGCTCGCTCGAACGCATCCCGGAAATCTATCGTGAACCGCTGGTTTTGTTTTATCGCGAGCACCAATCCATCGAGGCCGTGGCGCACGATTTGGAGTTGAGCGAGGACGCGGTGAAACAACGCCTGTCACGGGGGCGAAAGCTGCTGCAAGAGCAATTCCTCGCATTTGTCGCCGGCGCGCTGAAACAGACCAGTCCGGGCAAGGCGTTCACGCTCGGCGTGGTGGCGGCCCTGCCACTGCTCGCAACGACAGCCAAGGCGGCGGCGGTGACCGCCACCGCCACCAAAGGCGGCTCGGCCGCCAAGGCCGCGACCGGGGCGGGAACGTTGGGCGCGTTCCTAACGGGTGGCGCGATGTTACTCTTCTCTCTGTTCGGCGTGTTCGGGTTCTTTGGCCGCTGGATTGGTCGCAAGATGGGTCGCGCCAGGCAGCAGTCACCCAAGGGACGCCAAAGAATCATCCAGTTCTGGCGCACGCTCGCCGTCGGCTTCCTGGTGTTGGTTCTGCCCACGATGCTCGTTACCAGGGGGATGGTTCATTCTCGTCCCTGGCTTTTCCGCGCACAGGCCTGGTCGGTGACGGCATTTTGCTGGCTGGTGGCAGCGGCCCTGGCCATCTGGGTGTGGCAGCGGCAGCGGGACTCCCGCCGGCATCAAGCAGAAGCGGCGAAAACAAATCGGACGACAGACAAATCATATAACATTTGGGTGATGCTGGGGATGATCGGGCCGGCGTACACACTCGGTGCGTTCCTGTTTGCCCTCTTCTTCTCGGACTGGACGTTGTCCTCCAAGAATATTCCCGAGGCGGAGGCGCGGAGAATAATCTCCGAACGCAAGGACGCCCGATTCACGGTTGTTCAATACAGGGATGGATCGAGGTTTCTGATCATCAACCTGCCTGAGGATCGCCGGACCGACATTTCGACGCCTCGGGATGACTCCCTGCTTTCGGCGCTCACCGAAAAGGGGACCGCTTATCAGACGTTGATTGAAGACCGGGACTTCCACAATGCCGGCGTAGGCGGCTGTCTGCCGTTGTTATCAACCTTCATCGTGGTGGCGGGCACCGTCCTGCTCCTGCGGCGACCGGGAACACAAAAGTTCTATCAACAGGAAATCGCCACGCCGCGAGCAGAGAGGAGAGAGAAGAATATCGTTGCCCTGTGTGCTGCGCTGGCAATGATCGCGATGATCCTCCTGCTGGTTGCTTTCACGATCGCTCATGCCGCCCAGACCCTTTCCGGCGCAAAGGCGGGAAGAATCATCTCTGAGCACAAAAACGGACGATTCGATGTCTTTCAATACGATAACGGATCGAAAGAGCTGTGGATTACTCCGCCAGGAAGCAGGCATTACCCCGGTTTCATCACGCCGGCGGATGAACCCACGCTCGCATTGCTGGCGGAGAACAACATTTCCTATAAAACCTACGTTCAAGGCCGGGATTTCGGATTTCGCGGACCGAGCCGGTGGGTATCATTATCATGCAGCTTCATTCTGGCAGCAGGTGCTGTCGGCCTTCTTTGGTGGGTGATAAGGAAGAAAGGAGCGGCTCCAGAAGCGGTAGAATCCACCGCCTGACATTCTGCCGCAGCCCGTTCGTGGCGTCGCGTTCGATGAGCACCGTGCCGGGAAACCGCAAGGCGTCGAGTTGGGAGGTGAGCGGGATCAGCAGGACGGTGGGCAAGCTGGTGGTGGCGGAGGCCGCCTGCGCCACGATTGGCGGGCGGCCTGCCAGCTTGGGCGCGTCCAGCGCCGCCCGGGAATTCAAGCCAGTAGATGTCGCCGGGCTTCATTCACCGTCGGGGCGGTAAGGGAAGCGGTCCCAGGCCGTCGTGCCGAGGGTTTGCCATTCGGCCAATTCCTGGGTGAGTTCAGGCGACATCGGCTCGTCTGTCAGTGGAACCAGCAGGATGCCCTGCCGTGTCTCAAGGAGACGGACACGCGAGTTGCTGGCCAGGCCGTGCCGATGAAGCAAATCCGCCGGTAATGCGATTTCGCCCCTGGGAGGGGGGTGATCCGTTTTTCCGCTTTACCCAAGGCCCCGGCGCGCCGGCGTCCCGCTCGAAGCGGGACGGGCCTGGCGCTGGGCTGCTATGAGTGAGCCGGCTTACGCCGGCTGCTACGGGGGGCTGGACGGGGCGGAGGGATGCCGCGCTGCGCGCGGGTGGAGTGGAATCTGGCGGCAGTGTCAGGATGCGCCGGGGACAATGGACCCACGGCAGGATCTCCTTGGACAAAAGCACGGAGGCTTTTATCTTGCGTGTGCGTTCTTATGGCGAGAGAGAATACCTTGAGCGGGCAAACGCCGGCCGAACTGGGGTTCGCGATGCCGGCGGAATGGGAGAGACACGCGGCCACCTGGCTGGGCTGGCCGCATCATCCGACTGATTGGCCGGACAAGCTCGACACCATTCGTTGGGTTTATGGCGAAATCGTCCGCAAGCTTTCGCCCGGCGAAATCGTGCGCATCCTCGTCAATAACCAGGCCGAGGAAAAGCTGGCCCGGCGTTATCTCACCCGCGCGGGAGCGGACCTGGAGCGGGTCCAGTTCATCGCGCACCCAACCAACCGGGGTTGGCTGCGCGACAGCGGACCGCTCTTTGTGAGGCGGCCGGCGGCCGGCGGCCGGAGCCAGAGGCCGGAGACGGCGATCGTGCATTTCCATTTCAATGGCTGGGCCAAGTATGACGATTGGCAGAAGGATCGGCGGGTGCCGGAAATGGCCGCCCAAGTCCTCGGCCAGCGGCTCTTCCAGGCGCGATGCCAGGGCCGGGATTTTGTCCTCGAGGGCGGCGGCATCGAAGTGAACGGCCAGGGCACGCTGCTGACCACCGAAGAATGCTACCTCGACCCGCAAGTCCAGGTGCGCAATCCCGGGCTGGGACGAAAGGAGATCGAGCAGACGCTCAAGCAGTACCTGGGCGTGACGAACGTCTTGTGGCTGGTCGCCGGGCCGGCCGGCGACGATACTCATGGGCACATTGACGACATCTGCCGGTTCGTCAATCCCAGCACCGTCGTGCTCGTCCAGGAGACCAACGCGCAGGACCTCAACTACCGGCCCCTGGCGGAAAACTGGGAGCGCATCCAGGAGCTCAGGCTCCAGGACGGGTCGAAACCGGCAGTGGTGCCGCTGCCCATGCCCGCCCCTCTCTGCTTCGACGGCTGCCGCCTGCCCGCCAGCTACGCGAATTTTTACATCGCCAACGCCGCCGTCCTCGTGCCGACCTTCAACGACCCCAACGATCGCCTCGCCCTCGGCACGCTGGGAGAACTGTTCCCAGACCGCCCGGTGGTTGGCATTCATGCCGTGGACCTGGTGCTGGGCTTCGGGACCCTGCACTGCCTGACCCAGCAGCAGCCCGCCTAGCGCGGCGCGAGTTGCGAATGGCGAATGGCGAACAGCGAACGGCGAATGGAAGTCTGGCAGCTCGGACGCAAGCTGACCAAGCTGGTGTATGAACACAGCAAGAAGTTCCCGGACGAAGAGAAGTTCGACCTGAGCTCGCAAATCCGTCGGGCAACGGTGTCCATGCCGTCGAATGTGGCGGAGGGGTGGGGCCGTCATGGCACGGCGGAGTTCATCCCATTCCTGCGGCGGGCCAACGGCAGCCTGGTGGAAGTGGAAACCCAACTCATCCTGAGCGCCGACCTGGAGTTCTCGACCCAGCCGGAAGTGGACGGCCTGCTCGAGCAAACGCAAATCCTGGGCAAGAAAATCCTGAACCTGGAGCGCGGCCTGGAGCGACACCAGAGCAAGTAGAGTCCCGATGCCGCATCGGGATTCGCCGTTCGCTATTCGCTGTTCGCAGCGGGCGCCGTCCTCAACCTCAAAGTCTGCGACAGAGCCTGCGGCTCCGGCCACTTCCTGGTTGCCGCCGCCCACCGCATTGCCCGAGGCCTCGCTGCCTGAGCGCAGAATACGTCACCGAACTTCCGGCCCAGAGGACTAAGCTGTATCCATGCAGTAGGAATCCGTCGGGCGAGGAAAATACCCTGTGCCACCAGGGTCTTTCTTAACATTTTCGGTTCTTCCGAAAAGTTGGTGTCTGGGCGCAGCGTTTTGGCAGCCTGAGGCCTTGGTCGAGACTTGCTCCGCCAGGCCCGCTGTAGCCAAGGGGCCAAGGATTGGCAACAACCCCAAGGGTTGTCAGAAAGTAGCCGGTGGTCGTTCTGGGGCGACAGGGCAGAACGACCACCGGAAAGTCGCGCCGGGGCTCGCCCGCACCCCGCCAGGGGTGCCAGAAAGTAGCCGGTGGTCGTTCTGGGGCAACAGGGCAGAACGACCACCGGAAAGTCGCGCCGGGGCTCGCTCGCACCCCGCCAGGGGTGCCAGAACTCTCGGTGGGCCGCCACCTACACCAGGTATTGGGGATCATACTTTACGCCGTTCCTTTCGAGCAACCGCTTCAGCTCGTCCACGAAGGAGAGCGCTCGATGGTGCGCCTCCTGCCCGGCAATGTAGCGGCGCAACGCCGGCGCATGGGTCCAGCTCGCGCTAAAAATCGAGTAACCCTCCTGCCAGGAGAAGCCGCGGTCGAAGTTCTTTGCTACCCAAAGCGAGGAGGCCTTTTTGAGCTCTCGCGTCAGGTCCGCCGGGGCCTGCGTCGTTTTCAGACTCACCAGCAGATGCACGTGGTCCTGGACTCCGCCGACCGCCTCGGCGACACCACCCAGTCCTCGGATGGCGCCGCCCAGGTACTCGTGGGCGCGGGCGCGCCATTCCGGCCTGAGCAAGGGCCGGCGCTCCTTGGTGCTGAAGACGACGTGGTAATGGAGACTATAAAACGTGCTGCCCATAATCACTTTCTAGCACCCCTGCCGGGGTGCATGGAACTGCTAAGACCGGCGCCCCGGAGGTCGCCCCCCCACCCCTGGCGACCTCCGGCTACTATCTGTCAACCCTCCGGGTTGCAGACCGAGCCCGCCGGCCGGAGGTTAACGCGCCTAACCTCGGGCACAAACTTTTCGGATGAACCACGTTTTCAGGCTCGGTTTACTATCACTGAACGGTGGCGCAACCCTACTGCAATGCAGTAGGATTTTGGCTTGTAAACATCTGGCATTCAGCTTCTTACGTTTATGGATTCATCAGGTTTTACGCCTCAACTGCATGGATACGGCTAAGTGACTGGCGCAGGGCAAAGCCGGGCGCTGCCCCGGCTTCCGACGGCGGGCATTGGAATTTCGGATCTCGGATCTCTGGTCTTGGATTTCAGACTTGGGATTCCGGGTCTCGGATTTTGGGTCTCGGAATTCAGAATTAGGATTTCAGATTTCAGATTTCAGGATCCGGGTCTGCTCTTGGCGGCCATCGATTTTACAAAACGGTGACAACTTCCCGCCGCCGGTGTTTCATATTGGGGCCGAAATGAAAACAGAGCTATGAAGACCAGAATCTTGCTGAGTGGGCTGCTGGTGGCGCTCGTGGCGGTGGTTCGCGCGGGGACCAATGACCTCACGGCGGCCTTGCAGAAAGGGCTCTTCGAGGAAGAGGCCAATCACAACCTGGCCGCGGCCATCCAGGCCTACCAATCGGTCATTGCCCGGTTCGACCAAGACCGCAAACTGGCGGCCACGGCGGTTTTCCGGTTGGGGGAATGCTATCGCAAACAGGGGAGCACGAACGAGGCGGTGGCGCAGTACGAGCGCATCCTGCGCGAGTTCGCCGATCAGCCGACGCTGGTCGAACTCAGCCGCCGGGGCCTGGCTGCCCAGGGCGCCCTCGCCGCCGGTGCCCCGCCGCTGTCTTACCAGTGGCACAAGGACGGAACCAACTGGCAGATGTGGGTCGCGGGCGCAGCGGGCCCTGGCGCCGCCAACCAGGAACAGAAACGCCTGCTGGGCGAGGAAATCAAGCTCGTCGAGAAAAGGCTGGCGACGGCGCAAGACCTCTATAAGGCGCATATGCTGAGCGAGGAGACGCTTTCGACGACCCAGCGTGAGTTGCTGGAACTCCAGCGCCAAATGGCCGCGCTCGACGCCGGCCAACCCGCCGCGTTGGCCGCCGCCCAGCCCGCGGCCACTTCGGCCGAAGCGGAGGAAATCGCCCGCATCCAGGAGATGATCAAGAACAGCCCGGATTTAATCAACGCCAAGGAAGGTGGGAACCAGGCGACGCCTTTGCACCAGGCGGCGGCGCAGGGGCGACTGATCGTAGCGCAGTATTTGCTGGAAAACGGGGCCGATGTGAACGCGAAGGACTCCACAGGGGCAACGCCGTTGTCCCATGCCGCCAATGCCGGACACCGGGCCATGGTGGAGTTGCTCCTCAAGCACGGCGCCGCGGTGGATGCCGGCGACCGCACGGGCGAGACTGCGTTGCACGAAGCGGCCACCACGGGATTCAAGAGCGTGGCGGAGGCTCTGCTGGCCAACAAAGCCAACGTCAATGCCCGCGATGAGTTTGGCGACACTCCCTTGCACAAGGCCGCGGGCGCCGGGCAGACGGCGCTGGTGGAATTGCTCCTGGCCCACAAGGCCGATGTGAACGCGAAGAACTCCGGCCCTCCTCGAGGCTACAATCTCCCGAACCAAAAAACCAAGGGGGCGACCCCCCTGGTGCAGGCCATCCTCGCCGCGCAACTTTTAGCATGGGCCCCCCCGCAGGAGGGGGCGACCCCCCAGGCGCAGGCCATCCTCGCCAGGCAGGCGCCGGTGGTGAAACTCCTGCTGGCCAACAAAGCGGAAGTGAACTTCGAGTGCGAGGCCTATTACTTCCAGGGAATCAAGGAATACCGGGGTTCGCCGTTGCACTTTGCCGTCCTGGTCAACACCCCCGAAATCGTCGAACTGCTGCTTAAGAGCGGGGCTAACCCCAACGGCCAGGCGTCCGGTCCCGGATTGACCCCGTTGTGGGCCGCGGTGGTGGGCGGGCAAAAGGAAAACACCGAGTTGCTCCTGGCCCACCAGGCCGAGCCGAACATTGCCGATAAGGATGGCAGGACACCGCTCCATCACGCCGCGCTGCAGGGGTCGAAGGAATTGGTCAAGCTCCTGCTCGCGCATAACGCCGAGGTCAACCGCCAAGACCAATCCGGCAGAACGCCCCTGAGCTATGCGGCGGCACATCCGCAGAACGTCGCGGCGGCAGGTTCGGACACCGAGCTCGCGGCGTTGCTGCTGGACCACAAGGCCGACCCCAATCTCAAAGACCAGGCGGGCGGGACGCCGCTGCACTATGCCGTGCGCGAGGCTGTGAACTCCGGCCACAAGGAGATGGTGGAACTGCTGCTGGCCAAAGGCGCGGACGTGAACATCCGGGATAATTCAGGCAACACAGCACTGGCTTTGACGATGCCTTCCAGCCGCGGTCTCCCCGCGCCCCCAATGCGGAATCAGCCGAGGCCCGGGCAGCCCGTGCGCCCGGCAGGCTCCGGGCCGGAGCCACGGGCCCAGGCCGGGGAAATTGCCGAGCTGCTGCGCGCGCACGGCGCCATCGAAGAAGTGCCGAAGCTGGACCGGGTTGAAATCCGCCGGCCCTCGGCCCATTACTCGGAGGTCGTCTTCACCAAAGGCACCAACAACTATAACCGCTTCACCCTCCTGGAGCTCATCGCCGTCCACTACGGGTTTGTGGCGGTCGGGGCTGAGGGACCGAGGGTCTTCGAGGAGTCAAGCTGGACGCGGCAAGAGTCCCTGGCCTTTCCGGACCTTGACAAAGTGATGATTCGGCGTCCAACCGCCGATGGTTTGGGCCGGACGGCAACCTTGGTGAACGTGAACAACATCCTCCTCCACGGCCCGGCCCCCGATTGCTCGGGCGATATGCAGCTCCAATGGGGCGATGCCGTGGAAATCGCGGAGGCGGACCATCCGATCAACGCGACCTGGCAGGGCTTGCCGGAAGAGCTGCTGGTCCGGCTCAAGCGGTGTCTGGACCGCCAGGTGCAGTTGACCGTCAAAGGCCAGACCACGAACCTGCTCTTGAAGCTGCAGACCACCCAGCCGGCCTCTGCGACTCGTCACAGCCCGGGCCGCGTCTGGGGTAGTTGCCCTGTGTTCACCCTCCTGCCGGTGCTGCAAAGTTCCGGCCTGTTGCGCGCCTCCTCCGACCTCTCCCGCGTGGCGGTCAAACGCCGGGACGCGACCACCGGCCAATTATATGAACTGGTCTTTGATTGCTCAGGCCCAGCCCAGGCCCCCGACTTCTGGCTGCGTGAGGGCGACGCCATCGAAGTGCCGGACAAACCGTGAGGCAGGAGACGGCGAGACGCTGAGGCGTGGCAGCGTTGCAGCAACTGTTCAGGTGCGCATCCGTGCATTTGCCCGGGCGGTCGCAGGCGCCTCTCGAAATGTCACCTGCTTTGAGGCCCGTTTTTGTCCCGGAGGGACATCCCGACAATGTGGATAGGGGACGGATTGCTCCGTCGCCCTCCACCCAAACCGGACTGGCGATTCTCCCGCATCCGGCTTTCCAGTTCGTGGCTGTCGATGAACTGGCTCAGGCACTCGACTCAGGGCTTTCGGAAGAGTCGCACCAGCCGCGCAGGCTTGCGCCCCGCTCACCTGGGTTCCAGGCGGTTCATTGTTGGGTGGGCAGCAGGTTCCAAGCAGGCTCGGCCAATGCATCCGTGCGCACAGCCTTGCGGCACTACACGGACCCTTGCGGGATGGAATCCCACTGCGGCCCAACACCACGTCCCTGCCCCCCTTCGCTCCACGGTCATTACCCGCTTCTTCGCTACTACGAGGGCTCTGACCCCGGCCGGCCCTTTCGCCACCGACCGTGGTTCCCTGATTCACGTCACCCGAACTTCCGAACATTCCATCTCCAATCATCTGCGGACCTCCACCAGCCGCGTTCCACTCCCTCTGCGCTGGCAGCCTTATTTTGTTGTGGGCTTCGCCGGGGCTATGCCGGCTCGCCAGTTCCGCCGACCGAATCGAGTTCACTTTGTTCCCTTTACGGGGAATCGTCGTTACGGACTGCTCGTTCATTTCCGGTTGCTCTCCACCCGGGGTTATGGCCCCGGCGCAGTTACTTTCAATTACTGGCCTTTCAGTGTCGGCCAGGTCAGGGACTTTCACCCTGCTGTTCAGATGCGCTTTCAGGCGCACATAGCCTGGCGCTTCAGCGCCGGGAGAAGTCGTTTAGCGTTGCGTCCGTCCCGAAGTTTGTGCCATTTGGCAGTCAAGGCTTTTGGGATTTTTTCTTATCATTAGAGTATATGCTTTGTTGTTCGTTTTTGATTAGGTCAATGTGTTGGAGAACAACGTGTTTGGCGATGTGTGTGGCCTGGTGGATAAAGTCCGGATCGGGCTTGAGGGCATAAAGAGTTTTGACGCGGTGATAGTCGCTCAAGTAATGGTCGACGGCTTTTGGGGAGTGGTTGATTTCCTGGGCGACGGCCGCGAGCAGGGCTGCATCCCGCACGGAGAGGAGGCCGCCTTGAGCATGAGCTTCGCGAAAGAGCCGGGCCAAGCATTGACGGAAGACGACGGTCGGGTGGGTGCCCTGTTCCAAACCGGTCACGTCTTCGGGACTAACCAGGTCGAGAATGACGGGGACGAAACGGCGCTGTGGGGAATCGGCGCGGGTGTTTTTATCCACGACGTTCCAGAGCAACTGGCCCGGCTGAAGGCGGGACTGGGGCAGACAAACCGCGTCGAGGATCTGTACCACTTCCTGGGCCAGGCGCTGGCTGAGCATGGGGCCAAAGCGAAGTAACTCGCGCTGAAAGAGCTCGGTGAGGAGCGGCTCCAAGAAACGCGCATGGGCCGAGCGATACTGCTTTTGGTTGCGAGTGGCGGCGATCATAGGCGGGTCCGAGTTGGGTGCGGGCGGGAGTTTTTTTGGCGGGGGCCCGCAGTTCCTGCAAGCGATGCTGGGCCGGCTTTTTGTGACGCAGCAGTTGTAAGTACTGCTCCGTCAAAGGCTTGGAAAGGCGGGCTAAGAAGGCCAGGGTCTCCAGGTCAAGCTGCTGTTGAGCCAACAGGGCGACGCGTTTGAATTTTTCGACGTAGTTCTGAACCGAGGCCACGCTGTGGCAAGTGGCGCGGGCAATTTCAGAGTATTCCTTGCCGTCCAGCCATTGTTCGACAACCAGGCGGCGGTGAGAGAGGGTGCGGCCCATGTCTTTGATGGTGGAGCGCAGTGGCAACTGGACGTGCTCTTCGCGCAGGGCTTGGAGGTCGCGACAGAGGGTACGCTGGCCGCAATTAAAGAGACGATAGGCCAGGTCTTCGAGGGTGAGCAAGCCGCCTTGCTGGAGGGCTTCATGGCAGACGCGAACCAAGCGGTGGCGGCGCAGGGCCAGCACGCCCCCAGTTTTCCGGACCTGGAGATCTTCGTCGAGATCCTCCAGAGTCAGCACGACCAGGGCCTGGCGGCTATCGACCAAGCGCGGACCAGGCGGGGCTTCGACCGAAAGGACGGGCAGGAGAATTTGGCCGGGGCGTAAGGCAGGGCTACAGTCGAACAACAGGGCGTAGATTTGATGGACTGCTTGGAGGACGGCTTCGGCTTCAAAGGGAGAGCAGTTAAGTCCGGCAATGATGTGCTGGACAAATTGTTGGTCCAGTTGCTTGGCGGCGAGGCGATCCCAACACTGAGCTGAAGAGTTATTGATCATAGGCAGACGTGCCGGAGGTTGGAAAGGGGGCGCCGGCAAGGCAAGCTTTGGCTTGCGCCCGCCGCGCTTTCCTGGGCTGCTCCGCTCCGGCTCGCTTCGCTCGCCTCCGCGGAGCAGCCCAGGAAAGCACCCAAGTTGGTCTTATGCCAGTTCATCTTTACACTTATATTTGTGCCATTGCCAAATGGCACAAATATAGGGACGGTTGAATCAGCGGCATGTCATACATCAGCTCGTGGTTCCATTGCGTTTTCAGCACCAAAGAACGCCGCCCCCTGATCACGCCTCCGCTGCGCCAACGGCTCTGGCCCTTCCTGGGCGGCATCGCCCGGCAGAACCGGATGAAAGCCATCGAGATTGGCGGCACGCTCGATCACGTCCATATCCTGCTGTCCCTACCGGCGACCCTCTCGATTGCC
>JBEKRX010000046.1:0-50999 GCA_049518415.1 Verrucomicrobiota bacterium
TCTCCCCGGGCCAGGGTCTGCTATAACTACTCGGCCCAACCATCCATTGCCGAGGCAGGACTTTCACCTGCAAGCATGTCAAAGACCGAAGGCTGCACCGCATCCCGACACTGCCACTAATTTCACTCCACCCGCGCGGAGCGCGGCATTCTTCCGCCCCGGAGGGGCGGCGAGAAAGTAGCCCAGGGCGGCAGCCCGTCCCGCTCCGAGCGGGACGGGCTGCCGCCCTGGGTAAAGCGGAAAAAAGGATCACCCCCCTCCCTTCCCGCCTTCGCGGGATGGGAGGGGGGAAGGGGGGAGGGCTTCCGCCCGCGCTCGGGGGCAGTGTCAGGATGCGCCCAGCACAACTCTCGCATTAAACGTATTGCATATTGAATCTGCATGGTTCAATATGCGAACGGATGGTTCGTTGAATAATTGTTAGGTCTTTGCCGCGCTATGAAATGGTATCGCACGCTCGCCGCGGTCTGGTCACTGTCAGCCGCTGCCGGTCTATCTTGGCTCATTTACCATTTCTCGACCGTCGGGCGGGACAAGGGCGATGATCTGCTGTTTTGGTTCGGCGCATTCTCCATTTTGCCGCTCCTCGGGAGTGTCGGCCTGTTTCGAGCGCGGACATGGGCGCGATGGTTCTACCTGGTTTTGTCGTCCGTCCTGCTTTTCCACTGCCTCTCAGTCGTCATTGTGGCCCCTCACGATTACTCTAGACTGGCGTATTTGGGTTGGTGGGTATTTTTGCTATTTTCCCTGTGTTCCCTCGGTATTTTGCTGTTCGCGAGACGATATGAGGCCCAGACCTAACCCGCTCGCTGCAGCCAACAGCCGCCGCCCTGGGTAAACTGGAAAAACCGATCACCCCCCTCCCATCCCGTCCCGCACTGCGGGAGATGGGAGGGGGGAAGGGGGGAGGGCTTCCCCCCGCGCTCGGGGGCAGTGTCAGGATGCGCCCGAGCACAGCCCTCTTTCATCAAATGCATTGCATATTGAGACGGCCTGGTTCAATATACGAACGGTTGGTCAGTTGAGTAATTGTTCGGCTGAATATGCACGTTGAACATCCAGACACGCCTGAGGGCCCGGATCCCCGGATTAGTTGGTCCATTTGTGTGCTGGTGATGGCCGGCTTTTGCCTCATTTGCGGCGCGCTTGCGCCCTCGGGACTTTTTCTATCCGGAGGCGCGTGGTTTTTCATCGCACTCGTCCTTGGTGGGGCAACTGCGCTGATCGTAAACCGCGTCCGACCCCGCTACGAGAGAACCGTGGGCAGATGGAGATCCTTCTATGACTTTCTTCTGAAGCAGATGCCCCCTCCGGACTGAACGATCAGCAGCACAGCCGAACTCGAAGTGTGAGCGCCGCCACCGCAGTTGACGGAAAGCGGGGCGATTTTCCTCACGGTCCGTGAGGGCCGGCCGCCGTGGTCCCTCAATTATCTCGAAAGCGTTTTCTGGCCCTCCCGTTGCTGTCCAGACCCCTTTTCCCGATGCGTTTAAAGCAGCAGAATTAGTAGCAAATAGAGCAGCCTAGAGAAGCACGGTGGCGCAGGAAATGCTCAAACCAGCGCAACACTGCATTGGCCACATTGGCTGGATTGGCCACATTGGCCATTTTTGCCAAAAAACTGGCCGCGCCGCGGTCTAAAAGGAATGACACAACTCAGCACAACGCTTTGTCGCTCTCCTCGGCGCAGCCAGGGGCTTCCCTGGTCCCGCCGAGGGCTGCCCCCTGCAATAGCCGCTCCCAAACCGCCGAGGCCGAGGCGCATTCGCGAGCAACCCAACCCGCCCTCCGCCCCCTTTCCTGGCTTCGGTGCAATTCCATCAATTACCTTGAAAGGGTCGCCATCAATTACCGCGCTGATGCTCAGTGAACCGCGCGGTCGGTTCGCCCAACGAACGGCTTGCCGGCGGCCGTCGCGCCGGCATTTTGACTTTCAAGAAACCTTGCGGCGGGGCGCGGGTTTGGCTAGTGATCCCCGCATGGATTGCCGCGAAGCATTGATAGCGCTGAACCTGATTGAGGGCCTCGGCCCGATCCGCGTGCGGCAATTGCTCGAGCATTTCGGCGACGCGCCGGCCGCGCTGAGCGCTTCCCGGCAGCAACTGCTCCAGGTCCGCGGCATCGGCGAGGAGACGGCCGAGGCCATTGCCCACTGGGAGAAAACAATCGACCTGGCCGCGGAATTGAAGCGCATTGCGGACTTCGGCTGCCGGGTGGTGGCCCAGGACGACGCGGAATATCCCGAATTGCTGCGGCAGATTTATGACCCGCCGGTCGTGCTCTATGTCAAGGGCCAGTTGCTGCCCAAGGACAAGAACGCCGTCGCCCTGGTGGGTTCGCGGATGACCACGCACTATGGGATCGAAGCCGCCCGCAAACTGGCTTATCAACTCGCCTACCTGGGCGTGACGGTGGTGAGCGGCGGCGCGCGCGGGATCGACTCCGCCGCCCACCAGGGCGCCTTGAGCGCCAACGGACGCACGATTGTGGTATTGGGCACGGGGATCAATTTGGTCACCCCGCCGGAGAACGCGCAACTCTTCGAGCGCATCGCCGCCAACGGCGCGCTGCTCACGCAATTCCCCTTCAACCGCCCCGGCGACAAGCAATCCTTTCCCATCCGCAACCGCATTATCGCCGGCATGACCCTCGGCACGGTGGTGGTCGAGGCCAACCTCACCAGCGGCGCCCTCATCACCGCCAACTTCGCCAATGACTATGGCCGCCAGGTCTTCGCCGTGCCCGGCCGCATCGATTCGCCCCGCAGCAAGGGCTGCCACGACCTCATCAAGAAAGGCGCCAAGCTCTGCGAAGGCGCCGAGGACATCCTCAGCGAGTTCGAGTACCTCTTCCCCGCCAGCAACCGCCCGCCCTCGCCCGCCGAGACCGGCGTCCTGCCCGCCCTCACCTTGTCCGAAAATGAGCAGAAGGTCTATGACCTGCTCAGCAACGACGAGCTCGGCATCGATGACGTCATCCGCAAGAGCGGCCTGCCCTCTTCTGCGGCCTCGGTCTCGCTGCTCAGCCTGGAAATGAAGCGGCTGATCCGGCAGTTGCCGGGGAAGTTGTTCGTCAAGAACAGCTAAGCCAAAATGCCCTGCGCCATCGAACCGATGTCTATTGACGACTTCGACGAGGTTTCACGCCTCTGGCAGCAGACCGAAGGCCTCGGCCTGGGCCAGTCCGATTCCAAACCGAATATCGCCAGGTATCTCGCGCGCAACCCGGGCCTGAGTTTTGTCGCGCGCGACGCAAACCGGATCATCGGGGCGGTCTTGTGCGGTCACGATGGCCGGCGCGGCTGCCTGCACCACCTAGCCGTGGCCAGGGAACATCGCAAACAAGGCCTGGGCAAAGCCCTGGTCGCCGCCTGCCTCGACCGCCTCGCCGACCTCGGCATCCTCAAATGCAACCTCTTTCTCTTCGCCGATAATGACCAGGGCGAGGTCTTCTGGCGCCGTACCGGCTGGGTGAAAAGGACCGACTTGCTGGTAATGCAGAAGACGGTGCCGAAACGGAGCGGGATGATGGAGTGATGGAGTGATGGAATACCTATGAGCAATGGGAGATAATAGTGCGATGAAAGAGTTTCGATGTTTCCTCGGCGCGGGGCGGTGGTTCGCCCTCGCTTTTGCGATTCCCGGCCTGCTTGCCCTGGCGGCGGTTTGCCCAGGTGCCGAGACCCCGGCGAGCACTCGCCAACTGGTTCGCGCGCGCGTGCACCAGGAGTATCCCAGCTTGTTCGAGCTTTACCGGCACCTGCATGCGCACCCGGAACTCTCCTTCCAGGAGGCGCAGAGCGCCGCGCGCGTGGCCGAAGAACTGCGCCAGGCGGGCTGCGAGGTCACGACTGGCCTCGGCCAGCATGGCGTAGTGGGCCTGCTGCGCAATGGCCCGGGCCCGGCGGTGCTGGTCCGCGCCGATATGGACGCGCTCCCGGTCCGCGAGCAGACCGGGCTGCCCTATGCCAGCACGGCGCTGGGCAAAGATGCCCGCGGCAACGACGTGCCGGTGATGCATGCCTGTGGCCACGACATTCACATGACCTGCCTGGTCGGCGCCGCGCGGGTGCTGGCCCAGTTCAAGGACCAGTGGCACGGCACTTTGCTCTTCATCGGGCAACCGGCCGAGGAAGCGCTTGGCGGCGCCCGCGCCATGCTGGCCGATGGATTGTTCAAGCGATTTCCCCGCCCGGATTTCTGCCTGGCTTTGCACGACAGCGCCGAGTTGGCGGCCGGCACCCTGGGCTATACCCCAGGGTATGCCGGGGCCAATGTCGATTCGGTGGACATCCTCGTTCACGGCCTGGGCGGACACGGGGCTTACCCGCACAAGACCAAGGACCCGGTGATCCTGGCCGCGCAAATCATCCTCGGCCTGCAAACCATTGTCAGCCGCGAGGTCCCCCCGGGCGAACCGGCCGTCGTCACCGTGGGGGCCATCCATGGCGGCACGAGGCCCAATATCATTCCTGACGAAGTGCGCTTACAGTTGACCGTGCGTTCCTACACCGACGAGGTGCGGCAGCAGACCCTCGCGGCCATCAAACGCATCGTGCGCGGCCAGGCCCTGGCCGCCGGCCTCCCGGAGGACCGCCTGCCCGAGGTCAAAGTCGAGCAGGACTTCACACCCGCCCTCTACAACGACCCGGCGCTGACCGCGAAGGTCGCGGGGGTCTTCAAATCCTGGTTCGGCGAGACCAATGTCTTTCTGAAGAAACCGACCATGGGCGGAGAGGACTTTGGCGAATTTGGCCGCACGGCGGAGAAAATCCCGGTCTGCATGTTCGACCTGGGCGGGGTCAACCCCGAGACCCTCCAACAGAGCCAGCAGACCGGCAAACCGCTCCCTTCGCTCCATTCGCCGCTTTGGGCCCCCGTGCCGGAGCCTACCATCAAGACCGGCGTGACCGCCATGACCGCCGCGGTGCTGGAGTTGATGGCCAGAGCGGAATAATACACTGATGGAGTGGTGAAACGAATCCTGGCCAATGTCTTTTGGGTCCTGCTGGCGGTGACCGGCGCCTGGGCTTATGCCTCGCTGGCGCTGAGCCGGGGCGAGCCGACCAATTCCGTCTATATCCTCCTGGCGGCGTTGTGCAGCTACGCGATTGGCTACCGGTTTTACGGCAAGTGGATTGCCGCCCGCGTCTTGGCCCTCAATGACCGGCGCGCCACCCCTTGCGAGGTCCACGATGACGGCAAGGATTTCGTCCGCACGAACAAGTGGATCGTCTTCGGCCACCATTTCGCGGCCATTTCCGGCCCGGGCCCGCTGGTCGGACCGGTGTTGGCGGCCCAGTTTGGGTATTTGCCCGGGACGTTGTGGCTTCTGATTGGCGTGACGCTGGGCGGGGCGGTGCAGGATTTCGTGGTCTTGTTTGCTTCCCTGCGGCGCGACGGCAAATCGCTGGGCCAGATGGTGAAGGAGGAATTGAACACGACCGCGGGTGTCATCGCCTTGTGCGCCATTTTGGCGATCGTGGTGATTCTGCTGGCCGTGCTCGGCTTGGTGGTGGTCAAGGCCCTGGCCGAGAGCCCGTGGGGCGTCTTCACGGTCGGCGCGACCATCCCCATTGCCCTGTTCATGGGCTGCTACCTCCGCTTCGGGCGCCCAGGCAAAGTCCTGGAGGCCTCCGCCCTCGGCGTGCTTTGCCTGCTCCTGGCGGTGTGGGGGGGAAAACTCGTCTATGAAAGCCCGGCCCTGGCCCGGTTCTTTGGCGTGCGCGACCTCACGCTGGCCTGGGCCCTCATTCTCTACGGCCTGGCGGCCAGTGTGCTGCCGGTCTGGCTGTTGCTGGCCCCGCGCGACTACCTGAGCACCTTCCTGAAGCTCGGCACCATTTTTGCCCTGGCAGCGGGCCTTTTCCTCGTCCTGCCGGCCCTGAAGATGCCCGCCCTCAGCCGCTTTGTGGATGGCTCGGGCCTCGTAGTGGCGGGCAAGGTCTTCCCGTTTTGCTTCATCACCATTGCCTGCGGGGCGATCTCCGGCTTTCACACCCTCATCGCCAGCGGCACGACCCCCAAGCTCCTCACCCGCGAATCTTACGCCCAGCCGGTCGGTTACGGCGCCATGTGCCTCGAGTCCCTCGTCGCCATCATGGCGCTCATTGCCGCCTGCACCCTCGACCCCGGCGTTTACCTGAGCATGAACGTCAAGGGCCCAGCCGCCGCGACCGTCGCCAACGTCTCCGCCCTCGGTTTCCCGGTCACCGTCGAGCAGATGAACCAACTGGCCGGCCAGCTCGGCGAGAAGACTCTTTTTGAACGGACCGGCGGCGCGGCCACACTGGCCGTCGGCATGGCGCAGATTTTCTCCAAAGCCGTGCGCGGGCGGGGGCTGGATTTGTGGTATCACTTCGCGGTCATGTTCGAGGCCCTGTTCATTCTCACATTACTCGATGCCGGCACCCGCGTCGGCCGTTACCTCCTCCAGGACGCCCTTGGCCAGGTCGCCAAACCGCTGGGCGAAACCAGGCGCCTCGGCCCCAATCTGCTCGCCAGCCTCCTCATGGTGAGCGCCTGGGGGTATTTCCTGATTCAGGGCGTGCTCGACCCCCTGGGCGGCATCAACTCCCTCTGGCCTTTGTTCGGCATTGCCAACCAGATGCTCGCGGCCATCGCCCTCTGCCTGGCCACCACCATCATCCTCAAGATGCAACTGGCCCCCAATCAGTGCACACTCCTCCCTCCGCACTCCGCACCCCGCACTCCGCATTCAGACGCCGGCCGACCGGCCCTGGCGCTCATTACCCTGCTGCCTCTGGCCTGGCTCCTGGCGGCAACCACGACCGCCGCGGTGGAAAAAATCTGGCACCCGGACCCGCGGATTGGCTTTCTGGCGCAAGCCAAAGACCTCAATGGAAAATGGCCCTCTTTGGAGCAGGCCGCAGCGGCGGCCAGGGCCGGCGGCGATGCGGCCGCCGGCGCGGCGGCGCAGACCGCCCTCCAGGCCAATCGCGTCCTGCACTTCAACAACGTCCTGGACGCGGTCGTCGCCGGGGTCTTTCTGGCGCTGGTTTCGGCGGTTGTGCTCTTGAGCGTGCGGGAGTGGTTGCTCTTGCTGGCGCGGCGCAAGCTGGCAGTGCTGCGGGAGAGCCCGCCGGTTTGGCGGCCAGACTACGCGGTGGCGGAAGCCAGGCCGTGGCGCGTGATGGGCCTCCTGGCGCTGGGCTGCGCCCTCGCCCGGGAGCTGTCGGGCGAAGCCCAGATGCACCGCGCGCAGCAGGCGGCAGCCCTCTGCCAGGCCGTCCCTGGGGAACAGGGCCGCAAAGTGGCCAATGACCAAAGGCTGGCGCACAAATCTCAGCAGCGGCTCTATCTCCAAGTGACCGAGCAGCGTTTCAAGGGCGTGCGGCGGTGCTGCTAAGCCTTATCTATTCACTTGCGGTGTAGAGCGCACGCGGCCCCCTCACCGCCGGCCCGGCGCTGAGCTTCCCGCTTCAAACAATTTGAAAGGTGTGAAAAAGGCGGATTGGCGCCGGGCGGGCCTTGAACGTGGGCCAGGCGGGGCGGTCTAACCGGGCGAATAGTTTTGCTTGAACTTGAGACAGCGAACAGTTATATAAACGACATGATGAAAGAACTCCTCTGTGTGATGGCGTTGATGGCGTTTGCGGTCGCAGCGCAAGCGGGCGACCCCACCGGTTGCGGCATGGGCTGCTGCCAGCCCACGAGCGGCCAGGCAGCCTGTTGTTGCGCCAAGGGCAAAGGAGACCAGGCCAAGCCGGCTCGCGCTCACCGGGCCAAGGCCGGCTCCAAAGACACTGCCGCCAAACAGCCTTTGCACAGCCCCAAGGCGCTTTCGCTGGCCTGCAGATAGCCGGACGGCCATCTTGGTCGCGGTGCATCGGCGTGTTGCTGAAACCAACCGCTCCGTCATCCCTTGTGCTTCCCCGGCGGTCGTATGTGGACCGCCCTTTGGAGACAGGTAACTTGCGACATCCCCAGATTGGCCCGGTTTTCTCACGATACCAGGCCGGGGCAAAGCCAGGCTCACCGCTATGGGCGTTGGCGCCATTCGCACAATCGAACGGCTGTCTGTCGGCACCCTCCAATTCAAGCAGACACCCACGACCCCGAGGGGAATCTTATCCCGCCGACCTGATAACCTGACTGGCTGGTAACCGCTTCACCGCCCCAGCGGCCTACTTCCCACAACAGTGTTTGTACTTCTTGCCGCTGCCGCACGGGCAGGGGTCGTTCCGGCCCACTTTGGGGCCGGCGCGGACGGGTCTGGCCTTTTCCATGGCGGAGGCCGCTTCGCTGACGAGGTCGCTGGCCTGGCCGCGAGCGGGGCCGCCGGGGGCAGCGGCGGGGGTCGGGGCAGCATCGCCGAAGGCGCTGGTGGATTGGTGCATCGTGCGCTGCGGCACGTTGCGCAGGAAATTCTCGAACGCCATGAGGCTGGAGGCGCTCCGGAAGATGTTGTGGCAGATCTCGGTCTTGATGTTGACCATCAATTCATCGAAGATCTTGTAAGCCTCGGCCTTGTATTCGATGAGGGGGTCGCGTTGGCCGTAGCTGCGCAGCCCGATGCTGTAGCGCAGGCTGTCCATTTCGTAGAGATGCTCCTGCCAGAGCCGGTCGATGGCGCTCAGGATGCTCCAGCGTTCGATTTCCTTGAGGGCCGCTGGGTTCTCGAAGCTCACCTTGAGCTCGTAGGCCTTGCGGACATTCTCGGAGATGAAAGTGCAGACGCCGAACTGGGCGGCGCTCAAACCGTCGTAGAGCGAGCCGGGCACGGGCGGCTCCCGGGCGGACTGGGCGGCCTTGAGGAGCTCCCGCTCGGGGACGCCCAGCGGGAAATTGAGGTTCACCCAGTCCGCAAGCGGCCGGACTTTCCATTCCTGCGGGTCGAACTCGGCGGTGGTGAACTGCTCGACTTTCTGGATGACCACCTCTTCCATGATGTCCATGAGGCGGTCGCGCACGGCGGGGGCGTGGATGATTTCGTTGCGGAAACCGTAGATGATTTCGCGCTGCTTGTTCATCACGTCGTCGTATTCCAGCGTCCGTTTGCGGATTTGGAAGTTGTGCTGCTCGACGCCTTTTTGGGCCTGCTCAATCGAGCGGTTGAGGAAGGGGTGCTGCAGTTCCTGGCCTTCCTCCAGGCCCATCTTCTCCATCATCTTCACGATCCGGTCCGAGCCGAAAAGCCGCATCAGGTCGTCCTCCAGGGCGATGAAGAAATGCGAGGAGCCGGGGTCGCCCTGGCGGGCGCAACGGCCCCGCAACTGGCGGTCGATGCGGCGGGCTTCATGGCGCTCGGTCCCGATCACATGCAGCCCGCCCACTTCCGGCACGCCGGGGCCGAGCTTGATGTCGGTGCCGCGCCCGGCCATGTTGGTGGCGATGGTCACCGAACCCCGCTGGCCGGCGCGGGCGACGATTTCGGCTTCCTGCTGATGGAACTTGGCATTGAGGACGGAGTGGACGATGCCCTCGCGCTTGAGCATGCGGGAAAGGTGCTCGCTCACTTCCACCGAGATGGTGCCCACCAGCATGGGCCGGCCCCGGCCATGGACTTCCTTAATCTCCTTGAGCACGGCGTTGTATTTCTCGCGCCTGGTCTTGTACACCGAGTCGTTGGCGTTCTGGCGCGCCACCGGGCGGTCGGTGGGAATGACCAGCACGCCCAGCTTGTAGATGTCGAAAAACTCCGAGGCCTCGGTTTCGGCCGTGCCGGTCATGCCGGCCAGCTTCTGATAGAGACGGAAATAGTTCTGGATGGTGATGGTGGCCAGCGTTTGGGTTTCGCGCTCGATGGCGACCCCTTCCTTGGCCTCGACCGCCTGGTGCAGTCCGTCGCTCCACCGCCGGCCGTACATGGGACGCCCGGTGTGCTCGTCCACGATGATGACCTTGCCGTTTTCGATCACGTATTCCACATCCAGTTCGTAGAGGCAGTAGGCCTTCAGGAGCTGGGAGATGGCGTGGATGCGCTGGGCCTTGACTTCGAAGTCCTGCTGGAGCCGCGTCTTGGCCTCAAGCCGTTTGCGGGCGTCGGGCTCGGGGCCGCTGTCAATTTCGTGCAAGGCCACCGTCAGGTCGGGCAGCATGAACGCGTCCGGATCCTTCGGGCTGAGGTAGTTGCGGCCCTTTTCCGTCAGGTCCGCCTCGTGGCTCTTTTCGTCAATGGCAAAGAACAACTCCTCCTTTTGGGCATAGAGCTCGACCTTTTTCTGGTCGGCGTGCAGTTGCAGCTCCGCCTGGTTCATGAACCGGGCGTTGCCCGGGTCTTCCAGCAGCTTGAGCAGGCCGGCCGACTTGGGCTGGCCGAGTTTGACGCGGTAGAGCAGCAAGCCCAGCTCCCGTGCGAGCCCGCTGCCGGCCGGCCCGTTCGACCCGTCGGCGGGCTGGAGCTTCTCGAGGAGCGCCTGAGCCTCCGCCAGGAGGCGGTTGCAGAGCCGCTCCTGGGTGTGGTAGAGCGACTCGACGACCGGTTTGAAATTGCCGTATTGCTCATCGAAGGTCACCACCGCCGGGCCGCTGATGATCAGCGGCGTGCGGGCTTCATCAATCAGGATCGAGTCCACTTCGTCAACGATGGCATAATAGTGCCCGCGCTGGACTTGATCTTCTTTGCGCGTGGCCATGCCGTTGTCGCGCAGGTAATCGAAGCCGAACTCGGCGTTGGTCCCGTAAGTGACGTCGCAATTGTATTGCGCCCGGCGGACCTCCGGCGATTGGTCGTGCAGGATGCAGCCGACCGTCAGGCCCAGGAACTTATAGACCGCCCCCATCCATTCGCTGTCGCGCGCGGCCAGGTAATCGTTGACGGTCACGATATGCACGCCGCGACCGGTGAGGGCGTTGAGATAGACCGGCAGCGTGGCCACGAGCGTCTTGCCTTCGCCGGTGGCCATTTCGGCGATCTTGCCCGTGTGCAGCGCGTAGGCGCCGATCAGTTGCACGTCGAACGGAATCATGTCCCACTTCATGGCGTGCTCGCGCACGACAATCTCGGTGCCGATCAGGCGGCGGCAGGCGTTCTTCACCACCGCGAAGGCCTCGGGCAGGATTTCGTTCAGCCGGCGGCGCAGGACCTCTCGGTCCGTGATTTTGCCAAGCTCCTCTTTCCAGCCGGCGGTCTTCCGGCCCAAAGCCTCGTCGGGCAGCTTTTGCAGCTCCGCCTCCAGGGCGTTGATCTTCGCCACCAGCGGGCGCAGCCGCCTGACTTCCCGCTCGTTGCGCGAGCCGATAATCTTTCTAATGATAAATCCAATCATGACTCTGCAAACTGCCTGACGCCGCGAGAACGAGGGTAAGGCGTCAAAGCCTTTAGGACCATAGGCTATACGCAGGAAAAAACAAGCCGATTGCCGATGGCCCATTCCCAATTGCCAATTAGCCGCAGGGAGGCTCTCCCCTGGCGAGCGCCCAGGTAACTATTCAGGTCTCGGGGGCCAGCGGGCGGGGCTGCGGGGATGAAGGGGTTCCCGACGATAGCCTCCTCCGGTTCGTCCAGGATGTTCCGCCCCTGCTTTCGGCAGGCGGAGATGTAACTCCGAATGCGGGCGAAGACCCGGGCGCCGTGGAGGGCGCGGAAGCAGCCGGAAATCCTTTGCTGCACTTGCTGCAACCGCGCCGCACCGAGCAATCGGCCTTGAGGGACCAAGCCACGTTCCACGGTCCCGCCCGGCGCCAAACCCCACGTAGATCCCGGCAGAAAATGAAAATATTTTTCGCTCGCCTGCTGCCGCCGAAACCCACACGCTCGTTAACAGTTAACGGGAACGGCCTGAATAGTTACCGCCCATGAAAGCAACTCCGATGAGCCGGTTGATTCCTGATGGCCTGCTCTTGACCACGCTGCTCGCGCTTCCGCTGGTCTGCCTCCCCGGCCCAGCGGCGGAGCCGGCGAAGACCAGCGCCAGCGCCGTGCGGCCATTCGTGGACAGCCACACGCTGGCGGGCGCGGTGATGCTGGTGGCCTCGAAAGACAAGGTGCTTAGCCTCGAAGCGGTGGGCTGGTCGGACATCGCCGCGCGCAAGCCGATGAAGACCGACGCGCTGTTCTGGATCGCCTCCCAGTCCAAGCCCATGACGGCCACCGCCCTCATGATGCTGGTCGATGAAGGCAAGGTCAACCTGGATGCTCCGGTCGAGAAGTACCTGCCGGAGTTCAAAGGCCAGATGCTCGCGGTGGAGCGCGATGCCGAGCACGTCCTTCTCCGCCAGCCGGCGCATCCGATCACCCTGCGCGAAGTCCTCAGCCACACCAGCGGACTGCCGTTTTCTTCCCCGATGGAGCAACCGACACTCGACGGCCTTCCGCTGCGCGACGCGGTGCGGAGTTACGCGATGATGCCGCTGCAATTTCCGCCCGGCACCAAATACCAGTACAGCAACGCCGGCATCAATACGGCGGGCCGCATCATCGAAGTCGTCAGCGGCAGGCCTTACGAGCAGTTCATGGAGGAGCGGCTGTTCAAACCGCTGGGGATGAAAGACACGACCTTCTGGCCCAACGCAAAGCAGGTGCAGCGGCTGGCCAAGTCCTACAAGCCGAACCAGGACAAGACCGGCCTGGAAGAAACGTCGGTAACTCAGTTGCGCTATCCGCTGTCCAATCGGGTCAACCGCTACCCGATGCCGGCGGGCGGCCTGTTTTCCACCGCCAGCGACACGGCGCAGTTCTGCCGGATGATTCTCAACGGCGGCGTCTGCGACGGCAAACGCCTCCTTTCCGAGGAAGCGGTCAAGCAGTTGACCAGCCGGCAAACGGCCCCGGACATCAAGGACAGCTATGGCCTGGGCTTTTCCGTGGGCACGGACCGGTGCGGCCATGGCGGCGCCTACGCCACGAACATGCAGATCGACCGCCAGCGCGGTCTGGTCCTCGTGTGGATGGTGCAACACAACGGCTTTCCGGGCAACGGAGACAAGAGCCAGGATGCGTTCAAGCAAACGGCCCTGGCAGCCTTCGCGCCGTAGCAGCAAAGCCCCAGGAAGCCTTGAGCACAGACGGGTTATCGTGGCTGCGTTCCTCCGTGGCCGAGGCAGCACACAATAGCGTCCCGGCCGCCCACGACCGTCGGTGCCTGGCGCGGGTGACTCTTTTCGTTTTCCTGCTGGTCTTCTTGGCGGCGCGGGTGACCGTGTTGCTCATCTTGTCACGCCGCATCCCCGATTTGTATCTTCGGGGCGCAAGTCGAAGAGTTCCCGGGCCAGTCGTGCGGTTTCGGCCCGCTGCTCCGGGGCCAAACCGCGCCCAAAGGGCCAACGCCCCTTTTGCGCCAGGTCGCCGCTCAAGGCGGCCAAGGCCAGCACGAAGCGCGCCAGCTCGCCCACTGATACATTCTCCAGTTGGTCGTGGGCGCTATGATGCTGCCAGCGCAGGCCGTTATCCATGTTGGGCCGGATGAAGGTCACCGCGGGCACCCCGAAGACCGAAAATGGGAAATGGTCGGCGAAGGGCATGGGGGCGGCCTTTTCGACGGCCTCCAGGCCCGCTTGCGCCAGGCGCCGCAACAGCCACTTTCCAAACCTCCTGGCGCCGGCGCGGATGACCCAATGATGCCCCAGCGGAGAGGCCACACTGTCGATATTCAACACCACGCCGATGGAGGTCATTTCCCCCCGGTGCGCCCCCACGTAGCAGGCCGAGCCTACCGACAGTTGCTCCTCCGCCCCGAAGGAAACCAGGCGAATCGTCCGCAGCCGGCGCCTCGCCGTCAGCAAGACCGCCAACTCCAGCAACGCCACCACCCCGGAGGCATTATCGTCCGCGCCGGTGTTGTGGCATTGCGTGTCGTGATGCGCGCCCACCAATACCACCGGCAGGTCCGGCCGCCGGCCCGGAATCTCTCCAACCACGTTCTGGGAGACCCCGCTCTTGAGTTCCACCGCGATTCGGACCCGGCCCCGCCGCGCGCCGCTCTTGCGCAGTTCCCACGCCCGCCGGTAGGGAATCGTCACCGTCGGCGGCATCCCGTAGCGGCGCACCCAGGCGGGATACACTCCGTCGTCCTTGACCCAATCGAAGGGTAGCCGGTCATCCACGTGAATGACCGCCGCCGGCCGGCATTTCACCAACTGCCGGTGCAGGTCTGCCCGCGTGGGCATCGGGCCGAAGAGCACTGCCACTTGGCCGCACAACCCAGGCCCGAGCAACCGCGGCGCCTGCTCTGGCATCTCCACCCAGACCAGTTCGCCTTCGACTGCCCGCCGCCCGGGGGTCCCGGGCGAACCCGCCAGCACTCGCGCCGGCACGCTTTGGAAGGTGCGGCCGTCGCCCAGGGCGATTTCCGCCCGGGCCGACGCCACCGACACGCAAGGAAACGGCTCCTCGCCGACCGGCCGCAACCCGGCCCTGCCAAATTGTTCGAGCAAGTAGTCGGCAGCCGCCCGCTCGCCCGCGCCGCCGGCACGCCGTTCGCCAATGCGCGCGCAAAGCTGGAACCAATGCGCCTGCATTCGTTCCCGCGAAGGCTCTCTTGAAGGGATGCTGAGTCTTGAGGCACACATAAGCTGTCTCACTTGGGCCGGGCGATGAATCTGGCCTGCACCACCGAATAGGGCTCCAGGACCAGCGCGAGCGAACCGTTGCGCACGTCGGCTTCCGCGCGGACCGGCCGCACGGCTGCCGGTCGCTCCAGCGTGTTGGCCGCCCAGGGCGCCGGGCCGGTCAGGGTCCGGAGCTCGGCCTTGTCCCCGGTGGAAAAGCCCTCGAGCCGCACGTTCACCCGGAGCGCGCCGCCGGTGCCGCGATGGACCAGCGAAACCAGCAGGTCGCCGTTTGTGCCCAGGGCGGCCAACGCGTCCACCGCGCCGAACGACGCATCGCCGCCGGCGTTCTTAATGTCCGGCAGCAGCATCGGGGCCCGCTCCGACGGCCCGCGCAATTCCACTCTCACCGGCCGCGCCTCGGCGAAGTCGGCGAAGAGCAGGTTGGCGTAGTAACATGGGTTCGGATAGACGCGCTCCCGCTCCTTGCGCAAGCCGCCCCCATGGTTCACGGTGGCAGAATGGGTCACCAACTCGACGAAGGGCTGCAGCCGGACCGCCGCGTGATAGATCAGCGTGTCATAGAGCGCTTCGCCGAGCGTGCCGGGGCTCACCAGGTTCTGCGGATTCAGCCGCTCGCTCTCCGGCCCGCCGCTCCGGGGCCCCAGGCGCGCGAACATTTGCAGTTCGGTGACCGCCAACCGTCCATCTCGGACCCCGCCGCGCGCCATCGCCTGGCGCAATTCCCCCCACTTGCGCTCCAGCAGGTCGGGCACGTGCATGAAATCACGGAACACGTCCAGCGGGTCCGTGTCGCGCGGCACCTCGCCGCCGATGAGCGGATGATCGGTAAGGCTGTGGAGCTCAGAGGCCGCCCCGGCGATCAGGCTGTCGTTCCAGGCCTTGCCCCACAACACCGGCGCCCCGCAGGCCTGCAGTTCAATCGCCCGATCGGCCTTCTGCATCGCCTGGGCAAACTGGTGATACCGGTCCACGTATCCGCTCGGCGTGGTCCAATGTGCCTGCCAGTGGCCCCAGAGTTCGTTGCCCACTTCCCAGTGGCGCACTTGGTACGGCTCGGGGTGGCCGTTGGCGGCCCGGCGCGCCCCCATGGGCGAGGTGGGCGGCCCGTTGCAATACTCAACCCACCGGGCCGCCTCCGCCGGCGTGCCCGTCCCGGCGTTGATGCAGATCATCGGTTCGCAGCCTACCGCACGGCAAAAGGCCATGAATTCATCCGTCCCAAACGTGTTCGGCTCCACGCCGCCCCAGGCATAGTTCGGCAGGGTCGGACGCCACTCCACCGGCCCCACCCCGTCTTCCCAATGATAGGCGCTGACGAAGTTGCCCCCGGGCCAGCGCAGCAAGGGCAACCGCGCTTCCTTCAGCAACCGCACCACATCCGGATCCGCCCCGCCGATGTGGTCGGCCGGACGCAGGAACAAGTGCATGATGACCAGTTGCCCCGCCGACTCGCTGGAAAGGACCAGGCAGTAGGGAACCTCGGCGGGCGCATCGGCGCCAACGGCCAGGGTTCCTTTCAGGCCCCGCCATTCCGCCGATAGGCCCTCGAGGTTTGCCTCCGCGCACGCGACCTCCGCCCCCGGCCGCGTCAGCGACAGCTTGAGCGCGCTCAAACCAGGCGAGCGCGCCAGCAACTCAAACTCATACTTGCGCGTGCGATGCAGCGGCAGCCAGGTCCACTGCTTGATTCCCCCGCCGGCTTTGAACTCGACCCGCTGCGCCCGCCCGCCCCGGTAGCCCGTGTCCGGGCTGACCTCCACCGCCCCGCGCTGCCCCGCCCGCCCCCAAAAACAGGCCAACCCATCCCGCCGCGCCTCCAACAGGTTCGCGAGCTCCTCCTCGGGCCACCCGTACCGCACCGCCTGCCGGCGCAGTTCGCCTTCGATTCGCTCACGCTCGAACTGGAACGTGACCACCCCGTCGGGCGTCGTCTGCCCGGTCCCGAAAGGGTAATCGGCGAAGGTTGGATTTCGCAGAATCTGCGCGTCCATCCCGTTGTAGATGTTGGCCCCCAGGTGCTCGCAGAATTTCCCGGTGAGGTTCCGCGGAATGCGATCAGGCCCCAAATCGGCGGCGTGGACCACCAGCGTCGCTTCGCCTGCCGGCGGGTCCGCTCCCCGGGTCGCCGGCGGCAGGCCCGTGCCAAGGGCCGCCACGGCCAGAAACCAATGGAGCCTAATCCGGAGAGCCACTGCTGCTTGAAGCCTTGAAGCCTTGAAGTGTTGAAGCAAGGACATGGTTATTTGTTGTGGAGATGTTCTAATGCGCTTGCCGTGGTTTTGCGGCCCGCGTCCATGGCGGTAGTGGGGCAGGCGTCCCGCCTGCCTTCCCTAAGCAAGGCTCCGCTCCCTGGCTGCCGGGGCCGCCGCTGGCGGGGGGTTCCTCCCGGCTGCGGAAGCTCCTCCACCAACCCAGCGGCAACAAGCCGAGGGCGATGATGCACACCTGGCTGCCGATAAAGAGCATCAGCCACTTGAAGCCCGCCGCCATGAAACCATAGGAGTGCAGCCCGATGCCGAGCATGTTGACGCCAAACCAGGAGAAGCTGGTGACGATGTTGCCAAACACGGCCAGGTTCATGATGCCGCGGTCGCGCGCCAGGCCGCCCCAGCGGACGTGCAGAATGAGCGCATTCCAGAGCACGACGAGGAGGGCGCCGTTTTCCTTGGGGTCCCAGCCCCAAAACCGGCCCCAGGATTGATCGGCCCAGATGCCGCCCAGCACCGTCCCGATGAAGCTGAAGAGCGTCGCGAAGCAGACGATGCCATAGACCATTTTCGACAGGGCCTTGCCCAGGGCCAGCGAGCCGGCCTGGGGGGCCGGCCCTTTGGCCGAGGCCGCCGCTCCCCTGCCCAGGGGCGCCGACAGCATGGGCGTGAACAAACCGAGCAGGATATAGACAATCGCCACCAGTCCGGCGGCAAAGCCGGCGGCATAACCCAGCGTGATCACGACCACGTGCGCGGTCAGCCAGAAGTTGTTATCCAGCACCGCCCGCAGCATCTCCATCGTATCCCCGCCCAGCGCCAGGTTCTGCGCGATCAGCAGCGTGACAAACCCGGCCAGCGAGGCGACCAGGTTGCCGATGCCGACGCGGTAAATCCGCTCCAGCACCAGGCCCAGCACCATCGTCCCCCACCCAATGAAAATGGCCGACGAATAGAGATTGGTCACGGGCGGACGCCCCTCCAGCGCCATGCGAAAGACCAGCCCAAACGTATGGACCAACCCCGCCAGGACCACCAGGTAAAGAGATGAACGGCGCAACGACTCGGAGAGATTGGGCAGCAAGCTCAACGTCGCCAGCGCGCTCCCGGCGAGGATGAAAGCAAAGAGGTAAATGATCATCGCGTGCAGGAAGGCCTTCACCTCGTTGTAATAAAACTCGGCCCTCCCCTTGCGCAGTTCTTTGCCGAATTTGGGCGCCAGCCAGGCCCGGTAGTCCGCCACCGCGCGGTTGAAATCCTCGGCTCGGTTTTGGCGATAGGCGGTGGCCATGGCCGCAAACCAGGTCAGGGCCGGATGGACCTGGCCGGTGCGCCACCAGTCGAGCAGGCCGGCGCCGGCGGTCTGCCAACGGTCGGGCGCCGCCTGCGGGTCGAGCGGCGGCACGACCAAAGGATAGCCCAACTCCGCCATCATCTCGAACTGCTTCAACGGCCCGGCGATCTTGCGCACCGCCCCCTGGTCGAAGGCCTTGCCGTTTTCATTGGCCTGCACAGCGGCCTGGGCCGGGCCGAGGTCCTTTTGAAACTGCGCCAGGTCTTTGGCGAAATTCTCCGCGCCTTCGGGCTGGAGCGTGAATTTGAGCCGGCGGTAAAGGTTCACGGCGTTGGCGAGCTTGACAGCCTGTCTTTGGAAGCTGCTCTGGCCTTCGGACTTGACCGTGGCAGCCTGCTGGCCTTGCCGCAGGATCTCCTCCACCACCGGCTTCAGTTCGTTGAACGTGTAATAGTGAAGCCCCGATCTTTCCAGGCCTTTGTCCTGCAGCCTCAGTTCGCCCAGCAAATCCGAGTGGTGGATGAGGAAGATGGGGCGCGTGTCGGCGATTTCGGGGCGGGTCATCACCTCGAGCAGCCATTGGCTGGACTTGAGTTTCCTGGGGTGGCGCCAGAATCTCCAGGACGGCACTTGCTCCAGGGGCGCGTCGCCCGTGCTGCGAATCTGGAGCAGCGCGTTGCGAGCTACCGAATCGAACGGCTGGACGCGCCCGGCCAGCAACACCGGCAGCCGGCCAAATTCGCGCACCTGCAGCGCGCCGTCTTGCTTGGGCGCCATCACGGCGGCAATTTCGGCCCCGAACAAGGCGACCCAGAACCAGGGCATGATCTTCAAAAACCATTTCATAACATCATGCTTTGGTCTCTTTGAGGGCGGGGGGGCGGCAGGCCGCGCCGCGCCGGCGCTCCGGGCTGCGGTCTTTCCTTTCAAGGTGAAGCCCAGCAGGTGCGTGAGGAATTGCCAGAGCAGGCCGGCTCCCACCCAAATGCAGGCCATATAGATTGTGAGCCCGCTTGGGTTGCGAACGACTTGCAGGATGGTGCCGTGGTCGTCCTCGTCGAAGCCGGCCTGGTAGAACGTTTCCCAGGCATAGCGCAACGGGTTGTTCATGTAAATGAGCACTTCACGGCTCTCGCCGGTAGCGGGGCGCCGCAGCCGCACCCGGCTCGCGAAAGTCCTGGGGACCTCCGTCCCAGGATAGACATCGTGCCGGAACTCGAGCAACTGGAGGCTGAACGGCTGGTAATGCCGGCGCAGCCGCAACCCGAGCTCATAGCTCCGCTGGTTCCACGTGAAATTCTGCCGCCCAGTGATCTGCTCCGAGACCAGCCACGTCCCCAGCGACCGCTGCGCCGTGACCAGTTCCACCACGGCGCTGGGGATGTCGCGCCGCTCCATGTCCGTCACCCGCGGCAATTCCTGCACCGTGCAGCGCTGGCCAACCCCTTGCGTCGCCGCCGGCGGCTCGGGCGCGTCGGCCGCCCGCTCGGCCACGGCGGAATTGGCGTAAAAGTCCTTCACCCTCACTGTGAACGGCAGCGCGGGGGGCCGGACCTCCTTCTGGCGCAGCAAGACGGCCTGGGGGATGGCGACCACGGTATCAGTGTTTGGGTCCGTCTGATCGATAATGGCCAACTCGGTCTCGCGGTTGCTTTCCGAGTAATTCTTCGTTTCGCCCTCCCGTAGGTGCAGGGTGCTTTCACGAGAGAGCAGGTCGGTGAGGAACTGCCCGAGCAGCAGCAGGATGAGGCCGAAATGCACCATCCAGATGCCGGCCTTGTCCAGTGTGAGCCTCAAACGCTTGAAATGCGAAGCCACCAGGTTGATGACCAGCACGCCCCCGATCAGGTACCCCCCCGGAAACACAGGGATTCTCACCCCCCAGCCCGGCGGCGTCCAGCAGACGAAAAAGCTGCGGAAAAACTCCTTCTGCGCCTTGTATAAGCCGAGGTCCACTTGGGCGAGCGTGCCGGCAAAGACCAGCACTATCCCCAAGGCCAGGCACACGACCGTCAAGCCCAACGACGTGAACACCGCCCTCAGACGCTCCAAGAACAACTGCCCGTTCACCATGAGTGCCTCCGCTATCCTAAGTGAGCCGTTTCATAAATACGCTCACGCAGGCGGAACGGGCGTATCCTGACACTGCCACCAATTCCACTCTTCCCGCGCGCAGCGCGGCTCTATTCTGCCCCGGAGGGGCAGCAAGATAGTAGCCCAGGGCAAGGCCCGTCCCGCTCCGGGCGGGACGCGCCGCCGCCCTGGGTAAAGTGGAAAAAGGGATCACCCCCCTCCCGTGCGCTCCGAGCGCATGGGAGGGGGGAAGGGGGGAGGGCTTCTGCCCGCGCTCGGGGGCAGTGTCAGGATGCGCCCAGCAGAACCTCTTGCCGCCACGATAACTGACACAATGCGCTAGACTCATTTAACTCCTCTAACTCATTTGACGCCCCCGCCCACGCCCGGCGGATGCGAGGCCGGCAACCCCGGGGGCGGGCCGGCCGCGAAACTGAGGGACTTGAGGAATTCCACAAACACAGGCTTCTGTTGCGCCACCAGGCCGTCGTCGCCGGTCATCTTGAAAAACCAGGCGATGCCCTCGCGCCGCAGCACCCCCACCAAAATGCGGCTCCCGCTGCCGGAACCCGGCGCCGCCCCGGCCTGCTCATAAAGCTCGGCCTTTTGGCCGGCAATCTCCACCGGTTGGGCCAGCCTTGGCAGTTCCGCTTCGGTCACCGGCGGCTGGCCGACCTGGCTGCGCCAGCGGTTCACATTGTCCAGGTTGCTGCCGGCCAGACCAGGCAGCGGGACCACGCTCACCTCGGCTTGCTTGCCGCCGCTGCCCGCCACGCGAAACGAGGCCAACCGCATTGGGCCGGGCGCAACTTCCTCCCATCCGGCGGGCAGTTTCCATTGCAGCCTCGGCGCCCCGCTGCCTGCCCCAGGATGGCCGGCCGGCATGGCCGCCTCCACTGGCGCCTGCTCCCTGGCCACCCGATAGACCTCGACGTCATTCCGGCCGCAGCCGGCCAGGGCCGCCGCCACAAACAGAAGCCCCCTTCCCCCAACCATTCGGCGTCTCGGGTCCAGAGACAAAAAGTTCACCTTGATTCTCTACCTTTATTCGCCCCCAAGCGCAAGCTTCCAGCAGCCACCCCGCCGCGGGTCCAATGGACTTACGAACATCGCCCCTGCTCCGTTCGCTGCTCCTGGTCCTCGTCGCAATCTGCACCCGGGCAGCCCGGCCGCCTGCCCCGGCCAAGCGCCGCCAACCAGTTGCCGGCCCCGGCCGCGGCGCGGGCCAGGCCCCTAATTCTTAAGTGGAAATAAGTGGAAATAGCTGCAAAAACCGCTGGCGCGCGCGTGGAAACGGGCAGGAACCGGTTCCTGGCGGAGCGCGAACCGAAGCGGCGCTGTCAGTTTGGCATTCACCGGGTGATAGCCTTAGCAGGTCTTGGGCGGGCTGCCAAATGCTCCATTGGCTGGATTGGCTGTATTGGGAAATTTCAGGGGGAGAACGCAAAGGCGCCGCGTCTCGACGTTTGACAGGTGCGGCTTGACTTCTTGGTCTGCCGGCGGTTCAATTGCGGCCATGGCACGCGTACTACGCATCCAGCGCCCGGGTGGGCGCTACCACGTCACCGCTCGCGGCAACGAACGAAAGGCGATTTACCACAGAGGCAAAGCGGGCGCGGCTCAACATTTGACAAGTGCGGCGAGCAGCATGACCAACTGCGGCGGAGCCTGACTGACATCGAAAACCAATTGTCAAATGTTGAGACGTGACCCCATGTCTTACTAAGTATGAGTGAATCACGAAACAGGTTCTTATTTCCGGCGGTCGTCATCGTGGTGGCCATTTCCTTTTTTGAGGCGATGAGTAAGGGGAGGCTTTCCGGCTTCCTGCTGCGGCAATGCCTTGTCTTGCTGGTAACCGCAATTGTAGTCGCAACGTTCGTGTGGTCGGACAGGTTCCTGCGAAAGCGCCACGGCGCGGAATGGATGACGCGCTACTACAAATGGGTATTTAGAGTGATTGGCGCAGCGGTCGTTATCTTCTTTGCCACGGTGTTCACACGGTCCGGTCTGGAAGCGAAGCGTGAAGGCGAGTTCGGAGAGTTCGCGCTGGCTCTCCTTTCTATTGCAGTGGTTATCGGAACCATCGTTGGCATGGACATGTTCTTCCGAAGACGGCGGAGCAGCCAATGGATGAATGGCTTTCGTATCTGTATGGCGCTGGTAGTGGTCGCACTGCTCACGGGTCTGGGCGCGTATCTGCTCTCGAAAAACCCGTGAAGGGTGCCAGATGCTTCAATCCCGCTCGAACGGCAGGAGCGCAAGAGAAGCCGGTAGCGCGGTTGGCAACGCCATCTAACCCAATTTGTCTTTGAGATTCCTAATGCTGAACTCGGCGTCTCTAGCCGCCCCCGTGCCCGGAAATTTCTCCATCACAGCCGCGTACTTGGCCAGTGCCCCGGCTCTGTCACCCTTCGATTCCAGACGAACACCTTCGGACAAAAGCGGGTAAGCATCCTGCTGCTCACCCGACCCTCGGCAATGGTTGGAGATGAACTCTTTCAGTTCATTGGGCCGCAGGTAATCCCAAACAAAAAGGCAGAGGAAAAAGGCAGAGGGGTCGCGTCTCAACATTTGACAAGTGCGGCGAGCAGCAAGACCAACTGCGGCGGAGCCTGACTGACATCGAAACCTAATTGTCAAATGTTGAGACGTGGCCCGAATGGCAGTTAGTTACTATGCCAACAGCGTGTTCGGTCCCAAATATCGCAAATCATCGAGGGCTTAACTAACTGCCATTCAGACATGACCCCACGGCTTATTGATCGAGTGGTGCCAAAGCGCGTAACCTGCTCGTATGATACGGCTTGCAGGCGGGATCGGCGTCGTTTAATATACGGACGGCTCGTTGTATAATAATCGTTCGGCAATGTGCAGCGTATGACAAAGAGCACACAGCTATTTCGTTCCCACGGATACGCAGTTGTTCTGTCTCTCATGTTCCAGGTTTCGGCATGGGCCGTGTGTTTCGTCAATGGGTCGATGTATGGTCCGGCGGAGATCAGTGGCGGGATTTTGCTCAACTGGCGCGTGTGGTTTATCTCATGCGGCGTCTATTGGCTCGGCTTTCTCGCGGTGTTCCTCACGCGACGCCAGGGACCATCAGCGTGGCGGGTGCTCTACACCGGCTTGGGCTTTCCCGTCCTGTTCATTGCAGTGGCTTTCTTGGTCCCGCGAGTTTATGGCGTGGAGTAGAACTACCGGCATCGAGCCGAATCGGGTCGCCGGGAGCAGAAGGCAAAGGGGTCGCGGCTAAACATTTGACAAGTGCGGCTTGACTTTCTGGTCTGCCGGCGGTTGAATTGGGGCCACGGCACGCGCACTACGCATCCAGCGCCCGCGTGGGCGCTACCACGTCACCGCTCGCGGCAACGAACGAAAGGCGATTTAGCGGGAAGAGTCCGACCGCGCGCACTTTCTCGACTTGTTGGGGGAGCTGACCGAGCGGTTCGGGCTCCGGGTTCCTGCCTATATGCTGATGGACAACCACTCTCACGTGCTGGTGGAAACGCCGGAGGCCAACCTGAGCCGCACGATGCGATGGTTGAACGTGAGCTACAGCATGTGGTTTAATCGGCGGCACGGCCGCGTCGGCCATTTGTTCAACTAGCAAAACAAGTGCAGAAGACGGGAAGAGATCCAGTGGAGCAGTGATGGCCTGGGACCTTGGATGGACCGTTGAGGCAGCGTTCAGGGACCATGAGCCGCCTGGGCAGCGCGCGCGGCCCGACTGCCGTCTTCCCCGCCCCGGCGAATGGCCAGCACGATGTCGTCCTGGAAGGCGGGCGCGGCGAGTTTGCAGGCCCCGCCGGCAGGAGTGAGGTGTTCGGAGCGAATGACGGAGCCTTGCTTGGGGTCGAGCCACTGGGCCTTGAACTGGCCTGCCGGCAATGAAACCTCGACCACAAGCTGCCCATCGGCAAAGGTCGCCGCCGGGTATTGGCCATGCTCGCCTGGCTGCGGGGCGGTGCGCAGATACACAATGTAGTCCTGCCCCGGCCGCGCCAGGGCGCGGGCCGTCACGCCGGCCGCCGGGACCACGGTCACCAGGCCGTTGTCCGGCCGCATGTGGAGGAAATCGAAGCGGCGGATGAACTCGCCCAGGAACCGGAGTTGGCGGCGGAGGGCCGGGCTGCCGCCGCCGGGCTGGGTGGCCGGATAAACGAACCTGCCGTCCTCATGGCCGGCCGTGAACGAGTAGTCAAGATGGTTGAACAGGCCGCCGCCGGCGACGATGAAATCCCAGCCCTCCATCCGGTAGGGGGCATCGTTGGTGCCGCGGAACCCGGTCTCGTTGTCGCCGATGACACGGTTCAGGTCGTAGTTCAGGGCGACCGTCTCGGGCGGGCTGGCGTAATGGAAATTGAGGATGGCCACGGCGGGGTCAGGGTCTTTGACGCTGGCCTTTTGGTTGGCGATGTTTTGAGAGATGAGATGCCGCCGGCCAAGGCCCTTTTCGGTCTCGACAATCACCTCGGCGATGTGCCGCTGCCATGGGAGGGTGACGCCGCCGAAGTAAGGCTCGTTGCAGATTTCGTAGTAGAGATTGTCGAATCGGCTCAACTCCGTGACGACCTTGCGCACCAGGGTTTCCTCGACCCCAAGCAGGCCGTTGTTCTTGTCCAGGGTGTACACGTTGGTGCGCGCCAGCGCGCCCAGCCGGTTGACGTTGTTAACCGCATTCATCGGGCTGAGCCGCCACATGCTCTCCTCGTAGAACGGGCAGAAGAGATTGACCTCGACCACGATGCCCCGTTTGCCCGCCTGGAAAATGAAATCCTTGAGACGCTTGAAATAAGCCTGGTCCCATCGCGTCAGGTCGAATTTGTTCCCGCCATTCTGGTAGCCCGGCTGCTCGCTCCGAGCCCAGGGACTGGCAAAGCGGCCGGGCCTGGGCGCCAGCGTGTTCTGCGCGATCCTGAAAGCGCCGCTCGGCTCGCAATACGCCCCGACCCACGTCCGGGTGCCGTTCAGGCCCTCTTTGGCCAGCGTCTTCAAATACCTCCGGTAGTTGAAATCCAAGTTCAGCACCGCCCCGTAGTGCTCGCCCGAGGTGATGATGACCGTGGGCCGGCCGCGGAACAGGAAGTAATGCGGGTTTTCAGGGTGGAGGCGGAGGGCCTCGGCCGCTCCCACGGGCCCCGCCGCCAGGAACCACACGCTCAGCAGCCCAAGCCCCACTCGGCCAATACAGTGGCTGGAGTTCATCGGCTTCTCAAGCATCCGGCTCCCAGGATAGCAGGGGGCCTGGGGCTGTCAATCTTCAGGGCCGTGGCTACGCAAAGCAGCCCCGGCCCCATGGCACGTCTAACGGCGGTTGGTTCGAACGTCTCTCCCCGTACCCGGCAAAAGCCCATGACTCGCCTTTTTCCATGGATGGAAAGGCTTCGACCGGTGCGCGAACGGGTGACATGTTGACGGAATTCAAACGAATACATAGGAAAAATGCAGCAAGAAAACTTATGCTCTTGGCCAGGGCGGCAGGGCGGTCAGGGCATTCAGTCTAGGATTGCCGTCGAGACCGGCCTTGGGTTAGGCTCCCCCTGACCACAGACCCAGACAATAACCCGTGTCGAAGCGGAAGTTGAAGCCATTGAAAGAAACCGGGCCGGCGCGGGCTGCCGCCGGTCGCGGGACGCCGGCGGGCTCGGCGACGCCGGAAACACCGCTCTCCTCAAGGCACAAGTGGCTTGTCCGGGCGGCGGGGCTGATTTTGTTGCCGCTCTTGTTGTTGACCCTGGCGGAACTGGTTCTCCGCCTGGCGGGTTACGGTTATTCGACCGCGTTCTTCAAGCCCCTTAGAATCGGGCGCGAGGGCTGCCTGGTGGAGAACGATAAATTCGGCCTTCGGTTCTTTCCGCCGGAGTTGGCGCGCAGCCCGCCGCCTGTGGTGATGAAGGCAAAGAAGGGTCCTAATGTTCGCCGCCTCTTCCTGCTTGGCGAGTCTGCAGCCCTGGGCGACCCCCGGCCCGCCTATGGGGCCGGAAGGTATCTGCAGGCGCTGCTGCGGGAGCGTTTGCCCGGCACTGAGTTCGAGGTCATTTGCGGCGCCGTCACGGCCATCAATTCACACGGCGTGCTGCCCATCGCCCGCGAATGCGCCCATCACCAGGGCGATCTCTGGATTGTGTATTTGGGGAACAACGAGATGGTCGGGCCTTTCGGAGCGGCTACGGTGTTTGGCTCGCAGGCGCCGCCCCTCTGGCGGGTGAGGCTGAGCCTGGCACTCCAGGAAGCGCGCCTGGGGCAACTGCTGATGGCCCTGGCCCGGAAGGCCGGCGCGGTGGCCAGGCACGGCCCGTCGTGGGGCGGGATGCAGATGTTCATGGAAAACCGGATTGCCCCCTCCGATCCCCGAAGAGAGGTGGTTTATCGCAGCTTCCGGCGCAACCTGGAAGCTATCGTGCGGGCAGGCCGTGCCCAGGGCGTGCCGATCCTCCTCTCGACGGTGGCCGTGAACCTCAAGGATTGCCCGCCTTTCGGCTCGGTGCTTGATGCCGTGGTGCCGGACGCAGCCCGCCAGTCTCATGCCCGGCTCTGCGCCGGCGCGGCCAAAGCGCAAGAAGAAGGGGACTTTGCGGGCGCCGCAAACAAGCTCGAAGCAGCGGCCAGGATCGATCCAACGTCCGCCGAACTCCAGTTTCGCTGGGGGGAATGCCTTTTGGCCCTGGCTCAGAGCCGCCAGGCGCCGGGGCCGACGGCCCCTCGGGCACAGGCGACTCTCAAGGCCGAAACCAACGCGGTCGGGACGCCTGCCCCACCACTGACGGCCCTGGCGTCCGCGCGGGACCACTTCCAGCAGGCGCGTGATGCCGACGCGCTCCCTTTTCGGGCCGACTCGCGCATCAATGCGATTATCAAGCAGGTGGCGGCGCAATTTGCCGGTCCCGGCGTGGCGCTGTGCGATGCGGCCGCTGTCTTTGCGGCGAACAGTCCGGTGGGCATTCCGGGCAAAGAGGCCTTCTGCGAACACGTGCATTTCAATTTCGACGGCAACTACGCGCTGGCCCGCGCCTGGGCGGCAGCGGCGGAGCGTCTCCTGCCCATGGCCGCAACCAACGCCGCGAGGGGGGATTGGGCTTCGCAGGAAGTGTGCGAGCGGCGATTGGCGCTGACGGACTGGAACCGTTACGCCGTGCTCGAGGACATGCTTCAGCGCCTGTCACAACCGCCCTTCACGGGGCAGCTCCATCATTCTCAGCAGGTGGAGGGTGTCCGCGATGAGATGCGCGCGGTGCGCCGGCGGTTGGATCGCAACGCGGCGGCGGCGGCCAGCGAGGTCTGCCTGGCCGCCCTGGAGCGGGCGCCGGATGACCACCGGTTGCACGAGAATACCGCCCAGTTTCTCGAGGGGATCGGCAAGTTGCAGGGAGCCGTGGCCGAGTGGCGGCGCGTGCGGGAGCTCATCCCGCAGCATCATGTGGCCTACTTCCAGGCCGGGCGATTGCTCGCGCGGCTGGGGGATTTGGCCGCCGGACGCGCGCTGCTTTCGCAGGCCGTGAGCCTGCGCCCCGACCTGGCGGAGGGCTGGCTGGAGCTGGGCAACATCCACGCCATGCAACTGGAACCCGAGCTCGCCCTCAAGGACTACCAGCGGGGCCTGCAACTGGCGCCGCAGGACTACCGGCTGTACTACCACGCCGGCAAGGCGCTCTCCAAACTCAAGCGCCGCGCCGCCGCCATTGAGAGCTTCCGGCAGGCGCTAAACTTGCGCCCCGATTATTGGGAGGGCCGCTATGCCCTGGGCGAGGAGTTGGCCTTCGACGGCCAGACCGCCGCGGCGCGCAAGCAACTCGAGGAGGTGCTCCGCCTGAAACCCGATTACGCCATGGCGCATTTGAATTTGGGGGTCGCCCTCCTCCGGGAAAACGACCTTGAAAACGCGCTGCGGCACTTCCAGGAGGCGGCGCGTCTCGATCCCAAGGACCCGCTCGCCCGGGAGTATATCGACAAACTGCGGGCGGGAAAAAGGTAGTTCCCCTCGTTCGGCCCACAGGGGACTTCAGCCCCATAGGCTCTGAGTCATGTCCCGCGTACAAGAAAGAGACCGGGCTGGCCAGCCAACCCGGTCTCCTGAGGAATCACGAAGCGATGGTTACGGCTCGACGGGGACGGGCACCGTCACGCGGAAGTACTTGGCGCCGCTCGTCGCCAAGGTCGTGAAGACGTTGTTGCCCGGCTGCGGGTCGACGTTTGTCCAGTGCGCCGGACTGAGGGTCGGCGAGGATTGGAGAATGCCCGCGCCGTTCCAGGTCACGGTGACCATGCCTTTGGCAAGGGTCGGCGTATGCAAAGTCGGCAGAACGGTCACCGCCCGGTAGGCGAGGAGCGATTGAGGGTTCATCGTGTCGTTGACCAGCGACCGCACGCCGCCGTCCACAGCCGCCCCAGGAATAACGGTGGACCATTCGCACCCGGCGCCGCCGGCACCTTGGTAGTAGAGCAGGCGGAGGGGATAAGCTCCGGCGGCAGGCACCCAGAAGCCGAAGTCGATGTCACTCATTCCCTTGCCGTAATCGGCCTGGCCGAGCTGCAGGTGGGCGTCGGCGCCGATGCTCGCGACGAGGTTGGCATTGGTCTTCCAAAAGTCCAACTGGCCGGCGTAGGAACTGCTCATCACCACCGGGATCGTCACGGGACGCGGACCGCCGCCTGCGAGGTACGGCATACCCCAGCTCGGATCATTGAGGATGATGGCGCCGATCGCGCCGTTGGTCTGGAGATACCAAGCCCAGGCATAGACGGTCGAGGCGCCGCAATGGGTGTTCAGAATGACGCCGATCTTGTTGGTCAGATCGATGGCCGGCAGGTTCGGGCAGGCGCCTTCGCCCACATAGACCACCGGGCCCGTGATGGGCGGCACCGGCAGGCTGCCCCCGAAAGTGGAGTTGTTGGTATTCGCATTCACGCCCTCGATGTCCGTATCGATTCCCGGACCGGTGACATGCACCGCCTGGCGCGTGACGCCGATGCCTTCGGTCAGCCGGAAACCGTCATCGCTGTTCACGCCCATGCGGCAGAACCCCGCCGCGGGGAATACCACGTAAGTTTGGAACCCGGCCGCGAAGTAGTTGGCATTGCCGGTGACGCCAGGGATGCCAGGCAGACCGTAGTCGTTGGCGAAATCGCCACCGGAGGTGACGATGTTGAAGTCCACCACGTTGGTCCAATACCAGAGGTTGCCCATAACGGCCGGCATGCCGCTGCTGCCGCCGTTGACGGTGTCGGCCGTGTTAGTGCCGAACCAGGGGAAATAGAGGCCGGCGAGGAGCGAGTTGTTCTCGTCGCACTGGTTGGCGGTGTAATCGCCGGGATCTCCACCGGTGGCCGGATCGAGTTGGGTGACCTTGAGCACAAATCCAGGCTGGGTCTTGTCCACCGCGTTGACCGGCACGCTCAGCGCCTGGTTGAGCGTAGGGAAAGTGCCCACCGTGAAGGACCAGGAATTGCTCGCGTTGATCGTTCCGGTATCACTCCAGAGCAACGTGGCCGTATGCTGGCCCGCGGACAGGCCGGGCGGAGGGAGGGTGAGCACGAGGGTGGTGAGGGCCCCTTGTTGGGTGATGACCGGGCTGGTGGCCACGCCGTCGATGAGCAGCACCGGGGCATGCGTGGGGCTGACCTGGGTGCTCCCGGCGGTGAACTGGATGACCACGTGATCCGGCCAGCAACCCGTCTGGCCGTCGTAGGGGTTGAGCTGCGACACATAAGCCGGCAGCGCCGGGCCTTTGAAGAAGGCCTTGATTCCCGTGTCTTCGGGCGGGCTTGGATCGTTGACCAGGATCTTCGTCCCGTCCGGCTGCACCACGAACCACTCCAGGTTCGCCCCGTTGTCCGGCAGTTCGCCGTTGCCGTTCTCCCAGCGCAGGCAGAACGGGTAAATGCCGGCGTTGGTTGCCACGATCTGGAAGGTGCTGTCGGCCGCGCCGCGCCCGCCGTCCCACTGGCCGCACACCGTTGCCAGCCGGTCACGGGGATCCGGCCCCATGGTGACGATGAATCCGTCATCGCTGTTCACCCCCAGGACGTAGGACCCAGGCTGCTGGAACTGCAGGAAGCAGAGCACTTCCAAGGCCGTGCTGCCATTGAGTCCGTTCCCGCCCGGGATTCCCGGGAAAAGCCCGTCCGGATAGCCATTTGCCGTCGTGAAGTTGCCAACGTCGCTGCCGCCCGAAGACGCGGGGGCGATGTTGAAGTTGATGACGTCGGTATAGTCGATATAGCCGCCGTCCGTCGCGGCGCTCAGGTCGGCATTGTTGGCGCCGTGCAGGCCTTCGAGTTGCTCCTGCATCCAATAGACCCGGTTCGGCTCGGCACCAGACTGCCAGGGCAGGATTCGGAAGCCGGGCTGGGTGTCCACGCCCGTTACCGCCCAGCTCGCGTTAACGACCTGGTAGGCCATGACCGTGAAGTTCCAGGTGTTGGTGAAGGGGCCGCCGCCCGACGTGCTATAGACCAACTGCGCCGTATTCGTTCCCGCAGGCGGCAACTCGCCGGCGGGCAACGTCACCGTCGTGACCCCGTTGGCTTGGCTGACCGCCAGGGTGAAGGCCACTCCATTGATGGTCAGCGTGATGCTGTCGGGAGTGACCGTCGTGCTGCCATCCGTCAGCCTGGCGATAAACCCAGTCGCGCGAACGCCGGTCGCGCCGGGATTGGGGACGAGCTCCGAGACATAGGCCGGCAGCGGCGGGCCTTTGAAGAAGGCCGTGACTGCCGTAGTGTTGGTCTTGGACGGATCGTTGACCAGGATCTTCGTCCCGTCCGGCTGCACCACGAACCACTCGAGATTCGCGCCGTTGCCCGGCAGTTCGCCGTTGCCGTTCTCCCACTGCAGGCGGAACGGGTAAATGCCGGCGTTGGTCACGACGAAGGTGAAAATCGTGTCCGAAGAGCCGCGGGGCCCGTTGAATTGGCCGACGCTCAGGGCGCCCCAATCCGAGGGGTTCGGGCCCACGGTAACGTTGAAGCCGTCATCGCTGTTCACCCCCATGGTATAGAGGCCTCCGTTCGTGAACTGCAGGAAGCAGAGCACTTCCAAGGCCGTGCTGCCGTTCAGTCCATTGGCTCCGGGAATGCCGGGGAATGGGTTGTCGTAGTAGCCGTTGTTCAGTTGGAAATTGCCATTCTGGTTACCCCCGATGTTGAAGTTGATGACCCCGGTAAAGTCGATATAGCCGCCGTCCGTCGCGGCGCTCAGGTCGGCATTGTTGGCGCCGTGCAGGCCGCGGAGTTGCTCGTCGGCCCACCAGTTGTTGTTGGGCTCGGCACCGGACTGCCAGGGCAGGATTCGGAAGCCGGGCTGGTTGGTGTCCACGCCCGTTACCGTCCAGCTTGAGTCAACGACCGGGTAGGCCGGGACAGTGAAGGGCAGATTAGCAGCCGTCACCACACGGCCAAGCGTGTCCGTCACCGTAACCGTTACCGTGTGGCTCGACCCGGCGGCAAGGAGGGTTGGGAAACCGTGGTAAACAACCGTGGACGTCGTGCCTGCTTTAGTCAGCGTCGCGGCTAGCGCAGGGCCGCCGTCGATTTGGACGGTGGCCAGCTTGGTCGTATCAACCACGCCCGGCCCCGAATCGTAAAAGGTAACCGAGCAGCCGTCGGGAAGACCGGTGGCAGTTCCAATGACGACACCCGCCGCCGCGATGGTCGTGATGCTGATATTGTCTATATCCTGGATCTGCCAGGCGTCTCCGGTCCGCCCGGCGAAGACCAGCGCGCCAGGGGATGCGGCGTAGGTGGTCTGGTAGTTGTTGACCAACTGAGTGCCCTTCCACCAGACGTTCAACAAACCGTTAGTGCTCAAAGCCACCTTCAGGTGCGCCCACCCCAGGGGCGCGGGCGTATTGCTCCCGTCGTTGGGACCGGTTTGGATCGAGCTCGGGTTATCCACCGCCCCGTTGAGGACCGGCATCGGATATTGCCGTACCAGCCAGCCGTCCACACGGACATCTATACCTCTGATGTCCCACCCATCCCCAGGCCCGCACCCGGCGGCGCCGCCGACTTCAAACGGCCAGGGGCCGGTGCTGTTGTCGGGGCCGCTGTCCCAGGCGTCGAACCCGATGGAAATGCCGGTCCAGGTGCCTTCCTCGGGCAGGTTGTCCTCATTATTTGGGCCTGTCGCAAAAACGCCGTGCCCGATCCACTCAGCCCCGGCAGGAGGATTTGGGTCAGTGCTCGCTGTCGTCGGGTTGCCGCCGTTGGCGACCACGGACAACACCGGGTCGTTGGCGCGCACGTAGTTGATGCTGAATCCGTCGGCCGGCGTCGTGGTGCCGTTGCCGATCCGCAGGTCCGCCTCGAACGTGAACCCCTGGATGACCGCCCCGTTGTCGAAATCGGCGAAGACGATCGCGCTTCGCAGGCCGCGGGCGGCCGCCGTGACTTCCAGATAGCCGTCGTTGGCGTTGGTTGCAGCGCCCACGCCGTCGTATGAATACCAATTCGCATTCCCATAAAGCGTCAGCAAGCCGCTGGTGGTCGGGTCGCTGTTGAAGTCGAAGAACTGAGTGCTCGCTTGGGCCGTTGCTGCGCAAAGCAGCGCCAGCCCGAAGGCACATCTAACGGCACATCTAACGGTTTTTCTCATGAGTTTTTTCCTTTCTGGCACGCACGTTCTACGAGCGGGGTTTGCGTGCTTGATTTACAGTTGAGTTGTACATCCCGTCCCCGAGGCAGACCAAGGCCTGCGCCGCACCGGAACTCCACCGGCGACGAGCCTTCGGCTCCTTCGTAAAAGGGTGACATTGCAACAGGCTTAGCAAAGTTCTTGAAACAGCACAAGATAAAAATCTAATAGCTTTGGGTGCCGAGCACATGAGCACATGGGTGTGAGACACAATCCTTCGCTTGAGCGGCCAGCGGCAGAGTATCGTTACGAGCGGCCTGCGTATTGAGCCGGTCAGGCCTGGGCGTCGTGGCCCACCCGCTGGACCATCCGTTGAATCTGCCGGGCCGAGTTCCGGGTGCCGCCGGTTTGCTCCAAGTGTCGCTCGGCTTGCAGGCAGGTGGCCTGATCGGCCCCTTCCAGACACAGGAGCTTGGCCAGGGCGATTCTGCATCCAATCATTGATCCAGGTTGCATTTTCGGCCCCAAAAAGGTATATTGACAAGCCCAGCGGGGATTCTGGCGAAGCCCCAATAGGTTGGTTTGAGCGGCGGAAGCTCCCACAACTAATGGTGTTTTTTCCCTGGGCCAAGGCTCCAAATAAAGATTGTGGTTGAGGGTCATTTTTTATAGGCTTTTGCCGCCGCAATCCGACGGCCAAAGTGTCTCTTTTGAACGATTGTTTATGCCTGACCTGAACGTGCTACAAGCAACGCGAAACACCCGTGCCACGCTCGACGCTCCGGAGAAGTATGACGCCTCGAAGATCGACAAGCTCGAGGGGTTGGAGGCCGTGCGCCGACGGCCGGGGATGTTTATCGGCGACCCGGACGAGCGCGGGCTGCACCACTGCGTTTTCGAGGTGCTGGACAACTCCATTGACGAGCACCTGGCCGGCTTTTGCGACCGGATCGAGGTGACCGTCCACGTGGATGGGTCGGTGTCCATCCGGGACAACGGGCGCGGCATCCCGGTGGATATGCATCCCAAGTGGAACATGCCGGCGGTGGAACTGGTGCTGACGAATTTGCACGCGGGGGGCAAGTTCGGGCAAGGGGCCTATAAGTATTCGGGCGGTTTGCACGGCGTGGGCGCCAAGTGCGTCAATGCCTTGTCCGATTGGTTCAAGGTGGAAGTCTCCCGCGACGGCAAGGTCTATGCCATGCAGTTTGAGCGCGGCCTCACCACCGGCAAGCTCAAGGTCATCGGCAAGGCCAAGGGCACCGGCACCCTGGTCACCTTCAAGCCCGACCCCACGATTTTCACCCTCACCACCGAATTCAAGTTCGAGCTCCTGGCCAACCGGTTGCGCGAGCTGGCCTTCCTGAATCCGGCCGTGGAAATCATCCTGACCGATGAGCGGGATGAGAAGACGGAGCGGTTCTACTACAAGGAGGGCATCGAGGAGTTCGTCAAGCAACTGGGCCGCAACAAGCAGGTCCTGCATCCCAAGCCCATCGTCATCAGCCGCCAGAAGGAAGAGGTCTTCGTCGACTGCGTCCTGCAGTACAACGACAGCTACACCGACCAAATCCTCTGCTTCGCCAACTCGATCCCCAACCCGGACGGCGGCACGCACCTGACCGGTTTCCGCGCGGCGCTGACGCGCGCCATCAACCAATACGCCAAACAGCACGAGTTGCTGAAAGAGAAAGACCCGGCCATCTCCGGCGATGACGTTCGCGAAGGCCTGGTCTGCGTGCTGAGCGTGAAGCTGCCCAACCCGCGCTTCGAGTCCCAAACCAAGGTCAAGCTCGTCAACACGGAAATCGATGGCATCGTCTCCTCGATCATTTATGACGGGCTGATGACCGTCTTCGACGCCACGCCGTCCGTGGCGAAGAAAGTGGTGGATAGGGGCCTGCTGGCGGCGCGCGCGCGCGAGGCGGCCCGGAAGGCGCGCGAGACGGTCCGCAAAGGCGCCCTCACCGGCGGCGGTTTGCCCGGCAAGCTGGCCGACTGCTCCGACCGCGACCCCGCCAACACCGAGCTCTACATCGTCGAGGGCGACTCGGCCGGCGGCTCGGCCAAACAAGGCCGGGACCGGAAGTTCCAGGCGATCCTGCCGATTCGCGGCAAGCTGATCAACGTCGAAAAAGCCCGCCTGGACAAGGTGCTCCAGAACAACGAAATCCGCACCATGATTACCGCCGTCGGCACCGGCATTGGCGAGGGCGACGGCGAGGGCGCCTTCAATCTGGAGAAGCTCCGCTACCACAAAATCATCATCATGACCGATGCCGACGTGGACGGCTCGCATATCCGCACGCTGCTGCTGACGTTTTTCTACCGGCAGATGCCCGAGCTGGTGCGGCGCGGCTATGTCTATATCGCCCAGCCGCCCCTTTACCAGATTTCCCGCAAGAAACGCGTCGAATACGTCGAGGACGACGCGCAGTTGAACCGGATTTTGATTCAGCTTGGCACCGAGGAAGTCCGCCTGCGCAACCGGACCGACGAGCAGGAACTGTCCCAGGCGCAACTGAGCGAAATCCTGCGCCTGCTCGAGGCCCTGGACAAATTTGCCAATGGCCTGCGGCGCAAAGGCGGCGACTTCGCCACTTTCCTCGAACAGCGGCATCCGCTGACCCACGAACTGCCGCAGCACCTGGTCAAAATCCGCGCGGGCAACGAAGAGACCGTGCACTACTTCTACAGCAGCGAAGACCTCGCCCGCTTTGACGAGGAAAATCCCGACCTGCACCTGGGCCTTTCGGGCGAGGAAGAGGCCGACACCTCGCCCCTGGAAAAGGCCAAGAACGGCTCGACCCGGCGCGCCCGGCATGAGGAACTCTATGAGAGCCACGCCATCCAGGAGTTGCTCGCCAAGCTGGCCCGCAAGGGCTTGAAGGTCGAGCATTACTCGGCGCAGGACCAGCCGCTCTTCGAGCTGCTCGAGGGCGAGGGCGACAAACAGCAAATCAAGCCGCTGTTTTCGATCCCCGAAATCCTGTCGGGCATCAAAGAGGTCGGCCGGCGGGGCTTGCAGATCAAGCGGTTCAAGGGCCTGGGCGAGATGAATCCCAAGGAACTGTTTGAGACCACCATGAACCCCGCCCGGCGCAAGCTGCTGCGCATTGACCTGACCGATGCGGTCGAGGCGGAAGAGATGTTCACCAGGCTCATGGGCGAAGAGGTCGAGCCCCGCCGCCAGTTCATCGAGGACAACGCGCTCAACGTCAGAAACCTGGATGTCTGAATCGCAAGATTGCCCAACTGCAAGCCCAGTCAGCCGGCGCGCTCGTCCTCAAGGAGAAGCCTGAACCTCAAGCGCCGCCGCCATAATTGAGGATGCTATGTCCGAACCTGACGAGACCAACGAGGCCCCGCGGAGCAGCGCCCCGGCGTTCGCGGCCAACGAGAAGATCGCCAAGATCAACGTGGCCGAGGAGATCAAGAACTCGTTTCTGGATTACTCGATGTCGGTGATCATTTCGCGGGCGCTGCCCGACGTGCGGGACGGTCTGAAGCCGTCCCAGCGGCGCATCCTCTATGCGATGCACGAGCTGGGGCTTTATCCGCCCAAAAAGCCCATGAAGTGCGCCAAAATCTGCGGCGACACCTCGGGCAATTACCATCCCCACGGCGAGGCGGTGATTTATCCGACCCTGGTGCACATGGCGCAGCCCTGGGCCATGCGGGAGCGGTTGGTGGACCCGCAGGGCAACTTCGGCTCGGTGGAAGGGGACCCGCCCGCCGCCATGCGTTACACCGAGGCGCGGCTCACCCACCTGGGCGGCGCGCTGATGGAGGACATGGACAAGGACACGGTCGATTTTGTCCCCAATTACGACGAGCGGCTGACGGAGCCGGTCGTTTTCCCGGCCGCCTTTCCGAACCTGCTGGTCAACGGCGGCACGGGCATTGCCGTGGGCATGGCCACCAACATTCCCCCGCACAACCTGGGCGAAGTCATCGAGGGCGTCTGCGCCCAGATCGACCATCCCCAAATCACCGTCGAGGAGCTGCTCCAGCACATCAAGGGACCGGATTTCCCCACCGGCTGCATGGTTTGCGGCCTCGAGGGGCTCAAGCAATACTTCACCGACGGCCGCGGCAGCTTGAAGGTCCGCGGCAAAGTCGGCCTCGAAGAACTCAAAGGCGGGCGCGAGCAGCTTATCATCACCGAAATCCCGTACAACGTGAACCGCGCCGTGCTGGTCGAGCGGATTGCGGCGCTGGTGAACGAGAAGGTCATCACCGACATCGCGGGTGTGCGGGATGAATCGGATGAGAACACGCGCGTGGTCATCGAGCTGAGGCGCGACGCGATCCCCAAGGTGGTCATCAACAACCTCTACAAGCATACGGCGCTGGAGACCAGTTTCGCCGTGAACGCGCTCGCCATCGATCACGGCCGGCCCAAGACGCTCGGCCTCAAGGAGTTGATCAACTGCTACATCGAGCACCGCCGCGAGGTCGTCATCCGCCGGGCCAAATATCAACTGCGCAAGGCCGAGGAGCGCGCCGAGACCCTGGAGGCCTGCCTGCTGGCCCTGGCCAACCTGGATGAGTTCATCCGGATTATCCGCAGTTCGGCGAGCCGGGAAGAGGCGAAGATCAAGCTGCTGGGCTTCGATTTCACGCGCGCCCAGGTCGAGCGCCTCGGCATCCTCATTCGCAGCGAAGCGCGGCTCACCAACGGGCGCTACTCCTTCAGCGAGGCCCAGGCCAACGCGATTCTCGATTTGCGCCTCTACCAGTTGACCGGCCTGGAAACTGACAAAGTCAGGGCTGAGTACCGCGATTTGCTCTCCCGCATCAGCGACCTGCTCGACATTCTGGCCAAGGAAACCCGCGTCCTGGCGATTATCAAAGGCGAGTTGCGGGCGCTCAAGGAAAAATACGCCACCCCGCGCCTGACCCAACTGGCGCCCGACGAGGGCGAGATGGCCATCGAGGACCTGATCGCCAACGAAGGGGTCATCATCACCATCACCCACAACGGCTTGATCAAACGCACCAACATCAGTTCCTACCGCGCCCAGCGGCGCGGGGGCAAAGGTGTGATTGGCATGGTCACCCGCGAAGGCGCCACGGAGGAAGACAAAGACTTTATCGAGCACCTCTTCACCGCCGGCACGCATGACCACCTGATGTTCTTCACCAACACCGGCCGCGTCTATGTCGAGCGCGTGCATGAGATTCCGGACATGGGCCGCGCCTCCAAGGGCCGGAGCATTGCCAACCTGCTCGAGCTCAAGCCGGGCGAAACCATCGCCGCTTTGATCCGCATCGAGGCCAAAACCGGGCCGGACAGGCAAGACCTGACCTGGCAGCAGCCGGGCTTCCTGTTCTTCGCCACCCAGCAGGGCACGGTCAAGAAGACGCCGCTGGAGGATTTCGCCAATGTTCGCAAAGGCGGCATCATCGCCATCGGCATCGAGCCGGGCGACACCCTGATCCGTGTGAAACTGACTTCCGGCCAGGACCAGGTCGTCCTCATCACCCGCGACGGCATGAGCATCCGCTTCGCCGAAGACGACGTCCGGCCCATGGGCCGGCCGGCGGCCGGGGTAAAGGGCATCTCTCTGGAGCAAGGCGACGCGGTGGTGGCCCTGGCCGTGGTGGTGCCCGACGCCACTTTGCTGGTCGCCGGCCAGAACGGCATCGGCAAACGCACCCCGTTCGACATGGCTCTCGAAGACGGGACCGTCGAGCCGGTCTATCGCCTCCAGTCCCGCGGCGGCAAGGGCATCATTACCATGAAGGCCAACGAAAAAACCGGCGCCGTGGTGGGCGCCCTCACGGTGCATCAGGCCGACGAAATCATGTTGATCACCGCGGGCGGACAGATGGTGCGCATCTTCGTGAAGGACATCCGGGAGGTGGGCCGCGTTACCCAAGGCGTCAAGCTCATCAACCTGGAAGGCGACGACAAACTCCAGGCCATTGCCCCCGTCATCAGCGAGCAGCAGGAAGATGCCGCCGTCGAGCCGGCCCCGGCCCCGTAGGCAAACATTGCATCAATCCCCATACGTCGGGATTGCGCAACAATGCCCAGGCCTGGCGCGCAGCGCCTACCCTGGGTCTGCGGCCCAAACGGAGGCCCAACCGCAACGCGGTTGCGCAACAGAGCGCAGGGCAAGCCCTGGGAGAGGCGCGACGCCAAAGGCGTCGGTCATACCAGCCCAGGGCAAGGCCCGTCCCGCTCCGAGCGGGACAGGCCGCCGCCCTGGGTAAAGTCGAAAAGCCGATCACCCCCCTCCCATCCCGCCCTGCGGGATGGGAGGGGGCAAGGGGGGAGGGCTTCGGCCCGCGCTCGGGCTCAGCCCTCCAGCCTCCCCGCTGCGCCGGGCTGGGCACAGCGCGGCGAGCAGCCTCCAGCCTCCAGCCTGCACGGCTTCCGCCCGCGCGCGGGGGCAGTGTCAGGATGCGCCCGAGGCCCAATTCTTATTGACGGCGGAGTGTCTGAAGGGGATGATGTCAGTATGGCCTGCAAGATTACCCCAGTTCTCGCTTGGGCGTGTTGTGTTCTCGCGGCGCTCAGCACGATGAGCCAGACCGTCATCCTGAAGGATATCGATTCCGGGCTCACCTCGCCGCAGGGCAGCTACCGGTGGCTGGACGTCGCCGACCAGGTTTACAGCGATGCCTATCGGACTAATTACAACTACACCCAAGCGAGTGTTTCGGTCACCTTTGACGCCTCCTCACAGCCCGTCTGCGGCACGCTGTTGGCGACTAACCTCAAACCGAACTTTGCCTATCAGCTCAAGCTGGTGGGCACTGTGGGCACACCAAGCAACGAGAAGATTGGGCGGGCGGGCCGGTACTGGCAGGAGGAATGGAACGGCGCCACCTGGGCCAACGGTGGGAACCTCAACGACAAAGGCTCCGGCTATTTCCCGTCGCCAAACGATACGGCTTACTTTGCCAACAGCGCTGTGCCTGATCCGACCAGTCCGACGGGGAAGAAATACCGATACACCTGCTACTTGGTCTTCGATTACCTGATCACAGACACCAACGGCAACGCGGCCCTGAGCTTCCAGATCGATAGCAGTTACCACGTGTTGTGGAAAACCAGCCAGCAGACTCGCGGCTCCCAAGACGGGCCGGTCAAGAGCGCCACGTTCGATCCCGCGCCCTCGGAGCCAGCCTACAGTGTGGACTATCCAAGGGCAGACGTGGCCATCTTTGGGGAGTGGGAGCGCTTGCCTGGTGGCGGCATCCAGTTGATGCCGGGTGACTATCAGTGCCAAGTCATCCTCACCGAAGAGTCGTTCCATGGCAGCGGGGGACAATACGCCGGCGGTTGGGCGGCGGCGATGGGGGGTGACCTCGCTTTCCGAGCAGCCCCAAGGATTAAACGGGTGTCGGTTGCGAACCACGTGCTTTCACTCGCACTGGCGGACTGCTATGTTGGCATCACCAATTTCGTCGAACGCTCTTTTGAAGTGGGGCCGGCCAGCGGCTGGGAGAAGGTCTTCACCTTTGTCAGCAGCACCCCCGATACGAACTGGTCGGAGACGCTCGAGGCTGGTCCGGCACGAGCGTTTTACCGCGTGGCAAGTCAAGTCGCTCCGTAGGCCACCGAGTGGAGCGTTCAGAGCCGCGCCCGCCTGCGGGCTGAAAGCCCGCGATGTGAAAGCCTGGGGTGAGGCGCACCGCGCCGAGCCCCAGGTGATGGGACCGGCAAACCCCACCGCCCTGCAAGGGCGGGACAAAGCGCGTGAGACCAGAGCTCGGAGGATACCTGGGCAGGCCGGCCCCAACCGCAACGCGCCCGGCGAAAAAGGCCAGGAGGGACGCCGAGTGCCTATCGTGGGCGCCGGCGGCCGACATTGCATCAATCCCGACACGTCGGGATTGCGCAACAAACCCCACCGTTGGCGCGCAGCGCCAGATTCAGGTCCATCCGCGAAGCCTCCGGTCCGATCTTGCGGGCCGGATGCCAGATTGGGTGCGCCCTCGGTGACCCGTTTGGAACGGTTTGCAACCCCTTGGGAGGGGACCGCCGTAAAATGCCGAAATGGGTCCCCAGAGTGGAGCTCTCCGCGCCGACCCACAACATGTGCGCTACGGCACGTATTTCACCCGAAGGAACCCCGCGGTGCCAACGGCGTTGGCGTATTGGATGCTGGTGGCCGCTGTGGGGGTGAAGATGCTGCCGAGATTGCTCCAGGTCCCTCCGGCGACCGGGGTAAACTCAAGCTGGTACTTGTCATAGGGTGAGAGATTAGCCAAGTCCAACTCCAGCACGGGAGTCACCAGCGGTCCAAAGAACAGCACCGTGATCCGCATCGTGGGTTGCGGAATGAACGGCGGTTCTATGACGATAATCGGCGTGGTGTAGCCGGACCCGGCAACGAGAACGTTGACTGCGGTTACGACTGCGTTGCTCACCACGGCCTCGGCTTGCGCCCCGCTTCCGTTCCCGATGATTCTAACGGTTGGCGTATTGGTGTATCCGCAACCCCCGTCCGTGATATTGACTCCGACCACAAAACCGTTCACCACGGTCGCCGTAGCCGCGGCAGCATAGGGGACACAGGGCGTGCCTTTGGTGATCCGGTTGTTGTCCGTATCCACCACATAAAGGTTGCCTGCGCTGTCCACTGCTACACCTTGGGGGGAGGAGAACCGCGCCGCGCTCCCCGTGCCGTCCGCGCTACCAGCAGTCCCGGCGAGGCCCGCCAGCGTCGTGACCACCCCCTGCGGCGTGATCTTGCGAATCGTGGAGTTGTGTTGATCCGCCACATAAATGTTGCCTGTGCTGTCCACCGCCAGACCTCGGGGCCAGTCGAACCGCGCCGCGCTCCCCGTGCCGTCCGCGCTGCCAGGATTGCCGGCCAGCCCCGCCAGCGTCGTGACCACGCCTGCGGGCGTGATCTTGCGAATCGTGCAGTTGACACCGTCCGTGACATTGACGTTGCCCGTGCTGTCCACTGCCACGTCGGTGGGAGCGTAGAACCGCGCCGCGCTCCCCGTGCCGTCCGCGCTGCCAGGATTGCCGGCCAGCCCCGCCAGCGTCGTGACCACGCCTGCGGGCGTCACCTTCCGAATCGTGCAGTTCACGTAATCCGCCACATAGACGTTCCCCGCGCTGTCCACCGCGACGCCGGTGGGGCCAGCGTCAGCGTTGCCAAACCGCGCCGCGCTCCCCGTGCCGTCCGCGCTGCCATAACTCCCGGCCAGCCCCGCCAGCGTCGTCACCACGCCTGCGGGCGTAATCTTGCGAATCGTGCAGTTGTTCCATTCCGGCACATAGACGTTGCCGCCGCTGTCCACTGCCACGGCGATGGGGCCCCTGAACCGCGCTGCACTCCCTGCGCCGTCGTTGCTGCCAGTGTTCCCGGCCAGCCCCGCCAGCGTCGTGACCACCCCCTGGGGCGTCATCTTGCGGATCGTCTGATTGGGGGTGTCCGCCACATAAATGTTGCCTCCGCTGTCCACCGCCACGCCTTCCGGGATGGAGAACTGCGCCGCACTCCCCGTGCCGTCCGCGCTGCCAGGATTCCCGCGCAGCCCCGCCAGCGTGCTCACCACGCCTGCGGGCGTGACCTTGCGAATCGTGTTGTTGGGAGCGTCCGCCCCATAAATGTTGTCCGTGCTGTCCACCGTCATGTGGAAGAGGCCGGAGAACCGCGCCGCGCTCCCCGTGCCGTCGGCGCTGCCAGAATTCCCGGCCAGCCCGGCCAGCGTCGTCACCACGCCTGCGGGCGTGATCCTGCGAAGCGTGTGGTTGGGACCGTCCGCCACATAAACATTGCCCGCGCTGTCCACCGCCACGCCGGCGGGGCCAGGGCCATCGCTGGCGCGGCCAAACCGCGCGGCGCTCCCTGTGCCGTCCGCGCTGCCATAACTCCCGGCGAGGCCGGCCAGCGTCGTCACCGTGCCTCCGGGCGTGATCTTACGAATCGTGTAGTTGTAAGTATCCGCCACATAAACGTTACCCGCGCTGTCCGCCGTCACGCCGCAGGGTTGATTAAACCGCGCGATGCTCCCCGTCCCGTCCGCGCTGCCAGAATTCAGGGCCAGCCCCGCAAGTGTCCTCACCACGCCTCCAGGTGTGATCTTGCGAATCGTGGAGTTCCAAGCATCCGCCACATAAAGGTTGCCCGTGCTGTCCACCGCCACGCCGACGGGGTCGTTGAACCGCGCTGCACTCCCCGTGCCGTCCGCGCTGCCAGGATTTCCGGCCAGCCCCGCGAACGTCGTCACCACGCCTCCAGGCGTGATCTTCCGAATCGTGTGGTTGGCATTATCCGCCACATAAACGTTGCCGGCCCCGTCCACCGCCAAGTCGGTCGGGCCAGGGGCACCGTCAACGCCGCCAAACCGCGCGGCGCTCCCCGTGCCGTCCGCGCTGCCATAACTCCCGGCTAGGCCCGCCAGCGTCGTCACCACGCCTGCGGGCGTTATCTTGCGAACCGTGTGGTTTCCCTCATCCGCCACATAAACGTTGCCGGCGCTGTCCACCGCCGCGGCGGCAGGGTAGTTGAACCGCGCGGCACTCCCCGTGCCATCCGCGCTGCCGGAGCCGCCAGGCGTGCCGGCGAAGTTGGTAAAGGCGTAAGGTGTGTACGTTGACTGGGCGAGGGTTCGGGTGGCGGTCCCCGCAAGCGCAAGTAACGCCAGGGCCAGTACTGTGAGATTCCTGTTCTTCATACCAACAACCCAAGTGCCAGACAGCAAGCTTTTCATCATATACCCTTTCATTTCGTCGGGAAGTCAACATGTCCATATAAACCCCGGCAAGCCTGAAGCCTGACCGGGGTTGGGCAGCCGTCCCCGGCAACAAACGGACTTTCAGTGACGCCTCCCTTTTTGAACCTTTTCCCAAACGAATGCAAGCAAAATCCACGAACAAAACTAGTCGTTAACGGGTAGTGGTACAATTTGAAATCTTGGATAGTGCGGTGTTTTGTATCAGCCGACCAACTGCTTGAACCGAACGCCCGGAAGGAGCTTTTTCAAATACGGCAAAGCTTTGGGGTCGCGCTGTTTGAAATAGTCAATTGCGTGGTACGGTAGCCACTCCTCGTGAAAATGGGCGCGAAAATCCGCCAGCACAGAATTAGGATAAAGTTTTGCCATCACAACCCTCCCGTCTTGATACCTGTGCGCGTAGGTGGGTAGTCGATTCGTGTCAATGCCCTTCTTCTCCCGTAACCACTTGCAGAACATCTTGCCCATCGAAATGTCCGGTATCATTTTATCGGGCAACGTATAACCGTCTTTTTCCATCTGCCCAACTAAGCCGAAAATCATTTCATTGAGCATTGAAAAATGGGTGTGCGGTATTTCGCTACGATTGGCCATATACCGCTCAATATGATAGGGCAATTTAGATTTCGGGATTTTCCCGCTCATCCATTCCCAAACCCATTGAGAAACCGCGACAGCAAATTTCGGAGAGCACCACTGGCCAAGATTAATAGCTACATCGGGATGAACCCACGTGCCGCGCTCCTCGTTTCGCCCTGTCATATTGGTGAAAACCAGCAGGTCTGCGGGAATTCCCGCAGACCTCGACAACTCGGCAAGAAATTCCTGGGTCACGGCCAAACGCGAATAGTCGTTGAACCTTTTGCCAACAGCCGCACACATCGCGGTCGCATTCACATAACCGTCGATTGCTCGCTGGCAGATCAGTTTTCCTTCAATCTTGTGCTCAATGAGCGAAAGCATTAACTGTGTCATAAGTGTTCCTTTTCTATCAATTACTTGTCCAAGAGGGACACGATTTCTTCCAAATTCCAGACATGATCGCTTATACCGGCTTCCATTGCTGGAGTCACGCGCAAAGTCTGATGAATCCTGGCAAAATTGTAGTACATAAAGTGGAGCGCGACCGCCGCTTCGTGGTTCTCGACCTTTTTTGAAAATGCATTGGTCAATCGGGTGAACCGGTGCATGGCCATGCGCATCATGAGATTTTGCCGTTCCGTAAAACTGGTCGAAATCTGCTGGAAATCCGGCACTCCGCTAATGATCGCCCGCCTTGCCCCCATGCACTGCGCCGGGCTGTATCGGACCTCTCCTGTCTCTGGTGCTTTGCCATAAATCTTTTGGAGCATCGCGTAGTCAACCTCCGAGCCGAAAGCATCCTCGACCGCTTCCAAGTACGCCTTGTGTCCATCCGTGGTCAGTTGCACGCGATTGGCAAGGCGAGCCTTCAAATCGTGTATGAAGTGATACGCTGCGCCGCCGTCGCGGGTGCCGACGTACCAGCAAGGCACAAGCTTGGTTTCGGCGTCTAAAGCGGTCCAAGTCCACACGTCGCCCCGTCCATGCCGCTTCTGCTCCGGGGTGGCGTTGTTTTCTTTGGCGCCAACAAAGCTCCCAATTTCGTCACACTGAATCCGGGTGAGCTTGAGGTTTCGGAAAATTTTGTCCTGATACGCGGAGCACGCCGCGCCAAGTTTGACGAGGAGCTTTTGAATTGTCGTGCGGTGAACACCGATCATCCGCACGGTGGAGCGAAGCGAGTTGCCCTCAACCAAAGCGGAAACAATCCGAACCTGGCTATCTGTGCTCAATTTGTTCATGGTGCTAATATGCTTGAACGCTCAAGCATTGTCAACAAAAAACTTTCTATTGCATAAAACGTACAGTGTGGTAAAGTCCCTGTACATTAAACCGGTTGGGGACCCGGGCACGTTCTAGACCGCACCCAGGCTCCCCGTGGTTGCTCGCACTTGGAAGGTGCGCACAACCGAAATCGGTGGCAGCGGTCGGCGGGTGTCTTGGTTGACAATCAGGTGTTGCAAGCACCCGTTTTTCCCGCCGACCCTGCTAAATTCTTCATGTTTTCACATAAACCGCACCGTTGTTGCCTGCGCGTTTGGATACTTCTGTGATCTTCTTTTTCTTCTTCAACCAGTGCAGGGCATTCGGAATGGTGCTGCGTGCAAGCTCACGCCGAGGAAACTCCTTTCCCACAGCAGCGGTTACATCCGCCGCTTTGAACTCGGTGGCGAATTTCAAGATAATGGCCTGAACCTCGGCTCCGGTCACCTGGCCGTTGTCGGGTTTGGTTGCTGATTCAAACAGGTTCGGCTGCTGCGCGGCCACCTCACGCGCCTTCAGCAGAGAAGCGACCCGCGCCAGGGCCGGGTTTTCTTCCAATGCCAATACGCGCTTGGCTGCCGCCAAGTCAGCTTCCAATTGCTTGATTAACGCTTTCAGCTCGATTTTGTCGAACATAGCCATCATTATGTGCGAACAACATGGCCCCACCGTGAGCGGTTGTCAAATGAAAAAAAGCCGATTAAATGAAGCTGGCTCTGTAGCAGAATGCGTGGGTCAAAATGGCACACCTCAAGGGCAGGCAGGCGAGTCCGCAACGCATGGCGACCCGCGACCAAGACCGCTCAAGCATACCCATAAAAGCACCCGCTGACTATCGGTACTCTTGGCCTCGTTTAGCCCATCGACTAGCTGCCGCCCGTTTGGCGATGTTTTTGCGCTGTTTGGCTGTAAGCTTGGCGGCCCGTGCTTTCCCACCCTTCAAACCGCCCAGCTTTCCGAGGGCGACGGCGGCAGGGTTTTTCTCTCGCTTGGGGGTTATGACCGGCAGTCCCTGGCCGGTTGTCTGGGCGACGATGCTTGCGGCCAGTTGGTTTTCGTCTTTCGGTGTGCTTGAGCGTTTATGCATGGAACAACCATGTACGCTTGTCAGCGGATTGCGAGAAAAAAATCACCCGGCGATTTTGGAACTGTACCATTACCCGTTAACGACATGGCGGCTTTTCGTGATTCTTGCTCTTTGGGCGGTGATGCTGGCCATTCAGAAGCACCGCCGCCTTTTGGGTGAGGCAATTCGCGCCGCACGCAAGGAGGCGGGATTCAGTCAGGAAAAGTTGGCGGAGAAAGCCGACCTCTCCACGGTGTTTATTAGCCGGGTTGAGAGGGCGAAGGAATCCCCGTCCGTGGATAATCTGGTGGTAACTGTTCACGTAGCAGCCGACGTCAGTCGGCTCACTATTCGTCCCGCCTCGGCGGGATCAGAGCCGACTGACGTCGGCTGCTACATGGCGTACGGCGCGGGTGCCCGACCATACGCAGCGTTCCAGTGCTTTCCCACCTGAATAGTCACATCTGGTGAAGATCGGCAAGGCTTTGGGCGTTCGGGTGCGGAACCTGGTTGACGGATTTTAGCGCCCGGCGGAGGAAGTCATTGCCGCCCGCACCAAATGCCGCCACCTCGCGGAGCGCCCCATTGCCCCCACTGGCTGCATTGGCCCCATTGGCTGAATCGGCCACATTGGCCCGATCGGCCACATTGCCTGGATTGGCCACATTGGCTGCTCGCACATTGGCTCCATTGCCCACATTGGCTGCATTGGCCACATTGCACACATCGGCTGCGTTGGCCACATTGGCTGCATTGGCGAGGTCCATTGGCTGCATTGGTTGGATTGGCCACATTGGCCATTTTGTCCAAAAAACTGGCCCGCCCGGGGTTCAAAATAGCCGCTCCCAAAGCTTTCAGGCCGAGGGGCATTCGCCAGCAACCCAACCCGCCCTCCGCCGCGGACAGCCTTCACGCACCGCGCCCGGGCGAGCTGCTCGGCTGCGCGCGGGGGAAGGCCTCCCTGCCACAAGAAATTTGCGCCGGCGCAAAAAACTGTTATGCATAGGAGAAAACGCGAACCTGGCGAAGTGCCGTCCTGGACGGCCGGCGCGACACCGGTTTAACAGATGAATTGAACCGCATTTATGAAACTCAAACGGCGTGAATTTCTCAAACAATCAGCTTTGGGCATCGGTGGCTTGCTGGCCGGGGCGGAGTTGGCGGCGGGCGCAGCAGCCACAGGCGCTTTCTATGACCCTTACGAGAGCGTCCCGCTGGGCAAAACCAAGCTGCGAGTCAGCCGGTTTTGCCTGGGCACCGGCATGCGGGGAGGCAACCGCCAGTCCAACCACACGCGCATGGGCAAGGAGCGGCTGGAGGCCCTGCTGCGAGGCGCATACGAGCGGGGCGTGCGGATGTTTGATTTGGCGGACCTCTACGGGACGCACCCGTTCCTGCTGCCGGCTTTGAAAGGCATCCCGCGCGCTCAATTTGCCATCGTCAGCAAAATCTGGTTTCAGCGGGGCGGCATCCCGGAGCCGGAACGTCCCGCGGCCGACCTCGTGGTGGCACGGTTTCTGAAGGAAATCGGCACGGATTACCTTGACCTGGTGTTGCTGCATTGCGTGACCTCCGGAGCCTGGCCGGAGGAGCAGCGCCAGCACATGGATAGCCTGGCCAAGCTCAAAGAAAAGGGTCTCATCCGCGCGCATGGCGTCTCCTGCCATTCGCTGGAGGCCCTGGAAGCCGCGGCCAATGAACCCTGGGTGGACTCGGTCCACGCGCGCATCAATCCCTTCGGCCTGAGCATGGATGCGGCGCCGGAAAAGGTGGTGCCGCTCCTCACCCAGCTCCACGCCGCCGGCAAAGGGGTGGTGGGCATGAAAATCATCGGCGAGGGCCGGCTGCGCGACGATGAGGCCAGGCGCGACGCCTCCGCCCGGTTCGTCCTCGGCCTGGGCTGCGTGGATGTGCTCAACATCGGCTTCGAAAAGGTCGAGGAGATCGACGACTTCGCCGCGCGCGTGCGCAAGGTGCCGATGAAACAAGCGTAGCCACTGAGGGCGTTCCGTGACGAGATTGACGGGGCCGGCTCGGATTAGGATTAGGATTAAGATTAAGATTACGATCATGGCGTAGCCACTGAGGGCGTTCTGTGATGAGATTGACGAGGCCGGCTCGGATTAGGATTAAGATTAAGATTAAGATTAAGATTACGATCATGGCGTAGCCACTGACGGCGTTCCGTGATGAGATTGACGGTGTTTATGCCCCGACAAGTCTTTTGGCTCCTGCGCTTATTGCTGGCCGTGCAGTGCGGCCAGGCATTGCCGGCCGGCGAGGCCTTGCCCGCCAGTCCATCCCCGCATTCCGGCGCAACGATCTTCGTCTCCAAGCTCGGGGACAACTCCGACGGCTCCTCCTGGGCGAAGGCCTTCACGACCATCCAGGGCGCGCTCAGCGCGGTGCCCGAGGCGCGCGGCGGCCACCGCATCATTGTGCGGCCGGACACTTACATGGAGGCGAACCTTTATCCGGCGCACAAAGGGGCCGCGGGCGCCTATAATGAACTGATGGGCGACTGGGACGGCGCGCTCGGGTCCGGCACGCGCGGCTGGGTGGTGATTGATTCGGGCGACGTGGACAAGGGCTTCAAGAGCTACGATTGGTGGGGCCCGATTCGCGCCTACAAAAAAGGCTGGTCCAAGGAGCACAAGGAAGAAACCTTTTCGGCGGTGGTTTGGGACCGCTGGGCGCTCCGCCATTTCTATGTCACCGGCGGCGACGGCGGGCTGTTTTTCGATCTGGTGGACAAGGCCGAGCCGTTCAGCGTCGTGGTCGAGGACTGCTTCAGCATCGGCCGCGCGTTTGGCGGCGGGGCGGCCAACATCCTCTCGCGCCCAGGCGAGCCGAGCGTGTTTCGCCGCTGCCGGCTTTGGTGCCTGGACTGGTGGGGTGATGCGGCGGGCGCCTACGTGCGCGCGGAGCATCCGGAGTTGCCGGCCCAGCCGGACGTGGTGTTCGAGGACTGCACGCTGGCCGGGCCGGACAACGCCTTGCAGGCGGGCAATCCCGGTTATGCCGGCTACACGCGAGTGCGCCTCAAGAACTGCCGCCTGGTGAGCTTGAACTTTTCCCAGCCGCAGGGCAAACCGGGCACCGGCGTCATCTTCAGCACCATCGAGGGGAAGCTGCTGCACGTGGAGCTGGAGGACTGCACACTGATGGGCTGCAAGGTCTTTGGCGCCGGCAAGGGCGAGGTCAGCTACACCACGAAAGGCGACGTGCAGGCCTACGTCCAGTTTCAGCAAGCCGTGCCCAAAGGCATGCTGCGGCTCGGCCACTGGCCGGCCGAGGCGTTTCAGACGCTGCTTCCGCCGCCGCCGGCGCCGCCGCTCCGGGCCGGCCTGCGGGTCGATCAGCCGGACCTGGGTGACATCTGCGAGGCCGCGCCGGTGGTATGGCAGGAGCGGCTGGCGCTGATGAAATGCCATCGCCCGGCCAGCGGCGGCGCCAAGGAAGACTATTTTCTGACGCTGGAAGACGTAGCCACGGGCCGGCCACTGGCACGCTTTGCCCAGGGCTACAGCCTGGCTTGCGCGCTGGCGCACCAAGGCACGCTCTACGTCTTTGCCTCCCGCTTCGCGCCCGACGGTTGGAACGACGTGACGCTCTTCAAGTCGAAGGACCTGCGGGACTGGACCCAAAAGGTCGTGGTCACCCAGCAAAACGAGCACCTGTTCAACAGCTCCGTCTGCCGCGGCGAAAATGGCTTCGTCATGGCCTACGAGTCAGACGATCCGAAGTTCACGCCGTTCACCGTGAAATTCGCCACCGCCGGCGATTTGGAGACATGGGCCAAACTGCCCGGGGCGATCTTCGGCGCGGATCGCTACGCCGCCTGCCCGTGCCTCCGGTACGTGAACGGCTGCTATTACCTGCTTTACCTCGAACACCGCACCCCGCGCTGGTTCTTCGAGACTTACCTGGCGCGCTCGAAAGACCTGAAACACTGGGAACTCAGCGCGGCCAACCCGGTGCTCACGCCCGGCCTCAACGACGGTATCAATGCCTCCGACCCGGATGTGATCGAGTTTGGCGGCCAGACCTACCTCTACTACAGCGTGGGCGATCAGCGGACGTGGTCCAAGCTCAAGCGCGCGGTTTATCCCGGGCCGCTCGCGGACTTCTTCGCCGGCTACTTCGCCGGGCCTGCCGTGCCGGAGCGACAAAGACCTCAGGGGAGAGATCGATAAGGCCTTTCTCGGAATGGCGGGCAACGGCCCGACGGCGAGGTTCCTTCGCCCGTCGAACGTGCAGGAACCGAAAAATCAACAGGGCAAAATAAGGTGAGGTTTTGCCAAAATATGGTCAGACAAGTTGGGCGGTGCATGGAGGAGATGCACTTGTGGGCAAGTGGTGTTTGGGCGTGTACTAAGAGGGAGAGGAGCGAGAGGTGAACAATGCCGCGTGGAACTCGAACAGAACGGCCTCGCTGAACGCGGTGGATGGCCGCGTCAGCAGAGTTTTGCCGGAGATGCCGGGTTTGGCGCAGCCCTGGATGAAGGTTTGGAAGACTATTGGTTGAGACGTTCGGTTCGTGTTTCATCCCTTTTGCAGCAAGGAAAGAGGTCGCATGAAGAGGTTTCTGGTTGGTTTGGCAGTTCTCGTGGCCGTGAGGGCGGCGGCCGGCCCGAATGTCATCGCGTGGGGCGACAACGGTTATGGCCAGACCAACGTTCCGCCCGATCTGACGAATGCGGTGGCCGTGGTGGCCGGCGTCTTTCACAGTCTGGCGCTGCGGGCGGACGGC
>JBEKRX010000047.1:0-50268 GCA_049518415.1 Verrucomicrobiota bacterium
AAGGTCGCCAAGGGCGAGCAATGGGAGTGGCTTGTGGAGGACAAAAACACCCTGGTCTTGAGCCGAAAAATCAAGAAAACACCCAGGAAATTCCGTGGCGCTTAGCTTGACGCGTATGCGCCCTGCGGGACCACACGGTGAGCGGAATGTTCCGGTCAGAACATCGATCAGACGCCTCTTCTGAGCGTCCATTAGCGTCTATCAGCGGTTTCTCCTTCGAATCGTTACGGCTTTAGCGAGCTTTCCTGGTTCAGGGTCTCTTGCCGCCGCGCCAAAAAAACTTTTGCATCCCTGCTTGGGATGTATAACCTCTGAAAAAACTCAACCTGACAAACAACATGACTAAGCACGCACTCGCCGCACTCGCATTGGCTTCACTGGCCGTGGCCATCCCAGCCAGGGCCGATACTTTCGGAATCGAGTCCCTCGACCTTTCCCAGGTCGACCAGGGCTGGGGCAGTCCGCAGGGCAATCACTCGGTTGACGGCCACGACTTGTCCATTGGCGGACAGAAATTTGCTCATGGCTTGGGCACGCACGCCATCAGCACCTTCCGCATCACCCTCGGCGGCAAGGCCGAACGCTTCACCGCCAGCGTCGGCGTCGATGACGAAGTCGGCCAGCAGGGCAGCGTCACTTTCAAGGTCGTCGGCGACAGCAAGACCCTTTGGGAAAGCGGCGTCATGCGGGGCGGCGACGCCGCCAAAGACGTCTCCGTCGACCTCAAGGGCGTCAAAACGCTCTTGCTCGGCGTGGGCGACGCGGGGGACGACATCAACTTCGACCACGCCGATTGGGCGGAGGCCAAGCTCGTCATGACCGAAGGCAGGCCCCAGGCAGTAGCGCCCCCGCGCGAGCCGGCCATGGTCTTGACGCCCAAGCCCCCTCCCACACCCCGCATCAACGGCGCCAGGACCTTCGGCGTCCGCCCCGGCTCCCCCTTCCTCTTCACCATCCCGGTCAGCGGCGACCGCCCCATGACCTTTGCCGCCGACGGCCTGCCGCCCGGGCTGCAACTGGACCCGGCCACCGGCCTCGTCACCGGCCGGCTCAAGGAGAAGGGCACTTATGCCCTCACCCTCCGCGCCCAGAACGCCCTCGGCTCCGCCACTCGGCCTTGGAAGATCGTCTGCGGCGACACGATCGCGCTGACCCCGCCGCTGGGCTGGAACAGTTGGAACTGCTTCGGTTGCGACGTGACCGAGGCCAATGTGCGTGCCGCCGCTGACGCGATGGTGGCCAGCGGCCTCATCAACCACGGCTGGACTTACATCAACATCGATGACTGCTGGGAGGCCGGCCGCGATGCTCAAGGCAATGTCCTGCCGAACCAGAAGTTCCCCGAGATGAAGGCCCTCACCGATTACCTCCACAGCAAGGGCTTGAAGATTGGCCTCTATTCTTCCCCCGGCCCCAAGACCTGCGCCGGCCACGAGGGCAGCTATAAGCACGAGGAACAGGATGCCCGACGCTATGCCGAATGGGGCTTCGATTACTTGAAATATGACTGGTGCAGCTATGGCGAAATCGCCCCTAGTCCGGATCGCCCCGCCCTGATGAAGCCCTACCAGGTCATGCGCGCCGCCCTCGACCAGGCCCCGCGCGACATTGTCTTCAGCCTCTGCCAGTACGGCATGGGCAACGTCTGGGAATGGGGCGCCGAGGTCGGCGGCAACTGCTGGCGCACCACCGGCGACATCACCGACACCTGGTCCAGCATGGCCGGCATTGGCTTCGGCCAGGACACTCCCGGCAAATTCGCCCGCCCGGGCCACTGGAACGACCCGGACATGCTCGTCGTCGGCTACGTCGGCTGGAGCGCCCAGGTCCGCCCCACTCACCTCACCCCAAACGAGCAGTACACCCACCTCAGCCTCTGGTGCCTGCTCTGCGCCCCGCTGCTCATCGGTTGCGACCTGACCAAACTGGACGACTTCACCCTCAACCTCCTCACCAATGACGAAGTCCTCGAAGTCAACCAGGACCCGCTTGGCCGCCAGGCCGCCCGCCTCGCCCAAAACGGCCCGCTCGAAGTCTGGGCCAAAGACATGGAGGACGGCTCCAAGGCCGTCGGCCTGTTCAACCGCGGCGATGGAGAAACCAAAGTCACCGCCAAGTGGTCCGACCTCGCCCTGAGCGGCACTCACAAAGTGCGCGACCTCTGGCGCCAGCAGGACCTCGGCAGCTTCGCCGAGCAATTCCAGGCCTCCGTCCCCCGCCACGGCGTCGTGCTCCTCAAAGTCGCCGCCGAGTAGCGACGGGTTGCCTTTCCTTCCGGTTTTCACCCCAGTGAAGCGTTCGCTCCCGGAGCGCAGACCTCCAGTTCTGCGCTCCGCACGCAACCCAACCGCCCACAGGTCAGACAAACACCCATGCCCGATTCGGGGTTCGTCTGAAGGACGCCCGCCGGCGGCGGCCAACTCGGCCTCGGGATGGGTGTGCCCGTCAACCCCGGAAAGTGCTCCGCCCCCCTCAGGGCCATCGGTCGCGCACGCGACCATCCGCCCGAAAACGTTTCCCCGCTTGACTGGGCCTGGCGGCGCTCCCAAAATCCAGGCTCGATTCTCATTGGCTCGGATGAGCGCAAACTGAAGCACTATGGCCAAATCGAAGGTTACCAACACCGCCTCCGCCTCCCGCCATCAAAAAGAGTTCCCCGTCGCGGCCACGTCCGGCGATCCTTCGGCTGGTCGAAATCCCTCCCCGCCACCCCAGGCCCGGGCCGCAGAGCCCGGCGCCCCACCGGCGGCGGCCGGCCGCAGGGTCCAAGCCAAACCCTGCGCCTCCGGCCCGCTCCCGGTCAAAGGACCCTCCTCCGGCCAGCTCGCTCAGAAGGTCAAGGAACTCGTGCGCCTCAGCCAGGAACAAGGCTACCTCACCTACAACGATATCAACGACGCTCTCCCCGAGGCCTTGCTCGCCCCCGAAGACCTCGACGAGATTTACATCCAGTTGCGCAACCTTGAGGTCGAAATCGTCGACCAGGCCGAAGTCGACCGCATCAAACAGCCCGAACCGGACGAGGAGGACGGGAAAACCCGGCTCGACATCCTCGACGACCCGGTGCGCATGTACCTCCAGCAGATGGGCCAGGTGCCCCTGCTCACGCGCGAGCAGGAAGTCCAAATCTCCAAACGCATCGAAGACGCCGAGGCCCGCCTCCGCCGCCTCATCTGCAGCCTGGGCTTCGCCGCCAAAGAGCACATCGCCCTGGCCGAAAAACTCATCGCCGACCCGCCCAAAGAACGCTTCGACCGCGTTATCGCGGACAAGAAAATCGACAGCCGCGAGAGCCATCTCCGCGCCCTCCGCAAATTGATCAAGGTCGTTGGCCAAATCGACCTCGCCGTCCATCAGAAATACGCCGAGTGGCAGAACCGCCTCCCCTCGCCCGAGCGCGACAAGCTTTACGCCGCCTTCAAAAGGCTCGACCGGAAGCTCCAGGGCACTTTCCCCAAGTTCTTTTACCAGCAGAAAGTCATCGAAGAAATGGCGATGGTTGCCGAAAATATCTTCGACCGGCTCCAATCCGCCCTGCGCCTCCCCAGGGGCCTGGACGAGCAACCCAAACTGCCCCAGCACCCGCCCTTCCTGCAAGCCCCGCAGCTTAAAGTCCAGGCCCTCGAAGAGTTTATCCGCATGCCTCACCAGCAATTCCTCGACGCCTACCAGCAGCTCAAAGCCGCCGCCGCCAAAGCCCTCCAGGCCAAAACCGAAATGGTCGAGGCCAATTTGCGCCTCGTCATCTCCATCGCCAAAAAATACACCAACCGCGGCCTCTCCTTCCTCGACCTCGTCCAGGAGGGCAACATGGGCCTGATGAAGGCCGTCGAAAAATTCGAATACCGCCGCGGCTACAAATTCTCCACCTACGCCACCTGGTGGATCCGCCAGGCCATTACTCGCTCCATCGCCGACCAGGCCCGCACCATCCGCATCCCCGTCCACATGATCGAAACCATCAACAAGCTCATGCGCACCCAAAAACGCCTCCTGCAAGACTTCGGCCGCGAGCCCGCCCCCGAAGAAATTGCCGATGAAATGGAGCTCGCCGTCGAGCGCGTGCGCGCCGTGCTCAGAATGGCCCAGCAGCCCATCTCCCTCCAGTCCCCCATCACCGACTCCCCAGACACCAGCTTCGGCGACTTCATCGAGGACAAGGCCACCGAAAGCCCCTCGGAATTGACCAGCTTCAGCCTCCTCAGAGACAAACTCAGCGACGTCCTCTCCAGCCTCACCGAGCGCGAACGTAAAGTCCTGGAATTGCGCTTCGGCCTGGGCGACGGCTACCCCCGCACCCTCGAGGAAGTCGGCCGACAGTTCTACGTCACCCGCGAACGCATTCGCCAAATCGAAGCCAAGGCCCTCCGCAAGATGCGCCACCCCACCCGCATCCGCCAACTCCACGGCTTCCTCGAAGTCCACCAAAAGGCCCGCTAGCTCATGCCTGCCTGGCCGGCCAGCCTTGCGAGAAATGCGAATACTCCGCGCCCGAAAGGCTGCTCTGGATTCGGTTCGCCAACGAGTCCGCGCCGCGGGAGCTGGTCATTGAGTTCTGATTTCCATGAGCGATCCGTGAACCTTGGAAGGCGGGCAAAAACCCCAGCCTGAAACGACCGGCCAAACTATGAAAATCGAAGAAGTACGCCAGCATTTGGAGGGATTGAACGCAGATGACTTGCGCCTGGTGGCAGCGCAGCTTTACAGGATGCTGCCCAAAGTGGTGGCCGAGGCAAAAGGCGCGGATCACTTGCTCGTTGATCTTCAGGGCTTTTTGAAGTCAGCGAAGGTGAGGAAAGCGCCGATTCTCCCCGACCTCGGCTCCGTGGAGTTTGAGACCAGCGAGTTTCTGGAGCATGCCTCCAAGCAGCGCTATTTTGCCCCGAACCGGATTATTCCCAAGTCCGAGCGGGGCCAATGGAGATTTGTCGCCCGGCAGTTGTACAAGGATTGGTGCCTGTTGGCGGCGCAACCGGAGAACCTGGCGCCGGCCGCCAAGGCGCTGGAAGGCCTCTATCGGATTCTATGTCGCGGCTGCGAGGTTTATTTGTTTCCCAGCACCGACACGTTTCGGGCGATTGGGGTTCCCCAGCCGGAATTCCTCGAGCACCTCCTCCTGCTCAAGACCCAGGTCTGCCCCCCGGACCAGTGGATTTCCCAGGCCCTGTCCCTCATGCGCGCCGGGGCCCACGGGGACACTCTCTGGGCACACTTGGAAGATGTTTTCATAAACCTGTTGAAGACGCCCGAACTCAAAGAAGCGGCGCTCCTGGAGATTACCCGCCAGTTGCAAAAGGCCACGATGGGAGCCGACGGCAAGACTCCGCAACCACCGTGGGAAATGGGGCACAACCGGCACAACCTGCTGCGCATGGGCTTCCATACCACTTGGGCTTTGGGCGAAAAAGAGCGGGCCCTGCAATGGGTGCGCCGCCACGTCAGCCGTGAGGAAGACGCCGGCCATCTGCTGCTGGGATTCTTGCTCGAAACCAAAGATCGCGACTCCTGGGTCCGGGAATACGAGGCCCAGCGCCTCAGCCAGCCGTCGGTTGCCGCCGAGTGGGACAAGACCTATGAGCAGGCAAAATTGCAGCGCGAACTGCCCGGCTGGCAGGTCCGGTGAACAGTCCACACCAGGGGGCGGCTCGCCCCGGCGCGGCCCGCAGCCGCACCCGCGGCTAAGTGACGTTCCCGCGTGAGTTGGCCGGCGGCGCTCTCCGGGAGCGCCGGCTGGCAGCCGGCCTTGCGCGCACCCCGCCGAGAAAATCCCAGACCCGACCGGCGATTTCAACTGAGCCAGGCGCCTTTGGGCATCTTCGGACGCAGGACAACCGAATCTGCCGCCCAGGCAAAAACTGAGGTGTCCCCCTTGAAAAACTTCCGGAGATTGGCAAGCCGCTTGCTGTACAGCCAGGATGGTATGTCGAGACCATGTTAGGCTGCAAATATTGACGACCTATGGGAAAAATCTCGAAGTCGCGGCAAAGAGTGTTCATCGTGGAGGACCACCCGGTCTTTCGCGAGGGTTTAGTGCAGGTTCTCGGCACCGAACCGGACCTGGCCGTTTGCGGCGAGGCCAGCGATGCTGAAGAGGCCCTCCGCGCCATCCCGGGCCGCAAACCGGACCTGGTGCTGGTGGATATCACCCTGCCTGGGAAAAGCGGACTGGCCTTGATCAAGGAACTGCGGGCGGACGACCGGCGCATCAGAATCCTGGCCGTTTCCATGCACGAGGAGGCCGTTTTCGCGGGCCGGGTGCTGCGGGCGGGAGGCGACGGCTACATCATGAAACAGGAAGGCCCCGAAGAAATCCTCCGCGCCATCCACGATGTCCTGGCTGGACATATTTATGTGAGCGAACAAGTCGTGGCCGCCATGCCCAAGGCGGTCGCCCGCCGGTCGGCCAACGCCCAACCCCGCCCGCTCGCGCGGCTCGCCCACCCCTAGCTCGAAATCCTCCGCCTGCTCGGGCCAGGCCAGGCCCAGGCGCAAATCGCCCGCCAGCTTGGTCTAAGCACCCGTTCCGTGGCCAGTTCTGGCGCCCAGATCCAAAAGAAACTCGACTTGCCAGGCCTCAACGGGCTGATTCCTTACGCTGGCTGCCGGGTCGAAACTGACGCCTGAACCACCCGCCGCCCAAATCCCAAACCTTTCAGGGGCTGGCTGGGGCATCGTCGCTGGCGGCTGCGGGGGGTTCGCCCTGCGCGGTGGCCGCCTCCGCCGCCTCCAGGCTGGCGTAATAGACGCCGAGGTTGTGCTGGGCAGTCTTGTCTCCCTGCCGGGCGGCGCGGCAGAACCATTTCACGGCCTCCCGGACGTTCTGCGGCACGCCCCGGCCGGTCTCGTAACAGAGGCCGAGGTTGCACTGGGCGGGCGCGCATTCCTGCTCGGCCGCCAGGCGATACCATTTCACGGCCTCCAGGAAATTCTGCGGCACGACCTGGCCGGTCTCATAAAAGACGCCCAGGTTGAATTGGGCCTGGGGCTCGCCCTGGTCCGCCGCCGCGTGGTACCACCTGAGGGCTTGGGCGTAGTTCTGCGCTACGCCCTGGCCGGTTTCGTAGAGCACGCCCAGATTGAACTGGGCGGCCGGGTCGCCTCGTTCGGCCGCCTGGAGAAACCACTTGGCCGCCTGGCCAAACTCCTGCGGCACGCCCAGGCCGTTCTGGCAGCAATAGCCCAGGTAGCATTGCGCAGTGGGATCGTTCTGGTCGGCGGCGCGGCGAAACCACTTCACCGCCTCCGCGTAGTCCTGCCCGACGCCCTGGGCGTTCTGATAGCAGATGCCCAGATAGCATTCGGCCAGCGGGTCGCCCTCTTCGGCAGCCTTGCGCAGCTCCTCGAAGGATTGCCAGGTGCGGCGATTCTTCTGTGGCATAAAAAGCAACTCTGCTTCCGCCCAATTCGTTTCCCCGGGCCGCCTGGCGGCCGCCTCTGGGCGTTCTCGCTGCCAAAGCATAAAGTCAAAGCTTCTGAATTCAAGCCGGGATTGGGGAAAAGACCCGGCGCCGCTTAGGCCGTCCTGGAACCCCAAAGAAAAGCTCCGGAACTCAGGAAGAGGTGCGGGAGTTTATCCTTGCCCGGGGCGGCCAGAGGAGGTAGAACTCAGCCCGTTATGGGACAGACGGAGTTCCATTTTATTCTGCGCCCGGGCCAGGGAGCCTGGTTTGAGGACACCAACTGGTGGGTTGTTCGTGACGCGGGCCAGCCGGGATTGCCCCAGGCCGATGCCGCCCGGGCCAGCCTATGCCAGACTTACTGGTATCCCATCTATTGCTACGTGCGAAGGATGGGCCAGGGACACGAAGATGCGCAGGATTTGACGCAGGAGTTCTTTGCCCGCCTGCTGGAGAAGAATTACGTGCAAGCCGCCGCCGCCGAGAAAGGCAAATTCCGTTCTTACCTCTTGATGATGCTCAAACGCTTTCTGGCCGACCAATCGGATCGGGCTCAGCGCCAAAAGCGCGGGGGCGGGATAGCCCTCATTGCCCTGGATGCGGAGGACACCGAGTTCCGCTACCGCCAGGAACCGGCCGATGACCTGAGCCCGGACAAACTCTTCGATCGCGCTTGGGCCCGGTCCCTCCTGCGACGGGCACTCGAGCGCCTGGAGCAGGAATGGAGCGCCGCTGGAAAGACCGCCAGCTTCCAGGAATTGAAGCCCCACATCACCTGCGAGAGCGACAACTCCTGCGCCGCCGTTGCCGAAAAACTGGGCATGACCGTGAACCACCTCAAGATCACCGTCCATCGCCTGCGCCAAAGGTATGGGCAACTGTTGCGCCGGGAGATTGCCCAGACCGCGGCGACAGCCGAGGCGATTGAGGAGGAGCTCCGCGACCTGCACGCGGCCCTGAACTAGCGCCCCCAAGGGCGCCGCCGGGCGGCGATAATGTGGAGCCGTCGGAAATCGCGCCGGCGAGGTGGTCGACATCAACCTCCTCACCAAGCAGGAGTGACCTTAGCCGTTTATGTGGAGCTCCACATAAACGGCTAAGGGAGAGGCGGGCGCTTACTTCAGAGCCAGGAAGAGGACACAGACCGGGGAGCCGACTTTGACTTCCTGCCCGGCGGGGGTCAGGCGCCCGGTCTGGGCATCCACCCGAAACACGACGATGTTGTCGGAGTCCTGGTTCTCGGCCAGGAGCCAGCGGCCGGTAGGATCGAGAGCGAAATGACGCGGCGTTTTGCCCTGGGTGGATTGGTGGGCGACGAGGGAGAGTCTGCCGGTCCGGGATTCGACGGCGAAGGCGGCGATGCTGTCATGGCCGCGATTGGAGGCATAGACAAATTTGCCCGAGGGATGCACCTGGACTTCGGCGCCGGAGTTGTTCCCCGCGAAGGTGGCCGGGAGGGTGGAGAGGCTCTGCAATTGTTTGAGTGAGCCGCCTCGGGCATCGTAGGCAAAGGCGGTCAGGCTCGAGGCCAATTCATTGATGACAAAGAGCCAGCGGCCATTGGGATGGAAGGCGAGGTGGCGGGGGCCGGCGCCGGGTTCGAGGGTGGCCCAAGGCGGGTCATGCGGGGCGAGCGAGCCTTGGACCGCATCGAGCCGGTAAAGCAGCACTTTATCCAGGCCCAAATCGCAAGTGAGGAGGAAGCGGTTGGCGGGGTCGGGAGTAATAAAGTGGGCATGCGGCCCCTGCTGCCGCTGCGGATTGAGGCTCGAGCCGTGGTGTTGAATCGTGGCGCTGGGTTGGCCCAAAGCGCCCTCCGCCTGGAGCGGCAGGAGGGCGATGCTGCCGCTGCCGTAGTTGGCCACCAGGAGGCATTTGCCCGTCCGGTCAAGCGCGAGGTGACACGGCCCGGCGCCGCCGGAAGATTGCTGGTTGAGCAAAGTCAGGCTGCCGGTTTCGGGGGCAATGCGGAAGGCGCTCACCGCGCCGACCGGTTGGCCGCCCCAAGTGCCCGTTTCGGCGACGGCATAAAGACAGCGGCGGTTGGGATGGAGGGCCAGGAAGGTGGGGTTGGCCGTTTTAGCCGCCAGTTCGGGTGAAGTGAGCCGGCCGGCGGCGGGGTCGAAGCGGGTCACGTAAATGCCCTGGCTCTTGGGGCCGGTGTAGGTGCCGATATAGACGAACATTGAATAGTCGGAGGAAGCAGGTCCTGCCGCCATAACGGGAAGGCCACAAAGCCCGCCGGTGGTCACCAGCCCCACGAGCCGCAGGTGGTAGAGCAGTCTCATGCGGGTAGAAAACATGATTTGCAGGAGTTGGCAATTTCCAATTGCAAATTGGGCATTGGCAAGCAAATCCATTTGGGGTAAGCAGGCGCCATGGTCTATCAAAGCGAGATTCATGTGCAAACGGCGGGGCATGGCCAGATGCATAATCTGACCGAGGAGGTCGCCCGCATCGCCAGCCAATCGGGCCTCCGCGCCGGCCTGGTGCAGGTCTTCAACGTGGGCAGCACCGGGGCGGTGGGGACGATTGAGTTCGAGCCCGGCCTGGAGGAGGACCTGCCGGTCATGCTCGACAAGCTGCTGCCGCCCAGCCGGGAATATGGCCACGAGCGGGCCTGGCACGACGGCAACGGCCACTCGCATCTGCAGGCGACGGTGCTGGGGCCTTCCCTAACCGTGCCCCTCCAAGCGGGCAAGCTGGTTTTGGGCACCTGGCAGCAGATTTTTCATCTGGAGTGCGACATCAAGCCGCGCCGGCGCACGCTCCTGGTGACGGTCCTGGGCGAATGACGGCCGTGGGTGACTTTAAGATTGCAGAAACTGGCCAAACCTGGTAGAGTGTGGGAAAAGCCGCACGCGAAAGGACAACGATTATGTATTTCGGCGTCGATTATCATCCGGAACAATGGGTTTACCCTTACGCTGGAACACGCGAACAACCTGAGGCGGCCTGGGAAAAGGACGCGGAGATGATGTTGAAAGCCGGCGTCAACGTCGTGCGCCTCGGGGAATTCACCTGGGGTCTTTGTGAACCGGAAGAAGGCAAATTCGATTTTGCCTGGCTTAAGCGGGTAATGGACATCATGGGCAAGGCTGGCATCAGCGTGGTGCTGGCCACGCCGACGGCGGCGCCGCCGGTCTGGCTGGCGAGGAAACACCCGGAGGTCCTGCCCGTGGACGAACAGGGCCTGGTCAAGCATGAAGGGACGCGGCGGGCGGTCTGCCTGAACAGCGACGTGTATTGGCAACGCTCGAAGCTGGTGGTGCAGGAGATGGCCAAGGCGCTGGGGCAGCATCCGCAACTGATTGCCTGGCAAATTGACAACAGCCTGGGCGGCAACTTCACCGAGGCCGCGTTCAACGAAGACACCCGGCACGACTGGCACGCGTGGCTGGCGGCCAAGTACGAGACCATTGAACGGCTCAACGACCTGATGGGGTTGCGGCATTGGGGCCAGGTGGTCCGGAGTTGGGACGAAGTGCCGATGCCGATGGCGGCGCCGACCGCGCACAACCCGGCGCTGGTGCTGGATTGGTGCCGGTTCTGCAGCGACACGATCGTGCAATTTGTGAGAATGCAGGCCGAGGTGCTGCACGAGCTGACGCCCAAATGCCCCGTGACGACGAATCTGCGTCCGCTGCTGCACCGGTTCGATCACTTCGACCTGGCGGAGGTGATTGATTTCGTGGCCATCGAGAGCACCGCCGCCATCAGGGCGAAGGCCGCAGAACTGGCGTGTGAGATTGATATGCTTCGCTCGCTGAAGAAGACCGGCATCCGCACCCCGGACGGCGACACCGGGTTCTGGGTCATCGAGCAGAAGGCGGGCAACGTCTCCTGGCAGGACGTGAACTCGCTGGTCCGGCCCGGGGTGCTGCGGATGTTCACCTATCAACTGGTGTCGCGCGGGGCGGCCGCCATCCTGTTCTTCCGCTGGCGCCAGCCGCGCTTCGGGACCGAGAAATTCCATGGGGCGGTGCTGGGGCACAAAGCGCGCACGGACGGGCGGGTCTTCCGGGAAGTGGCGCAGCTTGGGGACGAGATGAAGCTGCTGGCCCCCTCGCTCCGGGGCACGCACGTGCAAGCGGAGGCCTGCATCCTCTACAGCCATGACAACGACTGGGCCTTGCAGCAGCCCAACCAGCCCAACAAACACTTCAACCTGCGGGAGCACATCCAGCTCTTCTACAACGCCCTGCACGACCGGAACTTCACGGTGGATTTCGCCCGTCCGGCGGAGGACCTTTCGCGCTACAAGCTGGTGTTTGCGCCCTCCCTGCACTTGCTCTCCGGCGGGGAAGCCGACCGGCTCAAGCTCTATGTCCAAAACGGGGGCACCCTCATTGCCACCTTCAACACCGGCCTGGCGGACGAGCACAACCTGGCGCCAGACACCGGCTATCCGCACGACCTGACGGACTTATTCGGGTTGGAAGTGCTGGAGTTCGACCAGTTGCCGCCCGGCGAGGAGAACCACCTCACTTTCAAAGGCACTTTCACGACCAGCCACCTCCACCCGGCCCGCCTCTGGTGCGATATCATCGAGCCCAAGGAGTGCCAGGTCATCGCCAGCTATGCCAAGGACTTCTACGCCGGGCGCCCGGCCATGACGATGAACACCTTCGGCCTGGGCAAGGCGATTTACATCGGCACCCAGAGCCACCAGCATTTCTACAACGACCTGGTGCTGTGGCTGCGCCAACTCTGCAATCTCCACCCGCTCCTCAAGGTGCCCGAAAGCGTCGAAGTGAGCATGCGGCAGCGGGACGACACCCGGGTGTTTTTCCTCCTCAACCACCAGACTTCGCCCTTGCGCATCCAATTCTACAAGCCGATGCACGATTTCCTCACCGGCAACACCTTCACCGGCAACTACGACCTCCAACCCCACGGCGTGCTCGTGCTGGACGAACACCAGTCCAAGACAACCTAAGCGCCTGTGCAAATACAAATTCCGATTTCCTCCAACCCGGAGGGTTGGCAGAAAGTAGCCGGTGGTCGTTCAGGGTAGAGGGGGAACGACCACCGGGCTCCCGATTCCGAATCGGGACTGGCGGTCGCACCCCGGAGGGGTGCCAGAGAATAATGTTGGAATTACGCCTCGCCTTCGGAACTTATTTTTGCACGAGCCCTTAGCAATGCTTCCGCCCAGGCACATCCCGCCCCGGGGTCCGGGCAAAATCAACCCGCGTCAGCGGGTGCTGGCCCAGTGGCGGGGGATCGATTTTGCGCCCTTGGAGAAAGCGCAGGCCCTGCGCGCTCAGGCCGTGGGCGGCCTGCTGCCCAAGTTGCTGGGGGAGTTGCGGCTGGAGCGCCGCCGCACCGAGGTGGAGGTGCTGAAGGTCTGGAACGGCCTGCTGGACCCGAACATCGTGGCGCACGCGCAGCCGACCGGGTTGCACAAGGGGACCCTCTTCGTGACGGTGGACAGCAGCGTCTGGCTGAGTGAAATCGTGCGCTATCGCCGCAAGGAAATCCTCGAGCGCCTCCAGCACAGCTTTAGCCGGGAGTTGATTGCGAGAGTCTCCTACCGCGTGGGATGACCGCAACCGAGGAGCGCGGAGGCCTGGCGCGGGCGTCCCGGTTTTGTCTTTTGGCTTGCTGGCGGGGGGGTTCGCCTAAAGAATGCCGGCGGTTGGCGCTTTCGGCAAAGCGCCTGGGCGGGGAAGGGCGTCTTCTCTGACCGAGCCGACCATGGCGAAGGGCTGGATTCTCGATGATAAAAGTGCTGCTCTTAGGACTGGGCCGATGGGGAGTAAACCATCTGCGGAACCTCAAGGCCATGCCGGTGGAACTTTACGTGGCCGAGGTGGAGGCGAAGCGCCTGGAGCCGGCGCGCAAGCTGGGGCTGCCGGAAATGCGGCTCACGACCAACTACCGGGAGCTGGCGGGCAAAGTGGATTGCGTGGTGGTGGCCACCCCGGCGCCAACGCATTTCCCCATCTGCCGCGAACTGCTCGAGGCCGGCAGGGACGTGTTCGTCGAGAAGCCGATCACTCTGCTGTCGGGGGAGGCGCGGCAACTGGCCCAGTTGGCGGAAGAGCGGGGGAGGGTCCTGCAGGTGGGCCATATCTTCCGCTTTGACCCCGCCTCGCAATGGCTGCGCGAGGCGATCCAGGCGGGGCAGTTTGGCCGGGTGCAGATGCTCCGGAGCAGCTTCAGCGGCTTCAAACGCCCCCGCCATGACAGCGGCGTCCTGTTCGCCGACGCAATTCATTTTGTGGACCTGTTTAACTATTTCCTGGGCCGGACACCCGCCCGGGTTTTAGCCGTGAGCCACGACTTCCTGGGCCGCGGGATGGAAGACGCCTCGCTGGTGTCGGTGGAGTACGCCGGGAGCCAGGGGGTGACCTGGGGCACGGTGGAGACGAATTACTTTCTGCCGGGCAAGTTCCGGGAGGTGACGGTGATGGGCAGCGAGTTGAGCGCCGTGTGCGATTACAACGCCGCGCAATACAAGGTCAAGACCTTTGCCAACCGGCACCTCCGCGAGGGCAACGATTTCCGAGCGGTCGAGGGCGCCCTGCACCAGGTGGAGAGCGCGCCCGAGGAACCGCTGCTGGCGGAGTTGCGGGCCTTTGTGGGCTGCGTGCAGACCCGCCAGCCGCCACTGGCCGACGGCTGGTCCGGGTATGAGGCGGTGCGCGTCCTGGAGGCCGCCGTGGCCTCCGCCCAAAGCGGCCGCACCGTGGAACTGAAATAATTCCAATCCGCCAATTTCGCGAATGGCCGCCAATGGCAGAGAGAGCCGAACATGCAAAAAATCCCACTATCCAAATGTTTCGTGAACCCGGAAGTCGAGGCGGCGGCGCTGCGCGCCCTTCGCTCCGGCCAATATATTCTGGGCAAGGAATCGCAGGCCTTTGAGGCGGAACTGGCCGCCTACACCGGCACCCGGCACTGCGTGCTGGGTTCGTCCTGGACGCTGATTGTCTATCTGCTGCACCAACTGCAGGGGGTCGGGCCGGGGGACGAAATCATCGTGCCGAGCCACACGGCGTTTCCGACCATGGAACCGCTCATCCACCTGGGCGCGCGGCCTGTGTTCGTGGACGTGGATGACACTTATGTGATGGACCTGGACCAGGTCGAGGCCGCCCTTACGCCGCGCACCGTCGGCGTCATCCCCGTCTATCTTTACGGTCACCCGGTGGACGTGGACCGCCTGCTGGCCATCGCGGCGCGCCATCACTTGTGGGTCATCGAGGACTGCGCCCAGGCCCAGGGGGCGAAATACAAGGGCAAAACCGTCGGGGGCCTGGCCGATTTCGGGGCCTTCAGCTTTTTCCCCTCGAAGAACCTGACGGTGCTCGGCGATGGGGGCTGCATTACGACCAACCACACCCAGATGGCCGAACGGCTGCGGATGCTGCGCAACCATGGCCGGCAGGGCAAGTACGACCACGAGTTCCCCGGCTACAACGTGCGGTTCAACGAAATCAACGCCGCCATCGGCCGCGTCATGCTCGAGCACCTGGAGGCCCTCAACGAGAACCGGCGCCAAATCGCCGCCCGTTACAACCAGCGCCTCAAAGGCCTCGTGCAGACACCCCCGGAGCGGGAGTGGGCCAGGGCGGTCTATCACATGTATGTCGTCCGCTGCGAGCGCCGCGATGACCTCCAGAGATTCCTGAAGGAACGCAACATCGAGACCGGCATCCATTACCCCAGACCAAACCATCTCCAGCCCGCGGTGACGGGCCGGTTCCCCTACGTGCCCAGCCTGCCCCGCACCGAGCAAATCGTCAAAGAAATCCTCTCCCTGCCCATCCACGGCGAGATGAGCCTGGACGCCGCCGACCAGGTCAGCGAGGCGATTGCGGAGTTTTACGGCAAGAAATAGGGGCCCCTGGGCCTGTTTGCCCCTTGGACCGCCGCGAGGCGATGATGCTCAATTTGGTGCTCAATAAGCCATTCTGAGACGCCAAAGCAGTCGGCGATTTCGGCGACCTCCTCCAAAGTGACTCACGAACCCGAGTCAGAAGCTCGCAGCCGCCAGGCAGAAACGCCAGGCCAATCGCCTGGCCGCAAGAGCAACCAAAGCAGAAAATCTAAAAATCCAAAGAATATCTGTTGACACCAACTCAACAAGTCACCATACTGCTGCCGCACAGTGAAATCCCGACGGGTCGGGACTGAAGAGTAATCCGCCGAGGGATAGCTGGAGGAAGCGATGAGACAGCGTCTCCGCTTTTGGGGAGGCCCAAACCACCCCGGAAGGCTTAAAGGGAGATGCTTATTTCAGAGCCTCCTTATGCCTTAAAGGCTTATGGCCAGGCGACCAAAGTCACCGAGCCATTGGAAGCTTAAGCGTGAACTGGGAAAGTCCATTTCACGCTGAACGAAGACACATCAAGAAAACCCATGAGGGATACCAAACCTATGCGCAAAAACATTCTCACAGCAGCGGCCCTGTTGACCGGGGTCATGACCTGCTCAGCGACGGTCACCGTCCAGGGCTGGTGGCACCTGGACAGCACGCAGCCGATTAACGACTCAAGCGGCAACAGCAGGACCTTCGGTTCTGCCTACTCGACCGCTCCTGCTACGGGAGGCCAGTTCGCCGGCCTCCTGGCCAACAACGGCCCGGGTGGCCCGTTGGACGGCACCGGCTGGACCAGCACCCAGTGCATCCAGGTGGGGGTGGGGGTCGGCGCCAAACGCCAGAGCGCGATGTGGGGGATCGGCTACAACCCGCCGGCCGACAACTACGGCATCGAGATCTGGGTCCTGCCGCAGGGTAACGGAATCGCCGGCGGCAGTGGCGGTTGGATTTTCTCTTCCGGTCAATCCGGTGGCGTGGCGCTGCGCATCAATAACCCGAGCGGCAGCCCCGACTTCGACGGAACACAATACATCGACGCTTTCGTTCTGGGCGGTGGCCCCACCATTGGAGAGCAGGTGGTAATCGATACCAGCAAATGGATGCACCTGGCGATCGTCAGCAGCGGCGGTGTGCTCACGTTCTATACGAATGGCGTACCTTGTGGCGATAGCCTCACGAGCGGCGCGACGACTCCCGCGGGTGATGTGTACATCGGAACGCCCAGTGACAACCAGGCTTACTACGGTTATCTGGACGAGGCGCGAATGTTCACGTTCGCCTCCGGGGCGTTCTCCACCAACGACCTCCTGCTCCGGCCCGCCGGCCCCAATATCGTCGGCCAACCCCAAGCAAACGTCTATGTGTGGAACGGCGGCGCGGCGCCTTTCAGCGTGAGTGCATCGTTCGACTCTTCGCTGACGTACCAGTGGCGGCGCGGCGGCACCATCCAGGGAGGCGCCATCCAGAGCTCGTACTTTCTCCCCGTGGTCGGCCCCGGGGACACCGCCAGCACGTTCGACTGCGTCCTGACCAGTGGCAGCATTTCCGTCACGAGTTCAGTGGCTACGCTCACGGTCGTTGTTCCCAATGCCTCCGACGTCGCTGCCTATCGCAACGCCGTTCAAGCCCAGTCTTCGCTGAAAGCCTACTTCCCCGTGGACAACGACACCGGGACCACGTTGACCAACGTCGCCGACGCCACTCGGCTTCATGATGGCACCCTCGAGCTCAACGCGACCTACGATGGCCGAACCAATACCTCCTTCGGCCAGCGCGCGCTCTCGCTCAACGGGGACGGCGATGTCCAAATCCCCAACAGTTCTGCGTTCGAGTTTGCTGGCGGATTCGGAACCATTGAGGCGCTGGTGGACCTGAGCCAGGCCTTGTCCACCGATCCGACGATCTTCGCGGAGGCTTATGATGGCGGCGACAGTTATTATGCGATTCGCGCCAGCGCCAATGGCAACAGCCTGCTGTACAACAATTTCACTGACGCCCAGATGAGCTGGCCCGTGCCCGGCGGGCTGATTGGCAAGCTTTCGCACGTGGCCGTGGTGATTGACAATCTCACGAACGTGACGGCATACGTGAACGGCCAAAGCCTTGGGACTAAGACTCAGACCAGTTTCGGCCCGGGCGCGGGCGCGCCGGCCTGGATCGGGTCTATGGGCACCAGCATGACCGCCAACGGCTTTGCTGGCTCGATTGACGAACTGGCCATTTACGGCAGCGCTTTGTCGGAAGACACCATCCAGGGCCATTACTCGACGTTCATTTATGGCACCAACACGTCCGGGCCCTCGATCGTCAGCCAGCCCGCTTCCAAGACAGTGTTTGCTGGCGCCTCCCCGGTGCTGCTGGTGCAAGCTGCGGGCACGTTGCCGCTGAAGTACCAGTGGAGCTCCGATAGCGTGTCGATTCCAGGAGCCACCAGCCGCGCGCTGGCCCTTTCCAACATAACGACGACCGCGACCTACGGCCTTACGGTCCAGAATGCCTACGGTACCACCAACATCAGTGTTGTCGTGACCGTCGCCGCGCCGCCTTCTGGCTATACCGCGACGGTGATGACCGACCATCCGACGGCCTTGTGGCGTCTGGGTGACAGTTCCGGTCAGCCAGCGCGGGATTCCGCCGGCTTTAACGACGGCGTTTACAATGCCAGCGGAGTCACCTACGGCGCTGGCAGCATCCCCGGTGAGGCCGGTACCGCCGTCACTTTGGATGGTGCGGCTGGGAGGGCGATAGCGCCGTACACCCCAGCCCTCAATCCGAACGGTCCATTGACGGTCGAGTTCTGGGCCAAGCTGAACACGTATGGGTTTTATGTCCCGGTCAGTTCCATGAACCGGCCTGCGCGCGATGGCGGCTACGAGTTCTACCTGGACGGCAATGCCGTCGGTTATGAATGGCACTCCGCCCCCGACGGTTATGCCGTGCTCACGGCGGATTTTACCGCACCCACGGTGGGCGCTTGGTATCATGTGGCGGGGGTCTATGATGGGACGAGCTTCCTCCTCTACATTAATGGTGACCCAGCCGGCCTTTATATCGACAACCCGGCCCTCGAAGAAGGTGGCCCCCTACCCGCCGCCAACCTGTCCGCAGGCTTCTACATCGGATCCAGAAGCGACGACGTGCGTTTCTTCCTCGGCACTATGGCCGACGTAGCTTTCTACAACTACGCGCTCACGCAAGACCAAGTCCGGAAACACGTGTTCGCCGGCCTGGCGTTGCCGATCCACATGGCCCTGGCTCGCAACGCGAATGTGGTGGTTGACTCCAAGCCAGCCGGAGCGCCCCATGGCGGTATCAATGGGCCACTTGCTACTAACGCGGCCACTTGGGTCGCCTCGAGCTCGGACGGCACAACGACTCGCACGGGTGTCATGCAGTTCAGCGGCACGGTGGGCAACCAGATCACGCTGGCCGCCAACCCGGACTTCGGCTCGCCTGTCGGCACAATCATGTTCTGGATGAAATCGGCTGGCACCGTCGCTCCTGGCAGTGAAGGCGCCATCCTCTTCGACCGCCGCGTCGACTTAGCGTCCAGCATAGCAGACTTTGGGTCTGCTGGCGATGTCATCGTCCAGCACGACGACGGCACCATCTTCGTCCAGCCGGAGTACTATGGAGCACAGGTTCTGCAATCCCCACTGAGCGGCGGGTATGTGAGTGACGGCATGTGGCACCACGTCGCCTACGTTTATGACCAATCCGCATCCGGCTCGATCACCCTCTATGCCGATGGTGCGCAAGTCGCCTCGGGAACTTATAAAACCTCCTACGCCTGGGCCTGGCCAGCGGCCCAGGAGATCGAACTGGGGCAGTCGCACGATTCCTACTGGGAGCGGTTTGACGGCCAAATGGACGACTTCCGCTTCTATAGTCGTACCCTCACGAGCGACGAGGTGAACTCGGTGTACAGCTCTGGCGCCTTGGTGGACACAACTACTCTCAAGGTTCGGTTCAACTTCGATGCGGCGCCAGGGGGGTTGGGGGTGAGTTGGTCACCGAGCGTGGCCATGCCACAATCCGCTACTGCGGTAACTGGCCCGTATGTAGATCAGGCAACCGGCCGCACCCCACTTCTGGTCCCGCCGTCTGGTGAGAAAGGGTTCTTCCGGGCCAAATCGCCCTAGCAGCAGCCCAATTAGAAACATCTGAATTAAAGCGCGAGACCGGGGGCAACCCCGGTCGGCAAAGGCTGGAGCAGAAGCTCCAGCAGGAGGCCACCTGCCGCGGCGGGGTTTTTCCCCCTCAGCGGCGGAAAAGCAGGGCATCGGCAAGCAAAGCCGATGCACCTACGCACCGGCAAAGGGGAATGGTGAGTTTTCCGCTTTGGCCCGTGGCTTGCGGAGGCAACCCATTGTCGCCAGGCATTGGTCACCAGACGTCTGCATGGATTTTCGCGCGAGGAGGGCTGCAGCCGCTTCATCGTTCACCATCAAATCCGTGAGCCGATGAAATATGCTGAGGTCGAAACGGTCCTGGAGCGGGCCAAGGGAAAATTCCCCCAGGCCCGCCCCCGGATAACCTCCAACCACGGACCGCAGTTTGCAGCCCGCGACTCCAAAGAGTCCATTCGCCTCAGCGGCAGGGACCATGTGCGAACAACAAATTTTTGCCCGGCGCGATCAGAAGCTCGCAGCCGCCAGGCAGGAACGCCAGGCCAATCGCCTGGCCGCAACGGCAACCAAAGCAGAAAATCCAAAAGCCAAAAAACACCTGTTGACACCAACTCAACAAATCACCATCCTGTTCCCGTCCAGCGAAACAGAAGGGGGCTCTCCTGAAGAGCAACCGCCCGAGGGATAGCTGGACGAGGGGACGAGCCAGCGTCTCCGCTTTTGGGGAGGCCTAAACCTCCCCCCAAAGGCTTAAAGGCAGATGCTTATTTCAGAGCCTCATTATGCCTTAAAAACCTATGGCCAGGCCGCCAAAGTCACCGAGCCGTTTGCAGCTTAGTCGTGAACTGGAAAAGTCCATTTCACGCTGAACCAAGACATTGCAGTCTCAAATCGTGCTTATGAGCAATAAATTGAAGAGCAGCCAAGAATTCAAGTCGCACCTCATTTCGGTTTTTCACGAGTTAGGTGATGCGAACGACCACTTCCATTTTGTGAATTCCCTGCGACAGGCCGTTTCTGATTACGAGCGCGAGATCAATTGCGCTCCGGCTTTCTGGATCTACACAATAGACGCACACGTGTCCGCCACTATGTCACACCTGTGTCGCGTGTACGATTGTGACCCGGCAGCGGTTCATTTGCCGTTCCTCCTCGAAGCCGTGAGAGACAATCCGGACGTTTTTTGCAGGCAAGCCTTGGAGCAAAGACTCGAAAAAGGACCGGGTTGGGAAGAATTGGTAAAGCACTTTGGGGACCCCGATCAGGCACAGATTGAAGCAGACATCAAGTTCTGCCGCGATGCACACCCGCAGGTGGAAAAGCTGCGGGCATGGCGCAACAAGGTCGTGGCTCACTTGAACAAACGTGTTTCGAGAGATTTTGAATCTTTCAAGAAGCAGTGGCCACTTGAGCGAAATGACATCCAGGAGCTTATCAGCAAAGGCCACGACATGCTGAATCGGTGCGGGGGGTGGTATGATGCGCGGAGTTTCAGTCTCAATCTCCCATCGCCTTGGGACAAGGACTACAAATTCGTGCTTGAGTCATTGAGGATGAACATTTCCAAGCGTGACGAGAATGATGATCGGCTGCTGAAGCTAATCTCAAAGGGCAATGCTTTGAGCGGAAGTTCGGCAACGTGAACAAAGCGGACATGTCACGGAGCATTTACACAACGCGAAAGACGAGTTGCAGATCGGCCAAGAACGGTTTCATGACTTATGGGCGCAACCCGCGACGATTTCATCAAATGCCCGCGCACGCCGCATCTCTTCGGCTCGATAGGCACGGACGACGACAAACACCTTGGCCCTGAGGAATCCACGGCGTTCGTCGCCGATCCGTCGCTGATCGTGGCGGAAAAACTCGACGACACGGATGTGGGCACGCACTTGGCCGCGTCGGGCTGGATGGCCGCCCGCGCGCATCTATCGCGGCCTGGTCGGCAGGGAGAAGGCGTCAAACCATAACTTTCCCCATTCGCCAGGGCTGGTGCGTGCTGCCGGGATGGCACCCATCGCGCCGCAACTCCGAGTTCAATACCCGGGAGCCATTCACCAAAAGTTATGGTTTGACCGGTTTTACGGCGAAATTGTAGAAGTAACTCCGACAAGCCAGAACAAACTGACAGCCGATTTATGAAAACACTCCAACTCCTGTTCAAGACCAACTCCAGCACCGCGCCGCTCATCGCGCGGCTCGCGCTCGGCATCGTCATGTTTCCGCACGGCGCGCAGAAAATGCTCGGGTGGTTCGGCGGTCACGGCTTCAGCGGCACCATGAACTTCTTCACCGGGACGATGCACATTCCCGTCGCGCTCGCGTTTCTCGCCATCCTGGCGGAGTTCGCCGGTTCGCTCGGTCTGATTGCCGGACTGTGCAGCCGCGTGGCCGCGTTCGGCATCGCCACGAACATGGTCGTCGCCATCCTGACCTCCCACGCCGCCAACGGTTTCTTCATGAACTGGTTTGGCAGGCAAAAGGGCGAGGGCTTTGAATACCACCTGCTCGCCATCGGCCTGGCGCTCGTCGTGCTGATACACGGCGGCGGCAAAGCGGCGCTGGACGCAGTGATTCAGCGCAAATTGGCCGGAAACGATGCGGCAGGCGGAGCTTCTCGCCCTCGGCCTGGAGCAGCATGAGTTGGGTCGTTTCGAGCAGGTTGCCGCCATGGTTCTGGTCGGGCAACCAATCGAAGTTCGGTCCCCAGGTGGCGGGCCAGCGGTAGGCGGGATGGGAGTTGGCGCATTTGGCCCTGAGGCAAATCCGGGTCAAATCCAAGGCCGAACTCAAGGAGAGAATTCTGCTCAGGAGTGACCAAGCTCCATCGGTGGCCATCTGCGTTATCTATGGTCAAACGCCGTTTTTCCAGATTATTTGTGGACTAAATCGAGATTTTGTGTAGATTTTAATCATGAGAACCGCAGTAATCGAAAACCGCCCGGACATCCAGGACCGAGTTGCTGAACTGAAAAGGCAGATCCTGGCCGTCCAGGAACAACTGCAAACCATACTTCGCGGCGCCGGGGGTCTGCAAGTTATCCTGCCCGAGTTGCACGACAAGGCGAGTGGGCGCATCGACGCGCAAAAGCTGGCGGTTTATATGGGGGTGCCGCTCAAACGACTCGCCGAAGGACTGCAACTGAATTACAAAGCCATCCATCGGAATCCTTCAGCGGATGCCTTTCAATCGCCGCTCAAACCGGTGAAGCGCTGCCTGGAAATTCTTCATGAATTCTTCAACAAACCGGGGACGGTGCGAGTCTGGTTGAACACGCCTCATCCTGACCTCAATGGCAGCACCGCGTTGGAAATGATTTTGGCCAACAATTCCATTGCCGTCTTGAGAATTCTCGAAAACGCGCTGGCCGGCGTGCCTGTCTGATGTTTCCTCCCGCTCAACTCGCCGCTGTGCTTGGCGCCGCCAAACTCGCTTCTGCCCACGGGCCGTGGTCACGGGCGGTGGGCTATCGCAATCTGCTCAGCCCCCCACCCGGCCTGACCGGCCCACCGCAACCCTTGTGGGGCGGCGCGGGCCTCGGCGAGGGCCGGCTTGCCCAAGCCGAAGAGCCGGAACGGCCAGACAGCGTAGAGCTCGGGGTTTTCGCAATTCGAGCGTTTCTTATCGTATTGCCCGGCCGGTCGGGCTGTGCTTGTGAACGGATTTGACGTTCAGATTGGGAGGCGGGTAAGTTGGCCACGTGAGCGAGCCATTGTTTCCCTCGGGGCCGTGGACCGGGTTCTACAACTATTACCCAGGAGACCGGCGCCGGATGGAACTTCACCTCACGTTCGCCAACGGTGTCCTGAGCGGCGAGGGGGCGGATGACATTGGCCGGTTTCTGATCCAGGGCCGCTACGATGCGGCCAGTCTGGAGTGCCATTGGACCAAGAGCTACCTGGGCGCGCACGACGTGTTCTATCGCGGCTTCCGCGAGGGCAAAGGCATTTGGGGCACATGGGAAATCAGGAATGACAGCCGCGGGGGTTTTCACATCTGGCCGCGCCAGGCGAGCGAAGGCGAGCGGCAAGCCCAAGCGGCGGCGCAGGCAGAACCGGCCGATGCGATCGGCGCGGGAATTGGCACGGAGGCGGCCGGAGGCGCAAAGGAGTCTTGACCGGCCTGCCAGGCTCAGGGCAACGCCGGCTCAGCAAGCCGTGGGGCGCAGCGAAGCGAAGACCCCCGGGTTCAAAAGCCCAGCCAGGCAGTGTCCCGGGAGCGCAGAGTTCCCGCTCAGCGGGGTCAGTATCGCGCGGGGCTGGCGCCCGGCGTGCCGGCGGCCGGTTTGTGGCTGAGCAACTATTCAGGTAGGAAGGCACCGTAACGCTGCATGTGGTCGGGCACCCTCGCCATCCGACACGTAGCAGCCGACGTCAGTCGGCTCTGATCCCGCCGAGGCGGGACGAATAGTGCGCCGACTAACGTCGGCGGCTACCGGCGGCCGGTTTGTGGCTGACGGGGATATAGAACAAGCGGAGGCGCTTGCCTTTGGGGCCGGCTTCGTGCTGGTAGAGGCCGAAGCAGGCGGAGACCCTTCGGGAGTTGGGCGCGGTTTGGCGGCGGTAGAGGTTCCAGAGCAGGGATTGGCTGGCGGCGCCGGTGGTTGGGTTCTTTTCGGAGCGCCAGAAGGAATAGAGCGGGGCGTATTCGCACTCGATGCCTGGATTCTCGGGCAGGAACGGCTCGACCAGCGCGAGGACCTGGAGTTGGCGGTTGCCGTTCAAAGCGCGGTGGTAGGTGAAGAAGGGCCACACTTGCACGCGACGGCGGTAGGCCCCGCTGTCAGTGCTCTTGGCCGTGAGGTCGGAGTAAAGGTAGAAGAGGATGCGGGTGTGCTGGCGGTCCAGGGGGTCGGCGTGGAGGCGGTTGTATTTATAGACAGGCCAGAGATAGAAGTCGCTCACGAGGTTGGAATTGCAGGCATGGCTGTAGAAAGGCCAGAGGCGGGTAGTGTGTTTGCCTTGGCCGCGCGCAAATACGGCCAGGGGCCAGGGGGCGTCCCATTCGCGGTACATTTGCTGGCGGTCATCGATGCGGGAGAAAAAGGGCCAGAGCACGGTGGAGGAATCGCGTTTGGGGGAGCGGAGCAGGCTGTAGGCGGGGATGAGGCCGTGTTGCCGCTGGGGGTTGTCGGTGCCCAGGCCCGAGCGCTGGTTGAAGAAGAGGGGCCAGAGGACAAAGAGCTTGTCGTGGCCCGGCACGGTTTCAACTTCATTGAAGCCGTTGGTGAGGGTGGTGATGTCTTTGTGCTCATGGCCAGCCAGGGGCCAGAACTGCCAGCCGTGCAAGCGCGGCCCGTGGCGAAGGTGGAAGAGAGGATAGAGATAATTGTCGGTCACCACGGGGCCTTTGCGGGTTTGGCTGTAGGCGGGGAACATCACATAGGAAATCTCGTCGCGGAACAGGCGGTTTTCCAGGTGGCCGTAGAAAGGCCCGTAGGCGGTGTAGTTCTGGCCGGGGTCGGAGGAGCGTTGCTGGAAATAGAATGGGAAGAGCGTGATGCGGTGGCGGGCGTTTTCCTGCTGGGTGGGGCCGCCGGCGAAGCTGAGGAGTTGAAAGAGCTGCCAGCGGTACTGCCCGCCGTAGCGAACGTAGGACATGACAGGGTAAATCAGCTTGAATTCCTCGGAATCGGTCTCCCGGTCACGCGTCGCCGAGAAGAGCGGTGGGAAGGCCCAGGTCAGGCGTGATTCCTGTTGTTCTTTATAGTAAAACGGGCCGGCGGCTTCGGTGCGGCAGCCGGGGCTCAGGGTAAGGCTGAACTGGTCGAGGAGTGGGCCGGCATGGAACGTGTCATCGGCCAGGCAGATGAGGGGCAGAGTGAGGGCAAGAAGGAAAAGCCAAAGGCCGACGCCGCTCTTTGCGGGCGGGGCCACCGAGGGCGTCCGGGCCGGGAGGGAAGAGCGGGAAAGGGATTCCGGTTTCGATAACGTTACCGGAGCCTCGTTTGTCCCCAAAAAGCTCGTTTCAAGATAGATATTGACATCAAACCTCATTGCTCGACTCTGTTTTCAGGACTGAGGTTGTTGACCTTGGTTCCTCCCGACCCAGTGTCGATCGTGCATTGTTGACACTGGGTCGCTCTGCTTTGGGAGGAGAGGGAGGGCTTGGGCGATTTAGGTGGTAAAACAAGTTCAACAGTGCCGGCAGAAAGGTCAGGCCGGCAAGCATGCAGGTGGCCAGGCCGGTGGCCATGACGTAGCCGAGGCTCTGGATGCCGCGGTGTCTGCCCAGGGCCAGGCTGCCGAAGCCAGCGATGGTGGTCAAAGCGGAGACGAACACAGCTTTGCCGGTGCTCCGGGCGAAGATGTTGGGCGTTTGCTCTTCGGCATAACGATTGAGGATATGAATGCCGTTGGTCACGCCAATGCCGATGACGAGCGGCAGGGTCATGATATTGGCGGGGTTCAGCGGCACATTGCACAGTCCCATCAAACCGCCGAGCCAGAGGGAGCCGACGGCGACGGGGATGAGGGCGAGCAGGACAGAGGCGAGGCTGCGAAAGTGGATTAGGATGAGCAGGACAATGGCGATGAGGGAGTATTCGGCCGCCTGGATATAACTGTGCACGAGCAAGCTGGTGTATTCATAAAACTGGACCGGGCTGCCGGTGACGCTGGGGTCGACCTGGCGCAACTGGCGGAGGAAGACCTCCTGGTTTTCGCGTTGCCAGACATCTTCCTTGGGATAGACCATGAGGAGGTATTTGCCGGTGACCCCGACGAAGCGGTCGTGCAGGGCCTGGGGCAGGTCCTCGACCCGTAATGGGGCGCGGTCATCCTGGGTCTGGAGGGCCTGGAAGGTGTCATGGACGTCGTCGAAGAAGGCCTGTTGGAAAGCGGCGAGTCTGAGGGAGTTGGTCTCGAGTTGGGTCGCGTTGCCGGCGAGCATCTCTTTGCGCAGTTCGCCGACGGCCTGGCGCAAAGAGGCCAATTGCGCGGCCAGGGCGGGGTCTTGGGCCTGCGTCTCATCGTGCGCGGCGCCGAGGTAGCCGTAAGAGGAATAAAGCGTGGCGCTCAGTTCGGGGAGGTTGGCGGGGGCGGGGTCGGCTTCCGGGAAGCAGAGCGAGGCGAGACTCTGTTTGATGTCGCCGACGAGGGCCAGTTTGCGGGTCTGGTCTTCGGCCAGGAACGGGGTGAGGGAATCGACGCTGGAGACGGCGGGGAGGTTGGTAATCTGTTGTTCGAGGGCGATGGCGTGCTGGAGGTTGGTGGCGATCACGGCGGCGTAAAGGACGGACTTGGGGGTGGAATCGATGAGTTCCTGCTCGAATTCGACTGCCGGGAGGCCCTTGCTCTGCATGTGGAGGAGGTCGTAATCGAAATAGACCTTATGGAGCTGGGTGGCGGCCAGGGCGCACAGGACCAGGGTGAGGGCCGTGGTCAGGAGGGGCCGCTGGAGCCAGAGGTTTTCGATGCGGGCGCGCCGTTCGTCCAGGCCGCCCTGGAGATGGTTGATGACGTTTTGGCGGCCGCGCAACAGGAGCACCGGGAGCATGGTCATCATGGGCACGAAGCAGATGAGCAGGCCAAAGCCGCAAATGAGGCCCATTTCCTGGATGCCTTTGAAGTTGGTCAAGACCATGGCCAGGAAGGCGCCGGCGGTGGTGAAGGCGCCGGTAAAGATGCCCTGGCCGGTGAAGACCATGGCCTTGGTCAAGGCGGCGGCCTCGCTCTGGCCGCGGCGCAGTTCCTCTTCATAGCGGGAGATGAGATGGACGCCGTAATCGATCGCCAGGCCGATGAGGATGGGCACGAAGGTGATGGTGAGGATGTTCAGGTGGCCCACGGGCCAGGGCAGGCAGGCAAAGGCCAACGTGTAGGACAAGCCGACCAGCAGGCAGAGGGTGGCCTTGACCGGGCGGCCGGTTTCCTGGTAGCCGTAGATGAAAATCAGGGCGCAGATGATCAGGGCGGCGATGCTGGCGAGGGTGGTATCCTTCTGGGACTGGGCCATTTCGTCATGGTCCAGGACCGGTTCGCCGGTGAGGCCGACGTTGAGGCCGGGCACTTCCAGGCGGGTCTGCTCGACGAGGCTGCGCAGGCGCTCGACGGCGGCGTCGTTGAGTTCCTCGACCGGGGCCTGGGCGGTGACCAGGAAGATGCGTCCATGGGCGAAGGTAACATAGACATCCTGGGCGGAGTCGTTGGCGGGATTGAAGAGGGCGGTGACGCCGGGCGAAGGGAGAGTGCCGGCGCGGCGCAAGGCATCCCGGGCCTGGGTGACAATCCGCTCCAGGGCCGGCAGGGCCTTCATGAGCGTCTCGTTTTCCGCATTTTGCTCGCGCTTGGCGGTGCGGAATTGAGTGTTGATCATGCTGAAGAGCGAAGCCAGGTTGGTCGCGTGGGTAAACTGCCGGATGAACGGGCGGTAATCCAGGAGGGTCTGCTTGAGTTCGCCCAGCTCCTTTTCGGGCACGAAGAGCAGGGCCTTGGAGCCGAGCATCCTCAAGTCGGCTTTGTAGAAGAGGTCTTTGAACAAATTGGTTTCGGCGGCCATCCTGGCGCCGAGCCGCTCGACAAACTGGCGGTTCTTCTCGGCGCTCTCGCTCTCCACCACCACCACCAGGTCGTCCTGGGTGGGGAACTCCTTTTTGAAGCGGAGGAAATTCTGGTGGTATTTCTTGTTGGCCCCCACCAGGTCGTCGCGCCGCAAGTCGAACTTGAGATTCCTGACGGTAAAAACGATGCAGAGCGCGCACAGGAGGATTTGCGGGTAGAGCAAGAGCCGGCGGCGGCGCACGGCCACGCCGGCCAGCCGGGCCAGGGCGCGGGCGACCAGATTGGTGTCCGTGAGCTGGTTCATGCGCAGCTCATTGCCAAGGGGCAATGCGCAATGGGAAAGGCCGGCCTCACGCCTGCACCACCTCGTCCGGAAATTCCGCGTTGGAATAGACTTCTTTGACGTCGTCGTGGTCTTCCAGGGCGTCGATGAGCTTGTTGACCGCAGCCACCCACTGCTCGTCGGTCAGGGGCACGGTGACGGTGGCCAGTTCGGTGATGGCGGCGACGTCGGCTTTGATGCCTTTGGCCTCGATTTGCTTATGGACGCTCTCGAAATGGGCCGGGTCGGTGATGATTTCATAGCCTTGGGGCTCGGCTTTGAAGTCCTCGGCGCCGGCCTCCAGGGCGACTTCCATCAACTGGTCTTCGTCGGCGGCCTGGCGGGAGATGATGACCTGGCCTTTGCGATGGAACAGGCGGGAGACCGACCCCTGGGTGGCCAGGGAGCCGCCGTTCTTGGTCACGACGCTGCGGATTTCGGAGGCGGTGCGATTCCGGTTGTCGGTGCTCACCTCGACGAGGAGGGCGACGCCATGAGGCCCGAAGATTTCATAGGTCAAGTCTTCGAAGTTGGCGGTCTGGCCGCCGCCGGTGCCTTTCTTGACGGCCCGCTCGATATTGTCGTTGGGCATGTTGGCGGCGCGGCATTTGAGCAGGACCATGCGGAGTCGCGGGTTCATGGCGGGGTCGCCGCCGCCGAGCCTGGCAGCAATGGCGATTTCTTTGCTCAACTTGGAAAAAATCTTCCCGCGCTTCGCATCCACGGCCCCTTTGAAGTGCTTGACTTTCGCCCATTTGCTGTGTCCAGACATGTTCGAGCCTCGTTATCAGATTATCAGGTTGTCAAGTTATCAGGTTGCCAGGTTGCCAGGCCATCCGGTCTCCCGGCCTTGCCTCACCCGCGAAGGCCGGGCCTGGGGGACCCGCGTTGCGGCCGCCACCCATCAAAGCGGGCGCGCGCCGCACCGAACGATTTGACCGCCTGCCGGCCAGGCAATTCAAACCGCGCCCAAGACGTGGCCCGCCCGTAACCCAGCCGATTGAACAGCATCTTGCTCTTGGGAAAAAGGCTTATTTTTCAGCGCACGCCGGGGGCGCCCAAACCAGAACCCATCGCGCCGTCGGAAGCGCTGCCAGGGGCCTTCCCGGGCCGCGCTGAAAACGGCGCTTGCGGGACTTCACGGCCATGGCGCCAGGAAGCTCCTCCCAGACCTGGCCAGGGCGATCGGGATCAATCTCAACCGCCTTCTTTCGTCCACTGAGCATCAGCGCGGTAATTGATGGCGAGCCTTTCAACCTGAAAAATGCACGAAACACCCTTCAGCTTGAGGAAAAACCCACTAAATCTGCGTTTTGCGTGGAACAATTGCTGACAAGATCAGACCTTTCGAGACCGGCGGAAGCGATCCAGTTTCCTGGCCGCGACCACGAACTCGTGGCGGTGGGCCTCGAAGCACAGCAGCGGGTGATACCAACGGCGCCCCTTGCGTCTGGGATTGTAGCCGACGCGTGCTCCCTGCTGATGCCCGTAGAGAGTGACGACTACCGAATCCAGATCCAAGATGATCGTCGAGCAGGACCGGGACCCAGCCCGCAACTTCGCCCGCAGCCGATCGTGCAGCCGGACCAACTGACGTATGGCCGATGGGTTGAGCCGTTGCAGAAAACGGCGCAGCGTGGAGGAGTACGGGAAGCGGTTCAGGCCGACACAGGCCAGGAAGGTGCCGTTGTATTGGAGGATTCGGGTTTTGCTGACGCGGCGCAGCCCCGCGATGAGCACGTAGAGCAGGACTCCAAACGGCCTCAGTGCCGGTCAGCAGAGCCGTTCCGGCCATGTGCTTGTCCTCAATCACGCATTTTTCGGGTTTAAAGCATGAGAATCAGTAGCAAATAAAGCGGGCCAGAGAAGCACGGCGGCGCAGGGAATGCCGCAACCTGGCGGAACACTGCATTGGCCACATTGGCTGGACTGGCCACATTGGCCTGACTGGCCACATTGCTTGGTGGCAGATTAGCTGCATTGGCCACATTGGCTGCATTGGCCACATTGGCCATTTTGTCCAAAAAACTGGCCGCGCCGCGGTTCAAAACGAATCGCACACCTCAGCACAACGCCTTGTCGGTCTCCCCGGCTCAGCAACACTCCTTTTCTTGTCGCCGAACCCGCCCCCGCCACTTAGCATCGTTCCATGCACCGAATCTGGAGCTTTTCCAGGGCCGGAGCGCACATCGTCTCCGGCCTGCTGCTGGTGAGCGCCGGCGCGCTCTTCGCCGAGGATTGGCCGCAATGGCTCGGCCCCAACCGCGACGCGGTTTGGCGCGAGACCGGCATCGTCGAGCAATTCCCCGCCAATGGCCCGCCGGTTTGCTGGCGGACCAGTATCGGCCCCGGTTACTCGGGTCCGGTCGTCGCGGGCGGGCGGGTCTATGTCACCGACCGGCAGCTTGCCCAGGGCGCCAGCAATCCCGCCGAGCCTCTGGAGCGCGGGGCGGTTCACCCCGGGGAGCGGGTGCTCTGCCTGGATGAAGCCACCGGCGCCATCCTGTGGCGCCACGCTTACGAATGCCCGTACACCATGAGCTATCCGGCCGGGCCCCGCGTGGCGCCCCTCGTCAGCGCCGGCCGCGTCTATACGCTGGGCGCCGAAGGCAACCTCCTTTGCCTGGACGCCAGCGAGGGAGGCCTCCTCTGGTCGAGGGATTTCAAAAAGGACTTTGGCGTGAAAACCCCGCAATGGGGATTCGCCGGGCACCCCTTGCTGGACGGGGACCGGCTGATTTGCCTGGTGGGCGGGGCCGGCAGCACGGCGGTCGCCTTTGACAAGGACACCGGCAAGGAGAGATGGCGCGCCTTGAGCGCGGATGAACCCGGCTACAGCTCGCCCGTGATTTGCCAAGCGGGCGGCAAACGCCAGCTTATCCTCTGGCACCCCGAGGCCGTCAACTCCCTCGACCCCGTCACCGGGGAGATCTATTGGTCTGTGCCCTTCAAGTCCCGCACCGGCCTGTGCGTGGCCACGCCTCGCCAACTGGACGACTTGCTCCTGGTCACCTCTTTCTATAACGGCTCCCTGATGCTGCGCCTCGATTCCGCCCAGCCCGCCGCCACCACGCTCTGGCGCACGCAAAAAGTCTCCGAGTACGAGACCACCCACCTCAACGCCATCATCTGCACCCCCTTTCTCGACAACGGCTATATTTACGGCGTCTGCAGTTACGGCCAATTGCGCTGCCTCAAAGCCCAGACCGGCGAGCGCCTCTGGGAGACCTTTCAAGCCACTACCGCCGGCACCGCCGTCCGGTGGGCCAATGCCTTCCTTGTCAAAAACGGCGGCCGCTTCTTCCTCTTCAACGAGAAAGGCGACCTGATCATCGCCCGGCTCAGTCCGCGCGGCTACGAAGAAATCAGCCGCGCCCACCTGCTCGAACCGGCCAACGCCGACGCCGGCCGGCGCGTCGTCTGGTCCCACCCCGCCTTCGCCAACCGCCGGATGTACGCCCGCAACGACAAGGAAATCATTTGCGTGGACCTGGCCGCGGAAAGGTGACCCTGCTCAAAGACAAGGGACCCGCCCGCCGCGCCCCGCCCGGAACCAGGCCTCAAATGAACTCGTTGATCAGGTTCTCCAGGTACTCCTGCCGGCCGCTGGCGTTGGGGGCGGCTTCGCCTTGCTTGAGCATGTAGGCCTCCAGGTCCTTGAAGCTGGCTTTGCCGGCTTCGATCCGCGCGCCAATGCCGCTGTCCCAGGAACCGTAGCGCTGCCGCACGAATTGCGCCAGGCGGCCGTCTTTGCGGATGGCGGCGGCCGTCTTGAGGCCCCGGGCAAACGCGTCCATGCCCCCGATGTGGGCATGGAACAGGTCCACCGGTTCGAAGCTTTCCCGGCGCACCTTGGCGTCGAAGTTCGTGCCGCCGCTCACAAAGCCGCCCAGCTTGAGGATGCAGAGCATGATTTCGGTGGTGAGATACACGCTGGTGGGGAACTGGTCGGTGTCCCAGCCCAGCAGCAGGTCCCCGGTGTTGGCGTCGATCGAGCCGAGGGCGCCGGCCGCCATGGCCACCTCCAGTTCATGCTGCATCGTGTGCCCGGCCAGCGTGGCGTGGTTGGTCTCCAGGTTCAATTTGAAGTCCCCGAGCAGGCCGTATTCCCGCAGGAAATTCAGGCACGCCGCCGCGTCGGAATCGTACTGGTGCTTGGTCGGCTCTTTGGGCTTGGGCTCGATATAGAATTGGCCCTTGAACCCGATGGCTTTCTTGTGATCCACAGCCAGGTGGAGGAACTGGCCCAGGTGGTCCAGTTCCCGCTTCAGGTCGGTGTTCAGGAGGCTGGTGTAGCCCTCGCGTCCCCCCCAGAACACGTAGCCGGCCCCGTTCAACTCGTGTGTCACTTCGATGGCCTTTTTCACCTGGGCGGCCGCATAAGCAAAGACGTCCGCGTTGCAACTGGTGGCCGCGCCGTGGACAAAGCGGGGATGGGCAAAGAGGCAGGCCGTGCCCCAGAGCAACTGCACGCCCGTGCGCTCCTGTTCCTGCTTGAGCCGTTTCACTATCGCGTCCAGGTTCCGGTTGGTCTCCCGCAGGCTCCGGCCCTCGGGCGCCACGTCGCGGTCGTGGAAGGCATAAAAGGGGGCCCCGAGCTTCTCCAACAATTCAAAGGCCACCCGCACCCGGGTTTCGGCCATCTTCATCGAGTCGCTCCCGTCTTCCCACGGCCGGACGGCCGTGCCCACCCCGAACATGTCCGCCAACTGCCCCCGAATCGTGTGCCAGTAGGTCACCGAAAACCGGAGATGCTCCTTCATCGGTTTGCCTTCCACCAACTCCTCCGGGTTGTAATGCTTGAAGGCGAGGGGGTTTTTCGAGCTCGAACCTTCGTACTGCACCTTCGCGATGCCCGGGAAAAATTCTGACTGTCTCTTCATGGATGTGCAAGCGTTCGCGCGTGAAGCTAACGGCGAAAGGCCGGAAACGCAAGGCGTGATCGAGAAAATCCCAACATTCAGTCGCCGGTCTGTTAATTCCAACGAGCGCTCAAGATGACATTGAGGCGCGCAGGACTTTGGGCCTCTGGCCAGGCGCGAGCGAGGCGCAACTCTCCGGAATGGTTTTCGCCCGGTTTCCCGTCCATCACTTCCAGCATCCGCCGCTTCGCTTCGCGCCCGGCCAGGAACCGGTTCCTGCCCGTTGCCACGCGCGCGCCGGCGGTTTTTTCAGTTATTTCCACTTATTTCCACTTAAGAATTCGGGGCCTGGCCCCCGCCGGGGGCAGCGCCATCCGGACCGGGTGGCAGAGAGATTTTGAACATCGCTCCCGAAAAATAATCCAAAATTCCCGAAATCGTGTGGCGAAGTTCCAGAGAGGCCGCCGCGGCCAGGCCGGCGTGTTTTGCTGCCGGGCCGCGTGCGCGGCAAGCCGGCGGCTCGCGCCGGGCCACTTGCCCCCGCCTTGCAGGCGGAGCGGGCAGCGCCCGCCGGGGCTGGCGCCGGCGGCGCCGGCGGGAGCAGCCTGACCAAAGTGTAATGAAAAATCTGTTTACAACCAGGCCCGGACTGGGTATTTGGACCGTTTGTTTCGGTCACTAAGAAAACGTAATATGATCAAGGTTCATAATCTGACAAAAGTTTTCGGGACCAAGCGGGCTGTGGATGGCGTGTCCTTTTCGGTCGAGCGGGGCGAGGTCCTGGGCTTCCTGGGTCCGAACGGGGCCGGCAAATCCACCACCATGCGCCTGATCACCGGTTTCCTTCCGCCCTCGGATGGGAGGGTCAGCGTGGGCGGCTACGACGTGGTGGAGGCCCCGATTCAGGCGCGGCGTTTGGTGGGCTATCTGCCGGAGAACGCCCCGGCGTACACGGACATGACGGTCCTGGGTTTTTTGAATTTCGCCGCCGAGATTCGCGGGTTGCGGGGCGAGGCGAAGAAGAAAGCGGTCGACCGCGTGGTCGAGATGTGCTCCGTCCAGGGCGTGCTGCACCAAAGCGTGGAGACGCTCTCCAAGGGCTACCGGCACCGCACCTGCTTCGCCCAGTCCATCATCCACGACCCGGAGGTCCTGATCATGGACGAACCGACCGACGGTCTGGACCCCAACCAGAAGCACGAGGTGCGCCAACTCATCCGCCGGATGGGCGCGACCAAGGCGATTATCTTCTCGACCCACATTCTGGAGGAAGTCGACGCCGCCTGCACGCGGGCGATCATCATTGACCGCGGCAAGATCGTCGCCAACGGCACGCCCCAGGAGTTGCGCCAAAAATCCGAATGGGCGGGGGCGGTCACCTTGCGCGTCAGCGGCATCAGCGCCGCCGCCCTCAGCCAGAAGCTCTCCCAGTTGCCGACCGTCAAGAGCGCCGCCATCCTCAAGGAAGAAGCCACCACCGTCACGGCGCGCGCCTTTCCCAAGTCCAATGCCAACGGCGCTTTGGCCCGGAGCATCGCCGACGCCGCGCAAGGCTGGCGGATTGAAGAATTGCACACCGAAGAGGGCCGGCTGGATGAGGTCTTTCGCAGCATTACCATGCCCGACACCGCGGCTGAAGCGACGGTTAAATGAGCTAGAGGGGTTAAACAGGTTGGATGAGTTACATCAGTCACGCGGATTACACCGGTTGCCGACGCAGCAATGGGCTCGGCGCACATCACTCCATCACTCCATCACACCACTTCTGAAATGAATAGTTGCGCCAATATCAAAACCATCGCCAAACGCGAACTCGGGGCCTATTTTACGTCGCCCCTGGCGTATGTCTTTATCGTCATCTTCCTGCTGCTCTGCGGCTTTTTCACGTTCTTCGTGGGGGGCTTTTTCGAGCAGCGGCAGGCCTCGCTGGAAGGACCGTTTTTTGTCTGGCATCCGTGGTTCTACCTGTTTCTGGTGCCGGCCGTGGGCATGCGGCTCTGGGCCGAAGAACGGCGCGTGGGCACGCTTGAGTTGCTGCTGACCATGCCCATTACGGCCTGGCAGGCCATTGTCGGCAAGTTCCTGGCCTCCTGGCTGTTCCTGGCCCTGGCCCTGGCGCTGACCTTCCCGGTCGTGCTGACCGTGAATTACCTCGGCAGCCCGGACAACGGCGTCATCCTGGCCGCCTACCTGGGGAGCTGGCTCATGGCCGGGGCCTACCTGGCCGTCAGTTGCATTACCTCCGCCCTCACGCGCAGCCAGGTCGTCAGTTTCATCCTCTCGGTGGTCGCCTGCCTGTTCCTCATCCTGGCGGGCTTTCCCCCGGTCATCAACTTCCTCCAGCAACTGGTCAGCCCCAGGCTGGTGGACATGGTGACCTCTTTCAGCGTCATGACCCATTTCCAGGGCTTCCAAAGAGGCGTCCTCGATTCCCGCGACATCCTCTTCTTCCTGTCGGTCATTGGCTTCTCTCTCTTCACCACCAGCGTCATTTTGCGCACCCACCGCGCCGGCTAATCGGAGGCAACGATGCAAAAGAAATCATTGGAAACCATTCTGTATTCCACGGCCGGCATCCTGGTGATGCTCGCCATCCTCATCGCGTTCAATTTTATCGCCGGGTTCGCGCGCTCGCGCCTTGACCTGACGCACGAGAAGGCCTACACCCTTTCCCAGGGCACGCGAGCCATCCTCAAGAAAATCGATACCCCCATCCGCATCCGCTTTTACTGCACGCAGGGCGAGACCGCCACCCCGGAGGCGGTGCTCCTGAAAGGCTACGCCAAGCAGGTCGAGGACCTGCTCGACGAGTACAAGCAGGCGGCCAAAGGCAAGTTCATCGTCGAGAAATACGATCCGGAGCCCGATTCCGATGCCGAGGATTCGGCGCGGCTGGACGGCGTCGAAGGCCAGTTGCTGCGCAACGGCGAGCGGTTCTATCTCGGCCTGGCCGTTAGCCTCCTCGATACCAAGGAGGCGATTCCCTTCCTGAGCCCCGACCGCGAGCGGTTGCTCGAATACGAACTGTCCCGCGCCATCTCCCGCGTCATTACCCCAGAAAAACCCCTCGTTGGCATCATGAGTCCACTGCCGGTCTTCGGCATGCCCTCCAATCCGATGATGGCGCGCATGGGCCAGCAAGGCAGCCAGCCCTGGGCCATCATCACCGAGCTCAGGAGTGACTTCGCCCTCAAGCGCCTCGCGATGGACGTGGACAAAATCGACGAGGACGTGAAGGTCCTGGTCCTGATTCATCCGCGCGACATCACCGACCAGGCACAGTACGCCATTGACCAGTTCATCCTGCGCGGCGGCAAGCTGATCGCCTTCCTGGACCCGCTGCCTTATGTGATCGACAGCCGGGAACAGAACCAGATGCTGGGCAACATTCCCAACACCGGCTCCTCCCTGGACAAGCTCCTCAAGGCCTGGGGCCTGGCTTTCGATACCACCAAAGTCGTGGCGGACCTCACCTTCAAGATGCAACTGGGCGGGCGCGGCGGCGCCCCGCAGGAGGCGCCGGCCGTCTTGTCACTCACCGGCGAGGGCATTGATAAGGACGACATCGTGACCAGCCAGATTGACAACGTCTGGCTCCCCTACGCGGGCGCCTTTACCGGCACCCCGGTCTCAGGCCTCAAAGAAACCGTGTTGCTCAAGAGCACGAAGCATTCCCAGCTCGTGGACGGCTTCATGGCCCACCTGGGCGGTGAGAACATCATCAAGGAATTCAAACCCTCCGGCGTGCAATACGCCCTGGCCGTCCGCTTGACCGGCAAGTTCAAGACCGCCTTCCCCGCTGGCAAGCCGGAAGCCAAGAAGGATGACGAAAAAAATGACGCGGACAAGAAGCCCGGCGAAAAGAAGGACGCGGATAAGAAGCCTGAGGAGAAAAAGGCCGACGATTCCCTCAAGGAAAGCAAGCAGGACACCACCGTCGTGTTGGTGGGCGATGCCGACATGCTCTACGACGCCGTCGCCCTGCGGCAGGTGCCCACGCTCTTTGGGATGGCCCTGACCCCCATGAACGGGAACCTGAGCTTTGCCCAAAACACCATCGAGCAGTTGACCGGCGACAACAGCCTCATCGCCGTCCGCAGCCGCGCCACCCTCAACCGGCCCTTCACGCTCATTCAGAAAATGGAGACGGCCGCCAACGAAAGGTTCCAGAGCGAAATCAAGCAACTCGAAGACAAAGCCAACGAGGCCCAACGGCGGATCAATGAACTCCAGCAGCAGCGCAAGGACAAAGATCAACGCTTTATTCTGTCGCCCGAGCAGACCGCCGAGTTGACCAAGCTGCGCCGGGACGAGGCGGAGACGCGCAAGCACCTCAAGCAGGTGCAGAAGGACCTGCGCAAAGAGATCGTCTCCCTCCAGCAGCGCGTCAAGTGGCTCAATATCTGGGCCGTGCCGCTGGCCGTCACGGCCTCGGGGATTGTCGTGGCGATTATTAAACGTAGAAAAACTTCTGCCAAATGAACCGCAAACAGCTCGTCATTCTCCTGGTCTTGGTCATTATTCTGGGCGCCGCGGGATTGCTCTTGCGCCAGCACAGCCAGTCCTCCTGGCAGAGCGCCGGCAAGCGCATCGGCCAGAAGCTCCTGGGCGATAATTTCCCCGTCAACGACGTCGCCCAGATTGCCCTCAAGCAAGGCACCAACGAGCTGTCCCTGGTCAAAAAGGACAATCTCTGGCGCGTCCGGGAGCGCAACGACTACCCCGCCAGCTTCCAGGAAATCAGCGATTTCCTGCTCAAGGCGCGCGACCTGAAGATCGTCCAGACCGAAAAGGCCGGTCCCTCGCAGTTGCCGCGCCTGGCGCTGGTGCCCGGCCAGGGGTCCAATGCCGCCCTGGTGGTGGATTTCAAAGACCAGCACGGCAAGACCATCCAGTCCTTGCTCCTCGGCAAGAAACATCTGCGCAAGTCCGAGCGCCCGTCGCCCTTCGGCGACATGGGCGATGAAGGCTGGCCCGATGGCCGGTATGTCAAAGCGGGCAGCCAACCCCAGGAGGTCGCCCTGATCTCCGACGCCCTCTCCAATATCGAGCCCCGCCCCGAGCAGTGGTTGAACAAGGACTTCTTCAAGATCGAGAAGATCCGCTCGCTGGCCGCAACGTTCCCCAACGCCACCAACTCCTGGAAGCTGACCCGCGACACCGAGGCCGGCGAGTGGAAGCTGGCCGAGGCCAAGCCCGGCGAGCAACTGGATGCCACCAAGGCCTCCGGCGTCGCCAGCCCGCTGGGCGCCCCAAGCTTTACCGACGTGGCCGCCGGCGCCAAGCCCGCAACCCTCGGCCTGGACAAGCCCACCGTGGTGAGCGTGGAGACCTTCGACAACTTCACCTACACGCTCAAGCTCGGGCAGAAGACCAACGACAACTATCCGCTGACCCTGACCGTCGCCGGCCAGTTCCCCAAAGAGCGCGCGCCGGGCAAGGACGAGAAACCCGAAGACAAGACCAGGCTGGACAAGGAATTCAAGGACAACCAGAAGAAGCTCGAGGAGAAGCTGAGCCAGGAAAAAACCTACGAGCCCTGGACCTACCTCGTGTCCACCTGGACGGTGGAATCACTCCTCAAGGAGCGTTCCCAGCTTCTCGTCGAAAAGAAGGAAGAACCCAAAAAAGAAGAACCCAAAGCGGAAGAACCCAAGAAGGACGAGAAACCGCCGGTGACTCCCCCGCCGCCCAAACCGGCGGACACCACGGCCAAGCCTGCGGCGCCCAGTCCAGGGGCAAAGTAGCGTGGAAAAGGTCGTCATCATCGGTTCGGGCTGCGCCGGCCTGACGGCGGCGCTCTACGCGGCGCGAGCCAATTTGCGGCCGCTGGTCATTACGGGCAGCCAGCCAGGCGGTTTGCTCACCACCACGACCACCGTGGAGAACTATCCCGGCTTTCCCGAGGGCATCGACGGTTACCAACTAACGACCCGGGTGCAGAAGCAAGCCGAGCAGTTCGGCGCGAGAATCCAGTCCGGCCTGGTCGAGGCCGTGGACCTCTCCCAACAGCCCTTCGTCCTGGCGGTGGACGGCGAGCGCATCGAGGCCGAGGCGCTCATTATCGCCAGCGGCGCCCGGCACCGGCATCTTGGGCTCGAGAGCGAAGGCCAGCTCGAAAACAAGGGCGTCACCTATTGCGCCACGTGCGATGGCCCGCTGCCGGCCTATCGCAACCAGCCGCTCGTGGTGGTGGGCGGCGGCGATTCCGCTTGCGAAGAGGCCCTCTACCTCACCCGGTTCGGCTCCCTGGTCTATCTGGTGCACCGCCGCGACAAGCTGCGCGCCTCCAAAATCATGGCCGACCGCGCGCTGGCCAACCCCAAGCTCCGGCCCGTCTGGGACTCCGTGGTGACCGAAGTCCTGGATGTCAGCCAGGGCAAGGTCACCGGCGTGCGGCTCAAAAATGTGAAGACCGCGACCGAGCGTGTCCTGGCTTGCGCCGGGCTCTTTGTTGCCATCGGCCACCTGCCCAACACTGAACTCTTCAAGGGCGTCCTCGACATGGACGAAGCCGGCTACTTCATTCCCAAAGGCGGCACGGCCACCAACGTGCCGGGCGTTTTCGTCGCCGGCGATTGCGCCGACCGGGTGTATCGCCAGGCGGTCACGGCGGCCGGGTTCGGCTGCGCGGCCGCCATTGAGGCCGAACGCTACCTGGCCGCGCGCCACCAGTAGCCGCCACCGCGTTGGCAGGGACCCGGGGAATAAGACCCCGACCTGTCGGGACCGCCTCCCGGTTATTGCCCCGGAGAATTCCAGGGACACGCTGCAACGCGTCCCGGCCGGTTACCCCGCCTCTGCGCTCAGGCGCGCCGCCGCCGCTTGCTTCAGGGCTCTTTCGGTGTCGCGGCCAGCTTGTAGCCCACGCTGTGGACGGTCAGCAGGTACTTAGGGTTCTCGGCGTTGTCGCCCAGCTTCTTGCGCAACTGGACGATCACCTGGTCCAGGGTGCGGGTGGTGCCGTAGTAGTTGTAGCCCCAGACTTCGTTGAGCAGCCGGTCGCGCGACAAGACCTCGCCCGGGTGCGCCTGGAAGCATTGCAGCAGCTTGAGTTCCTTGGCCGTCAGTTCCTCGACCGTCTGGCCGCGGGTCAACTGGTAGGTTCTCGGGTCAATCGTCGCCGCGCCGATCTGGAACGGCTCCGCTCCCGCGGTCTCCGTCCGCGTCGCGGCGCCGCTCCGCCGCAGCAAGGCATGAATCCGCGCCAGCAACTCCCGCACGCCAAAGGGTTTGGTGACATAATCGTCGGCGCCCAAGTCCAGCCCCACCACCTTATCGAGTTCCTGGCCCTTGGCCGTGAGCATGAGGATGGGCGTGGTGACCTTCTTGGCGCGAAGCTGTTTGCAGATGTCGTAACCGCTCAGGCCCGGCAGCATGATGTCCAGCACCACCAGCCCGGGGCGGTGCCGCGCAAAGGCCGCCAGCGCCTGCTCGCCGCGATTGCACACCCCAACCTCGAAACCGTCGCTTTTCAACACCTCTTCCAGACCTAGCAGGATGTGCGGGTCATCTTCCACGACGAGAATCTTCGTTTTCATTCGGATTTCGGATTTCGGATTTCAACCCCGGAGGTCCCCTTACTTATGGCCGCCGCTATAACCTATTTGACCTGTTTAACTCACTACGGCCCCGCCCTCAAGGGCAGCCGCAGGCTAAAGCAACTCCCTCCCCCCGCGCGCGGTTCGTAAACGACCTCGCCGCCGTGAGCCCGCGCGATCTGGCGCGCCAGGGTCAGCCCCAGGCCCGACCCCTGGATGCCGCTGCTCAGGGAATCGTGGGCGCGATAGAATTGCTCGAAGATCTTCTGCTCGCAGCCTTTGGGCACGCCCAGCCCGCGATCCAGCACTTGCACTTCCACATAGGGCAGGGGACGGGTTTGTGGCCTCACCCGCAGGGCGATTTCCTTGCGGCGGTCTGAATATTTCTCCGCGTTGGAGAGGAGGTTCACGACCACCTGGGCCAGGGCATCCGGGTCGCCGTTGACCAGGATGGGAGTCTCGGGCAGCTCGCACTCGAACTGAAAGCCGCTGGCCTCCAGGTGCGGCCGGTAGCTGGCCGCCGTTTCCCCCGCCACGCTCACCACGTCGCACTTCTGGAATTGGTAGTTCTTTTCGCCGCGCTCGAGGCGGGCGAAATCCAGCACGTTGTTGATCAGTCGAGTCAGGCGGGCCGTTTCCGCCGTGATGATGCCGAGGTAAGAACGCTGCTTGGGCGGGTCGGCCACCCGCCCTTCGGCCAGCAGTTCGGAGAACATGCGAATGGAAGTGAGCGGCGTTTTTAGCTCGTGCGAGACGTTGCTGACGAAATCGGTCTTCTGCCGCGCGAGTGTCAGTTGGCGATTCAGGTCGGCGACAATGAGCCAACTCCCGACCCCAATCGCCAGCACCAGGACCCCAATCACCAGGCCGAGCGTCAGTCTCAGCGCCTGCGCCGAGCGGGTGAGCTTGGCCGGGTCCACCAGATAGACCGCCACTTCCCAGTGCGGCAGGGTCTCCCCGATTTCCGTGGCCACAAAGGGGCGTTTCCAACTCGCCCCAAACCCGGGGCGCGACACGGCCACCGGCCGCGCGGTGTCGTCGAGCAGCGCCACGCAGATTTCCCCCGCCAGCGCCGGCTCCACCTGTGCCACGAGTGTCCGCAGCCCCGCCACCAGCCGGGACAGGGCCAGTTGGGCGCCGAAGACCACGGGCGCGTCGCGTGCCGGCCGGCACCAAAACAGGACGTTGAGCTTGTTGTCCACGAAGCGCGCCAGCGTGCCCTCGGTGTCCTCGCCCATAAGCTGGCGGAACTCCGCTTCGGCGGCGGCCACTTTGGAGGCCTGGTTGTCTTCCGGCACGAGCGGGTTCTGGAAGTTCACGGCCTGCGGCGGCGGCTGCAGCGGAATTACGCTGCGGGGCTGCGGGGTCTTGCTGACCAGAGGGTTCTGGGAACTGGAGCCCTGCTGCCGCTGCTGGGACTGGAGTTGCTGCTGCTGCGCAACCACGCTGCGCGCCTGCGGAGTCTTGCTCAGCCCATACCGGCGGTCAAATTCAGCTTGCTGCTCCTGGGGCGGCGGCGGCGGGGCGTTGACCGTGGCGACATTGCCCAGGGCCTGCTTTGGGTTCGAATACACCTCTGCGCTCTCTAGGTTTCCCAGAAAGCGGCCGTAGTCCGCGCAGAATTTCTTCGCCTCCGGGCGGCTGTAGGGCGAGGGCGACAGGATCTCTCCCTTGAGGTCCACCGCAAAGCCGACCTCGGCCAGGGGCCAGACCTTGCGGAGGCGCTCGTCGAAGGCCCGGGCGGCGTCGAGGGGGTTGCGTTTGCCCAGCAGACTGTTCACGCTCATCTTGAAGGTCCGCTCGTGCTCCGCCAAGGCCTCCTGCACCTCCCTGGCCTTGGCGTCGGCGACGGCCTGGCAGAGCAGGGACTGCTGCCGCTCCAGGACTAACTGCTGGTCGCGCAGCGAGCGCACCGCCAGCCAGGCCAGCACCAGGCTCGGCACGAACACCGCCACAATGTAAACCAGCGCAACCTTTTTCATAACCCTTGACTCGGCGCGACGCGGCCGTTTGCCAGCCCCTCAGCCGCAGGGCAGCAGGTTACCGCCCCAGGCAACACCATTCAAGCATCCTCTCCGAGGCCAGCGCCTCTAAACGCCCCGGCAGCGGAGCAAACAGGCCTCACCCCAGCCCGCCCCGCTTATGGACTGCGGCGACTTGCCCCGGGAGATACCTGTCCCGTGGCTGCTGCTCTCACGGGGCGCTCCATAACTCCCCGCTGCTTTGGCCGCAACAACCTGTTTCCTGGCCACAACCTGGCACGAAAGAGCGCTGTCGGTTGTCAGTAGCGCGCAAAAGAGTTGTAAAAAGTGTGTAAGCCCACAGCGCGGCGGAGCCGCAGCTAAAGCCAGCCGAAAAAGCACCATGACCCTCGAAAGCGATCGCGGTGAGCCTCTTGTCGTAGTCCTGCCTGCGCCTGGTTTCCAGTCCCCGCTTCTGGTTTTTCATCGTGAGGCAGAGCGACTGGCCATTGGCATCTGGCCAACAGTCCAAGCTGGTAACTACGGCCTGAACCGCCTCCGTTGAATGGGTAGCGGCCATTCGGGGCCGCCTGGTTTCGTTCAAGGGCCCATCTAATCAGTGCGCCGGCGCAGCGGCTTTTGGTTGGGCGTGAGGTCGGCAGGCTTGCCGCCGGCGGTGAGTTGAATGCCCCCAAGGATATGTTTCAGGAAGAGCGGTTCGCGGAAGCTCTCCTCGGTGTGGCCCATGGCCGTGTACCACATAATGCCCTTGCCCATCTGTTTGCACCAGGCGATGGGATGGTCCGGGCCCACCGTGCCGCCCTGGTAGGTGGATTCCTCCACCGTGGCCAGCACGCGCGCCCGGCCACGCGGCGTGCCTTCATAGTTGTACCATTCATCGCTGCGGAGCCACTGTTCGGGCAACTCGCTGGTCGAGGGGTTGCTCCGGTCTTCGACCTCCACGCGCGCGGGCACGACGGCCGAGTGGTTCTTGAAGGAGACGCAGCAGAGGTCGCCGTACCACGCCCATTTGTCTTCGCAAGCCGAGGGGCCAAACAGCGCCCCATGAATGCCGACAAACCCGCCTCCGCCGAGCACATACTCCTTGAAGGCCTGCTCCTGCCCTTGGTTGAGCACGTCGCCGGTGGCGCTCAGGAAGATGACCGTCTTGTAGCGGGCGAGGTTCTCCGGGGTAAAGGCGCTGCTCTCCTCGGTGGCCTCGACGGCGAAGCCGTGTTCGGCGCCCAGTTGGCGGATGGCGGCGATGCCCAGCGGTATGTTGGCGTGCCGGAAACCGAGCGTCTTCGAGAAGACCAGGACCTTGAATGGGGCCTTTTTTGGCAGCGGGACGCCGGCCGTCTCGGCCAACTGGCGCGCCGCCGGGGACTTGCAGGTGTCCAGGATGCGCTGCACCGCGGCGCCGGCGGCCTGGGCGTCGGCCGCCTGCAGCTTCCTGGCGAGCTGGACGACGGTATTGGCGGCCTCGACTTCCAGCGCCGGGTCGGCGAGGCAATTTCCGGCCAGGTCCAGGGCGGTGACGTGGCTTATCTCCATCAGCGCCGCCAGCACCGCTCGCTTGTCGTCCACGGAGGCGGCCAGGCCGAGGGCTTCGCCGAGCAGCTTCACCGCCGGGGCGGGTGCGCGCTGAGCTTCCAAACCGGCCAGGCGGATGAAACCGCGCAGGGCCAGGGTGCGTTGGGCCTGGCTGCTGGCAGAACGGGCCAGGCGCAGGAGGTCGGGCGTGGCGGCGGTGTCGGGCCACTCAGCCAGGCAGCGGACGGCGGTGTCTTGGACGGCCGGCTCGGCGTCGGCCAGCGCGGCACGGAGGGCGTCCAGGGATTTGGGGCCGGGGATGCGCGCGCCCAAACGCAGCAAGGCGCACTTGATCTCCCCGGACTTGCCCGAGAGGGAGGCCTGCAGGGCAGCGGTGGCGGCCTCTTGATCCTTGGCGCGCCGGATCAGGCTGGCGGCAGCGTCTTCAAGCCCTTCGCGCTCTGGTGTGCTCCTGGCTTGAACCAGGAGGTTGAGCAGCCGGGGCAACTCAGAGGAGGCGGCAAGCTGCCCCAGGGCTTTTTGCGCCTCGCTCCGCACCGCCGGGTCGGAGTCGGCAGCCAACTCAAAAAACAGAGGCACGGCTGCCGTGTGATGGCGAGCGGCCACCGCGCGCATGGCCTCGCAGCGTCCTTGCAAAGGGCCGGACTTCATCGCGGCAACGAGCACCGGATTGACGTTCTGTCCGCGCAGGGACTGCAGGCCCAGGCGCGCGGCGCCTTGGGCGCGGCCTCCGGCGACGGCGGCGCCCAGGAGCAGAGGGATGTCCGAGGCCTCGCCCAGCCGGCCCAAGGCCTCGAGGGCAGCGGCGCCGACTTCTTCGTTGGCGCCCTGCGCGGCGGCGCGGACAGTGGGCAGCGCCGAAGCGTTAGTCAGCAGGCCCAGGACGCTCCCCTGGGTCTCCGGCGTCCACGCATTGAAGTTGGCGAGGACCGCCGAGACGACCTGGTCCGGCGCGGACTCACAAAGCAGGCGAGCGGCGGCGGCGCGCAGGCCCCGCTGCGCGGAGGACAGGGCTTCGGCCAGCACTCCGGCGGTCGCAAACGAGATGATGGCCTCAACGTGGCCCCGCTGCGCTGAGGACAGGGCTTCGGCCAGCACGGGGCCGGCAGCGGCGCCCTCAGCCAGCACCATGGCGCGCAACGCCCCGGACCTGATGACGGGGTCTGGCGATTGGCGGTATAGGGCGCGGCAGGCGCTCATGGCCTCGCTCGCATTGCCTGTGCCCAGCAGGCCCTCGGCGCACAGCAGGATTGCGTGTTGGCGATAGCGCTGGAGACCGTCGCCGACTTTGGCCTGCTGCACCGCTTTCAAAGCTTCGACGCCACCGATGTGACCCAGGGCATAAAGCGCCGCCTCAGCCACGACCGGGTCGGCATCGCCGGCCAGTGGCGCGATGAGCGGCACAGCCTGGCGGTCACCGCGCGCGCCCAGGGTTTGAATGACGCCGGCCGCGAGCAGGCCCTGGGTTTTGGGCAAGGCGGCTCGCAGGGCCTGGTCGGCCCTTGCGCCGGGAATGCTGCGCAGCGCAAACTGGGCATCGGCAGCCAACTGCGGATCAGTGAGCAGGGCCGCCAGCGCGGGCACCGCCTGCTCGGAACCGGCGATGCGCAGGGTGCGGCAGACCCAGGACTTGGCATCCGGGGTTGCTTCCGGGGATTGCACTATCTCGATGAGCCTCGCTTCAACGGCGCGCAACTGGCCTGGATTGGCGGCGGCAATCTCCGACTGGATCGCCACCAGGGCGGGGTTGGGCTGGCCGAACTTGAGTTGGGGCAGCCCGGCGTAGGGATCGGCGGCAAACGAAAGACCCCTGGCCACGAGCAGGATGGCACAGGCCAGCGCTGGAGCGCGCGGGTGCCAGGCCAAGAAGCAACGGGCAAGGGCGCCTGCCCTGCCAAGTCGGTTGCGGCTGTGCTGGGCTGTGGGGCGCTGAGCCGCCAGGCCTTCCGGGGACTTGAAGCTTTTCATGGGCGGAAGCGTTGGGGGTCGCATCACAGGTGCCAGGGAGCGCGCAAAGCCCGGGTCAGGAGTTGGGCCGCCCCGGGGTCGTCATCGATGGTCTGGCGGCGGGCGTCCCATCGGATTTTGCGACCGGTCCAGATGGCGATCATGCTGAGCTGGGTGATGGAATCGGAGAGCACCGCCACTTCGGCGGGCGCCACCGTGCGGCGGCGGCTCCGGACACCCTCAATGAAGTTGCCCATGTGGTCTTGACTTTGGTAAAGCCGGATTTCCTCCGGACCAATCTTCTCCTCGAGCAACGCCTCCGGCTCGGTGCTGAGGCCGCCGCGGCTGATGTGCACCTTGCCCTTTTCGCCGATCAGGCTGGCCCGGTCGGGGCCCGGCGTGAAGTGGAAGGCGGCCCCGTTGGCGAAGCGGCCCCGGATGTCCCAGTCAAAGGGCGCGTTGAAGAGTCCCTGGCCGAACTTGCCGGCGCCTTCGAATTCGACCGGCACGGCGGTGGCCGCGGCGTCGCCCATGGCCCAGACCATGTCGGTGAGCGGATGCGCGCCCCAGCCGCCGATGAAGCCATGGGCGTTGTCGCTGCACCAATAAGCGCCCCACTCGGTGCAGCGGTCCTTGGTGTATGGCCGCCAGGGCGCCGGGCCAAGCCACAACTCGTAATCCAGGCCCGCAGGCACCGGCTCCGGTGTGAGCGAGCCGCCTTCGAAGCCGTAGCTGGGGGCGGTGACTTCCACCGCCACGACTTTGCCAATGCGGCCGTTGCGGACCAGTTCGGCCCCGTGCCGCACATGGGCCAGCGAGCGCTGCTGGGTGCCGTATTGGAAGACCCGGCTATACCGGCTGACTTCCTGCCCGAGGGCCGTGTCCTCTTCCATGCTCAAGCCGAGCGGCTTTTCCACATAAACGTCCTTGCCCGCCCGAACCGCCAGGAGCGCGGCCGGCACATGCCAGTGGTCCGGCGTGGCGATGACGACGGCATCGATGTCCTCGCGCGCCAGCATTTCACGCAAGTCCCGGTAGGGGGTGCAAACCTGGCCCCCATACCGTTGATTGAGCGAAGCGGCAGCCCCTTCCCGCCGCGGCCGGAAGACATCGCAGGCGCCGATGACCTTTACGTTCGGCAGGCTGGACACCTCGGCCAGCAGCGCGCTCCCACGGCCACCCACGCCGATCGCGCCCACCGTGGTCTGGTTTGCAGGGGAGTTGGCGCCCAGCACCGACGGCGCGATGACATTGGGCACCGCCAGCAGCGCCCACGCCTTAGCGCTCGCGGCCAGAAAACGGCGGCGGGTGAGGCAGGAATCGGGGCGGTTGTTTGCTTGTGTGAGGTTCATGGCAGGAGCTCCAGACCCGGACGGTCACTCTGATCGAGCCGCAACGACGCGGCCGGCAAGGCCTTTCCTTGGCTATAGTCGAACATGGTCGCGGGCTGCGAAGATGCTCCGCGAGGGGCTGCGCCGTGCCGCCGGGGCATCGGGGCTCCTCCGGACTGCATGGTTACGGCCGAGTTCACGCCCCATTTCTACACGGTTTGACGCGGGCTCGGCAAGAGGGGAAAGCGGATTGCCAATTTTCAATTGCCAATTGCCAATCGCCAATTGCCAATTCTCCACCCAGGCGGCCGGTTCTTCCCCAACCCCTGTTCTCCGCAAGCCGACTGGCAATTGGCAATTGGCAATTGGCAATCTAATTCTCCTTGCCAACTCGCCGCCAAGAAACCAAGAATGCAGGTGAGTGGACCGTTTGGCGAAATTGTTGTTTCCGAACAACCCGCGCATGGTGCGGTATCGCAAGCTGCGCCTGTTCATGGTCGCCGTGTTCCTGAGCCTCTTTTGCGCCGCGCTGGTTGGGCTCCTGTTCTATCTGGCCTACAAATTCGGCCACTGATCTCGACCGCGCTTCCAGCGGGGTCCGTCAGGCCGGACCCACCGTGAGCTGGCCGCAAGAGGGGCGCCAGAGGCGCAAGCACTCGGTTATGGTTGCGCCGGGTGCGCTTTTTCGCGCAGACCGCGTTGCTCGCACCTCATCCCGACAGGTCGGGAGGGACACGCTCGGTGCTCGCGCCTTGGCTGCACGAAAAATCCCTCGCCGCCTGCGCGAGCGGATTTATGAAACGGCCCGCTAAGCCCCCATGCCGTCTTCGAACGACCCGGTGGCCAGCGGGAAGCAGAGGTTGTCGCGCACGAACCGGACGCCGTTGGCGCTGGTGGCGTCCAGGTCGCGGTAGGCGCTTTCCGCCTCGACCACCAGCGGGGCGGTCTTGGTGCCCATCACCTGGCAGTAGCGTTGCGGATAGCCGGTGTGGACGAGCAACTCGGCGTAACGCGTCAGGTTCAGGTCGCCCGAGGGGAGGTCCACAAACTGCATCGCCCGCTTCTGCCAGCCCGGTTCCATCCTCCGCAGCGGCAGGCCCGGACGAATCACGTGGTTCTTAACGTGGCAGCCGTAAATGCGCGAGGCGACCTTGAGGAAACGCGTCTCGAAGCTCTCCCCTTCCCAGCAATGCGACGGGTCGGCGTTGATGGCCAGGCATTTGTCGCCGTCGCAAATCTCCACCAGCAGGTTGAAATCGTCCGCGCACATGGCCGCAGTGCCGGGATGGATTTCGTGACACAGGAACAGGCCGAGTTGGTTGGCGTGGGCGCGAATCCTGGCGGTCTTCTTGACGAACCGCTCCTGGCCCTTCTTGAGCAGGTCGTAATCGCCCCCCGCCCAGAAGCCCCAGGGATAGCCCGTAGCCAGTTCCCAGCCAAAGGCCACGCCCCAAAACATCGGCACTATTTTCACGCCCAGTTCCGCGCACAGGTCAAACAACCGCAGGACATACTCCTCCGCCCATCTCTCGATCTCGCGCGGGGATTTCTTGGCGACCTCCGCAGGAATGAACGGGCGGACAGTCGGGCTGCCGGTCCAAGCGGTGGTCTGCACCCAAATCGGGCAGTGCGAAGACACCCCGTCCAGGCTCAGCTTCGCCTGGGCGAAGGCGTCCTTGATCTCCTTGGCCTTCTTGAAGCCTTTGCCGCTTTCAAGCATGAAGTTCGAGGGTTGCGCCCCGGACGCGCCGCTCTGCTTGGCGTAATTCAGGAACTCTGCAAGGGGTTTGACGCCGTGCTGCGCCCCTTCAATGCTGGCATGGAAGCAATTCTCGGCCATAGTTTTTCTCAGGAGTTAATTGTTATTGCGTTCGATCGACCGGCCAGAGCAATACCGGTGTTCCAAAAGAAAAGCAAACAAATTTTCTGCGCGGAAATGCGCACGGGGAGAGCCGGCCTCAGGGCAGGAAGCTCAAAAAGCGGCCTCGAGCTTCTCCTGTTGACGCCCGGTGGCGTTGGTCTTAGCCTTTGTTCATGGCGAATGGGAGCAACAAGAAAGCGCCGCGCAAAGCCCTCATGTTGGGACTGGGCCTCGATTCCGACGGCCACAAGCGATTGACGGCCGGCGCCAACTTCCTCCTGCTGGGCGGGTCCCAGGAAACTCACGAGGTCATGACCGAGAAGGTCATCAAGATCAACGAAAAGCTCGCCGCCAAGGGCAGGCAACTCGAGGACGTCGGCCGCGAAGAATTCGACGAACTCGCCCGTTCCGTTGGGCTGCGCCGGCCGGCCCGGCCATAGGGGCAACCCCTGTTTGCCGCTGCCCTCAGCTTTGCCCTGGCTCCCCTCGGGTCGTGCGGGCTTTGGGCAAAACGGTTTTCGCCGCTGGTCCTGGTGGCGGTCCTGCCGCGCTGAGCGGGTGTGCGGTCAAACGCACAGTTCCCCAAAAGGGCCGGTTGATGTAGGCTTGCATTCCGCAGACCAGTAACGCTGCCGCCAAAGACCGCGGGCGAGCAGGTTCGGCTATGGTAGTGCAAGACCCAGATCAGACATGAATGCGCCACTCCACTCCCCAACGGCGCCTCAGACCGGTGAGCAAAGGCGACCGGGCGGCCTCGGGTTTACCTTAATTGAACTGCTGGTGGTCATTGCGATTATTGCGATCCTGGCGGCCCTGCTGCTGCCCGTGCTCAGTCGGGGCAAGGCCGCGGCCATTTCCGCCGCCTGCAAGAGCAATCTTCACCAAATCGGGGTGGGCCTTAGCCTCTACCTACTGAATTTCGCATAATATAGTGACATCCCCGAGCTTCCGTGTTATTCTTTGGGCATGGGCAACCCAAAAGGCGTGGAACGCGATTTCGATGAATTGGAACGTCGGCGACTCAAGGCC
>JBEKRX010000048.1:0-48655 GCA_049518415.1 Verrucomicrobiota bacterium
CGGTCCGCACTATCGTCCTTGCGGCTGCGAGAGCGAGTTGCGGTGAAGAGCCCAGTGCGGGAATACTGCACGCTGGGATCTGTGGGAGGGGCGCCGGGCAACCGGCGTCCCTATCCCGATCGCGGCGGCGGGGGGTAGCGCACGCTGCGGAAAGGCCCGCCCACTCATTAGGACCCATGACTGATTAACTGTCAACCGTTAGCAAATCAGGACGTTCGATGACTGTAGCAGCAAGCCACGCCAAGCGCGAGGCCCAGGCGGCGGCGCCCACTTCGGTGGTCACCGGCGCGGCGGGCTTTCTCGGGTCGCACCTGGTTGACCTGCTCCTGGCGCACGGGCACAAGGTCCTCGGCATCGATAATTTCGTGACCGGCACGGTCGACAACATCTCGCACCTGGGCGGCCATCGGAACTTCAAGTTCATCGAGCAGGATGTGACCGAATTCATTTTTCTGGACGTGCCGGTCAATTACGTTTGGCACTTTGCTTCGCCCGCCAGCCCGATTGATTACCTGGAGCTGCCCATTCAGACACTGAAAGTCGGTTCCCTCGGCACGCACAAGGCCCTGGGCCTGGCCAAGGCCAAGGGCGCCCGCTTCCTGCTGGCCTCGACTTCGGAGATCTACGGCGACCCGCTGGTGCATCCACAGACCGAGGATTACTGGGGCAACGTCAACCCCATTGGGCCGCGCGGCTGCTATGACGAGGCCAAGCGTTTTGCCGAGGCCCTCACCATGGCCTACCACCAGGAGCATCGCGTCCAGACCCGCATTGCCCGCATCTTCAACACCTACGGCCCGCGCATGCGTTTGCACGACGGGCGCGTCGTGCCCGCCTTCATCAGCCAGGCGCTCAGTCACAAACCCCTGACCGTCTTTGGCCGGGGCAGCCAGACGCGCAGCTTCTGCTACGTCTCCGATTTGATCGAGGGCCTTTACCGGCTCATGCTCAGCGCTTGCGACCAGCCGGTCAACCTGGGCAACCCGGTGGCGATGACGGTGCTGGAGTTCGCCAAAGCCATCATCCGCCTCACCGGTTCGCGCAGCCCAATCCTCTTCAAACCGCTGCCCCAGGATGACCCCCGGCAACGCCAGCCGGACATCACCCGGGCCAGGCAAATCCTGCATTGGAAACCGCACATACCCCTGGCCCGGGGGCTGGTCAAAACCATCGAGTATTTTCGGCTGAAACTATGAAACCTGGCGGACTGCGGCCCCGGACGGGCCTGCGCCGCGGCGTCACTTTCTTTTCATTTTTGTCTTTTCACGTACCTTTTTTTGGTTTTTTATTGACCCTGGCGCGGATTTCAGGTAGCCACGACTGGCCGCTTTTTTGGAAATGGCAGGCAAGGGCGGTAAAACTGTGGGTTGCTGGACGCGACAGTAAATGCTGAATTCGAGATCATTTCTGGCAGTTGATTTTGGGGCGGGCAGTCTCAAGCTGGCTGAGTTTGAAGTAAATGAGGCCGGGGGTTTGCGATTAAAGCAATACGGACTGCGCTCGCTGGGGGCTGAGGGCGCCCAGGACGCGACCCGCGAGGCGGTGATCCAAAAGGCGCTGCAGGAACTGCTGGCCGAAATGGGCATCAAGGCCAGGAATGTCAACGTCTGCGCCCCCGGCTTCCACGTCTTCTCCAAATTTGTCAAGCTGCCCCCGGTCGATGCCGGCAAGGTCACCCAGATCATCCAATACGAAGCCCAGCAAAACGTCCCCTTCCCGCTGGCCGAAGTGGTCTGGGATTACCAGATCCTGGGCTCGACGCCGGGGGGCGAACTGGAGGTCCTGCTCGTCGCCATCAAGGCCGATATCGTCGAGGGCCTGTTCCGCGTGACCGAGAACACCGGCCTGCGCCTCCAACTGGCCGACGTCTCGCCCGCCGCCCTCTGCAATGCCTTCCGTTACAACTACGGCGACCTGGAGGACTGCACCATGCTGCTGGACATCGGCGCCAAGACCAGCAACCTGTTGTTCTTCGAGAAGGGTAAAGTCTTCTCCCGCAGCATCAACCTGGGCGCCAACTCCATCACCCAGGATTTTGCCAGCGAAGCCAAACTCAAGTTCGCCGCCGCCGAGAAGCTCAAGATCGATGAAGGTTTTGTCAGCCTGGGCGGCGCCTACGAAGAGCCGGAGAACCCGCACCAGGCCGCGATTTCCAAGATCGCCCGACAGTTCATGACCCGCCTGCACATCCAGGTCAACCAGACGATGCAGTTCTATCGCGGCCAGCAGGGCGGCTCGGCGCCCCAGCGGCTCTTCCTCTCGGGCGGCGCCTCCCTCATGCCCTATACCGCCCAGTTCTTCGCCGAGAAACTCAATGTCCCCGTCGAGTACTTCAACCCCCTGCGCAACGTCCAGATCGACCCGGCCATCAACCTCGAAGAGCTGGCGCGGGTCGCCCATTCCCTGGGCGAAGTGGTGGGGCTGGGCCTGCGCAATTTGGCCCAATGCCCCGTGGAGCTGAACCTCATGCCCGACAGCACGGTCCGCTGGCAGAGTTTCAACCAGAAAAAGCCCTACCTCCTGGCCTCGGTCTTCAGCATGGCCGGCGTCGTGTTCCTCATGGGCCTGCTCTTCGACCAGTTGGCCGAGGCCAAGAACAAGTCCTACGAGCAATTGCACAAGACCGTCGAGCCGGCGTTGCTGAGGCAGCAGAGGTTCAAGCGCGACTACGACGACCTGAAAAAGACCCAGGAGCAGATCAGCCAGGTCTCGGGCTGGATGAGCGACCGCTATTACTGGGTGGACATCCTCAAGGAGCTCCGCCAGGCCCTCATCCGGGTCGAAGCGGCCACCAAGGCCGGGCTGGGCACCGATGCCGGCATCTGGATCGAATCGTTCAATACCTTCACCCCCGGCATCGACACGACGGTGTTGACCGGCGCCGACGGCGCGCCGGTCCCCAACCAGGCCGCCGACAACGCCGCCGCCGCCGCCGCCTTCGCCCGGCGCTACGGTTTGCGCCTGCCGGGGCGGGCCCTGCAGCCCACGGAGCCCAGCGCTGCGCCGGAGGGCGCCTCCGCCAAGCCCAGAGATTTGAACGAGATCAGCAGCATCGATGTCACGTTCCGGGCGGTCAGCCTGACCTCGTTTTCCATGGACGCCAACAAGACCGTAAAGGCCGACGCCAACCAGGTGATGGCCTTCGCGGTCGAGGCGGAATTGCAGAGCAGCCCGATGTTTGACCCCACCAACACGAAGCTCTCGAGCATCATCGGCCAGATCGAGGAACCGGGCACCTTCACCTTCAAGATGACCCTCCAACTCAAGCGCCCGCTCAAGCTGTAGTATGCCCTGGCTCAAACGCAACTTGTACTTCCTGATCGGCAGCGCCCTGGCCTTGGCGCTCATCGGCCTGGCCGGCTGGTACCTCTACTCCAAGTGGCAGCTTAACGGCGAGACCCTGGAAAACCTCAACAAGGATTACGCCACCCTCGACGACCTCAACAAGCAGGACCCTCACCCCGGCACTGGCAGACCAAACGACATCGACAACATCAAGACCGCCCAGAACCAGAAGAAAGAATTGCTCACCTTCAAGGAAAAGGCCCGCACCCACTTCCAGCGGATTGCTCCCATTCCCGATGTGCCCAACGTGACCGACCAAAGCTTTGCCACCAACCTCAGCCGCACCATCAGCCAGCTCCAGCGCGATGCCACCAACGCCAGCATCGCCCTGCCGGCCGAATACTGCTTCTCGTTCCAGGCCCAGGCCAGGAAGCTCTCCTTCGCCCCCGGCAGCCTCGACGCCCTGGCCCTTGCGCTTGGCGAAGTCAAAACCATTGTTGATGTCCTCATCCAGGCCAAGGTCAACGCCCTGGACAGCATCCGCCGCGAACGGGTCTCGCCAGACGACCTGTCCAGCAGCGGCACCGGCGATTATCTGCCCGACAAGTCCGTGACCAACGCCCAGGCGATCATCACCCCGTACGAGTTGACCTTCCGCTGTTTCGGCCAGGAACTGGGCAACGTCCTCGCCGGCTTGGCCTGCTCGCCCTGCGCGCTGATCGTCAAAGCCATCAACGTCGAAGGGCTCGCTGCCGGCGGCCTGATTCCGGAACCCGGCTTCGCCGACACCCTGGCCCCGCTGCCACTTGCGCCGACCTACCTGGCCCAGCCGGGGCCTAACCCGGCGCTGGAGGCCGCCCGCCGCCAAGCCGAGAACCAGAGCGCCGCGGAGGCCATGCGCCGCCGCTATGGCCTTGATCGCTATGGCAGGCGCGGCGGCACCCTGGGCCGCCCGCAGCCCCCTCCGCCGCAACCCTCCTATAGTCCGTATTCTCCGCAGCCGCTCCCCAATCCAGCAACACCCCCCCTCAAGACCGGCCCGACTGTTGTCCTCGACGAGAAGCAGTTAAAGGTCGTGATGATGCTCAGCGTAGTGAAGCTCGAGACCAAACCAGCCGCTGGCAGATAAGATGGACTTCCTTAAGAAACACTACGAGAAGGTCCTCCTGGGCGCCGTCCTCCTGGGTCTGGCCGTGGCGGTGGGTTTCCTGTTCTTCAAGATCGCCAGCGAAAAGGCGGAACTGGCCCGCAAGGAAGCCGAGCTGCGGTCCCCCAAAGTCAACCCTTTGCCGCCCCTCAACCTGAGCCCCTACGCGGCGGTCTTGCAGCGCCTGGGCACCCCGGCCATCCTCGACTTGTCCGCGCCGCACAAGCTCTTCAACCCCATGCCGTGGCAAAAGACCCCCGATGGCCGGCTGATCCGGGTGGACGCCAACAGCATCGGTCCCAGGGCCGTCGTGGTCACCAAAATCAATGAACTTCACCTTGAGCTGGCACTGGACAACGTCTCCGTCGAAGATTCGGCCCCGAAATTCGTCATCGGCGTCAAACGGGAAGCGGCCCCCAACCCCAAGGACCGGAGGAAGACCGAACGATACTGCAAGGTGGGCGACAAGAACGACGTGTTCATGCTCAAGCAATTCAGGGGCCCGCCGGATAATCCGACTAATGTCGTGGTCGTGCTCAATGACACCCACGAGGAGGCCGTGATTACCAATGGCAGCAACAAGCTCAAGCCCGGATTCCAGCGCATCGACGGCTACACGGCCGACCTGAAGTACCCGCCGGAAAACAAGACCTGGCTCAACCGCCGGGCCAACATGCCCCCGCCACTGGCTTTCAACGCTGAAGAATACGATATCGTTTCCATCAGCAACATCGAAGTTGTATTGCGAGCCAAGTCCAACCAGAAGAAATGGTCCATCGCCTACCACAGTCCTGATTAGTTTTGTTTGCTCACCTTGAACCGCGTTAGTCTCCCACAGAACGCACCCGAACCCATGATCAAAGCAGTCACCCTCCCCCTCGGCCTGAGCCTTTTCCTGGCGACCCTCCCGGCGGCTTACCCACAGTCTGCTCCCGACCAGGAACTCGCCGTCAAAGAGGCCGTCTATCGCCAGGCCAATCGCCTCAACCTCCAGAATACCTTGATCGCGGCCCATGACGCCCAGGAACGCGCCGAACTGGCCGCCGCCGCCAAACTCTACGACGATGCCTGGGACCTGGTGCAGAAGATCGGCTCGGGGGTGGACAAGGAAGCCCAGTTGACCAGGGCCGGCCTGGCCGCCGTGCGCCTCGAGCTGGCCCGCAGCGCCCAGCGCCGCGGCGACCTGCGCGAAGCCAAGACCCAGGTCGATGACGCCCTCCGGGTCGACCCCGCCAACCCTGAGGCGCTGGACTTCCGCCGCGCCAACGACAAGCTCCTGGGGGAGTTCAAGAACAAGATGCCCAGTGAGGAGGTCGAAAGAATGGTTCCGGGCGTCATCGCCGGCAAAAACAAGGCCGCCCAGCTCGTCCAGGACGGCAAGCTGCTCTATGAAATGGGCAAACTCGACGACGCCGAGGCCAAGTTGAAGGAGGCCAGGAAGGAAGACCCGGAAAACCAAGGCGCCTACTATTATCTGAACCTCGTTAGCGAGGCCCGTTTCCACACCGCCCTCAACGAGCGCGATCTCGATTCGCGGGAGAAACTCATCGGCATCGAGCAGAAATGGGCCACCGACCACAGCCGCGAGCAGCTCCCTCAACCCAACCCCTGGGCCCGGACCAACCTGATCTTCACCGGCCGTGGCCGCCAGATCATCGTCAGCAAACTCGACCGCATCCGCCTCGATGAAGTCGGCCCCTGGGAAAACATCCCCTTGAGCGAGGTGATCAAGATGCTCTACGACCAGGCCAAGAAACGGGACCCTGAAAACCGCGGCATCAACTTCATCATCAATCCCAACGTCGACACCGGCGCGACGACCGCGGCCCCGCTGCAGACGGACCTGACCACCGGCTTGCCGGCGCCGGCCGCGCCGGCTGAAACCGTGGACATGAACACCATCGCCGTCAGAATCAATCCCCCGCTCCGCGACGTCCGCCTGGCCGACCTGCTCGAGGCCATCATCAAAGTCGCCGACCGACCGATCAAGTACTCCATCGAAGACTACGCCGTGGTCTTCTCGCTCAGAGGACGCGAGGCCACACCGCTCTATTTCCGCACGATCCACGTCAACCCCAACACCTTCCTGGAGGGCCTCGAGAGCGTCTTCGGGCTTGACTGGGGTATGCTCGCCCAGTCCTCGAGCGGCGGCGGCGGCGGCATGGGCGGCGGCATGGGCGGCGGCATGGGCGGCGGCATGATGGGCGGCGGCATGATGGGCGGCGGCATGGGCGGCGGCATGGGCGGCGGCGGCATCGCCACCGTCCCGCACGTCAATATCGCCGGCGGCGGCTCGATGGGCGGTGGCGGCGGCATGATGGGCGGCGGCGGCGGCGGCGGCGGCGGCTCCGGCGTCCGCGCCGTCACCCGCACCAACCTCACGGCGGCCATCCAGGCTGTGGTCAGGGATTTCTTCACCGCCCTGAACGTGGATCTCGCCCCTCCCAAGACCGTCTTCTTCAATGACCGCGAGGGCACCCTGCTGGTCTATGCGGCGCTGGGTGACCTCGACATCATCGAGCGGGCCTGCCAGGTCCTGAACCTCGCCCCGCCGCAGGTCAACATCAAGAGCAAGTTCGTCGAAGTGACCCAGAACGACAGTCGCGCCCTGGGCTTCGATTGGTACATCGGCAATCTGCTGATGAACAACGGCAGCATTATTGCCTCGCCCGGCACCCAGCCGACCTTCACCGGCGCGCCCTCCACCGCCAATCCTGGCGGCTACTTCCCCAGCGGCAGCATCAACGCTCCGTCGGCAACGGATGGTCAGCTTACCAGCGGGGTGCGCGGCTCGGCCAACAACCTGCCGAGCGTGCCGGCGTTGGCCAGTTTCACCGGCATCCTGACCGACCCGCAGTTCAAGGTGGTGATCAGCGCCCTGCAACAAAAGGACGGTGTGGATATGCTCAGCGAGGCCCAGGTCACCACTCTGAGCGGGCGGCAGACCGAGGTCATGGTGGTTGACCTGCGGTCCATCGTCATTGGCAATAGCCTGTCCAGCGGTGGGGTCGGCGGTGGCGGTGGCGGTGCGCTTGGTGGGGTCGGTGGGGTCGGCGGCAATGCCGTCGGCTCGGCCGGCATCCAGCCCTACACCGAGACCCTCCCTTTCGGCCCGACTTTGGACGTGATCCCTTATGTCTCGGCTGACGGTTTCAGCATCCAGATGACGCTTATCCCCAGCATGGCCGAATTCGTCGGTTACGACCCTCCGGGCCCGTTTGCCACGATTCTTCAGTCCATTTCGGGCGGCGCTGGCGCCAATGCGCCCTTGGTCGCCATCCTGCCCCTGCCTCACTTCCGCATCCGGCAGGTCACCACCTCGGTCAATGTCTGGGACGGCCAGACCGTCGTCCTCGGCGGCCTGATCAGCGAGGACGTCAGCAAGATGAAAGATCAGGTTCCCATCCTCGGGGACATCCCCCTCCTCGGCCGGCTTTTCCGCACCGAAATCAGCCAGACCCAGAAGAAGAACCTCCTCATCTTCGTCACGCCGACCATTATTGACCCTGCCGGAAACCGCTACCACTCGGAGGACGAGATGCCCTATGCCCAGAACGGCTTCCCCGTCCAGCCCAAGTTGTCCGCCAGCCAGCCGGCGCAGCAATAAAGGCCGCCCAACCCCGGAGCCGGGGCCTGGGCTAAGCACCCGGGGGCCAAAGCTTGATCGAGACCTGGAAATCAGAAGAACTCGCGCACTCAAAGGACGGAGGGACTCTTGAATGCCAAGGCCTCAAAGCGCAAGAAATCATGGACAAGCCCGCTTGGGCTTGCTAAAATGAAGTACTCGTATATGTCATTGTCGCTGTGCGTCCCCAAAACGGTGATCGGCTGGGCCTTGGCCCTGGCTCTGCCCAGCCTGGCATGGGCTGATTTCACCTTCACCTTCACTGCCAACGGTCCGGAATACGCCGTTGCAGGCGCCCAGGCCGGGGATCAGGTCCATCCCAAGGCAGCCCTCTCCGCGGTGGGCGGTTTCCTGGTCTGGGAAGACAATGCCATTGATGGTTACGGCTCGGGCATCGGCGCCAGCGCGCTCGACAGCAATTTCGGTTCGGTGGGCCGCCCCTTCCGGGTAAACCAGATCGTCGGCGGGGATCAAGCCTTGCCCCAGGTCGCCCTGCTCCCTGGCGGCGGAGCCGTCTTCACCTGGCAAGGCGGCGCGCCCAGTCGGCAGAACATCTATGCCCGTTTCCTTTCCCCGACCAACACCTGGCTGACCGGTGACGTCCTGGTGAACACCTTCGCTGGGAACTTCAAACGCCAGCCCGCCCTGGCCACCCTCACCAACGGCAATGTGGTCATCGTCTGGGGCAGTTTCAATCAGCAAGGCCCGGAGAGCCTCCAGGATGTCTATGGCCAGGTCCTCACCTCCGCCGGCGGCAAAGTCCGTTCCGAGTTTCTCGTGAATCAGTTCACACCCTACAACCAAAGGTCGCCCGCCATTGCGGCCTTGAGCACCGGCGGATTTGTCATTGTTTGGGTCTCCGAGCAGCAGACGCGGGCCGCGCCGCAGAGCCTGGACGCCAACTTTGTTTATCCCACCGACGGCCGTCCCAGCGTCGACGTCTTGGCCCGCATCTTCGACAGCCATGGCGCGGCGGTGGGCAACGAATTCCTGGTCAACACGAACCTCAATCCCTGCGCCTCCCCTGCCGTCGCCGCCGGCCCGGACGGGGACTTTCTTGTAGCCTGGGCCGAGAAGAGCCTCGACCTCTCGAGCAACAGTTGGGATGTCTATGCGCGCACCTTCTCCAAGGACGGGGCGGGGGGGAATGTGCGATTGGTGAACACTTACACCTATGGGGACCAATTCGCTCCCCAGGTCGCTTCCCTCGGCGGCACCTTCCTGGTGGTCTGGACCAGCCTGGGCCAGGACGGCTCTTGGGAGGGAGTTTACGGCCAATTCCTCAAGCAAGACGGCTCCCCGTCCGGCGCCGAATTCCGGGTCAATACCACCACCGTCAGCAGGCAAATGCACCCCGCCGTTGTGTCGGACAACGCGGAGCGATTCCTTGCCCTCTGGACCAGTTTTGCCGGCGTCACGAGCGGCTTCGACCTCTATGCCCAGCGTTTCGCCCCGGTTGGATTTGTGGCCTCCCCATCGATTTCGAGCGTTTTTGGGCCGCCAGGCTCAGACCCATTCCCGGTGGTTCTTCCACCTTCGGCCAATGCCTTGACGCCTGTGGCGGCACCCGGCTCGAACCCTTCGGTGGCGGACCAGACCGCCAGGCTCGACCCCCTGCCGCCACTGTTGCTCTTGTCGGGGTCGGCCCCGTCCAACGCCATCGCTCGGGCCCAGGGCTCTTATTCCGGTCTGATCTACCACACCAACGTCGCCGTGGCCTCGTCCGGTTTTTTCACGGCCAAGACCACCGCCAAGGGCGCCTATAGCGGCAAACTCCTGCTTGCCGGTCTCGGTTATTCCATCTCTGGCAAATTCTGCCCTACGAACGGTTTGGCGACGAACAGCATTCGCCTCCATTCGGGCCTGGCCCTCACCGCGCGGCTGCGGTTGGACCTCACCGGCAGCGATCGGCTTCAGGGCGTGATCATGGACCGCCAGTCGTATGTGGCCCAGTTGGAGGCCGATCGGCTTGTCTTCAGCCAGAAGACCAACCCGGCGCCCCAGCGTGGTTCTTATACCATGGCCATTCCCCCGGCCAACTCCGGCCCGGCCGGTTACGGCTATGGGACCGCGACGCTCGGTGCGGGGGACACTCCGGGCGGTTTCTGGATCACGTCATGGGCCGGTTACGGCCATGGGACCGTGACGCTCGCTGCGAGCGGCAGCCTCCGGTGGAGCGCCACGCTGGCGGACGGCACCAAGGTCAGTCAGGCCAGTTCCTTGTCCAAAGAAGGTCTTTGGCCGCTCTATGGCTCCCTTTACAGCGGCGGCGGCACGGTGGTCAGTTGGATGCAATTCACCAACCTGCCGGCCAGCGACCTCAACGGGCAATTCATCTGGATCAAGCCCGCCGGCCTGACCACCCGATATTACCCCGCCGGCCTCACCAATGACGTCCGGGCGATCGGCTCCGCCTTCACTCCGCCGGGCAGTGCCCGCCTCCTCAACCTCACCAACGGCGCCTTGATCTTCAGCGGCGGCGGCCTGCAAAACCCCTTCACCAATTCCTTCAGCCTGGACCGGCTTAATCGTGCCACCGTCACTCCCGGCAGCGGCCTGAAACTGACCTTCTCCACCTCCTCCGGCCTCTTCCAGGGCAGTGCCCGCGATCCGGCCAGCCGCCGGACCTTCTCCTTCCAGGGCGTGGTCTATGAAAAGGGCGCCAATGGCGCCGGCCTGTTCCTGGGCCCCGCGCAGAGCGGTGAGGTCTATTTGGGCGCGGCGCCCACCAGCCAGTGACGGTCACCCTCGATCAGCGAAACTGTGCGCTAAGGAAATTACTATGTTGCGAACCTTCAAGAACCTCTGGGCGGCCACCTGCCTGGTGGCGGCGGTCCAATCCGCCGCGGCCTTTTCTTTCTGGGGGCCCAGAGAGCCGTATCACATCACCCAGTTGGGTTATATTTTCCCTTTTGACGCGCCGCATAACCTGGGCGAGGAGTTCCGCTGGAATGTCCCGACCCTTTATTACACCTTCGATCAAACGTTCCTGGACTATTTCAGCACCAATGGCGTCCAGGCGATTGATGGCGCCATGCAACTCCTCAATGCCACCCTCAGCACCAATGTCTCTTCCTGGAGCGCCGAGCTCGAGGAGTTCCCGCTCGAGGCCTCGCAATTGAACTACACCGCTTCCGCCCTCCACCTCTTCGACCTCAAATCCTGCGCCCTGGAAATGATGCTTAACGAACTCTGCCTGACCGACCCCGAGGCTTTCACCTGGACCTTGCGCAACCGGGTGCCCGCACCCAGTTGCCCGGTCTTTATTTACGGGGTCATCAAGCGCAATTTCGACCCGGTCACCTTCCTCCCTTCCACCTACGTCAATGGCATCCTGTACACCTACTGGATCGACGAAATGTGCCCCACGCCGGATGAAGCCATCACCGTGCCGACGCCCGTCGATGCGTTTTCGTTCGCCTCCAGCCCAATTGCCTCGCCCAAGATCTTTGTCGCCACCGAATCGTGGTTCGGCTACTACCATTTGGGCTTGACCCGCGATGATGCCGGCGGCTTGCGCTACCTCCTGCGGACCAACAATATCAATATCGAGAACGCCGGGAACGGGACGCTGACCTATGTGACCAACAATACGAGCCAGTTGCTCTACACCTCAAACCTGGCCGCCTTCGCCGAGTTGGCCCTGACCAACAGCGATGCCGCCCTGACCGCCCTCTACCCGGACCTCCTCTTTTCGGCCACCGCCACCAACTATTACGCGTATGTCACCAATGCCGTGGCGGTCCCCTATTACACCAATTACCCCTACGAACCTTACGGCACCGTGCCGCACCTGGTCTATACCACGAATTACACCCTCACTGTTCAACTGCGCTATCGCCATTACTATGGCAACCTCGAGGTCGTCCAGTTCCGCAACGGCGCCTGGACCAATTTCCTGCTGGGCGATACTTCCTCTTACACCAACCATCAGTTCGCCACCCTCCAGACCATCAGCGTCGCCCCCAGCAACACCCCCTATGCCCCTTACGGCCTGCTGACCATGACGACCAACGTCACCACCCAGAACTTCGTCACCAACGAGGTCGGGGGCGAGTTCTTCCTCCTGCCGACCAATGCCTGCGATATGCTGCTCCTGGCCAACCTGCTGACCCAGACCAACGCCTATACCAACCTCCTGTCCTCCGCCACCAATGTTCTGACCCTCACCAACATCGTCCAGAACACCAACGTGACGGGCGGCACCAACATGCAACTCTTTACCCAAAACCTCATTACTTACTCGACTAACCACGTCTTCCTCGCTTTGCCCATCCTCTGCCAGGCGACCAACCTGGCCGCCCGCCAGGGGATCGATACCATGCAATTTGTGCGCCGGGATTACGATTCGCTCCTCAACCGCTTCTGGTACCCGATTACCAACACCTTCACCGCCTACGTCGTTACCAACAATACGACTTACCGCCAGACCATCACGCGGGTCGTGACCGCCCCCGACATCGTGTATTCCGCGGCCGACCTGGTGAGCCCCCCAACGGCCCCACCGATGCCGATCAACTTTGCCACTGCGCTAACCGTGCCGAATTGGGATACGAATGGCATTGCCACGACCCCCGGGGTGGTGACTTACGGCCCCGGCACCGTGGCGCTGCCGGGCACGGGCTTTACGGCCCTTTCCTTTACCTTCAATAAAGTCGGCCCCTTCTATTACAACTTCGGTCCCATCACGGTGGATGAGGCGACTGCCACCCTGGATTTCATCTGGGGGTCGTTCGACGGCACCACCAACTTTCCCATCATTTACCCGGTGGGAACCAGCATCACCAACTTCGAAAACCAAGTGGTGCTCCAGGGCTTCCCTGCCGTCCTGCCGGCTGGTTTGGTCGCCGACCCATACGTGTTCATTTACACCAATGCCGCCTCCGGCGTGGTCTATACCAACACCTTCTCGGGCGCCGGCGGCCAGGCCCCTTACACCTTCGCCCTGGCGCCGGGTTCGGTCCTCCCGCCCGGCTTCGACCAACCGGCCCCGCCCGACTTCATCCTGCCCAACGGCCTGCTCTCCGGGACGCCTGCCGCCCGCGGCACCTATGGTTTCACCATTCGCATGAGCGATGCCGGCCAGCGATTCATCGATATGCCTTATTCCGTGACGATCAATCCTTAGCCCGAGCCAGGCGAGGGCCGGTCCTTCTAAAACTGATGTAATCCTATGAAACGATGCTTTCTCCTGAGCCTGCTGGCGCTGGTGGCCGCCGCCGTTGCGCGCGGACAGCCAGCCACGTTCTACGTGAATGACAGCGTGGTCATTGCCCCGCCTGAAATTCCCCCGCAAGTCGATGCCCTCAACTTCGTGAACAACAACTATTTCTCGGTCACCTTCACGAACCTGGTCATAGACGTCATGACGCTCACCGTCAACTCGGTCCTCTTCCAGCCCGTTGACACCCTTAATTTCACCAACCGCGGCTACATGTCCGTGGACCCCGGCATCAACTTCCTCACCGTTCCGGCCCAGGCCGGCCAGCCACACATGGCGGCCAACTTTTTCAACCCCGGCACCATCCATGTCGGCAGTGATACCAACCTTGTCCTGGTCGGCGCCAACGCCCTGTTTTGGGGCGGCCTGCCCCAAATGGTGGTCCAGGCCACCAATGTCTTCAACCCGGGCTCGATCTCCGTCGGCTACGACGGCCTCTGCAGTCTCCAGGGCCAAAATGTTGACCTGAGCCGCGGCGCCCTCATGATGACCAATTCCGGCACCAGCATCTACAACTCGGTCAACGGCATCAGCCTGCTCACCGGCATCTTTCTCAACGGCGGCATCTTTGACGGCTACTGGGGCATGGGCACCGATCTCTTCAACCCCTATTTCGAGTTCATCCAACCCCCGCCCAGGACGCCGCCTCATGTCGTGACCACCCGCGATTACAATATGTTCGTGCAGGAATTGGTGCTCGCCCCCGACGGCTTGTCTTACCTTGACGATATCTACCTCGGCCCGTCCAACCGCCTGGTGCGCGCCCTTTTCCTCAACAACACCAACGCCGCCTTTGCGCCAAAAGTTTACTTCACCCCGCTGAGCGAGATCGGCCTCGAATGGTCCCTGGTCGTCACCAATGACGACGCCGCCACCCAGCTCCTTTACTTCTACATCTTTGATGAATTTCCCAATTTTATTACCGTTCCCTTCCTGGCCCTCGACGGCTTCGCCGGGGTCGGCATTACCCGCCCCACCTTCATCCCCGACAACTACCTGATTTTCGAGGACACGCAGCCCCAGGGCTTTCTCGGCCCGCCCGTTGGCCCCGTCAGCATTCCCCCCTTCACCTTCCCGTTCGCGTCCAGCACCAATCTCTGGACGGCTTACGAGGCGCTCCTGCCCCCGATCTCGGTCATTCTCTCCGATGTTGCCGGTCAGGACGTCACCAACATCCCCGGCCGCATTGAAATCAGCGCCGAGCAAGCGATGGACCTCTCGCTGGCCAAAATCAAGAGCCTTAACTACCTGTCGCTGGCCGCTACCAACCAGTTCCTCGGCAGCAGTCAGGCGCGGATTGCGGCTCCTTTTGCCGACATCAACCTCCGCAGCACCAACGGCTGGCTCGACATCACGAACCTGCTCAAGCCCTCGGTCGAGCAGCCCGAGGGCTACGTCGACCTCTGGAGCACCTGCATCACCAACGTGGATGCCAACTTCATCACCAACGTCTATGATGTCATGTTCGCCGATGCCCACCTGGCGCCCTTCGTCCCCACGCGCGTGCAATCCCTCGCCCTGTGCAGCACCAATACCCTCGGCGGCCCTGACAACCTGGTCATCCATGACGTCTTCCATGTCACCCGCAACCTCCGGCTCGAGACCAGCCGGCTCACCATTGCCACCAACGATCTCGGCTCACCCACCGCCACCGGCGCCCTCTTCCTTGACTCCAGCTCCATCCTTTGGCCCAACGCTACCCCGCGTCTCCAGTACCTGACCAACTACGGCGCCATCCAGACTTATAATTCCGTCTTCTTCGGGGGATCACGCTCCTCGCCTTTCTATAACTCCAATTACAATGAGCCTTACCTTGCCTTTGTCAACCGCGGCACTGTTACCAACAACGGCAGCTTGATTTGGGCCGCGGACTTCGAAGACAGCGGCGTTTTCTCCGCGGCCATCGGCGACATCCAGCTCCAACAGGCCCGGAACGCCATCCTCACCAATGGCCTCCTGCTGGCCGCCAATGGCAGCCTCGCGCTCAACAGCGGCTACCTGCTGGTGAGCAATACCCTTTTCGTGGCCGGGGGCAACCTCGGCCTGTGCGTCACCAATGCCTTGACCGACGGCATCGCCAATCTCGCCGTCGTTGACCCCACCAATCTCCTGACCATGCAGGTGATCACCAACAATGTCTGGCGCGTCGGTAACGGCGGCCTCAGTCTGCTCGTCAAACCCGCCGCCGGCGATCTCCTGGGCACCAGCATCACCAATACCGCCACTTTCAACACCAAGGTCCCCATCCTCTGGTCCGCCGCCGACCTCGGCTGTTCCAGCGAGGGCTTCCTCAATAACGCCGCTCTGGGCCGTCTGGTCCTGGTTGGTTCGCCCGACAGCCTCTTCGCCTTCACCGGCGGCGGCCCCCACAGCGCCCTCTACGTCGATTACCTCGAGTTCCAGGGCTTCACGGCCACCAACACCAACCCGCTGGGCGATTTCACCGGCATCGAAATCTCCCCCAACATCATGGTCTATTACGCCCAGGCCGTCGCCAACGGCATCCCGATCGCCGAAAAGCTCAACGGCCGCAACGGCGGCCGCTTCTGCTGGGTCAGCAATTACAACTACGGCTACTTCTCCTCCACCAATCGCACGTATCCCGATGGCACGACCTATCGGCTCAATGCCGCCCTGGTCGCGAGCTGCGACCTGGTTTCCAACACCACCAACACCCCGCCCGTGGTCAATTGCCTGAACCCGGTGCCCATCTGGCCTATCTCCCCGCCGCCGGCCCCCACCAATGATGTGCCGCTGCTGGCCGCCATCACCGTGCCGCCGCAGGGCCAAACCGTCCTTCAAGGCGGCTCCGCCACCTTCAGCGTCCTGGCCTCCAGCGCCGCCCCGTTGAGCTATCAGTGGCGCCACAACGGCACCCCTATCCCCGGCGCCACCGCCAGCGCCTGCACCATCGACGACGTGCAGCCTGCCTCGGCGGGGGCTTACTCCGTGGTCGTCAGCAGCTTCGTCGGCGATGTCATCAGCGCCGATGCCCCGCTGACAGTCAACCTGCCGCCGGCCATCAGTGGGCAGCCGCAAGACCTGACGCTCGCGCCCGGCGACACCGCCGCCTTCTCCGTGCGTGCGCTCGGCGATCCGCCGCTGAGCTATCAATGGTCGTTCAATGGCACGCCTATTGCCGGGGCGACCGCCAGCGGCTATGCCAAAGCCAACGTCCAGGCGGTCGACGCCGGGCAGTACCTGGTGATGATTTCCAACCCCTTTGGCTCGGTCACCAGCGCCGGCGCGGCCCTCCACGTCCTGCCGACCAACCCACCCAGGCCCGGCACGACCCTCGCCCTGACCCCGCCGCCGCTCACGCTCTCGGCGCAGAAACCCTCGGCCAACGCCTTTGCCCCGGCCCTGGGCACTTATAACGGTCTGTTCTCGGACACCAACGGCGCGGCGGCAGCCAGTTCGGGCTATTTCAGCGCCAAGGTCACCCGCGGCGGCGCCTACAGCGCCAAACTCATCCTCGGCGGACGGTCCTATTCCACCTCCGGCGCTTTCAGCCCCGTCTCCAGCCTGGCAGCCGCTAACATTAACCGTGGCTCGCGCCTGGCTCCCCTCACCCTTACCCTGCGTCTGGACCTGTCCGGCGGAGGCCAGATGCTCGGCACGGTTGCCGCCGGCGCCAACTGGTCGGCCGCACTCCAGGCCTATCGCTCGGCCCCGGCCCCGGCCCGCGCTTACACCCTTGTGATTCCCCACGCCGGCGCCGGCCTCGGCAGTTGGCCCGCCGGTGACGGCTGTGGCACTCTCAAGGTCGGTGCCGCCGGCAATGTCCAGTTCAGCGGCGCCCTGGCCGACGGGACCAAAGTCAGCCAGAGCGCCACGCTCTCGACCAACGGCTACTGGCCGCTCTACGTCTCGCTTTATGGCGGCAGCGGTTGCCTCCTCAGTTGGCTCGACTTCACCAATGCGACCGCCCTCGACGGCCAGTTGCTCTGGCTCAAGTCCGCCGACGCCCGCACCAAGAACTACCCCGCCGGTTTCACCAACGACCTCACCGCCCTCGGTTGGCTCTACACCCCAGCCGGCGCCCTGGCCGGCCTGACCGGGGGCGAACTGGTCTTGCGCGCCGGCGGCCTGACCGATTCCCACACGAACACCTTCGGCCTGGATGCCCGCCGCCGGGTGGTCCGGCCCGCTGGCAGCAGGTTGAGCCTGAGCTTTACCACCTCCTCCGGCCTGTTCAGCGGCAGCACCTGGTCGCCCGAGCTCAACCGGACCCTGACCTTCCAGGGCGTGCTCTCCGAACCAGCGACCAACGGTTACGGCTACTTTTTGGTGGGTCCCCAGCAAAGTGGACAGGTCTATTTGGACCTCGCGCGCTGAAAATACCGGGGGCCGATGCAAGATAGGCTCTTAGCTCGAATATTTATGACGCCGAGCGGCGGGGCAGGAGACCCGGCCTGCAGAACCGGGCGTTCGTCCGTCGTAGGCCGCGTGCCCTCACGCGGCGGGCTGTCGCCGTTTCGAACGGCGTGTGAGATTTCCGGCTTCGGCCGGCGCCCTCCCGGTTCGAGGCGGGCGCAAGACCCGCGGCGGGGGCAGTGCAGTCTGGTCAGTTTAACCGTGTGAAGGCTATTGTTATGCGTAGATTCGAATTGAATATGTGCGGCTTGGCTTGGCGCCGGCTGGCGCTGCCTGGCTGGCTTGCTGTGATCGGACTGTTTGCTGGCTCCGGCTGGGCGCAGTCAGCCACCAACGATAACTTTGCCAACCCCACCGTCATTACCGGCGCCTGGGGCACCATTGGCGGTTGCAATACCAACGCCACCGGCGAAACCGGCGAACCCAACCACAGCGGCTTCGTGCCCACCTACAGTATCTGGTACAAGTGGACCGCCCCGGCCGATGGCGAGGTCTCGATGGACACCTTCGGGAGCCACTGCCTGGCCACTAATACCAGCTTTGTCCTGACTAACATCACTATCGGCACCAACACCTATACCAACGTCTATGTGATGGTCACCAACGTCTATGCCGGCCCGCTCGATACGATCCTGGCGGTTTATTCAGGTCCCGACATCAACCATCTCACGCAGGTTGCGGCCAATGACGACCTCTCTCCCTACCTGCTCCAGAAAGAGCAGTACATGAGCAGGGGCGGCATATCCGATCTGCCATTCGGCGGGCCCAGCGGCCTCCGCTTCAATGCCGTCTCCAATACAACCTACTATGTCGCACTCGACAGCAAAGGCGCCACCACCGTCAACTCGAGCGGCGGCGGATCCATCTTCGGCGGCAGCCTCGTCTCTGCCCCCAACGGATTCCCGGCGCTCAACTGGGCCTATCACTCTTCCGGCGTCTTTCGCTTCGCCAGCGAGCAATTCGACTGGCAGAACGCCACCGGCCCGATCCCCATGTACTACTGCACCCCCTATGAGGACTACCCGGACTGGAATAGCGATTATAAGACCTACTACACGTATTTCCCCACCGGCCTGGTCGTCAGCGTCACTCGCCTGGCCGGCGCCTCCGGACGCGCCCTGGTCGATTACGCCACGGTGGACGGGACGGCCATGGCCGATTTTGACTACATGCCCGTCTCCGGCACCCTGGCCTTTGACGATTTCGAAATGAGCAAGGAGATCACTGTCCCAATCCTGATGGGCCGCTTTGGAGATGATTTTATGTTCCCTCCCAAGCCCGGCCTCGATTTCTCGGTCGTCTTGTCCAACGCCAGGCTTGACCCGGCCGAATCGCTGGAAGTATCGCCGCCGCGGCTCGATCTGACCTGGTCGAATGCTACCGTCCGGGTCCTGAATTATGACCTGGTCATGGACGGCACGACCAATCGGGACGTTTATAACTTCTCAAAGGTCCACTATCGTTATCCGACAGACATCAATACCTATTACACCACGGTTCTGCTTACGGTTTATCGCACCTTCTATCAGTCGGCCCCCCCGGAGGGGGCCACCCTTCACTATCGCGTCAACAGCATGTACTTGGATGACATAAATCCTGAAGGCTGGGACAACTTCTTCCCGCTGGAACCGGGTTGCGATTATGCCACTCCCACGCCGCCTGACGAAGCCAGCATCCACGGCACCAACTCCGATTTCGTGCTGGCCAATGGCGACATCAGTTTCGGCGCAAACGATGGCTGGAAGACCATCTCCTTCACGATCACCAACGACGGCCTCACTAAATTCGCCCGGAACTTCAAGGTCTGCATCTGGAGGGACGCCGAGAGCGGCGGCGGCATTGTCCCGGTCGGCGCCGCCGATGAATGCTTTGTCACCATCCTTTACAATGACCAAAACCCGCCGGCTGGCTCGGTCGATGAACTGCACAACCCTGATCATAGTTACGACATGGCCCTCCCCTTTGTGCCTTTCTCCGACCCGGACGATATGGATCAACCGGGCGCCGATGGCCAGGTCATGGGCATGGTTGTCTTCCCCAACTCCTATGTGGTGACTAATATGGTCGGCACCAATACCGTCGTGGTCACCAATGTCTTGGATCAGGCTATCATCGTCGGCGATTTCCATTCTTTTAACAGCTATGCGCGCAATCGCATCGCCCGCGTGAACGCGGACGGCTCCCTCGACCACCTTTACCTGGCGCCGCCCCTGGACGGCGCGGATGCCTTCATCAGCAGCGTCGCCGCTGCCCCCAACGGCAAAATCCTCATCGGCGGCGGCTTCGTCGCCTTCAGTGGCCAGCAGAGTCAGGGAGTCGCCTTGCTCAATAGCGACGGCTCGCTCGACACGGCCGATTTTAATCCCGGCCTCGGCGCCGATGCGCCCGTGCGTGCCGTGCTCGTCATGCCCAATGGCGAGTTCCTCATCGCCGGCGACTTCACGTTCTATAACGGTGCCAGTTGCAGCCACGTCGCGCTCCTGAACCCCAACGGCACACTCGACACTTCGTTTGTTGCCCCCACGATCACCGGCAACACCATCAACGCCTTGGCCCTTTACAACGGCAAAATCTATATCGGCGGGGACTTTGCCGCCGTGGGGGGGCGCGGGTTGAACAACCTGGCCCGCCTTAACGCCAACGGCTCGCTGGACCTCGCCTACGCCAATACCCTGGGCGTAGGGGTCGACGGCACCGTCCATGCGCTGAGCATCGATGCCCGCGGCCGGTTGCTGGCGGGGGGCGATTTCCTCACCGTGGCCGGCCTCTCTTGTTCCCGCATCGCCCGTTTCACCACCGGCGGCTCACTGGACGCCACCTTCGAGGCCGGCACCGGCGCCGACGCCACAGTGTTTACCATCCTGCCGCAGGGCGATGGCACGATCTACGCCGCCGGCGGGTTCACTTCCTTTAACGGCACGCATCGCCTGGGCATCACACGGTTGTTCCCCGACGGGACCGTTGATACGACGTTTCTCGATACGGCCTACAACCAGTTTGCCGGCCTGCACCGGCGGCGGTTCATTGACCCGGCCGGCGCCGTCTATGCCGCCGGCGTTCAGAGCGATGGCAAGGTCCTGATCGGCGGCAGCTTCCAGCAAGTGGGCGGCGGCCAGGCCAACGCCGCCATCCGCATTGATCCCAATGATTTCTTCGGCCCTTACAACCAGAACCTTTATGCTGAACCTAAGACGCGTGCCGGCCTGCGCAACCGCTCCAATTTCGCCCGTCTGATCGGCGGCGCCACGCCGGGGCCGGGCAATCTCTCGCTCACTTACCCCAGTTACAGCGTCGTCAAAAGCGCTGCCTCCGCCACCATCTCCCTCACCCGGACCAATGGCACCTTGGGCTATCTTTCCGCCAACCTCAGCGTCCCTTCCGGCGTCGCCCAAAGCGGCGTTGATTACTCCTACAGCGGCTCGGTCCCCACCTATCTCACGGCCTGGCGCCTCTACGACTATTTGCCCGCCAGTCCGCCGGCAGCTCTTACCCGCTGCTTCAGCGATGGTCTCTTCGGCTTCAGCGCCAGCCCGACCGACATTTACGGGTCCACCTTCTTCGCCTATACCCCAAACCGGGTGGTCATCAGCGTCATCAGGAACAACACCCCAGGTGACCGCTCGGCCTCCATCCGCCTCAGCAACCCCTCCTGCGCCGACCAATTCTATCTCGGCGGCCAGACCCTCCCCATCAGTGGCGCCCTCGGCCCGTCGGTCGCCCCCTTCACGATTGTGGATGATAACCACAATCCAGGCGTCTTCGGCTTCGCCGCCCCAGTCTTCACCGTCAACGAAAACGCCGGCAGCGCCTTGATCAATGTCATCCGCACCAACGGCGCTTATGGGAACGTTTCGCTGAAATACGCTACCACCGCCACCGGCAACGCCGCCGTCGGCCAGGATTATTGGCCCACCAACGGAACCTTGCTTTTCCCCGCCGGCGTGACCAACGCCAGCTTTGCCGTGCCCATCATCAATAATACCGATATCCAGCCCCAGGACCGCATCGTCGGCTTGAACCTCTCCTTGCTCAGCATCGGTACCTTCGGCCTGACCAACGCGAGCCTTTACATAATCGATGACGACTACCCCATCGGCTACGTGAACTTCAGTCAGAGCAGTTACACCACCAATGAAAGCGCCGGGGCCGTGGTCCTGACCGTCAATCGCAGCGGCGGCACCAGGGGCGCCATCTCCGTCATCTGCGCCACCACCAACACCGCCACCGCCCAGCCCGGCACCAATTATGTCAGCGTCTCGACCAACCTTTTCTGGGACAGCGGCGACTCCTCCAACCGCTATGTCGTGGTTCCCTTGATCCACGACAACCTGGTCGGTCCCAACACCACCTTCCAGGTCCGCCTCTCCAACCCCGTCGCCTACGGCACCAATGCCCCCACCATGCTCGGCGGCTCCCGCGTCAGCGCCACCGTTACCATTGTCGATGACGATCATTACGGCCACCTCGCCTTCAGCGCCCCCACTTACTTCGTCAACGAAAACGGCGGCTACGCCACCATCACTGCCATCCGCACCGGCGGCGCCGCCCAAACACTCACCGTCAACTTCGCCACCGCCGATGGCACCGCCGTCTCGACCGGCCCGGAGAGCTATCGGAATTTCGGCGCCACCAACGGCACGCTCACCTTCGCCCCCGGCCAAATCAGCGCCAGTTTCACCGTGCCCGTCTATGACGACGGCTACGTCGATCCCGCCAACTTCTTCTTCACCGTGAGCCTGTCGAACCTGAGCCCGCCGGAGGCCGGGTTCGGTTACCCGACCACGGCCCAGGTCAATATCCTGGATGCCGAGGCCATCAACCAACCGCCCGGTTTGCCTGACCCGAACTTCCCTTCCGTTCCCGGCTTTAATGGGGATGTCCTCTCCGTCGCCTTTCAGACCGACGGCCAAATCCTCGCCGCCGGCGCCTTCACTTCCGTCAACGGCGCCGGCCGGGGGCACATCGCCCGCCTCAATCCCGATTCCAGCCTCGACCCCACTTTCCTCAACCTCATGACCGGCGCTAACGGGGTCATTAACCAGTTGCTGCTCCAAACCGATGGCCGCATCGTGGTCGGCGGCGCTTTCACCCTGCTCAACGGCGTCGGTCGCAACCATATCGCCCGCCTCCTCAGTGATGGCTCGATCGATAGCTCCTTCAGCCCCAGTTCCGGCGCGGACGGCAATGTGTTCGCTCTGGCAGAAACCTTCCCGCCGGGGGGCACGAATCGTTCCCTGCTCGTCGGCGGCAGGTTCACTCACTTGAACGGGGTTTCCCTCTCCAGCTTCGCCCGTCTCAATGATGACGGCTCCCTCGACTCGAACTTTACCCCGCTGCTCAACCCAGGCAGCACCGTCTATGGCTTGGCGGTTTATCCTACGAACGTGCCCCACGCCGGCCAGATCCTCATCGGCGGCGATTTCACCGCCGTCAATGGCGTCAGCCGCAACGGCCTCGCCCGCTTGAACCCCGATAGCTCGCTCGACCTGACCTTCAACCCCGGCCTCGGCGTCACCAACGCCGTCCGCGCCCTCGCCCTCCAGTCCGACGGGAGCATCCTGGTCGGCGGCTCCTTCACCAGTTTCGATGGCCAGCCTCTCAACCACATCGCCCGCCTCAGTCCCGATGGCGCCCTCGACTCCAGCTTTACTGCCAATATCGGCCCCGGCGCCGATGACACGGTCGATGCTATCCTGATCCAGCCCGACAACCGTATCGTCCTCGTGGGCGCGTTCACCCATGCCAACGGCGTCAGCCGCGGCCACATCACTCGCCTGCTGCCCGATGGCAACGTTGACCCCACCATTAACTTCGGCTACGGCGCCGACAGTTTCATCAACACCGTCGCCCTCCAACCCAGCGGCATGTTCGTTCTCGGCGGCGGCTTCAGCACCTTCGACCACCAGCCGCGCTCCCACATCGCCCGCGTCTTTGGCGGCGCTATGGTCGGCTCGGGCGCCCTGACCTTTACCAGCCCCGCCTTCCAGGCCGACGAGAACTCCACCAACGCCCTCATCACCGTCCGCCGCACCGGCGGCACCGCGGGGGCCGTCTCGATTGACTTTGCCACCGCCGACGGCACGGCCACCAACGGCGTCAACTACTCCAACGTCCTTTCCACCCTCACCTTCCCCAGCGGCGAGACCTTCCAGTCCGTTCTTGTCCCGGTCATGGAGGACCTTCAGATCACGCCGGACCTTACGGTCAATCTTTCCCTCAGCCATCCCCAGGGCGGGGCCGTGCTCGGCGACCAGTACGTCGCTACCCTCCTGGTCCTGAACGATGACAGCGCCGTCAGCTTCACCTCGACCAACTACACCGTGAAGCAGGATATCCCCACCGGCCTGGCTGGGGTCACCCTGGTCCGCCAGGGCAGCACCCGCTTCCCTGCCACCGTCGATTTCTTCACCATCACCAACGGCACCGCCATCCTCGGCCGCGACTACCAGGCCGTTTCCAACACCGTCGCTTTCCTCACCGGCCAGTCCAAGGTCACGGTCTCCGTCCCCATCCTCAATGACCCGCTGATGCTCAATGACACCACCGTGGTCCTCCAAATGACCAACGCCTCCAACACCCTGTTGTTCAATCCCTCGACGGCTTTCCTCACCATCCTCAGCACCAACGCCAGCCCCGGCCAGTTCGCCTTCGCCCAAACCAATTACGTCGTCGGCGAAGCCGACGGCGTCGTCGCCCTCACTATCCTCCGCACCAATGGCCATACCGGGCCGGTCACGGTCAACTTCGCCACCTTCTCCGGGACCAACGCCGGCGCCGCCGTGCCGGATGTCAATTACGCCTCGACTAATGGCGTCCTGGCCTTCGCCGATGGCGAACTGAGCAAGACCATCTACGTCCCCATCCTCCAAGACCACGTGGTCCGGGGCAATGTCTCCTTCTCGGTCGTGCTCTCCAATCCCTCCCGCGGCGCCACTATTCTCGCGCCCACCGCCGCCGCGGTCACCATCCTCGATGCCGACCAGGGCGTGGGCTTCCGCGACGGCATCTCCGTCACCAACGAAACCGCCGCCGCCATCATTCTCATCGTTGAGCGCGTCGTGACCAACGGCCTCACCACCGTGCAATACGCCACCGCCGACGGCACCGCCCTCTCCAACGTCAACTACCGCGCCAGCAGCGGCACGCTCAACTTTGTTGATGGCGAGTCGGCCAAGTCGCTGAGCATCCCGCTCCTCCGCGACCCCCGCGTGACTGGCAGCCTCTCCTTCCGGGTGAACCTGGCCAACCCGTCGGCCCCCGCCGTGCTCTGGCCCTATGCCTCGGCCCTGGTCAACCTCCTGGATGCCGACACCGGCCTGAGCTTCACCAACGCCACCTTTGGCATCCTCAAGAACGGCACCAACGTAACCATCTCCGTCACCCGCTCCAACGCCAATACCGGCCTGGTCACCGTCAACTTCGCCACGGCCAACGGCACCGCCCTGGCCAATGTCGATTACTATCCCACCAACGGCCTGCTGACCTTCAGCAACGGCATTGCCTTCCAATCCTTTGCCGTGCCCATCATCAACAATCGCTTGCTCGAGGGCGACCGCACCTTCGGCGTCTATCTCTCTACCAACGCCGCCAGCCTCGGCGGGGCCCGCTTGCTCACCCCCAGCACCGCCTCGGTCATCATCACCGATGACATTGCCGGCCTGAGCTTCTCCAGCCCGGCCTACGAGGTCAAAGAAAACGGCGGCCAGGCCGTCATCGGCGTCCTCCGCACCGGCTATACCAACTGCTCGGTCACCGTGGACTTCGCCACCGTCTCCGGCACCAACAGCGACGCCGGCGTCCCAGGCGTCAATTACTCGCCCACGAACGGCACCCTCCTCTTTACCAACGGCGAAATCCTCAAGAGCTTCGCCATCCCCGTGACCGATGACAGCCGCGTCGACGGCGACCACACCGTCCTGGTCAGCCTCTCCAACCCGGCCACCACCAACAGCCCCGTGGGCTTTGCCGTCCTCACCGCCACCAATGCCGCCACCCTCACCATCCTCGAGGCCGACGGCAGCGAAGTCCTCTCGGCCGGCGCCGCCCTGACCTTCACCCGCTCCTTCACCAACGCCACCCCCGTCAGCCTTGCCACCGCCACCGGTACCGGCTCCCCTTACCCGTCCGTCATCACGGTCAGCAACCTCTATAGCCAGGTCGAAAAAGTCGCCGTCCGGGTGCCCAACGCCTCCGCCCCGGCTGCCCAGGACCTCGCCGCGTTGCTCCTCGGGCCTTCGGGCGCAGGCGCGCTCTTGATGGCCAACGCCGGCGGCGCCAACCCCCTGCCCGGAGTCTCCCTCGCCTTCGACGACTACGCCGCCAGCCCGCTGCCGCACGAGGCCGCCATTACCAACGGCGTTTACGCCCCGGCGGCCTACGCGCCCGTGCCGGCCTTCCCTGGCGCTCCCGCCCCACCTTATGGCACGAACTTCGCCGCTTTCGTCGATAGCAGCCCCAACGGCAACTGGTCGCTTTACGTCCTGGACGAGACCCCGCCGTTCGCCGGGTCGCTTTCCAACGGTTGGGCCATCGATTTGACCTGCCTCGAAACCAATGCCGCCCGCCTCATCCAGCCCGGCGAAACCGTCACCATGCTCTTTGCCTTCCGCAACGGGGCCGGGTTTGATGTCACCAACCTCATCGCCGCCTTGCTCCCCACCAACGGCGTCTCCAACCCCAGCCCGCCGCAGACCTATGGCCCGCTGCCCGTCAAAGGACCCTCGGTTTCCCGCCTCTTTACCTTCACCCCGCTGGGCACCAATGGACAACAGATCGCCGCCACCTTCCAGCTCTTCGACGGCACCCGGCCGCTCAACAATCTGGTCTTCAATTTCGTCCTCGGCACCAGCACCACAACCTTCTCGAACACCGCGCCGATTACCATCAACGATTATCCCACCAACGCCTCGCCTTATCCCTCCACCATCAACGTCAGCCTCGTCGGCAACCTCGTCACCAAGACCACGGTCACCTTGACCAACCTCAACCATACCTGGCCCTCTGACATCAATGTGCTGCTCGTCTCGCCCACCGGCCAGAAATCCTATCTCATGTCCAAGTGCGGCGGCAGCTACACCATCGCCAAGGTCACGCTCACCTTTGACGACAGCGCGGCCGCCCCGCTGCCGCCGGGCGCGCAGATCCTCTCCGGCACTTACCGGCCCTCCGCTTATCCGCTGGCTCCACCGCCGTTCCCCTTGCCCGCCCCGCCCCCGCCTTACCTCACCAACCTCGCCGTCTTCAATGGCATCAACCCCAACAACCTCTGGTCCCTCTATGTTTATGATGACACCCCGCGCAACTTCGGCATCATCTCCAACGGCTGGCTCCTGAACCTCACCACCGCCACCCCAATCCCGCCCGCCGCCGACCTCGGCCTGGCCATGACGGCCTCAGCGGACAGCGTCATCGTTACCAGCAACCTCACCTTCACCGTCAACCTGCTCAACTACGGCCCTGGCGTCGCCAGCAACACCGTCGTCAGCGACATCCTGCCGGACGGGGCCGTCTATGTCTCTTCCAGTGTTTCCCAGGGCCAGGTCTCGACCAACGGCGCCGGCTCCTTGACCTGGAACGCCGGCACGCTCCTCAAGGGCGCCCAGGCCGCCCTGGTCCTCACCGTTCAGCCCGGCCTCCTCGGCACCGCGACTAACTCCGCCAGCGTCAGCACCGGCACGTCCGACCTCAACCCGGCCGATGACACCGCTGCCGCCGGCGCTTATGTGGTCGCCCCGACCGCCGACCTCGCCTTGGGCCTGGTCAGCGCCCCCAACTCGCTCCCGCTCGGCAACACCTACACCCTCACCGCCACGGTCACCAACCTCGGCCCCGCCAGCGCCCCGGGTCTCGTGGTCATCCTCTATCTCGACCCCGCCGCCAACCTGGTCTCCGCTTCACCGCCGGGTTGGACCTTCGATAACCTCAACAACATCATCACCTTTGCCAACCTGGGCATTCCTGGCAGCAACAGCCTTCTCTCCGCGTCGGTCGTGGTCCGGCCCACGGCGCCCTCAATGACCTACACCACCTTTGCCACGTGCTACTCGGACGTGACCGATCCCTTCAAGGCCAACAACGATAACAGCGTCAAGACAGTCGTCCTGCCTCCGCTCGTCGTGGGGGTGCAGACGCCCTCCCCCAACAGCCTGGTCCTGACCTGGCCCGCCAACCTGGGATTCTACAACGTCCAGTTTGCCACCAATTTGACTCCGCCCGTCGCCTGGACCACGCTGACCAATCCGCCGCCGGCCATTGTCAACGGCCAATACACCTTCACCAACTCCATCGGCGCCGGCAAGATGTTCTTCCGCCTCACCGGCGCCACACCTTGACCAGTCCTTCGCCTCTTGGCCATTAGCTTTCGACTACTTGATTATGAAGCCATTTACAGTGTCGTCCGCAAGTGCCCCCTGTCCGCCGCTGCGGCCCCTTGCCCCCTTCGGACTGCGCACCCTCTGGCACGCCTGCCTGGCTCTCCTCTGCGCCTGCCCGTTCGCCCTTCACAGCTTGGCCGTCGACAGACAGGTCGTGCCAGGCCATGTGCCCGCCGCCGTTGCCCGCCTCCAGCCCCTCAACCGCCTTCCGGCTTCCCAGCGCTTGACCCTGGCCATCGGGCTGCCCTTGCGCAACCAGGCCGAACTCACCGCCTTCCTGCAGGATCTCTACGACCCCGCCAGCCCCAATTACCGCAGCTACCTCACCCCGCAGCAATTCACCGAGCGTTTCGGCCCCAGCCAGCAAGACTATCAGTCCCTGATTGATTTCGCCAAGGCCAATGGCCTCACAGTCACCGCCACCTCTCCGAATCGCGTCATCCTGAATGTGGCCGGCGCCGCTGCCGACATCGAGAAGGCCTTCCATGTGGCCTTCTACGTCTATCAGCACCCGACCGAGCCTCGCACATTCTATGCCCCCGATACCGAGCCTGCCCTCGACCTCACCATCCCCATTTTACACATCAAAGGACTGAACAACTACTCCCTTCCCAAGCCGGCATTCAGACGAAGACCCGCCAATGCAACTCCCGCCTGGGCGCCGGGGCTCGGCTCAGGCCCTAACGGCACCTACTTGGGCAACGACTTCCGGGCTGCCTACATCCCGGGCACCTCGCTCACCGGCGCCTTCGAGACTGTCGGCCTCCTCCAGTTGGATGGCTACTTTGCCAGTGACATCGCCACCTATGAATCCATGGCCGGCTTGCCGAGCGTCCCCTTGCAAAATGTGTTGCTGGACGGGTTCAATGGCGTCCCGGGTTTCAATAATGGCGAGGTCTGCCTCGACATCGAGATGTGCGTCTCCATGGCGCCGGGACTCTCGCAAATCATCGTGTACGAAGCGCCCAACGGCTTCCCTGGCGCCCCAGACGACATACTCAATCAAATGGCCAATGACAATTTGGCCAGCCAGCTCAGTTCTTCCTGGCTCATTGGCGACGACCCGATTGCAGATCAAATCTACAGGCAGTTTGCAGTTCAAGGCCAATCGTTCTTTCAGGCCTCCGGTGACGACTGCTCGTTCTACCCGGGCAGCCAGCTCCAATATACCGACGACCCGTACATCACGCTCGTTGGCGGCACGACCTTGAGTACAACCGGTCCTGGAGGCGACTATGTCTCTGAAACCGTGTGGAACTGGGGCCAGGGCTTCGGCAGTGGCGGCGGCATCAGCACCAATTACGCCATCCCTGTCTGGCAGCAGGGCATCAATATGTCCACCAATGGCGGCTCGACGATCATGCGCAATGTCCCCGACGTAGCCCTGACGGCCGATAACATCTTCGTCATCTCCGACAATGGCGCGGGAGGGGCGTTCGGTGGTACGAGCTGCGCCTCACCGCTCTGGGCAGCCTTCACGGCGCTGATCAATGAGCAGGCCCTCGAGAACGGGGAACCGCCCGTCGGTTTTCTCAACCCTGCCCTCTACGCCATTGCAAAAGGCCCGCTCTATGGCAGCGCCTTCTACGATATCACCACGGGCAATAACACTAACGCCGTCAACACCAACCTCTTTTATGCCTTTCCCGGCTACGACCTCTGCACCGGTTGGGGCAGTCCGAACGGCACGAACATCGTCAATCTCCTGGCGCCGCCCATCGGCACGGTGCCCCTCCTGGGCTACGTCACCAATTACCTCTCCGGCGGCAACGGCAACGGCTCCATCGACCCCGATGAGTGCAATAACCTCAATGTCGTTCTCACCAACTTCGGCCTCGTGGCCGCTACGGGCGTCCGGGCCACCCTCGCTTCTTTCACTCCCGGTGTCATCATCGTCCAGTTTTCCTCCCTTTACGGCACCATCCTCACCAACTCCGCGGCCACCAACCTCGTGCCTTTCAAAGTCAGCACTGCCCCCACTTTCCCCTGTGGCGCTCCTGTCAATTTCATCCTCACCGTGACCTCCGACCAGTCGATCAGGCAGGTTTCCTTCCGCTTCCAGCTCTCCACGGGCGTCCCCGCGCTTCCTTTGCGCTATGATAATTCCTCTGACTTTCCCATCCCCGACGTGGGCCAGGTGGATTCCCCAGTGGTCGTCTCCAACTTCCCTTCCGCTGTTACCAAGGCCACCGTCAGCCTGTTTGCCACCCATACTTACGATTCCGACCTGGTCTTCCAACTCATCGCCCCGGACGGCACGAGGACCACTCTCTCCGCTAATAACGGCGGCTCGGGCCAGAATTATGGCCTCGGCTGCGCTCCCGATGATGCCCGCACCACCTTCGACGACGCCGCCACGGCGCCCATCTCGACTGCCTTTGCCCCCTTCGTCGGCACGTTCCGCCCTGACAAGCCCCTCTCCGTCTTCATCGGCAAAGCTGGAACCAATGCCAACGGCGTCTGGAAACTTCGCGCGATTGATCAGTTCCCTCTGGACACCGGCGTGCTCCACTGCTGGTCTCTGTTCCTGACCCCGGCCGGTTGCCTCGATGGCGGCGGCGAGTGTCCCGGGGCCGATATGGCCGTCGGCATGACCGCCGCGCCCGATCCCGTCATCATCGGCGACCTCCTCACCTATACCATCTCCGTGACCAATAACGGCCCCAGTTCCACCAAGGGCGCCGTCGTCACTCACTTGATCCCCGCCGGTGTCCAATTCGTCACTGCCACTCCCTCCCAAGGCTCCTGGAGCTTCTCCAGCGGCATCGTCACCTTCACGCTCGGCCCCATGGCCGGCCGCACCACCGCCGCCATCACCGTCATGTGTCTGGCTATCGCCCCCGGCGATTTCACTTCTACGGCCTCGGTCTCTTCCGACCAGCCTGATTTCAATCCCGCCAACAATACCGCTACTGTCCTTAACCGCGTGCGCCCGCTCACCTCCGACCTCGCCGTCAGCATCTCTGCCATTCCCAATGCTCCTTTGGTCGGGGGCACGCTCACCTATACGGTCACCGCCGTTAATAATGGGCCCAGTCCCGCCTCCGGCGTTGTGCTCACCAACATCGTGCCCGATAATACTGCTTTGCTTTCCGCGACTGTCTCCCGGGGCTCTGCCGCCGTCAACGGCAACCTCGTCGTCTGTAGCTTCGGCACCCTCACCAACGCCGCCTCCGCTACGGCGACCATTGCTGTCACCACCCTCGCCGAGGGCCTCGCTATCGACTCTGCCAAGGTCTCCGGCAACCAGTACGACCCCGTCGTCGCCAACAACACCGCCACGCTCAAGACCACTGTCGGCCCCGCCGCCGACCTCTCCGTCACGGTCATCCCGTCTCAAAATCCTGTCGTCCTGTTCAGCAACCTGACCTACTTCATCATTGTCTCCAACGCCGGCCCCAGCACGGCTTCAAGTGTCTTGCTCAGCCATGCCATGGATCCGTCTCTTTCGTTCGTGTCCATGACCAGCTCTCAAGGCTCAATCTCCCGGTCCGGCAACAGTATCACTGCGAATATCGGCACCTTGGCCGCCAATGCCAGCGCCCTGGTCACCGTCAAGGTGATTCCTACTATCCAGGGCCCCGCCAGTACCACTTCCTCCGTCGTGGGCGCCCAACCCGACCCCAGCGAGGCGAACAACTCGATCACGACCTCCGTGGTGGTCTCGCGGCCTTTCATCAGTATTGTGGCCGCCGGCGCCACCTTGACCAGCGAAAGCTTCAGCCCTCCCAATGGCGCCATCGACAACGGCGAAACGGTCACCGTCGGCCTCCGCCTCCGAAACGCCGGCAATGTCAGCAACACCAATCTCCAGGCCACTCTCCTCGCCACCAACGGCATCACCCCGGTCCTCCCCAATAGTCCCCAGGACTACGGCATCCTGCCCCCGGGCAGCTCGTTCATCGAGCAGCCGTTCTCCTTCAGCGCCAGCGGCCCCCCGGGCTCGACGGTCACCGCCATGCTCCAGCTTCAGGACGGGCCCAATGCCCTGACCAACATCGTCTCCTTCAATTTCACCCTGCCGGCCCTGCTCAGTTTTGCCAATACGAACATCATCGCCATCCTCGATGACACCAACTCGGTGCCTTACCCCTCCACCATTAATGTCTCCGGTCTCACCGGCACCCTCAGCAAGGTGACTGCCACCCTCTCCCGCTTCAGCCATACCTATCCCGGGGATGTCGATGTGCTGCTCGTCGCCCCCACGGGCGCTAAGACCCTCCTGATGTCCCACGCTGGCAACCAGCCTGCCCTCAACCTAGACCTGACCTTTGACGACGCTGCCTCCCCCACCAACTTGCCCTGGAGGGGGTCGCTCTCCTCCGGAGCTTACCAGCCTACAGCCTATGCCCCGGCGCCCGTCTTCTCCAACCCCGCTCCGACCGGGCCTTACACCGCGGTCCTCTCCAGCCTCAACGGCATCAACCCCAACGGACGCTGGTCCCTCTTTGTCGAAGATGATCGCGGCGGCGATTTCGGCGGCATCTCCAACGGCTGGAGCCTCACCCTCACCGCGGTCACGCCCGTCAACCCACTCGCCGACCTTGCCTTGATAGCCTTTACCAATCCGTCCCCGGCCCTTGTCTCCGGCAACCTGACCTATTACTTCGTTGTGGCCAACGGCGGCCCCAGTTCCGCCTCCGACGTCATCTTCACCAACGCCCTGCCGCCCGATGTCATCTTTGTGTCCGCCGCTTCCTCCCAGGGCAATGTCGGCCTGAGCGGCAATGTCGTCATCGGCAACCTCGGCGCCATTAATGCAGGCTCCACCGCCGCGGTGAGTGTGGTCTTCGCCCCGACCCCCGCCGCCGCCGGTTTCCTGACCAATACTGCCAGCGTAGGCAGCCCTGAAATTGACCTGAACCCCGCCAACAACACTAACTCTTCGGTGACCATGCTGTCGTTGCCGGTGGCTGACCTGGTGGTCTCCCAGAGCTTCGCCCCCAACCCGGTCGTCGTGGGCTATCCTCTCACCAACACCGTCGCCGTCACCAACACCGGACCTGGGGTGGCCATCGATGTGGTGCTCACCGACCTGCTGCCCACCAACGCTGCGTTCGTCTCGGCCGCCGCCACTGCCGGTTCCTGCACGACCAACAACGGCCTGCTGACCTGCGCCTTGGGCAACCTCGGCCTCAATGCCGGCGCTTCCCTCTCCCTCATCCTCACACCGCTGGTTGCCGCTCCTGTCACCTGTGTCCCCGTTGCCTCCACCGCCTCCGCCGATCCCGACCTCTCCAACAACAGCGTGACCAACGCCGCCACGGTGAATTACCCCGCTCCCCTCCTCTTGCCCGCCGGCGCCGTTATGCTCTCCGAGAGTGGCCCCATCAACGGAACGGTTGACCCCGGCGAGACCGTCACCGTCTCTCTGGCTTTGACCAACGCCGGCACCGCCGACACCACGACCAACCTCACCGCCACCTTGCTCAATTCCGGCGGCGTCATCCCCGCCCCCAACGCCCAAGAGGTCTATGGCGTCCTGGTCCACGGCGGCCCTGCCGTCGCCCAGGCCTTTACCTTTACAGCCGCCAGCCTCGGACCTGTCTCTCCTCCCTCCGAGGGCGGCTCGATTACCGCCACCCTCGTGCTCCAGGATGTACAAGCCCTTGACCATAATCTCCAGGTCACCAATTACTACACCAATTCCTTCCTCTTCACTCTGCCTGTTCGATCGACCTTCTCGAGCCGCGATCTCATTGCAATCCCGGATGTCGGTCCTGGCACGCCTTACCCGTCCACTCTCACTATTTCCGGAGTAACCGGCCTTGTTAGCAAGGCCACCGTCAACTTCTTTGGCCTCTCCCATAGCTTCCCGAGCGACCTCAATGCCCTCCTGGTCAGCCCTGCCGGCACTTCCGTCCTCCTGATGTCTCATGCCGGGGCCAATTACTCACTCAAGGACGTGACCCTCTTCTTTGATGACATCGGTGTGCCCTTGCCCCAGTCCTCCCAGATCACCAATGGCACCTACCGGCCTACTGTCTATAACTTCGCGGGTTCCCTGCCGCCTTCCGCGCCCCCGGGCCCTTATGCCTCCACTCTCGCCAATCTCAATGGCTGGAACCCCAACGGCACCTGGTCGTTGTACATTCTCGATGACAAGCCGGGCGACTCCGGCCTGCTCGGCGGTTGGGGCCTCACCCTCACCATTGTCAATCCCCTCAATGCTGTTTCCTCTGATGTCGGCCTGGCTGTCACCGCCCCGAATTTCGTCCCCCCGGGCAGCAACCTGACTTATTCCATTAACATCTTCAACCGCGGCCCCGCCAACGCCACCGGCGTCACTCTGACCGATGTCTTGCTTGGCGGCCTCGGCTTCGGCTCCGCCGCCTCCTCCCAGGGCGGCTACTCCTATACCAATGGCGTCGTCACCTTCAACCTTGGCAGCCTCAATGCCGGCGCTGCCGCCACCGCCACTCTCTCGCTCACGCCTGGCCATTACGGCCTCCTGACCAACACCCTCTCGGTCGCCGCCGATCAAGCCGATCTCAACCTGGACAATAACTCTGTCCAATCCGTCACCGCCCTGCTCGGCCTGAACATCAGTCCGGTGACCAACGGCCAATACCAGTTGGCTCTCACGGGCGCGCCCGGCCAGAGCTACATCATCCAGTCCTCGACCGACCTGCTCTCCTGGACGCCGGTCTCGACCAACACTGCTGTGGCGGGCAGCCCAATCCTCTTCGCCCTCAGCCCGCACAGCGCCAGCCAATGCTTCTATCGCGCCGTCCTCGCGGCGCCTTGAGCCGGCCAACTGCCACAGGACACCGCCGCTTTCCGCTTTCAATCATCGCGGCCGGCAGCAGCGTGCCGGCTTGGGGCCGCCGGGCGAGCCATCGGTACGGGGCTTGTGGTCGCGCAATGCAGAACCCGCCCTTTTGGGACAGCCCCTACCTGGTCTCGCGGCGGGCGAGGACGGCGCCGCCGGTAATGCCGGCGTTGTCGCCCAGTTTGGAGGCGATGATTTCCACGCCTTTCATCGAGCCGGGCATGGCGTAGTCATGGGCGGTTTCAACAATGACGCCGATCATCTCGTCGGCCAGGGCTTCGATGACGCCGCCGCCCAGGACAATGACCTCGGGGTTGATGATGTTGACCAGGTTGGCGGTGGCAATCCCGATGTACTCGGCCGCGTCTGCCACGATGCGGTCGACGAATTTGTCCCCGCGGCGGATGGCTTTGCGGAGGTCGCCGCTGCGCAGGTCGCCGAGGCCGTCGCCGAGCAGGTCGGTGAGGAGGGTTTTTTCACCGTCTTTGATGCCGGCTTTGATCTGCTGGAAGACGGCGGTGCGGCTGGCCAGCGCCTCGAGGCAGCCCTTGTTGCCGCAGCCGCATTTGGGGCCGCTCACCTCCAGGACCATGTGCCCGATCTCGCCGGCCGTATGGCAGAAGCCGCTGAAGAGCTCGCCATTGAGGATCAACCCCCCGCCGATGCCGGTGCCGACGAAGATGCCGATCATGTGCCGGGGTTTGGATTTGAGCTCGGCCACATAGACCCCGAGGGCGGCCATATTGCAGTCGTTTTCCACGAACACCGGCACGCCCAGTTGTTTTTCGAGGGCTTTCTTGAGGGGGATATCTTTCCAGCCTTCCAGGTTCGGGGCAAAGATGACCGTGCCCGACGCGAAGTCCACGGCGCCGGGCGCGCCGATGCCCACGCCGGCCACCTGTTTCAGGGCCAGGTCGGCCTCGTCCACGGCATCCTGCACGCAGCGGGCAATCCGCTCGATGACGGGCTCCACGCCGCGTTGGGATTTGGTGCTGAGCTTGGCGGTGCTGAGGGACTCCAGCGAGTGTTTGAAGACGCCGGCCAGGATTTTGGTGCCGCCCAGATCAACCCCGACGTAATATTCTGCTTTGGTGCTCGCTTCTGACATGGCTCGTAGAAGTGGTTAATTAAGTTAAAAAGGTTGCGGGGGGACGTTGGCGGGGCGGCGGGGGTTATTTTCCGGCCAGCACGGCGCTGATCTTTTTCCGCAGGTCGGCGTTGATGGCCTCGGCGGAGCGCAGGCCGTCCACGATGGTGAACCCATAGCTCGTCTGCAAATGGCGGAAGGTCTTCTGCATGCTGGTTTGGTATTTCATGAAGCTGTCGAACAGGTCGCGCGACAGGCCCAGGTCCATGCCGCTTTCCCAGTAATCAAGGGCGGTGTTCTTGGCAAAACTCCGCTGCACCAGTTCTGCCGGCGGGACATTGAGATAGAAGACCGCATCGGGTTCCAGGGCGATGCCGTAGAGGTTTTTCAGCCACGCCTCGTCCATGCCGCGGACCATGTCGCGGGCCATCAAGGTATAGATGTAACGGTCGGCCAGCACGACGAACCCCGCCTTGAGGGCGGGCAGGATCATGTTCTCGAGCTGGTCGGCGAAGTCGGTGGCGTAGAACAGGCTCAGGGTCGTGCGGCTCAGGATGTTGCCCTGCTGCGCCTGTTCCAGTTCCTCGCTCACCAGGGTCGAGCGCTTCAGGCCCACCTGCACCGTCGCATGGCCGCACCCCTCCAACCATTCCACCAGCAGGGCGATCTGGGTCGAACGCCCGGAGCCATCCGCCCCTTCGACCACGATCAGCTTGCCCGCCAGTTGCTCCAAATCCACCTTGGGGATGCCGTGGCTGTAGAAGCGCCGCCGCGAGGGCCGCGGGACCACGATGTGAGCTTCCAGGTGGCGTTTCATTCGACCGGTTCCTCCCGGTCCGAGATGAGGGCTTGGGCCGGCGGGGCGGCGCGCCGGGTGGGCGGAGGGCGTTCGGCGCGGCGGAAGCCCTCCAGCTTGAGGTGTTGGGCCATCAGCTCCCGGACCACTACCTGCTGTTTTTCCACAAGTTGATTAGCGTCGATAACCAGGAAATTGAACTCCGTGCTCATGGCCAGGTATTGCTCGAGAATCCGCCCCTGGAAAATGCGAAAGCTTTCATAGGGGTCGCTCGAAAGCCGCAGGTCCATGCCCGCCTCGAAGTATTTCAACTGCGGCCGGCCATCCAGGATGCGCTGGAGCGAGACCTGCAAATCGGCTTTGAAGAAGAAGGTGAGATCGGGCAGGGCGGCGAAGTCGTAGATGCCCCGGACCCATTCGGGAGGGCAGCCGCGCACGACGTCCCGGGCGAACGCAGTGAAGATATAGCGGTCACACAGGACCAGGAAACCGGCGCGCAAGAGCGGCACCAGGTGCCGCTCGTAACGATCGGCAAAATCCGTGGCGTGAATCAGGCTGAAGGTGGTGGGCGTGAGCAGTTCCCGTTTTTTGGCCTTGCTCGTGGCGGATTTGACCAGCTCGGAAGAGTTCCATTCGCTGAAATAGACCTTCAGCCCCTGCAACTCCAGCCACCGTTTCAGCAGGTAAATCTGCGTGGACTTGCCCGACCCATCCAGCCCCTCCACCGCAATCAGCCGGCCCGGGAAACTCAGTTCAGCGAACGTTTTCATCTTTACGCCTGCAACAGTAAATCTTCCCCGCCCCAAAACAACGTTTTTTCGCCGCAGTGAATCGCCATCACCCCGCCCAGCAGCTTGACCACGCGCACCTTGGCCAGGCCCAAGGCCCGCATCCGGGCCGCCAGGTCGTCCGGCGCCGGGAAATGGTGCAGGGATTCGAGAATATAAGCGTAGGCCCTGGCGCTGCCGCCCAACACCCGGCCCAGCAACGGGACGAACAGACCCAAATAACCATAGTAAACACCCCGCCAAAGGGCGTTGTCGGGCTTGCCGAAGTCCAGCGCCACCAACCGCCCGCCGGGCTTGGCCACCCGCTGCATCTCCCGCAGCCCGCTTTCCCAGCTCGCCAGGTTCCGCAGACCGTATCCCACCGTCACCAGGTCGAACGAGTCGTCCGCAAACGGGAGCCGCTGAGCGTCGCCGCGGACAAAATGCGGGCTGCCTGCTACACCCCTCAAGGGCTTTCCTGGCTCGGGCCTCCGCCCCGGCTTCCGCCTTCGGACTTCCCCCTCCTGTCGCCTGTGTCCCGCCAGCTCCAGCATCCGTTCGCTGAAATCCAGGCCCACTGTTTCCGCGCCACACCGGGCCAGGGCCAGGGCGAGGTCGCCCGTGCCGCAGCAGATATCCAAGGCGCGCAGGCCGGGCCGGGCCCCGGCCAATTGGATCACGCGCCGTTTCCAGTAGCGGTGCAAGCCCAGGCTTTGGATGTCATTGAGCAGGTCGTAACGCGGCGCGATGCTGCTGAACAACGCGTTCACCTTCGCGGCGCGTTGCTCGCCCGAATCATAGTAGCGGCTGCCCATACGCGGGCGGGGCGCCTCAGCCTGCCCCGCCCGCCCCATCCTGCGCAAACCCGGCGCGAGGCGCGACTGAAATGTTTGTGGCCAGAAACTTCTTCGCGTCCGGTTTTGTCTTGGTGAACGTGCCCTCCCCATCCATTCTCCCGCCATGACCCGGTCGCCTCACTCAACCCATGCCGCCAATGCAACTGGTCTCACTCCTTTGACTTCCGGCCTGACGCCGCTGGGGTGTTCACCCCATGCCAATTTGGCGTGGTTACCCCATAGTGAGAGCGCGCGAGAATGTCGCGGCTGGAAGTCTCTTGTGCGAAGATAGCGTCGAAACGCAACAACGCCCGGCGTCGGAACGTGTTGCGGCTCCTGACTCGGTCTTCCGGCCGGCCGGCCTTGCAGCGGACTGCAAGCCGCTCGGTTCAGGGCTTGCTCGGGATGTGTGATGCCTGGCTCTGGCAGTGCAATGAAACTGAAACTGGCGACCCTGGCCGGGGTGGCGGCGGCGTATTTTTTGGCCGCCAAACTCGGCCTAGCCTTGCAGCCTGCCAATCTGCCGGCCCCGCCGGTGTGGCCGCCGGGGGGCCTCGCGTTGGCGGCGGTGCTGCTGTTCGGCTACCGGGTCTGGCCCGGCGTGGCGCTGGGCTCATTGCTCGAGAGCCTCACCGGGCCGGTGGCGCCGGCCGGCCGCCTGGCCCTGCCGGCGGCCTCGCTGGGCGTGGCCCTGGGCGACACACTCGAGGCCCTGGCCGGCGCGTGGCTGGTGCAGCGGTTTGCTCGCGGCCGCGCCGCCTTCGAGCAACCTCAAACCGTCTTTCGCTTCGTGGCGCTCGGCGCCATTTTGAGCACCATGGTCAGCCCCACCCTGCGGCTGGCCAGCTTGTCGCTCGCCGGCCTCTCCACAGGGCAGAGCCAGACCAGTTTCTGGTACACCTCGTGGCTGGGCGACATGGTCAGCGCGGTGGTCGTCACCCCGCTGCTCCTGGTCTGGAGCGCGCGGCCTCTGGCCAGCCCGGGGTGGAAACGCATGACCGAGTTTATGGCCCTGCAATTCCTGCTGGTCCTGCTCTGCCAGGTCCTCTTCGGCGGGTGGTTCGCCCGTAAAGTCGGACGCGCCTCCCCGGCCTTTCTCCTCATTCCGCTCCTGCTCTGGCCGGCCCTTCGCCTCGGACAACGCGGCACCACCAGCACCATCTTTGTCCTCTCCTCCCTGGCGGTCATCGGCACGGCCCGTGGCGCCGGCCCCTTTGCCGTCCAGAACTGGACCACCTCGCTCCTCCTGCTCCAGGAGTTCATCGGCGTCAGCGCCGTCATGTCTCTGGTCCTGGCGGCCGACGTCTCGCAACGCCAGCAGGCCGAGGACCAGTTGCGCGCCTCCGAGCAGCGCTACCGGCACTTCTCCAATCTCGGCCAGCGCCTCAGCGCCGCACGCACGGCCAAAGAAGCCGCCCGGATCATTGCCGAGGCGGCGCATACCCTCTTCGGATGGGATGCCTTTGTGCTCGACTTGTTCTCACCCGGCCGCCAGGCCGCGGAAACGCTCCTTTGCCTGGACACGATCGATGGCCGCCGCACCGAGGTCGCCCCGCCCTTCACCAGCCTCGGACCCATGGCCTCGCAGGTAATCGAACAGGGCGCCAAGCTGATCTTGCGCCCGACCCCGGCCACCTTCCCCCCCCACGCCGCTCCTTTTGGCGACAACGCCCGCCCCTCGGCGTCCCTGATGTACGTGCCCGTGCGCAAGGACGAAAAGGCCATCGGCGTTTTGTCCATTCAAAGCTACACGCCCAAGGCCTACTCGAGCGAGGACCTGCGCGCCTTGCAGGCCCTGGCCGACCATTGCGGCGGCGCCCTCGAGCGCATTCGCGCCCAGGCCGCCCTGGCCGAGAGCGATCAACGCCTCCAACTCGCCCTGGCCGCCAGCAAAATGGGCATCTGGACCATTGAACTGTCTGACCCCCGCCAGTTCTACGGCTCCCCGGAACTCGAGGCCATTTTCGGCCTCAAACCCGGCGAGTTTGCCGGCACCGAGCAGGCCTTCTTTGAATTGATCCACCCGGACGATCACGCCCTCATCCGCCAGACGATCGAGGCCGCCATCCGCAGCCGCGGCGATCACGAAGTCGAGTTCCGTTTCCGCCCGCGCGGCCGCAACGCGGGCTGGATGCTCGGACGCGGCCGGGCCTATTACGACCCGGCTGGCAAACCGGTCCGTCTGGCGGGGGCGGGCATTGACATCACCGCCCTCAAAGAGGCCGAGCAGGAAATCCGCCGGCTCAACGCCGAACTCGAACGGCGGGTGGGCGAGCGCACCGCCCAGTTGGAAACCATCAACAAAGAGCTCGAGGCCTTCTCGTATTCCGTCTCGCACGACTTGCGGGCGCCCCTGCGCAGCATCCTCGGCTTTAGCGAGGCCCTGCTCGAGCGCTACAGCCACCAACTCGACCCGCGCGGCCAGGACTTCCTCCGGCGCGCCCGCGACTCCTGCCTCCACATGGACAAGCTCATCGCAGACTTGCTCCAGCTCTCGCGCGTGGGCCGCAGCGAGATGCAGCGCCAGCCTGTCAATCTTAGCGCCCTGGCCCTCTCCATCGCCGCCGAACTCCGCCAGGCCGAGCCGGACCGCCCCGCCGATTTCCTCATCGCGCCCGACCTCCGCGCCGAGGGCGACGAGCGCCTCCTGCGCGTGGCGCTCGACAACCTCCTCCGCAACGCCTGGAAATTCACCTGCCACAAACCCCGCGCCCGCATCCAATTCGGCGCCGTGGCCGAACCCCAACCCGCCTTCTTTGTCGGCGACAACGGGGCCGGCTTCGACATGGCCTACGCCGGCAAATTGTTCGGCGTCTTCCAACGGCTGCACTCCACCAGCGAATTCCCCGGCTCCGGCGTCGGCCTGGCTACCGTGCAGCGCATCATCAACCGGCATGGCGGCCGCACCTGGGCCTGCGGCGCCCCAGGCCAGGGCGCCACCTTCTATTTTACCCTCCCCCACCCCACACCTTTGCCCAATGAAACAACCATTGAAAACCCTCATCGTTGAGGACTACGAAAACGACGCCCTGCTGCTCGAGCTCGAACTGCAGCGCGCCGGCTACCAGCCCGCCTGCCAACGCGTCGAGACGCGCGCCGCCATGAACGCCGCCCTCGAACGCCAGGCCTGGGACCTGGTCATCGCCGATTATGTCCTGCCCCATTTCAACGCCCTCGAGGCCCTCGCCCTGGTCAGGCAAAAGGGCCTCGACCTGCCCTTCATCATCGTTTCCGGCCACATCACCGACGACACGGCGGTCGCCGCCATGAAAGCGGGCGCGCACGATTACGTGATGAAGAACAACCTCTCGCGGCTCGGCCCGGCGGTCCAGCGCGAGTTGCGCGAGGCCGCCATGCGGCGCCAGCAGCGGCAGTCCGAAGAAAGACTCAAGCTCGAGCACAGCTTCCGCGAGGCGATTGAAAACTCGGTTCCCGCCGGCATCACCACGGTCGATTTAGCGGGCCGCCAGACCCACGTCAATCCCGCCTTCTGCGCCATGGTCGGCTGGTCCGAAGCCGAACTGGTCGGCGCCCGGCCACCCTTTGTCTATTGGCCGCCCGAGCAAGTCGAGACCATCACCGCCGCCCTCGGCAAAATCGTCACCGGGCCGGCCCCGGCCCCAGCCCTGGAACTCCGCTTCCGCCGCCGCAATGGCGAACCGCTGGAAGTGCTGCTGCAGGTCACTCCCCTCAAAGACACCTCCGGCCAGCTCTCCGGCTGGGTCAGCGCCGCTTCCGACATCACCGAGCGCAAGCGCGCCGAAACCCGCCTCGCCGCCGAGCACGCCATCACCCGCATTCTGGCCCGCGCCCAAGCCCTGGACGACGCCGCCCCGGAAATCCTGCAGATGCTCCTCGAGGGCTTGGGCGCCGACTTCGGCGCGCTCTGGGCCGTCGACCCACAACGGCCATTCCTTCTGCCCGCCCGCCTCGCCCTCCGTGCCCCGCCCGCCCCGCTCCGGGCCTTCCTCGAAGAAAACCGCCCCCTGAGTTTTGCCCTCGGCGTCAGCCTGCCCGGCCGCGTCTGGCAGGAGCGCCGCGCCATCTGCATCACCGACCTCCCACGCGACACCGGCTTCCAACGCCGCAACCTCGCCGCCCGCGCCGGCCTCCAAAGCGCCGTCGCCTTTCCCATTCAAAATGCCGACGGCTTTTTCGGCGTCCTCGAATTCTTCACCCTCCGCCGGCTCGAGGCCGACCTGACCTTGCTCAACATGATGAACGCCATCGGCAGTGAAATCGGCCAGTTCCTCCGGCGGCGCGCCGCCGAAGAAGCCCTGCGCAAGGCGCACGACGACCTCGAACTGCGCGTCCAACAGCGCACGGCCGAGCTCAAATCCGCCAATGCCAAACTCCAGACCGCCATCACCGAACGCCAACGCCTCGAATACGAATTGCTCGACATCACCGAAAAAGAGCGCCGGCGCATCGGCCTCGATTTGCACGACGACCTCGGCCAGAAACTCTCCGGCATCGCTCTCATGACCAAAGGCCTCGAACTCAAGCTCGCCAAACTCCACGCCGACGAAGCCCAGGACGCCGCCCGCATCCATGCGCTGGTCCAGCAGGCCATGAACCATGCCAGCGACCTCGCCCACGACCTCGCCACCCTCGACCTCAAGGAAAACAACCTGCCCGCCGCCCTCAACGACCTGGCGGCGCACACGCGCGAACTCTTTGAAATCTCCTGCCGCTTCAAGACCCAAGGCCCCATCCCGCCGCTGGACCCGAACATCGTCAGCCAGTTATACAAAATCGCCCAGGAAGCCGTCACCAATGCCATCAAGCACGGCAAAACCAAACGCGTCGCCCTCCTCCTCGCCAGCCTCCCGGGCCAACTCCTGCTTTCCATCCAGAACCACGGCCTGCCCTTCCCAGACCTCCAAACCCACTCCACCACCGGCTTGGGCCTGCGCATCATGAACTATCGCGCCAGCCTCATCGGCGCCTCCCTCGAAATCAAAGGCGCCGGCGCCCACAGCACCCGCGTCACCTGCTCCGTACCCCTCACTTAGGGCTCGTGCAAGTGCGCCGTGAAAAGGCGCAGAACTCCAGTGGGAGAGCAAGAAACCCACCCGGCAACTTACGCTCCAGCCGGTAGCAGCCGAGGCGGGCATGGAAGCAATGAAATGTCCGAAGCCCTTGGTGTAAAAGGCCCCGTCAGGGGGCCAGCGAGCAAGCAGGCCGTAATACGAATGAACATCGAGCAAGTCCCGAAAACAGCTAATGTGGATGCCGACCCAGTTTGCACATGGGGAAGGCCGTCACCGGGCAGTACGCGAGCGAAAGTAACGCTGTTCGGGTCCACCGGGGCATTGATGACGGCATGCTGGCAACAGGAGTTCTGTAGCAACACGGGAGGTCCCATCCAGTGCGCCGCCAGCAGGCGGAGCAACCGGCCGCCCGCGAGGGCAGGGCAGGGCTGGGTGGGAAGTCGGAGAGGCCCATATTACCGAAGAAGCCGGGTAATGCCGGTGGAGGGAAGGGGCCTTGGTTCAAGGGCAATGCCAGAAGAAGCAAAGGCAAGGAGATTGGCGTGAGCCTGATAACTCCGGAAAGCGTCTGGCAGCTCCAGGAGGCATTGCATGCCAAAGTATGAACGCATGAATCCCCTTGAACGAAAGCCGGATGCCCGAAATGGGCACGTCCGGTTTGATGAGCGGGGGGTGGAAACGGAGCGTATGGCGGGCTCTTCAGGCACCGGCAACCGAAAGGGCCGGCCACGGCTACGGCCCGCCTTCACGCCACCGCGCCACCCCTCGACTCTACAAATAAATTCCGAGATCTGGCTGCTTGGGTGGAGCGTGAAGCGTGAGAGCGTAAAGCGTGGCAAGTGCTCCGATGCCCTCACGCTCTATCCCGATTCCGAATCGGGGCTCCACGCTCCGGACGCCAGGCGAAGGCAGTTTGTTAGAATTATGCCCAAAGCACGGAAGTTATTTTTGCACGAGCCCTTAGCCCGCTTTCCTCGCTGCGCGGCACGGCCGCAACTATGTAACTGTCTAACCTTGTAACCCCTGCAACTTATTAACTTGTTTAACGCATCTCGTCCCCTTCGTCTCACGCGCCGAACTTGTCGAGCATCCGCGCGTTGGCCTGCATCAGGCGGATCAGGTACTTCGCTTCGAACAGGCCCAGCGAGCCGGCGTTGGCGCCGGTCTCCGTGAACCGCTCCAGCTTGTCCCAGCCGGTGTAAGCCGAGTGCAGCAGCACCGGCTGCGGATGCCAGGAGTGGCCTTTCATGACGCAGGGCGTCGAGTGGTCGCCGGTGATGGCCAGCACGTCCGGTTTCTTGCTCAGCAGGATCGGCAGCGCCGCGTCGAACTCCTCGAGGGCCCTCTTCTTGGCCGCAAAGTTGCCGTCCTCGCCGTACTTGTCGGGGTATTTGAAATGGATGAAGAAGAAATCGAAGTGGTCGTATTCGGCTAGGTAACGCTCGAATTGCTCTTGGATGGTCTGCGGCCCCTCGAGCTTCTTCATGCCGACCAGTTGGGACAGGCCCTTGTACATCGGATAGACCGCCAGGGCGGCCGCCCGGAGCCGGTAACGGTCTTCAAAGAGCGGGATGTGCGGCTGATGGGCGATGCCGCGCATGAGGAAACCGTTGGCGGGCTTTTCCCGGGCGATGACCGGCCCGGCGGCCTTGTAAAAGTCCGCCACGAGCCTGGCCACCTTCTTCTGCCCGGCATTCTTCGGGTCGCGGGGCTGGGCGGTCGGGATGCGCAAACCTTCGCGGTTCGGGTCGGCATCCGTCAGCGGCCCTTCCAGGCCCTTGCCCCGAAACACCACCACGAACCGGTGCTCCTTGCCCGCCTTGATGATGACCTCGGCGTCGCCGAGCTTTTGCACCTTCGCCGCCAGCCGGGCGCAGAGTCGCTCGCAGGTTTCCGTGGGAATGCGCCCCGCGCGACGGTCGGTGACGATGCCAGTGGCGTCGAGGGTGCAGAAATTCGCGCGCGCCGCCACGTCGCCCGCCTCCAGGTCCAGGCCCAGCCCGAGGGCCTCAATCACGCCGCGGCCCACCTGGTATTCCAGCGGGTCGTAGCCGAACAGGCCCAGGTGTCCCGGCCCGCTGCCCGGCGTGATGCCCGGGGCGATGGGGTGCATCCGGCCCTGGGCCGAGTCTTTGCTCAGCGCATCCAGGTTGGGCGTGGCCGCCGCCTCCAGCGGCGTCACATAGCCCTGCTCGCGCGTCGCCACGTCGCCCAACCCGTCCAGCACCACCAGCGCCAGCTTGGCGTTGCTTTTCAAAGTCAATTCCGAATAAACAGCGTCCAGGTTCATGATCATTTCCAATTTGTTCAGTCCCAGGCCGGCGAGTGACCGCCTCAACCGCCCCCGCCCGCCGCCCCGTATTGTGAGCCGGCCCCGCCCGGCGTCAACGCCATTCCGCAGTTGATTACTCTGGGCCCGCTTCGTAGATGCAGACCGTCTTGATGTTCACAAACTCGCGCAGGCCGTGGTGGCTCAATTCCCGGCCGTAGCCGGACTGCTTGATCCCGCCGAAGGGGAGCCGCGGGTCCGAGACGACCATTCCGTTCACAAAGGCCAGGCCGGCCTCGATCTGCTCGATGAACAGCTCGCGCTCCCTTTCGTCGTTCGTCCAGGCGCAAGCGCCCAGCCCGAACCGCGTGTCGTTGGCCATCCGCAGGGCCTCTTCCATGTCGCCGGCGCGGAAAAGCGAGGCCACCGGTCCGAACAGTTCTTCCCGCTCGGCCGGAGAGCCCGGCGGAATATTCGCCAGTACAGTCGGCCCAAAAAAATACCCCGGCCGCCCCAGGCGCTTGCCGCCGAGCAATACCCGCGCGCCCATCCCCACAGTTTGGTTCACCTGCGCTTCCAGCGAGGCCAGGACCTCGGCCGTCGCCAAAGGGCCGATGTCCGTTGTTTCATCCATCGGGTCGCCCACTTTCAACGACGCCATGCCTTCGACAAACCGGCGCTCGAACTCGTCCGCGATCCGCTGGTGCACAATGAACCGTTTGGCCGCAATGCACGACTGGCCATTGTTGAGCGTCCGCGCCTGCACGGCGGCCGTGACCGCCCGGTCCAGCTCCGCGCTGGGCATGACGATGAACGGGTCGCTGCCGCCCAGCTCCAGCACCGTCTTCTTGATTTGTTTGCCCGCCGCCCCTGCCACGCTCCGGCCCGCCCCAACGCTGCCCGTGAGCGTCACCGCCGCCACCCGCGGGTCCTCCACCAACCGGGGCACGCCCTCCGAGCCGACCAGCAGCGCCTGGAACACCCCTTCGGAAAAACCCGCGCGGCGGAAAAGCTCCTCGATTGCCAGCGCGCACTGCGGCACATTCGAGGCGTGCTTCAGCAGGCCCACGTTGCCGGCCATCAGGCCCGGGGCGGCAAACCGGAACACCTGCCAGAAGGGAAAGTTCCACGGCATCACCGCCAGCACCGGCCCCAGCGCTTGATAGCGCACGAAACTGCGCCTCGCCCCCGCGCTGGCCGCCTCATCCGCCAGGAAACGGGCGGCGTTCTGGGCATAATAGTGGCACGCCAGGGCGCATTTCTCCGCTTCCTGGATGGCGGCCCGCAACGGCTTGCCCATCTCCTGCGTCATCAGCACCCCAAAGTCCCCCTTGTCCGACTCCAGCAACTGCCCCGCGCGCGTCATCAGGCGGGCTCGTTCCGCCAACGGCGTCCGGCGGTAGGCGCCGAAGGCCTCGACCGCCCGCGCCAGCCGGCGCTCGACTTCCTCGTCCGAGTGCCGCTCAAACTGCCGCAACACTTGTCCCGTGGCGGGGTTGATGCTGGCCAGGCCCGCTTTGACAGCCGCCTCACGAATACTCTGCGCGCCCATAATTCTCATCTCAATACCTATACCCCGGAACCGCTCAATTCAATCACAGACGCAAGCGGGCCGGGAGGGACGCGTGGAATGAAATCCCGCCGAATGAACTTTCGGACTGCGGACTCAATGACCAATCCCGATTCTGAATCGGGACTCGATACTCAATTCTCAATGAATCCCCTCCCGGCAGGTTCAGTTCCGGAGGTGGTCTGAGGCTCTGCCTCGCTAAATGTCTGGATAGCTTTGACCGCGACTATAGACTGCCGTCCCATGAAACCGCTTTCAGACTGCTGGCTTTATGCATTTGTGGATACGGCGTTCCTGCGCGGGCGCGCCCCCGAACGACTGGCCCAAGAGCTTTGCGATGGAGGCGCCGACCTGATTCAGCTCCGCGCCAAAGGCTCTTCCCGCGAGGAGATACTCCGCCTGTCCCAAGCGATCCTCCCGGTCACCCGGCGGGCAGGCGTCGGGCTCGTCATTAACGATCACCCGTCCCTGGCGCAGGAAGTTGGCGCCGACGCCTGTCACCTGGGCCAGGATGATTTCTTCGGCGCCGGCCACACGCACGTCGCCGCCCTTCTTGCTCCTCACTCCGCACTCGGCACGCTCCGCATTGGGTTGAGCACCCACACGCCCCAAGAAGCCAGGCGCGCCCTGGCTGCCGGCGCCGATTACCTCGCCATCGGCCCGGTGTATCCGACCGCGACCAAACCCGACGCCCGGCCCGTGACCCTCGAGTATGTGCGCTGGGCGGCGGCCAACGTGGCCGTGCCGTGGTTCGCCATCGGCGGCATCAACCTCGGGAACCTGCACGACGTGCTGGCCGCCGGCGCGCGCCGCATTTGCGCCGTTTCCGCGATCCTGAACGCCAGCGCTATCCCAGCCGCCTGCCGCCAATTCAAGCGGCAACTGCTGGCCTCAGGCCACTAATTCCAACGCGAATTGGAATGGGTCCCCGAGCCTTTGCTCGGCCTTCCGCGGCGACGCCAGGAACAAAAATACCGCCAAAATTCCCAATACAGCCAATGCAGCCAATCCAGCCAATGGAGCATTTGGCATCTCGCCCAAAACGCGCTGTAACCTCCACCCGGTGAATGGCAAACTGGGAGCGCGTAGGGACGCGGGTTGCCCCGCGTCCCTACTCGATCCTCCTGTCTCCGGGCGCATCTTGGCACTGCCCCCGGGCGCGGGCGGAAGCCCTCCCCCCTTCCCCCCTCCCATGCGCTCGGAGCGCATGGGAGGGGGGCTGATCCGTTTTTGCACTTAACCCAGGGCGGCGGCCCCTCCCGCTCGGAGCGGGACGGGCCTTGCCCTGGGCTGGTATGTATCCGCCCCTACAGGGCGGAAGAATGCCGCGCTGCGCGCGGGTAGAGTGGAATTGGCGGCAGCCGCCCAGGGCTGCTATGTTTCGGCCCCTACAGGGCGGAAGAATGCCGCGCTGCGCGCGGGCAGAGTGGAATTGGTGGCAGTGTCGGGATGCGGTGCAGCCTTCGGTCTTTGACATGCTTGCAGGTGAAAGTCCTGCCTCGGCAATGGATGGTTGGGCCGAGTAGTTATAGCAGA
>JBEKRX010000049.1:0-48234 GCA_049518415.1 Verrucomicrobiota bacterium
GGCTTTGGAGTGTGCCGCGGCGCTGGATGTTCTGGTCCCGCGGGGCGGGACCGGTGTGAGTTGGGTGTGGTCGCCTCCGGGAAAGAGCGGCTACGCAGAATTGTTTCGATGCTCGTGGGGTTGAGCAAAGCCAACTCTGATTGGCGGTTGGACGAGGGAGATTAGGATTAGGAGATTAGGATTAGGATTAAGATTAAGAGATTAGGATTAGGATTAGGATTAAGGTTAGGGGGGACCACCCAAAAAAGTGAAATGCTCCCGGTGGGGGAGAGCGGCCAGCCAGAGGCTTGCCCTGCTGTAAGCGGATCAGTTAGCCTGCGGGCGTGCCTAGTTCAGCATGGCGCCGGAGCAACAACAGATCAGCGAGTTGGTGACGTTGGTCTTTCGGGCTTGGCAGGAGGCTGGGATCGATTTCCTGGTCCTGCGCAACTACGAAGGGCTGCCGCATTTCACGACGAACGACATTGATGTGCTGGTCCGGCCGGCGCAATTGCGCGCGGCGGAAGCGGCGCTCCTGGCGGCCGCCCGGGCGGCGGGCTTTCGTCTGCACAATCGGGGTGAATATGCCTCGCTGGCCCTTTACTTGTCCGGCCAGCAGTCCAATGTCCAGGCCCATTTCGACCTGTTCAGCGACCTGAAGTGGCGCGGGTTTCATTTCCTCTATAGCGGGGCCTTGTTCGAGCGGAAAGTGCGCCGGGGATTGTTTGCCGTGCCGCACCCGGGGCATGAAGCCGCCACGAGCCTGCTGGCGAACCTGATTCACCGAGGCAAGGTCAAAGAGCAATACCATTCGTCCATCGCCGCTGGATTTCGCGCGGAGCCGGCCGCCGCGACCGAATTGCTGGCCGGCACTTGCGGCCAGGGGCTGGCGAAGTTCCTCGTGGCGGCGGGGGCGGGGGAAAAATGGGGGGAAATCGAGGCCCGCACGGGCGCCTTGCGGCGAGCTTTGGTCCTTCGGCAGGTGACGCGGCGTCCCTGGCAGGTGGCGGCCTCGCTGCTGGCCGATGCCGCCCGGTTGGGCCGGCGCGCCCTGCGGCCGCCGGGTTTGACCGTGGCCCTGTGCGGCGCCGACGGCAGCGGCAAGTCAACCGCCGCCGGCGCCGTTATCCAGGGACTGCGCGGCACGTTCAGTCCGGAGAAGGGACGGGAGTTTCATTGGAAGCCGCCCTTGTTTTCCGCCGGGCGCCGGGCGGCGCGCGAGCCGACCATAGCTCCGCACAGCGAACCCGTCCGCAACGCGCTGGTTTCCCTGCTCTTTTTCGGCTTTCACTGGCTGGAGTTTTTCCTGGGCTGGCCTTTGCGCATCCAACCGGTCACTTTCCGGGGCGGTTTGGTGGTGATTAACAGATTTTACTACGACTTTTTCGTGGACCAACGGCGCTACCGCCTGCGCGTGCCCCTGTGGCTCGTCGGGCTGGGCTATCGCGCGCTGGTCAAGCCCGACCTGGTGTTGCTGCTCGATGCGCCGGCGGCAGTGCTGCAAAGCCGGAAGCGGGAGGTGCCGCCGGCGGAGACTGAACGCCAGCGCAAGGCCTACCGGCAGTTGGTCCAGGGCCTGAGCAACGGACGCATCATTGACGCGGCCCAACCGCCCGAAAAAGTCGCTGCTGAAATCGAGCAGGTAATCCTGGATTTCATGGCGGAGAGGACGCGGAAACGGTCGGGCTGAGGGCGAGAGCCGAATCTTGTTTTGTCCCTGGGGGGGATTATGTCATGGTTTGAGCGCTATGGCGGGAGCGGAAGGTTTTTGGAACGAATTGTTCGGAGCGGGTGGCGGCCCGGGGGCGGCGGTTCACCTGCGGTTGCTGCGCAAGCAGGGGCAGCCTTTCCTGGCGTTGCCGGCCGGCGGGCGGGCGGCGGCGGCGGCGCTGGGTTTGTACCCGGCACAAACCGGCCGCGCGCGCGCCGCCAGGGCCGTGTTGCGCTGGCTGCTCCTGGCGGGCGCGGCGGTCGGGACCGAAAGCATCTCGCTCAGGGTTTCACCCGGCGATCCGTTTGCTGAATTTCTTTGCTCGCTGGCCGGCGCGGGGCGGGGCGCAGTGCCTGGATTTGGCATCCTGGCGGGCAACCCCGCCAGCCCGGGACAACGGTTCATCGTGCTCGTATTTGACGCGCACCAAAGGCCGGTGGCGGTAGTCAAAGCCGGTTTAAGCGAGCCGGCCAGGGGCCTGGTCCGCAAGGAGCAATCCTTCCTGGAGGCGGTCGCCGGCAAGGCCGGTGTGCCGAAGCTGCGCGGCACTTTCCAGTCCTCGCGCCTTGAGGCGCTGGCGCTGGATTACTTTGCCGGGCAGGCCCCGCGCCCGCGAGACGACTGGGCCCTGCCGGCCCTGCTCTGGCCGTGGGTGGATGGGCAGCGAACGGTGAGTTTGGGCGAGGTGCCGGCGTGGGGGCGCCTGGAGGGGGCGGCGGGGGGCAGTCCGTTGTGGCCGGTCGTGGCGGGCCGGCTGCGCGCCCGCGCCCTGCATCCGGCCCTGGCGCACGGGGACCTGGCGCCGTGGAACATCAAGCTTTCGCCGCAGGGCCACTGGCGGGTGCTGGATTGGGAACGGGGCGAGGTGACGGGCATTGCGGGCTGGGACTGGTTTCACTATCTCATCCAGCGGGCCATCCTGGTCGAGCGCCGGCCCACCAGGGAGCTGGCCGGGCGAGTGGAGGGGCTGCTGAACTCGGAGCCGTTCCAGCGGTATGCGGCGCACGCTGGCCTGAGGGGTTGCGAGCGCGAACTGGTGCTGGCCTATTTGCTCTACTCGGCGGAGGTGATCAAACCGGCTGAGGGTTTGCCCCAAACGCGCGACCTGGTGAGTGCGCTGGGGGGGACGTTAAAGAGGTTGAAACCTTAAGGGGCATCCAGGCGACCGAACTTGCGCATCTCGGGCCAGATCAGGGCCACGGCGAGGACGACGACGATGGTGCCGAGGCCGCCGGAGACGACGGAGAAGACCGGGCTGGAGAGGTAGGCGACAAAGCCCGATTCGAAGCCGCCCAGTTCGTTGGAGGTGCCGATAAACAGGCTGTTGACCGCAGAGACGCGCCCGCGTTTTTCATCGGGGGTGAGCAATTGCACGAGGGTATGGCGGACGACCACGCTGACGTTGTCCATGGCGCCGCAGAGAAAGAGGGTCAGGAAGGAGAACCAGAACCAGCGGGAAAAGCCGAAGACAATCGTGGCGAGGCCGAAACCGGCGACGGCCTGGAGCAAGGTGCGGCCGGCTTTTTGGAGGGGCGGGCGGTGGGCGAGGATGAGGGCGCAGAGCAAGGAACCCAGGGGCAGGGCGGCCTGGAGGAGCCCCAGGCCGCTGGGGCCGGCCTGGAGGATGTCCTTGGCATAGACCGGCAACAAGGCCGTGGCGCCGCCCAATAACACGGCGAACAAATCGAGGGTGATGGTTCCCAGGATCATCGGGCTGGCGAACACGAATTTGAAGCCGACCACCAGGCTCTTGAGGGTCATCTTCTCTTTCTGCACCACGACATGGTCGCGGCGCACAAAGCTGATCAGCGCCAGGCAAGCCAGGGCGGTGGCGGCGTTGAGAGCGTAAACCGGCCAGGCCTGGCCGGTGAGCGCAATCAGGGCGCCGCCCGCCGCCGGCCCGGCCACCGAGGAGAGTTGGAAGCTGCCGCTGTTCCAGGTGACGGCCTTGGAAAAGAACTGGCGCGGGACCAGATAGGGGAGAAACGCGGAACTGGCGGGCCAGAGAAACGTACGGGCCGTGCCGGCAGCGAAGAGACAGAAATAAATCCAAAAGACCGGGGCGCGACTGCCCGAGATCAGGGCCAGGCCCAGGCCGGCGCAGGCGATGACGAAGGTCGTCAGGAGGATAACCCGCTTGCGGTTGTAATTATCCGCCACGTGCCCCGCCACCAGGGTAAAGAGGACCATCGGCATCATCTGGGTCAGGCCCACCATGCCCAAGGCCAGCGCGGAGCGCGTCCGCTCATACAACTCCCAACCGACCGCCACCGTGAGCATCTGCTGCCCCAGCGCCGCCACAAAGCGCCCGATCAGGTAAAGCAGGAAATCCCGATTCCGCAGCACGGCATACGGATCGAGGGCTGCGAGTGGCGATGCAACCGCGCCCGGCGACGCTCGGGTCTCTAGCATAACAGCGCCAAGAGATAATCATTTCCCGGCCGGGAAGGAATGCTTTTCGCGGCGCGTTTATTTGTTTGAGTTCGCCGGGAAATCTGTATGCTCTGCAATGGACTGGCGGGGGTTGAGCCTGCGCAGGAAGGGCTGGAGCGCTGCCGCCAGCCGGGGCGTCGGGCGGTTTTATGCAGAGAATGAGACGTCAGAAACAGGAGCAAAAGGGGGAGCGACGGGTTTCCGCGGCGGCGGGGCCGCCGCCCGCGCCGTGCCAGGCCGGCGCGGCGGCGCGGCGGGCCGGCGCTCGGGGCGCGGGGCCCTCCCGGCAGGGCCCCGGCCGGCCCGCGCGGGCGCGGCGCTCGGGCGGGGGCAAAGGCCAGGCCGGCCTCGGCCTGGCTGAAAGGCTCAAGGACCTCGTGCGGCTGGCGCAGGAGCAGGGCTATCTGAGCTATGAGGACATCAGCGAGGCCCTGCCGGCCGACGTGGCCACGCCGGAGGACCTGGACCAAGTGCTGACCAAACTCCGCAACCTGGAGATTGAAATCGTCGATCCGGCCGAGGTGGATCGCCCCGCCTTAGCCGAGGCGGACGAGGAGGGGGCGCCCGGGCGGTTTGACACCCTGGACGACCCGGTGCGGATGTATTTGAAACAAATGGGGAAAGTGCCTTTGCTCACCCGCGAGCAGGAGGTCGGGATTTGCCGGCGGATCGAGGAGGCGGAAAACCAAATCCAGCGGTTGATCTACGGGATGGGTTTTGCCGCCAAAGAGCACATCGCAGTAGCCGAGCGGCTCCTGGCCGAGCCGCCCAAGGAACGGTTCGACCGTTTGATCGTGGACAACCTGGTGGAGGAGCGGGAGGTGCACCTGAGAAACTTGCGGCGGCTGGTCAAGCGAGTGCGAGACCTCGACGGCAAGGCCGATGAGCTGTTCTGCGGATGGCAGAACGCGGGGCCGGCAGCCGAGCGCGCGCGGCTGCGGGCGGAGTTCAGGCGGCTGGATCAGAGGCTCAAGGCCACCTTCGCCCGCTTCCGCCTCAAGCAAAAGGTCATCGAGGAGATGGCGCTGCTGGCCGAGAACATCCGGGACAAGGTCCAGGCCGGCCGCGCCGCCGGCGAGAGAATCGAGGCCCGGTCGGAGTCCGCCCCGGCGCCGGCGAGCCTGGAGTCGGAAGCGGACCGGCACAAGGCCCTGGAACGGTTTGTGCGGATGCCGGTGGAGGAGTTTCAGAGCCGCTGGGTCGAGTTGCAGGGGGCCCTGAGCCGCGCCCGCGAAGCCAAAGCGCAGATGGTCGAGGCCAACCTGCGCCTGGTCATCTCCATCGCCAAGAAATACACCAACCGCGGCCAGTCATTCCTGGACCTGATCCAGGAGGGGAACATGGGGCTGATGAAGGGGGTTGAAAAGTTCGAGTACCGGCGCGGCTACAAATTCTCCACCTACGCCACGTGGTGGATCCGGCAGGCCATCACCCGCTGCATCGCCGACCAGGCCCGCACCGTGCGCATCCCCGTCCACATGATCGAAATCATCAACAAGCTCTGGCGCACGCAAAAGCGGCTGATGCAGGAATTGGGCCGGGAGGCCACGCCGGACGAGTTGGCCGATGCCATGGAAATGTCCGTCGAACGCGTCCGCACCGTGTTGAAGATCGCCCAGCAGCCCATCTCGATGCAATCGCCGGTCGGGGACGCCGAAGAGACGCGTTTCGGCGATCTCCTGGAAGACAAGACCGCCGAAAACCCAAGCGAGGCCACGAGCTTTAATTTGCTCCGCGGCCACCTGGGCGAAGTGCTCAACGGCTTGAACGAGCGGGAACGGAGAATCCTGGAACTGCGCTACGGCCTGACCGACGGCTACCCGCGCACCCTGGAGGAGGTCGGCCGGCAATACAACGTCACCCGCGAACGCATCCGCCAGATCGAGGCCAAAGCCCTGCGCAAATTGCGTCACCCCACCCGCCGCAGCAAGTTGGAAGGATTCCTCGAAACCCTCAAGCGGTGAGGCCAGTTCCCGGCGCCGCCGCCACGGGCCGCCGGGCCTCAGGGTGCGGTCTGGTTCAGCCACTGGAGGAAGAGCGGGATGCCCTGCTCCAGCTTGACGCGGGGGTCGTAGCCGAGCCGGGCGCGCGCCTTGGAAAGGTCCGCGCAGGTGAGCGGGGCGTCGCCGGGCTGAGGGGGTTGGCGGTCGAGGATGGCCTTGCTGCCGAGGGCGTTTTCCAGCAACTGGATCAAGCGGCTGAGCGAGACGGGCTGGGCTTGGCCGAGGTTGAAGATTTCGTAGCCGAATTGGTTGCGGGTGCAGGCGGCGATGCCCTGGAGGATGTCGGTGATGTAAGTGTAATCGCGCGCCGTCGAGCCGTCGCCGAAGACCGGGATGGGCCGGCCGGCGCGGATGAGGCGGGCAAACTTGTGGATGGCCAGGTCGGGCCGTTGGCGCGGGCCGTAAACGGTGAAAAACCGCAGCATGACCACGTCCAGGCCATAGAGGTGATGATAGACATGGCCCAGGGCCTCGCAGGCGAGCTTGCTGGCGGCATAAGGGGAAATCGGGCTGAAGATGGGGTCGCTCTCCGCAAAGGGCACCTTGGAATTGACGCCATAGACGGAAGAGGAGGAGGCGATGGTGATTTTGCGGACGCCCTGGAGCCGGGCCGCCTCCAACAGGTGCACGGTGCCCTCGACATTGACCCGCTGATAAAGGGCCGGCTGCTCGAGGCTGGGCCGCACCCCGGCGCGGGCGGCCAGGTGGATGACCTGGTCGAACTTCACGCGGCCGAACAATTCCTGGAGCGCCGCGCGGTCGGTCAAATCGCCATAGACGAACTCGAAGGGTTTGGCCAGGGACTGGATGTCGCGGAGGTTCCGTTGTTTGAGCTGTGGGTCGTAAAAGGGATTCAAATCGTCAAACGCCCAGACCGCGTGACCGGCCTGGAGCAAGTGCTCGCAAACATGGGAGCCGATGAAACCCGCGCCGCCGGTGACCAGAAAATTCATGGCCCCAAGCAGCCCAAGGCAGCCGGCAATGTCAAGCGCGGTGATGGCGCCAGAGGTCGATTGGGCGTTGGACGCCTTTGGGCCGGAAAGGCAGGGCGACGCGGGCGCCCAAGCCGGCGGACTGGTAGCCGGCATAGAGGACCTCCTGCACCAGGCGCCCGTCCTGGCCGGTGGCCAGCGGCTGCTCTTTGCCGCGCACGCAACGGGCGAAGTGATGCATCTCCTGCGGGAACCCGTAATTCCAGAGCTCCTCGAAGACCGGCCAGGTCCAGCCTTTGGTGGCCGGGGCCTTCTCGACGGCGTAGCCGTAGCCGTAGTGGCTGTAGGTGGGCAGGGCGTTGCCCATGTGCAAGTCGGCGTAGGTGACGCCGCCTTCGCCATAGACTTCGATGCGGTCCTCCATGCCGCCACGCCTGGCCCAGCTATCCTCGATGACACCCTTGGCCCCGTTGTCGAAGTCGATGATGCAAAGGCAATCGTCCTCGCCCTGGGTCTTGTCGCCATGCACGTAGGTGCCCAGGTGGCAGAGGACACTCTTGATGCCGGGCCGGCCCAGGAACCACCAGCAGAAGGCAATGCCGTGGCAGCCCATGTCCATGAACACCCCGCCGCCCGAACGCTGGACATCCCAAAACCAGGGGGCGTGCGGGCCGAAGTGCTTCTCGGTCTGCTTGACCAGATAGACCTTGCCAAAGGCCCCCTCCTCCGCCATCTGCCTGGCCTTGACATATTTCGGGGTGAAGTAGAGCTCCTCGGCGTAGAGCAGCAGCACGCCCTGGCGCCGGCAGGTTTCGAGCATGAGGTCCGCCTCTTCCAGGGTCAGGCAGAGCGGTTTTTCGCAAACGACGTGCTTGCCGGCGTTGGCCGCCTCCACGGTCATCCGGGCGTGCAGGGCATTGGGTGCGGCGATGGTGACCAGCTCGATGTCCGGCTCGGCCAGCAGTTGGCGGTAATCGGTGAAGCAGCGCGCCAGGTGGTGCTGGCGCGCAAACCGCCGGGCGTGGCCGGGCGTGGGCGAAGCCACGGCCACGACCTCCGCTTCGTCGGGCAGAATGCGGAACGACTCGGCGTGAATCTCCGCCTGGAATTGCGACCCGATGATACCGACTTTGACTCGTCCTTTAGGGCTCATAACCTGGGTGAGTGGGTGGTTGAGTGAATGGGGAAGTGGGAAAGTGAGAAAGTGGGAGTCAGAGAACCTTTTTAACTCAGGCCGCCTTCCGCCTTTTCATCAGAGAGCACAATGGTGTCTGGATGCAGCCAGAGAAAGGAGGCCGGGAAGAGGGGGGTGAGGCGCGGTTGGCGGAGTCGTTCGAGGACGGCGCGCTTGCGCTCGCCGCCGGCCAGCAGGAGGATTTTCCTGGATTGGAGAATGTCCCGCAGGCCGAGGGTGAGTCCGTAAGCGGGTTTGGCGTTGGACACGGCGAGCATCGGGTGCTGGAGGGAACCGGGCGCCAACTGCGCGATGTGTGGGCCGGGACAGAGCGCCCGGGCCGGCTCGTTCATGGCAAGGTGGCCATTGGCGCCGACTCCCAGCACGCAGAGGTCAATCGGCCCGTTCCGGGCGAGCCACTGGGAAATCCGCTCGCACTCGCGGGGCGGGTCCGCCGGCTGGCTGTCGAAGCCCTGATAGCGGTCCGGGGCGATGCGCAACGGAACCAGGAGGCGAGTCCTCAAGTCGCTTTCACAGGTGGCCGGGTCCGCCAGGTTGAGCCCGCCCCACTCATCCACCTTGATGACTCGCAATCGCCGGAAAAGGGCCGGGTCCTGGCTGGCCCGCTCGCCCAGCAATTCGTAGGTGCGGGCGGGGCTGGAGCCGGCGGCGGCGCACAACAGGAGCGCCGGCTTGCGCCGGAGGGCGGACTCGATGAGCGCGGCGGCACGCCGGCTCATCGCCTCGAGGTCCGGCGCGACTTCAAACCTGAGGCCTGGCGACCGGCTGGCTCTGGGGTGCGCGGTCATTTTCGCTCGAGATACAGAAAGCAATTCGGAAAGGCAAACGCATTGCGCGTTGCAACCCTGGCGAAAAGCGATTTAATAACGCATGATGCAAGAGTTTTCAGCGCTCGATGGCGCGATCCTGATCGATAAACCGGCCGGGCCAACCTCGCACGACGTGGTGGACGCGATTCGCCGGCATTTCAGGATCAAGAAGGTGGGGCATTGCGGCACGCTGGACCCGAACGCGACCGGTTTGCTGATCCTGGTGCTGGGCCGGGGCACCAAACTCTCTGAAAGACTCATGGCTGAGGACAAGGTGTACGAGGGGACGCTCAAGTTCGGCGAGACCACCGACACCTACGATGCGGCTGGCCGACTGGTCGCGTCGCTGCCGGTCCCGCCGCTGACGCTGGAGCGGCTCCAGGAAGCCGCCGCGCAATTCCTCGGCGACCAGATGCAGACGCCGCCGATGGTCTCGGCGGTGAAAATAGGCGGGGTGCCGCTTTACAAACTGGCGCGCCAGGGCATCGAGGTCGAGCGCGAAGCGCGCCTGGTCCACATCTATACCTTCCGCTTCGGCGCCTACCAGGAGCCGATTGGGCATTTCCGGCTGGCCTGCACGAAGGGGACCTACGTGCGGAGCGTGGCCCATGAACTGGGGCAGAAGCTCGGTTGCGGCGCCCACCTGGCCACCCTGCGGCGGGTCGCCTCGGGCCGGTTCGAGGTGAGCCAGGCCACGCCCCTGGCGGAGGTGCTCAAGCTTACGGCGCGCGAGCTGGAAAGACTGGTGATACCGTTTTTGAAATTGGCCAGGGGATGACCAGGGGCGGGTTGCATGGTCAGAGAAGTTGCCATGAGAATTATTCACGCAGCCAACGAGTTGCCCGCGGGCGGGCGGAAGGTGTCCCTGGCGATCGGGTTTTTCGACGGGGTGCACCTGGGACACCAGCAGATTGTCCGGCAAACCATCATGGACGCACGGCAGCATGAAGCCCTGGCGCTGGTGATTACCTTTGACCGCCATCCCAACACGGTGGTGGCCCCGAGCCGGGTGCCGCCCTTGATCTATTCGCTGCCGCAAAAGTTGCGGACGCTCGGTTCGCTGGGGGCGGACGCCCTGTTGTTGATTCACTTCGACCAGGCCTTCAGCCGGCAAAGCGGGGAGGGGTTCATCCGGGGATTGGCGCGGGACCTGGGGCAGATTCTGAGCCTTTGCGTCGGGGCGAATTTTGTTTTTGGCTACAAGCGCGGCGGCAATGTCGAGTTATTGAAGCGGTTGGGCAACGACCTGCGCTTTGCGGTGCACGGCCTGGCAGCGGTGTCGCTCGATGGCCGGGCGGTGAGCAGCACCCGGATTCGCGCGGCGATTGCGGCGGGCGAGCTGGACGCGGCCAGCCAGATGCTCGGCCGCGCTTATGGCCTGGCCGGCAAGGTGGTCCCGGGCGGGCGGCTGGGGCGCGAACTGGGCTTTCCGACGGCGAACATGGATGTCGGCGGCCTGGTTCTGCCGCCCAGGGGCGTGTATGCCGTGCAGGCCCTGGCGGGCGGGCGGCGCTACCGCGCCGCCTTGAATATCGGCTGCCGCCCCACCCTTGAGCAGGGGCCGCCGCAAGTGCGGGTGGAGGCGCATCTGCTCGACTTCCAGGGGGACCTTTACGGCCAGGAACTGGAGCTCGCTTTCGTCGACAAACTGCGCGAGGAGCGGAAGTTCGCCTCGGTAGCGGACCTGCGCGAGCAGATCGCCAAAGACATTCGCGCCGCCCAGTCGCGGTTTGCGGCCTGAACGGTGCGCGCCGAGGGTTACGGTCCGAAGAAGACTCGGCCGCTCTGGTTGGTGGTCAGGAAGAAGCCGGCGCCGTTGGTCTGACTGGGAAGGAGGGCCCCGGAGAACGGGACGGTCTGGCGCGTGGCGGGATTGAGGAAGCTGCCCCGGAAGGAACCGGCAGCAGGGCTGAGGCTCAAGCTCAACCGGTTCGTGCGGGTCAGGTCGGTGACCTTGTTGTTGGAGTCGAGCAAGACCCGGTTGGTGAGGTCCTGCAGCAGGCCGCCCTTTTCGAGCACGACTTGTCCCTGGCTGAAATTGAGCACGCGCGTGCCGTTGGTAAAGGCATAAACCGAACCGGCGGCCTGGGTTTCGAAGGTGTAGCCGCCCGGATAGAGGCGCCTGGGTCCCGGATTGGGCAGTTTGAACCAAGTGACCGGACCGCTGAGGGCATCCAGGGCGGGGCCGGCGAAGGAGAGCCAACCCAGGACTGCCCCACGGCCGGAATAGAGGGAGGCAAAGAGGGGCCACTGGCCCTGGCCGGAGACGAAGGTGCTTTGGAGGACCTTGGCGCCATCGGCGAGGGTCCCGTTGAACAGCAGGGCGCCGTTGGCAGCGACCGAGGCGGTGCCGAAGCCGTCACCGCCCGGCGCGGCCAGCGAATTGTCGCTGCCGGCCAGGCGCAAGATGTATTTCCTGCTCCTTTCCGGGGCCGGTTTGGTGCTGGAATAAACGGCCTGGTTGGCCAGGAGGTCAGCGGTCCAGGTGCCGTCGCTGACCTGGCCGGTCAGGCGATTGCCGGCGCTCAAATCGAGCTGCAACCGGACCTGGAGGCGAGTGAGCGTGCTGCCACGCGACAGGGTGCCGTAGAAGGCGCCGTCGTTCGAGAATTGGCCGGAGAGCGAATAGGTCTTTCCGGCCGGTTGCAGGGTGGCGCTGAAGGCGCCGCTGTCGGCGAGGGTGGCGCTGAAGAAGCCGGAACTTTGGAAGTCGAGGTTGTTGGTATCGAAGAACAGGCCGGCATAAGAGCCTTTGGCGGGGGCGAAGGGGTTGGCGGCGAAGTTGGCTTGCAGGACTAGGCCGTTGGTCATGACGAAGCGCAAGACCGGGTAGTTGGTGGGGACAGCGCCGGTCCAGCCCGCGAACGAGAATCCCGGGTTGGGTTTGGCGGTGAGCGTGTAAGTGTGCCCGAGCAGGAGGGCCTGGCCGTTGTAATCGGGTGAAACGCTGCCGGCGCCGTTGATCACCACTGTCAGGCGGTTGCCGAGCGCCCCGGTGAAATTCGCGACTTCCGTGATCGGCCCGTTCATGGTCACGCTGCCGGTATTGTTCGAGCCCAAGTAGGCGCCGGCGCCGCCGCCGGTCCAGCCGGCAAAGCTGGCGCCCAGCGCGGGCGTGGCGGTGATCGGGACGATGCTGCCGGCGTCGTACCAGCCGCTGGCTGGGTTGGCTGCGCCGCCTTGGGTTGCCTCCATTGTCAGAAAGTACTGGGTTTTGAAGCTGGCCGTGATGGCCACGCTGCTGGCAGCCGGGCTGACCTGGTTGGAGAGCAGCCCGCCATTGCTCCAGGAAGTCCAGAGATGGCGCTTGCCCCGGCCGCCGCCCTGCACCGGGAGGGTGGAGAGGCTGTGCGCCGACCCGAAAACCCAGTTGGCGGTCAAAGGCGCCGTGTTGGTGGTTCCGTCCACCGTCACCTGGAGGTGTGGGGGCACGGTATCAATCGTGACGGCAGCCAGAGCGTCGGCGAATTGTATCCTGGCCAGGAAACCGTCGCTGTGGCCGACGAGCGTGGGTTGCCAGGCGCCGAGGGCCGGGAAATCGCCGGAGAGGGTCTGGCCGGCCACGAAGGCATTGCCGGCGCGATCGACGTCGATGCCCAGGCCGAAATCATCGCGCACTCCGCCAAAGCAGACGGCGAAGAGATTGGTGAGCACCTGGTTGGTGACCGTCTGGGGAATGTAAACGGGGGTGGGGTGGCCCCCGGTGATGATGTTGGTCAGGACCCAGTTCGTGGTGAGGAAAGTGGCGGGGGCGAAGGCGGCGACGAAGACGTCGTTGCTGCGGGAGCGGTTGGTGGCCTGGAGGAACGGGGCATTGGTGGCGGAGAAAGGGAAACTGGGGAAATTGGTCGAGGTGGTGGTGCCGACCAGGAAGATGTTGGTGGTGAGCGGGTCCAGGGCGAGGTCCCAGCCGGTCTCGTCGCCGGGACCGCCGAAAAGCAGGGAATACTCGATGACCGGCACGTTGCCGGGGGCGACGATCTTGGTCAGGAAGGCATCGCTGTTGAGGTAGCTGAGGTTGGTCCGGCCATGGGGGATGAGGTTGGTGGTGACATTGGGGATGTTCGGGAAGTCCAGGGAGGAGGAGGAACCGGTCACGTAAAGGGCGCCGGCGGCGTCGAGCCGAATGCGGAAACCGGCGTCGTTATTGGTGCCGCCCAGGTAGGCGCAGTAGAGCAAATCCGAGCCGAGGGGGGCGATTTTGGCCACAAAGGCGTCGTAGGGCGGCACCACTCGGCCGTGGTACTTGCGCACGGCATTGGTGGTGTCGTTGAGCTGACCGAGCAGCGGGGCCAGCGCAGTGGTGACGGGGAAATTGGTCGAGGCAGTATAACCCGTGACATAGGCGTTGCCGTCGGCGTCGGCCGCGATGCCTTGGCCCACATCGAAGTTGGTGCCGCCCAGGTAGGTGGAATAGACGAGACCGGCGCCGGCGGGGGCGAATTTGGCCACGAAGACATCGTTGCTGCCGAACAGATTAGTGAACCACAACGGCTTGGTGGCGCCGGGCGGCTGGACCACCAGGGCGTTGGTGGCAGGGAAATTAGTCGAATAGGTGTAGCCGGTCACATAGACGAAATTGCTGGGGTCCAGCGCGATGCCGATGCCCGTGTCGCGGTCGCTGCCCCCCAGGTAGCTGGAGAAGACCAACCCCGAGCCGTCGCTGGTGAGTTCGGCCACGAAGGCGTCACTGAAAAAGACGTGAGCCGGGGTAATGCGGCCGCTCAGGTTGGTCGAATGGAGAAGTCCCGGCACGCCGCCGGCGGGGAAGCAGGGGAAGTTGGTCGAGTCAGTGTAGCCGGTAAGATAGGCCTGGCCGGCGCCGTCCAGGGCCAGGTCCAGGGCGGCGTCGTCGCCGCTGCCGCCAAGGAAGGTGAAGAACAGCAGGTTGGTGCCGGTGCGGTCGAGCCTGGCCACAAAGGCATCCCCGTTGATGGTGCCGCCGGCATTGGTCGCCTGGGCGCCGGGGGCAGGCAGCCCAAAGGGGAACTGGCTGGAGAGGGTCTGGCCGGCAAGATAGACCGAGTTGTCGTTCGTGTTGACTTTGACCGCCCAAACAATGTCGTCGCCGTTGCCGCCGAAATAGGTCGAATAATTCATCGTCGGGTCGATGACCAGGGGGGAGGAATGATCGTAGGGGCCGGCGGCGAACGTGGCGGTCCGGGCATCCTTGAGCCGATAGCCGCCGGAGACCGGTTTGCGTTGTCCGCCGACGGTCTGGTAGAGGGCGGGCCGGGGCTGGCAGACTTCCTCGGCGCCCAGGCCCAGAAGCAGGTCGCCCGCCTCGTTGAGCGTAAGGCGGTCCACACCGTCATAATGAATGGCAATCGTTGCGGGGTCGGCCCCCGGGGCGATGGTAAAATCGTATTCGAGCCGCTGGTGATTGCCGTAATAGACGAGGCTGATGCCGGGATACAGGGCCTGGATGCGCACTTTGGCAAAGGCTGCAATGCCGGTGCGCCATTGCGCCGGGTCGCTGCCCAGGAGGTAGTTGATGGTGCCGGGCATGGCTCCCTCCCCATAGACCGGGGCCTGCGGGTTGGCCCCGGCGAAGTCCATCCGGATGGTTCGGGTGGCTGCCCAAGGCCAGGCGACAGACTGGGCGCGCTCGGTCAGGGCGGGGGTCAGGGCGCCGGCGCTCTTGCACAAGATGAGCTGGGCCTGGGCGGGGGCGATGCGGAACTGGTAGTTGCGGCCGCGGGCGAGGAAGAGCGCCGGGGCCTGGGCCTGGCCAGCCAGCGGCTCGAAGGCCAGCGGCAGGGCGGCAAAGGAGGCCAAGGCGGGCGGCGGCCCGCACAGGCCGGGCAGCGTCTGCGCGAGCAAGAGGAGGCCCGCGCCACCCAAACCGTAAGGCAGATTTGAAATCCAACGCAACATATTGGGGTTCTCCGGGTTTTGTGGTGCCGCCTTGAGGGAGGGAGTTGGGATTACAATGGGCGCTCGAAACCGACGCCGAACTGGAATTTGCCGGCGCCGCCGTTGAACTGGTCATGATGAATGGGGATGCCGTAATCGAGGCGGATGGGAGCGATGGGGAGGTTGATGCGCAAGCCGATACCCCAGTTGTCATTGAAGTTGCTGAAGTTGTAGCTGTAAGGGCTGGGGCTGACGCTGCCGATGTCGTAGAAGAGGGCAAAGCGGAGGCTCAGGCCATGCTCCTGCTCGATGATGGGGATGCTGTATTCGGCGGAGCCGAACCAGTAGGAATCGCCGCCGATGGGCTCGCTCATGCCCGGCTGGCGCGGGCTGATGCTGCGGTAGTTGAACCCCCGCAAGGAGTAGATGCCGCCCAGGTAGTAGCGCTCGTAGAACGGCACGTCCTCCGAAGTGAGGCTGTCGGCCACGCCGGTCCGGCCGACCAATTCCAGGACGTGTCCTTTGGCCAGGCCCTTGAAGTACCAGGCGGTGGTGAGTTCCAGCTTGTAGAATTCCTTGTCAAAGCCCAGGGGGCCGCCGACGAAGTCGGCGGCGAGGCTGGTGCGCTGGCCCTTATTGGGCAAGAGGCCGCCGCCGCGAGTGTCGTAAGCGAGCGAGGCGCCGATTTTCGAGAGCACGTGATAACCGGTTTCCCCGAGGATGGCGTCGGGGACGTTGGGCTTGACCGCGTTGCCCTGCAGGCCGCCTGAGGAATTGACACCGCCGCGGTCGCCCCCAGCAGTGGGCTGGGGGGTCGTGCCCGGGCTGCCGCGGTTGACAAAGCCATGGTAAGGCGGGTTCAGGACAATGCCGACATCTTCCAGGGAGTAGCTGACGCTGCCGATGATGAAATCGTTGTTGAAGAGCGTGCGGGAGAGGCTGAGGCGACCGCCGGCGCGCACTTCGTCATAGACGCCTTTGAGGCTTTGGAAGGCCAGGTCGCGGTAGTAGAGATCGGTGCCCAGGGTGAGCTTGCGACCCAGGAACCAAGGTTCGATGAAGGACACGAGGTAGTCCTGGCGCAGGGTGCCCAGGGCGACGTGGAGCCGGAGTTTCTGGCCGCCGCCGGTGAACTTGGGCGGATTGAACAAATCAAAGTTGCCCTGATAGTATTCGGTATAGCCGACCAGGCCATCCAGGGAGCTGAAGCCGGCGCCGACCATGACGTGGCCGGTGTGGCCCTCATCGACGGCGATGACGAGGTCCTTCATGTTGGGTATTTCGGTTGGCTCGGGGCGGGCGTCGACTTTGGAGAAGTACTGCATGTTTTCCAGGCGCAAGCGGCTGCGGCGCACGCGCACCAGGTCGAAGATTTCGCCCGGGGCCACGGCCAGTTCGCGGCGGATGACCTTGTCCTTGGTAACGGTATTGCCACGGATTTCGATTCGCTCGATGGTGGAGCGCTGGCCTTCGTTGATTTGGAAGTCGAGGTCCATGGTGCCGCTTTGGGTATTGGGGATGCGGCTGACCTTGAGGTTGCCGGAGAAACTGGTGACATCGATGTAGCCCCTGGCGCCGTAGAAATCCTCGACCGCCTCGACGTCGCGGGCGTAGTCTTTGGGTTTGAAGATGTCGCCGACGTCCATGGGCAGGCCATTGGGGCCGAGCCTGGTCTTGCCGCCGCGGGCCTGGTTGGCGGAGTGCAGGCCCTCGATGATGGCCTGGGTGCTGAAGAGCTTGTTGCCAGTGAACCTGACGGAACCGACGCGGTATTGCCGGCCTTCATAGAGGAGCAGGCGGACGACCATGGTGCGGGGGGTGGGGTTCAGGAACTGCACGTCCTTGAGCTCGAAATCGATGTAGCCGTGGTCGTGGTAGAATTCGGCGAGCCGGTCCTTGTCGTCGTCAAAATCATCGTCTTTGAGAAAGCCGTGGCTGGTAATCCAGGAGAACATCCAGTGGTGGCGGGTCTTCTTGAAGGCGCCGCCGGCCACCAAGAAGCCGCCGCGGAGTTTGCGCTGGCTGAAGGCCTTGGCGCCGAGGAAATCGACCTTGACGATTCTAACTTTGGGGCTTTCGGTGATATCGAAGGTGGCGGTGGCGCGGCCGGCGTCCTCCTCGATGTTGTAGGAGTATTTGACCTCCGTGCGGGGGTAGCCGGCCTTTTGGTAGAGCTTGAGGATTTCCTGGGTGTCGGTGAAGAGCTTCCGTTCGTCGAAGGGTTCGCCGACTTTGGAGCTGACCTTCTTCATCAGCTTGGCGAAGCTGTACTTCTTGTTGCCCTGGAACTTGATCTCGACCAGGCTCGGTTTGGCTTGCACAATGTAGGTGACCACGACGCCCTGGGGAGTCACCTCGGCCGCCACGCGGATGTTTTGGAAGAAACCCGTGGCGTAGAGGTTGTGGATGTCGTCGCTGGACGCCCCCGGCAGGTAGGGTTCGCCCGGCTTGACGCGGATATGGGCGCGGATGAGTTCGTCGCTGACCGAGGCGGGGCCGCGGTGCTCGATTCTGACCTGGGCGACTTGGTTGGGGGTCTGGGCCGAGGCCGCCGGCCACCAGGCGCAAAGCAGGAGGAGCAGGCAAAGGCGTAGCGCGGGTTTCATCGTCGCAAGGTCAGTTTGGCACGTCTTCGTCGCTAACTTTGGCTGCGCTTTCGAGCTGGGTATGGGCCTCAAGGTCCGGCGTCCTCGCTGATCTTGGCTCGGCTTTCAAAGCGGGTCAACGTCCGGAGGAAGGTTAGGGGCACGTCTCCAATTGGCCCGTTGCGCTGTTTGGCCACCAGCAGATTAATCGGCAGGACGTCGGGCAGCATGCCGGTTTCCTCGTCCATCACGTCGTCTTTTCGCCGGCTGAGATCCTCGGGGTCAACTTTGTACAAGATGCCAACGAAATCCGCATCTTGTTCGATCGCGCCGGACTCTCGCAGATCGGCGAGGTTGGGCTTCCTGGTCTTGTCCCGTTCGAAATCGCGGTTCAGTTGGCTTAATACAACCATGGGGACTTTGAGTTCTTTGGCCAGGGCCTTAATCCCGTTGGAGATGTCGGCGATCTCCTGCTGGCGGTTGTCAACTTTTCGGGAAGTCGAATGCATTTGCTGCAGATAATCAATGACGAACAATTTGATGCCATACTGTTGCGCCATCCGCCGCGCCTTGGCGCGGAGCTGGAGAATGGAAAGCGCGGAGCTATCGTCGATGAAGAGCGGGGCGCCCGCCAACTGGCCGGCGGCGGTGGTGATCTTGGGAAAATCGCGCTCGGCCAAAAACCCGCTCCGGACGTCCTTGAGATTCACCCTGGAGCGGGAACACAGCACGCGGAGAACCAGCGCGTCGGCGGTCATTTCCAGGCTGAAGACGCCGACTGGCAGGCGCAGATCAATGGCCACATGCTCGGCAATATTCATCGCCAGGCTGGTCTTGCCCATGCTCGGCCTGGCGGCAATGACAATCATCTCTCCCTCATGCAGACCGCTGGTCATTTTGTCCAAGTCGGCAAAACCCGTCCCAATACCTGTCAACTCTCCTTGGTGCTGGTGGTAGAGCTCAATCGTGTTGATGGCCTTCTTGACCAGGTCCTTGATGGTGGCGGTCTGGGTCTGGACGCGGGACTCGCTGATGCGCAGGACGTCGCGCTCGACCTCGTCGAGCAGGGCATCGACCTCGCCCTCGTAATCGTAAACGCGGCTGACGACCTCGGTGCAGGTGTGGATCATCCTCCGCAGCAGGTATTTCTCCTGCACGATCTCGGCGTAATAGCTGAGGTTGGCCGAGGAGGGCACCGTGTCCGGCAGCGTCGAGAGATAGGCCAGGCCGCCGACTTCCTCGAGCAGTTGCCGGTCCTTGAGCCGCTGCTGGAGGGTAATGAGGTCAATCGCCTCGCGGCGGTCGTACATTTCCGCCAGCGTGCTGAAGATGGTCTGGTGCCGCAGGTCGTAGAAGACCTCGGCGCCGGCCTTGAATCGCTCGATGCACGCCCCCATGCATTCATTGGGGGAGAGCAGGACGCACCCCAGGACACCCTGTTCGGCTTCCGGGGAATGGGGCGGCAAGCGATCCACTCGCGCCGCCTCGTCGGGCGCCCGTTGGTTGCGCCCGCCACGCCTCAAGTCGGGCGGCGCGCCCGCGTGGTCTGAAACCGAATCAATCATGACACCACAAGACGATATTTCGCCCGGTCCGGCAAATGGAAATGGAGAATCTTGCTGACAGGTTATTCACAGGCTCAACTGCTCCCGCAGCCAGCCCGGGCGGTTGGTCGTGAGGCCGTCCACGCCGGCCGCCGCCCGTTTCCGGGCCAGGGCCGGGTCGTCGACGGTCCAGGTGTACAACTTCAGTCCGGCCTGGTGGACCTGACGGACGAATTCCTTGTCGATGGGAAAGCCGGCTTCCAGGTCCAGGCCGTCGAGGTTGGCGGCTTTGGCGCGCAGAATCAGCCTGCGGAGCGGGGGGAATCGGCGGGTGGTCCGGTTGCGTGAGGCCAGCCAGCAGACTTCCAGCGATGGCAACATCGCCTTGGCCCGGCGCACGGTCCCATAGCCGAAGCCGATAATCACCGGCGGCGGCGGCGGCCTGGCCGCTCGCTGCAGCGCGCGCGCGAGGGCCGGGAGGACTTCCGGCCCGCACTTGAGCTCCAGGAACAGCCGTTTGCCTTCCGGAACGATGGCCAGCACCTCCGCCAGCGAAGGGATCTTCTCGGAAAAGGCCCGGTCCTTCCACTTGCCCCACTGGGCCACGTCCAGTCGCCGCAATTGCGCGAAGGCGCGGCTGGCGACGCGGTTGGCAATCCCCGCCACGCGGCGAGTGTTGGCATCGTGGATGACAACGAGTTGGCCGTCTTTGGTCAGGCGGAGGTCCAGCTCAGCGGCATCGGCCTTTTGCTGGAAGCCCAACCTCAAGGAGGCGAGGGTGTTTTCCGGGGCATCAAAGGAAGCGCCGCGATGGGCGATGATTTCGACCACTGCTGCTCCTTTAGTACTGCGGGTCATAAATACGATGACGTTCGTTGCGCCGCATTTGGGCTGGGGCCAGACGCGACGAAGGCGCATACCCTGATGGGCCTGCGACTGAGGAGCAACGCCGCCCCAGCCCAAATGCGGCGCGACCCTCCGGGCGGCAGTTTGCCGCGCACAATCATCCCCAGGAGCGCCCGGCTGATTTGAAAGCAGTTCGGCGGACTAGACTGGTCAGTTGACATGCCGCTGGGACCGTGGTGGGAAAGAACCCCGAATGCAATCCGGATTTGTTCCGATGCGTGAATCTCACGCGGAATGCGTGAAAATCACGCGTTGCGGGGGCCAGTAGGCCGCAATTTCGTGGTTTTTTGGCCGTAAATGGGGCTGGCATTGCCAATGCTCAAAAAAAGTGCAGAATTGGGTTGACAGTGTCGGCGGTTGCCTTAAAGTTCGCGCATTGTCCGCCCAAAAACAACAGAATAACCAGCAGAGTTTTATGAACAACCAACGCAAGAAGACGGGGGCTTTCACGCTCATCGAATTGTTAGTCGTCATTGCCATCATCGCCATCCTGGCCGCCATGTTGCTGCCGGCGCTGGCCCGCGCCAAAGCGCGCGCGCAACGGGCCAGTTGCGCCAACAACCTGAAGGAAATGGGGATCTCCTTCAAGACCTGGGCCTTGGACAACCAGGATCGCTACCCGCAGCAGCTTGACGCCGCGAGCGGCGGTCCGCCCAACCAGGCGCAGTTGATGAATACTCCGTATGACTCGGGCTACCTTTATCAGGTGTTCGGCGTGCTGTCCAACGAGTTGAGCACGGCCAAGGTGCTGGCTTGCCCGTCGGATTCAGACGTCGTCACCCACACGAACATGCTGATCGTGGCCGGCGCCAAGGCGAACGTGCAGGTGCCGGGCTCCGGCAGCCCAGCCCAATTCAGCCTCTGCAACCGCAACGTCTCCTATTTCCTGGGCAAAGACGCGGTGGAGAACAACCCGCAGATGCTGCTGGCCGGCGACCGTAACATCTACGGCAACTACCAAAACGTGACCAAGGACGACGAAACCAGTAACAACGGCTACGGCGATTCTCCCGGCCAAGGAGGATATTTGGGTCAGATGGGCACCAACTTCGCCGCCACTGCGATCTCCCCTTGCTTCACGGCCAAGATGCACCAGAAGCAAGGCAACCTCCTCCTGGCTGACGGCAGCGTGCAGCAGGTCAGCAGCTCGCGCCTGCGCGACCAACTCCGGAACACCGGCGACACGAGCACGACCCCTTACCCGAACACGCTCATGTTCCCGTAATTGGCGCTGTCAAACAGCAAGCCCTAATCTCAAGGCGCCCGCGCGGGCGCCTTTTTTTGTTGCGGCTCCGGCGCCCTCAAGCATATTGGGGCCGCACTTGAGAATACTAGTGGCTATTACCGGGGCCAGCGGCGCCCTTTACGCGCAGCGTCTGCTCGACAACCTTGCTCTCAGCCAGCACGAGCTGCATGTCGTGCTGAGCCAATACGCCCAGGGGGTCATAGCCGAAGAGTTGCCGGGGGGCTTGCGCCTGCCGGCGGGCGCCAGGCTCCACGACCGCGAGGGCATGCAGGCGCCCTTTGCCAGCGGTTCCAACGCCCCCGAGGCCATGGTCATCATCCCTTGCAGCATGGGCACCCTGGGGCGGATCGCCCATGGGTACAGCCAGGACGTGTTGTTGCGCGGGGCGGACGTGGTATTGAAAGAGCGGAGAAAGCTCATCCTGGTTCCCCGCGAAACCCCGCTCAACCTCGTCCACCTGAAAAACCTGGAGTTGCTGCTGCTGGCGGGGGCGACGATCCTGCCGGCCAATCCCTCGTTCTACACGCGCCCACAGACGGTCGAGCAGGTGGTGGACACCGTGGTGGCGCGGGTGCTGGATCACCTGGGGGTGCCGCACCGGCTGCTGGCGCGGTGGGGGGAGGATAGAGAGTGAGGGCACATTGTGAGCAAGGTTGTCTCGAGGCCTTGCTGCCACTGACCCGGCCAGCCCGGGCGATTGCAAATTGGAAATTATAGACTGTAAACTGTAAATTGGGTCCGCCTATGCCACCGGATGAGTTATCGGACGGGCTTGGAGGGGCGACCAGACCGGCGAAGGCTCAGTTTCAGAGAAGCACGCTGGCGCAGGAAATGCCCCAACCGAGCGGAACACTGCATGGGCCACATTGGCTGCATGGGCTACGTTGGCCGTTTTTTCCAAAAAACTGGCCAAGCCGCCGCTTCCATCTCCCCCTGGTTGCGGCGGCGATGCGCCCTGACTCAGGAGTTTCTCCGGCACGGCTCCAAGCCCATAGCCGCGGCTTGGTCGCTGGGCCAGCCGGAGGGCTTCGCGCCCTGCTCGATGCTCGCCTTTGATGGCACCCTTTGCTCCCGGCGCTGATGGCCTGCCCCCACCATTCTCCTTTTTCTCCCCTGGCCACCCTGCGCCAATGGGCCGATTTCGTGAGATTCCCCCACACGGCCTTTGCCCTGCCCTTTGCGCTGGCGGCCATGGCGGTGGCGGCGCGAGAGCACCGGGGCTGGCCCGGGGGGGAAAAGTTCGGCCTCGTCTTGGCGGCGATGGTCTGCGCCCGGACCTGCGCCATGGCCTTCAATCGCATTGTGGACCGCAAATTCGACGCGCTGAATCCGCGCACGGCGCGGCGGCACCTGCCCGGCGGCCAGATTGGCCTGGGGGGCGCGATCGCCCTGTGCGCGCTGTCGGGCGCCGGTTTGGTTGGCGCCAGCTTTCTGCTGAACCCGCTCTGCTTCTACCTGTCGCCGGTGGCGTTGGCGGTGGTGGGCTTCTACTCCCTGACCAAGCGGTTCACGGATTACACGCATTTCTTCCTTGGCCTGGCGCTGGCCCTGGGGCCGGTGGGGGCCTGGCTGGCAGTAAAAGGGAGCCAAATCTCGGCCCCGGAAGTGGTGCAGATGCTGGTGCTGGCGGCCGTAGTGGTGCTCTGGCTGGTGGGGTTTGACATCATCTATGCGCTCCAGGATTACGAGTTTGACCGCGGGCATGGCCTGCACTCGCTGGTGGTGGCGTGGGGGCCGAAAAACGCGCTCCAGGCCGCCTTCCTGGCGCACCTGTTCACGTGCGGGCTGCTCCTGGCCTTTGGCGTGCTCTGCCGTTTTCGCTTCGCTTACCTGGTCGGCTGGCTCATCATTGTTGGTTGTTTGCTGCTCGAACACTGGATTGCCCGCCGCCGCAGCCTGAACTGGATCCAGTTGGCCTTCTTCCGCCTCAATGCGGTGGTGAGCGCGGTCTTCCTGGTCGTTACCCTGGCCGAAGTCGTGTTCCAGGGCGGTTTCCGGCTGCGGTGATGGGAGGCGGAATCATCCCGAGAGCGGGATTGAGGATTCTGCTGGTCCAAGCGCGGGCGGGGGGTTACTTTCCGAGCGCACCTCAGCCGAGGTGAATTATGGATGAATTGTTGAAGATATTGCAGACCAACGCGCTGGAACCGCGTGAGGCTATCGCCCGGATGCTGGAGCTGCCGGCGGCCGAGGTGAACCGGCGCATTGCGGATTACGAAAAACGCGGAGTCATTCGGGGCTACCAGGCGATCCTCAACGAAGACCAGCTCGAGCCGGAGAAGGTGACCGCGGTCATCGAAGTGAAAGTGACGCCGCAGCGGGAGGTGGGGTTCGACCCGATCGCCGAGCGGATCAGCCGCTTTGCCGAGGTGCGCTCGGCTTACCTGATGAGCGGCACCTACGACCTGCTGCTGTTCGTCGAGGGGGCGAACTTGCGGGAGGTGGCCCGGTTTGTCAGCGAGCGGTTGGCGCCGCTGGCAGGGGTGCTCTCGACCTCGACCCACTTCATGCTCAAGACCTACAAACGCCTGGGCGTGTCAATGCGCCAGGAACAGTCCGATGAACGGCTCACGGTCACTCCGTAACCGCCTCAATACCGCCGTGCGCGACCTCCCGCCCTCGGGCATTCGGGACTTTTTCGAGGTCGTGACGAGGATGGCGGACGTGATTAGCCTGGGCATCGGCGAGCCGGACCTGGACACGCCGTGGCATGTGCGGGAAGCGACGGTGTTCGCGCTGGAACGCGGCGCGACGCACTACACCAGCAACCTGGGCTATCTCGAATTGCGCCGCGCCCTGGCCGGCTACGTGGCGAGGGTCTTTGGCGGCGACTACAATCCTGAAAACGAGGTGTTGGTCACCGTCGGGGTCAGCGAGGCGCTGGACCTGGCCTTGCGGGCCCTGCTCAACCCGGGCGATGAAGTCCTTTACCACGAGCCTTGTTACGTCTCCTACCGGGCGGCCATCCTGCTTGCCCACGGCGTGCCGGTCGTGGTGGAGACCCGCCCTGAAAACGGCTTCCGCCTCACCCGGGCGATGCTCGCGGCCAAAGTCACGCCCCGCACCAAGGCGCTGATGCTCAACTTCCCCAACAACCCGACCGGCGCCATCCTGAGCCGGACCGACCTGGAGGACATCGCCGCTTTTGCCTGCGAGCGCGACCTCATCGTCATTACCGACGAGATTTACGGCGAACTGACCTACGACGCCCCGCACACCAGCCTGGTCAGCCTGCCGGGCCTGCGCGAGCGGACCATCTTCCTGCACGGCTTTTCCAAGGCCTGGGCCATGACCGGCTTTCGGCTGGGCTATGCCTGCGCCCCGGCGGAACTGATCGAGGCGATGATGAAGATCCACCAATACACCATGCTGTGCGCCTCCTCGCTCAGCCAGAAGGCCGCCCTCGAGGCCCTGGCCTGCCCCGCCGCGGACATCGGCCAGATGGTCGAGGAATACCGCCGCCGCCGGAACTTCATCGCCGCCGCCTTCGCCGACATGGGCCTGGACTGCCACCGGCCGCTTGGGGCGTTCTATGCCTTTCCCAGCGTGGCCAGGTTCGGGCTCTCCTCGCGGGACTTCGCCCTGCACTTGTTACGCGAGGAGAAAGTGGCCGTCGTCCCCGGCGACGCGTTCGGGGCCTGCGGCCAGGGCTTTGTCCGCTGCGCCTATGCCACCAGCATGGCCAATATCAAAGAGGCGATGGTGCGGTTGAAGCGTTTTATTACAAAACGTTGACCGGACGTTAAGGCGTTGCAGCGTTGCAGCGCCGGCGAAGCGTATCCGGACGGGATGGGCCTAGCCAATAGCCAATCGGCCCGGCCCGTGGGAAAGTGCAGCCGACCGCCTGGACGGGATGGGCCAATAAAAAAGCCCATCCCTTGTGGAGATGGGCTGGGCAGTCAGGAAGTTACGTTTTAAGGGGGACTGTAGGAACGTCCGCCCGGCGGAACTAGAGCTGAATTGGCCGGAGTAATCGTGCTGGGGGTGTGTGTTTGGTGGATGTAAGGCGGGCCGGTGCTCGGGCCCCTGGACAAGCCGGAGGAATCCGGCGCGGACGCCACCATCGCTGCCGCCTGGTCCAGGATACTCGCCATTGGCGGCATGTCTCCGGTGTAACTGGCCAATCCTCTCTCAATGCCCGGCTTCAACTCCGGGAAGGCCGCCGCCAGGGCCTCTAAAATGGCCCGGCCCGACCCCGGGACGGTTTCGGCCACGGTGAGGGCCGCGAGGCGGTAGCTATTGGGGACGGCGCGGGAGACGGCCACCGCGATCTTGGGCGCCTTGGCTGGGGCGGCCGCGGCCGCCGCTCTGGCAATGGCGACCAGTTGCTTGGGTTGCCCCTCGGCGGCGGTGCCGGCAGCGACCGGGGCCATTTGGGGAACCGCCCGGGCGATGGCGCTGACGACCGCGGGAGCCGCCGCGGGATTGGCTTCCAGCGCCGCCTTGACAACGTTAACCGTGGTATTGCCCCAATCGCGGGCCTTTGCTTTCTTCACCAACTCGGCGGCCTTGGCCGGCAGCTCTGCGGGTGACACCTTACTGAGCACACCGCGGTACGGATTAGCCTTTGGGGCGTCCGCCGCAATTCCACTCAGAGCGCCGAGACAAACAATGCTTAACAGGACTATCAGAATTCGTTTCATAGCGTTGCCAAGTTCAAATACCAACAGACACATGGTCATACCGACTCCATGTCCGATATGGGTTCTTTTATCACTATTGCCCGGTCGCGTCAATGGGAAATTGCAAATTTTTTTTGGGGGCGGTTCAGGGGCAATTTCCGGTCCCGGGAGGCTGAGAATTCTGTTGGCCTTTGGGCGGGGACTGGTTTTACTCTCCGGTTTGGATATGACCTTGGATTTGCTGGCCGAACGGAGCGGGGAGTTGTTTGCCAGGTGCTTTGGCCATGCGCCGCGCTGGCAGGTGGCTGCGCCGGGCCGGGTGAACCTGATCGGCGAACACACCGACTACAACGAGGGATTCGTGCTGCCCATGGCCATCGAGCGGCACACGGTCATCTCGGCGGATCGCAACCCCCGCCGGGAAGTGACCCTGCACAGCACCGCCACGGGGAGCACGGCGAGTTTCAGCGTGCGCACCCCGGTCAGGCGGGGTGAGCCGGGTTGGTCCAACTATCTGCGGGGAGTCATCGCCGGTTTTCAGCAGTACGGCAAGGGGGTCGCCGGATTCGACGCGGTGATCGATTCCAGCTTGCCTTACGGCGGCGGGCTGGGCAGCAGCGCCGCGCTGGAGGTGGCGACGGCCACGCTCCTGGAAACCATCGGCCGCCACCCGCTGGCGCCGCTGGAAAAGGCCTTGCTCTGCCAGCGCGCGGAACACGAGTTTGCCGGCGTGCCCTGCGGCATCATGGACCAGTTCACTTGCATCAAGGCCCAGGAAAACCACGCCCTCCTGCTGGACTGCCGCTCGCGTCTGAGCCTGCCGGTGCGGATGAGCGACCCCAAGGTCAGCGTGTTGATCGTTAACACCAATGTGCGGCACAAACTGGCCGATGGCGAGTATGCGCGGCGCCGGGCCGAATGCGAAGCCGCCGCGCGCGACCTCAAGGTGCCGGCCTTGCGCGATGCGACGCTCAAAAGGCTCCGGGCCGCCCGCCCCCGCCTGGACCCGGTGGTGTTCCGCCGCGCCCGCCATGTGCTCACCGAAAACGAGCGGACCCTCAAGGCCGCCCGGGCGATCCAGGCCTGCGATTGGTCAACCGTCGGCCAACTGATGTATGCCAGCCATGTCTCCTTGCGCGACGATTATCAGGTGAGCTGCCCCGAGTTGGATGCCGTGGTTGAGATTGCCCGCGGCCTGGGTGAGGGCCAGGGGGTCATTGGCTGCCGCATGACGGGCGCCGGTTTCGGCGGTTGCGCGGTGAGCCTGATCCGAACGGACGCCGCGCTGCCCATCACGCGCAAGCTCGGCGAGGCCTTCGAGAAGAAAGTCGGGCGCCAGGCGACGATCTTTTCTTCCCGCCCGGCGGCGGGGGCGAGGGTCCTGCCCTGACTTCCGGCTGGTTTAGTGCTGATCGCCGCCGGGCAGGCTGGCGGCCGACACGTCGGGACGCCCGAGCGCTGGGCAGGCTTGCCAGCGCGGCGCCGCCAAGGGCGGCGGGAAAGGCGCCCGCACCGGTCCCGATGGGTCGGGAGCAGGCCCGCCCTGCCGAGACCAGCTCTTATATGAGCGACCCAAATCAGGAGAGTGAAGGAGGCTAATCAGAGGAGGGGCGGCGGGGCGTCCTGGGGCGCTGGCCGGCGGCGGCCCGCCTCGGCGGCGTGCACAAAAAAGGTTAAGTATTTGCCAAGCCATGTTGAGATTTTTCTTTCCGAATGGCTTTGAGTGACTCTGGATAGAATGAAACATGGCGGGTTTTCGTTGAAAAGCCGGGTCGAAGACGGCGGCGGCGGCGGAGGCGCTGATGATGGAAATCGAACGTACAATCAAATATGACGCGGACCGGGTGAAGGGTTTTGGCCGGGAGGTGATGAGCGTGCCTGGCTGCGAGCAGTTGGAGGACTGCATCCAATGCGGCACCTGCTCGGGCGTGTGTCCGCTGAGCATCTATATGAATTACACCCCGCGCCAGGTGATGGCCCTGACCCGGGGCGACTTCAAGAACGAGGTTTTGCGGAGCGTGACGATCTGGCTGTGCGCCTCCTGCTATGCGTGCGCGGTGGAGTGCCCGCGCGCCATCCGGATCACGGACATCATGTATGAGCTCAAGCAACGGGCCATCCAGGAGGGCATCTATCCCAAGCGGTTCCCCATCCCGGTGCTGGCGCGCAAGTTCAGCGAGATGGTCAGGAAGAACGGGCGCATCACCGAGATGTTGCTGGTCATGAAGCTGTTCCTGGCGACCAACCCGTGGGCGGCCATGGGTAATTGGCGGATGGGCCTCGACCTGCTGCGGACCGGGCGGCTCTCGCTGGCCAGCGAGAAGATAGAGCACCGGGAGGACCTGGCCCGGATGCTGGACGCAGTGGATGCCGAGAAAGGAGCCGGGGCATGAAATACGCGTATTTTCCGGGTTGTTCCCTCAAGGGCCTGGGCCGCGCTTACGAAGAGTCGTTATTGCCCGTGCTCAAGCACCTGGGCGTCGAGTTGGAGGAGTTGGCGGACTGGAATTGCTGCGGGGCGACGGCCTACATGGCGGTGGACGAGCGGAAGGCCTGCGTGCTGGCCGCCCGCAACCTGGCGCTGGCCGAGCAGAGCGGCTACGGGCAGCTCCTGGCCCCCTGCGCCGCCTGTTACCTGGTCCTCAACAAGGCCAAGCACTACGTCCAGGACTATCCGGCGATGAAGGCCACGATCGATCGCGCCCTGGCCACCGGGGGGCTGCGTTATAGCGGCGACCTGCCGGTGCGCCATCCGCTGGATGTCCTGCTCAACGATGTCGGCCTGGAAGCGATCCGGCAGAAGGTCCGCCGGCCGTTGCAGGGGCTCAAGGTGGCCCCCTACTACGGCTGCCAGGTGGTCCGGCCTTATGCGACGTTCGACGACCAGTACAATCCGACCACGATGGACCGCCTGCTCGAGGCCCTGGGGGCGACGGTGGTCCGCTACCCCCTCAAGACCAAGTGTTGCGGCGGCAGCCTGACCGGCACCGTGCCCGAGGCCGGCATCCGCATGGTCTATATCCTGCACCACGAAGCCCGCAAACGCGGCGCCGACTGCATTGCCACCGTCTGCCCGCTGTGCCAGTTCAACCTGGACGCCTATCATGCCCAGGTCACGGCCCAGTACGGACCGGTGGTGGCGCCGACGGTCTATTTCACGCAACTGATGGGCCTGGCCTTTGGGCTGCCGGACCGGGAACTGGGTTTGAACCGCGCCGCGATCCCTTTCAAGTGGCGGCCCGCCCAGGCGGCGGCACCCCAGGCCGCCGCCGCGACGGCCTAGGTGTAAATCCGAATATCACTTCAAAGCATGAACCCGTGAGTGGGAGACCAATGCCATGAACCAGCAACCCAACGGTGAAGTCAGGATCGGCTTTTACATCTGCCATTGCGGAAATAACATCGCCGCCATGGTGGATTGCCCGGAGGTCGCCCAATACGCCGGGCAGCTTCCGGGGGTCGCCCTGTCGCGGGATTACAAGTACATGTGCTCGGACCCGGGCCAGGAGATGATTGAGAAAGACATCCAGGAATTCAAACTCAACCGGGTGGTCGTGGCTTCGTGCTCGCCGCTGCTCCACGAACAGACGTTCCGCCGCGCCACCGCGGCGGGCGGGCTGAACCCCTTCTTGTTCCAGATGGTCAATATCCGCGAGCACGATTCCTGGGTGCACACCGACCGCAAGGAGGCCACGGAAAAGGCCAAGGCGCTGGCCCGGGCGGCCATCGGGCGCGTGGCCCACCAGCGGGCCCTGGAGGTCAAGAAGGTCCCCATCCACCCCGACGTCCTCATCGTGGGCGGGGGCATTGCCGGCATCCATTCGGCCCTGACGCTGGCCAACGCGGGCAAGAAGGTCTATTTGGTCGAGCGCGACCCCTCGATCGGCGGGCACATGGCGAAGTTCGACAAGACCTTCCCGACGCTGGACTGCGCGGCCTGCATCCTCACGCCCAAGATGTCGCAGGTGGGCCAGCATCCCAATATCACCCTGCTGACCCACAGCGAGGTCGAGGCGGTGTCCGGCTACGTGGGCAATTTCAAGGTGAAGGTCCGCCGCAAAGCGCGGTTTGTGGATGAGGACAAATGCACGGGCTGCTTGCAGTGTGTGGCCCGCTGCCCGGTCCAGCACAAGGCCTATCCGTATCCAGCCAGAGCCGGCGGCAATGGCCAGGGGCACGGGCTGCCGGTGGAACCCGAATTGGAGCCCCAGCTCAAAACGGTGGTGGAGCGCGCCCTGGAACTGCACCGGCCCGTCCAGGCGCCGCTGATCTCCGTGTTGCAGGACATCAACCACGCGCTGGGCTACCTGCCGGAGCCAGCCCTCCGCTACGTCAGCCGGCACACGAACGTCCCTCTCGTTTCAGTGTATCATGTGGCGACGTTCTACAAGGCCTTCAGTCTCCAGCCGCGCGGCAAGCATGTCATCCGAGTTTGCCTGGGCACGGCCTGTCACGTCCGGGGGGCGCCCCGGATATTGGAGGCGCTCAAAGGCCGGTTGAAAATCGAGCCCGGACAGACCACCCCGGACCGGCAGTTCACCCTCGAAACCGTGAACTGCCTGGGCACCTGCGCCATGGGCCCGGTGGTCGTGGCGGACGAGGAATACGTGAGCCTCCACGCCAGCGGCGTCAATCGCCTGGTGGACCGTCTCTCGCCCAAGGGGGCGGCCAAGGAGCCGGCCGAAACGTGAGCCAATCCCAGCCGTGAAAACAACCCGTTTGTCCCGTCCTGAAGAGGTGGCCGGCCTGCGCGCCGAACTGAGCGCGAAGCAGCCGGAGAAGGTCGTCATCGTCTCGCGCGGCACTTGCGGGCTGTCCCGCGGGGCGGCCAAGTTGGTGGAGGAGTTCACCGCCGAGTTGGGGCGCGCGGGCGCCAACGGCCGGGTCCGGTTGCGGGTCACCGGGTGCCTGGGTTTCTGCGACAACGAACCGCTGGTGATCGTCCAGCCGCCGGGCTTTTTCTACCCCATGCCGAAGCTGGGGGACGTCAAGGAGATCGTCGCCAAGAGCGTGCTCGGGGGCGAACCGGTGGAGCGGCTCTTTCTCAAGGACCCCAAGACGGGCCAGGCGTTGCGCCGCAAAGAGGAAATCCCCTTTTACAAGCACCAGACGCCGGTGGTGTTTGGCGCGAACTTCGACCTGGACCCGTCCAGCATTGAGGACTACATCTGCATCGGGGGCTACAGTGCCCTGGTCAAGGCGCTGACCACGCTCCGGCCGCAGGAGATTATTGAGGAGGTGACCAGGTCGGGGCTGCGGGGCCGCGGGGGCGCGGGCTTCCCGACCGGCTCCAAGTGGGCTTCCTGCCGCAAGGCGGAGGGCGATGGCAAATACGTCGTGTGCAACGCCGACGAGGGCGACCCCGGGGCGTATGCCAACCGCGGCCTGATGGAGGGCAACCCCCACAGTATCCTGGAAGGGATGATCGTCGGCGCCTATGCCATTGGGGCGGCCGAGGGCTACGTCTATGTGCGGGCCGAGTACCCGATGGCCGTGCAAGTGATCACCAAGGCCATCCGCGATGCGCACAGCCTCGGCCTGCTGGGCGAGAACATCCTGGGCACGGGCTTCAGTTTCGACCTGGCGGTGAACCGCGGCGGCGGGGCGTTCGTCTGCGGCGAGTCCACGGCCCTGATGGCCTCGATTGAGGGGCGGGTCGGCGAGCCGCGGGCCAAGCACGTCCACACGGTCGATCGCGGCCTGTGGGACCGGCCGACCACGCTCAACAACGTGGAGACCTGGTCGAACATTCCCTTGATTATCAACCGGGGCGCGAAGTGGTTCACCAGCATCGGCACGGGTGACGTCTCCCAAAGCCCCTGGGGCGGGAGCAAAGGGACCAAGATCTTTTCCCTGGTCGGCAAGGTCAACAATACCGGCCTGGTGGAGGTGCCGATGGGCATCTCTTTGCGCCAGATCATCTACGACGTTGGCGGGGGCATCAAGGAGGGCAAGAAGTTCAAAGGCGTCCAGACCGGCGGCCCTTCCGGCGGGGTCTTGGGCGAAGAGCATCTGGACCTGCCGATTGACTACGACCAACTGGTCAAGGCCGGCTCCATGATGGGCTCGGGGGGCATGATTGTGATGGACCAGGACAATTGCATGGTGGACTTCGCCCGCTACTTCCTTTGCTTCCTGGAGGACGAATCGTGCGGCAAGTGCACCCCGTGCCGGGAGGGCATCACCCAGATGCGGCAGCTCTTGGAGCAGATCGGCGCCGGCAAGGCCACCATGGCCCACCTGGATTTGCTCAAAGAACTGGCCGAAGTCATCCAGGAGGCCTCGCTCTGCCAATTGGGGGTCACGGCGCCCAACCCGGTGCTGACCACGCTCAACTATTTCCGCGAGGAGTATGAGACGCACATCCGGGAGCGCAAATGTCCGGCGGGCGTCTGCAAGGCCCTGGTCTCCTACCTGATTGACGCGGAAAAGTGCAACGGCTGCACGCTGTGCGTCCGGAATTGCCCCGCCGGCGCCATCCAGGGCGAGCGGCGGCAGCCGCACAAGATTACCCTGGCGCAATGCACCAAGTGCGGCATTTGCTATGAGGTCTGTAAATTCGAGGCGGTGGTCCGCAGTTGACGAAGAGGAGTCCCCATGATCAAACTGGCAATCAACGGCAAAACCATCACGACCGAAAAGGGGCCCAGCGTGCTGGAGGTGGCGCGCGGGGCGGGCATTGAGATTCCGACGCTCTGCTGGCACGAGTCGCTGCCGCCCTACGGCGCCTGCCGCTTCTGTATCGTGGAAGTCGCCCAAAGGGGCCGCACCCGCCTGCAGACCTCCTGCACCCTGCCTGCCGCCGAGGGCATGGAAATCCAGACCCACTCGGCGCGCGTGCTGAAAATCCGCCGGGTGCTGGTCGAGCTCATGCTGGCCCGCTGCCCGGAATCGACAGTGCTCCGCGACATGGCGCGGGATTTCGGGGTGGCGCACTGCCGTTTCGAGCGCGTCCGGGGCGATGACGGCGCGCCCAGCACGTTCGTGGGCCAGAGCGGGTGCATCCTGTGCGGCATGTGCGTGCGGCTGTGCGACGACGTGATGAAGATCGGCGCCCTGGGCTTCGAGGGCCGCGGCATGGGGCGGCGCGTGACCACGCCTTTCCGCCAGCCCTCCGAGTTTTGCATCACCTGCGGCGCCTGCACTTCCATTTGCCCCACCGGCGCCATCGACTTGCTGCGGGTGCGGCCCCAGCAACTGCTGCCGATCCCGGCCGAGTTCGACATGGGCCTGGCCAACCGCAAACCGATCTATGTGCCCTTTCCCCAGGCCGTCCCGCGCGTGCCGATCATTGACCGGGCAAGCTGTGTCAACTTCATCACCGACGGCTGCAAGGTGTGCGAGGACAATTGCCAGGCCGAGGCCATTGACCACCGTCAGCAGGACCGCATCCAGGAGGTTGACGTGGGCAACATTGTCGTGGCCACCGGCTTCAAGAGCTTCGACGCCAAACGCGTGGCGCAGTATGGCTACGGCACTTTCCCTAACGTCTATACCGCCCTGGAGGTCGAGCGCCTGGTCAATGCCGCCGGGCCGACCGGCGGCGAAGTGATCCTGCGGGACGGCCGGCAGCCCAAGTCGGTGGGCATCATCCACTGCGTCGGTTCGCGCGACGAGAAGACCAACCGCTGGTGCTCGCGCGTCTGCTGCATGTATTCCCTGAAGCTGGCACACCTCCTCAAGGAGCACACCGGCGCCGAGCTCTACAATTTCTACATTGACATGCGCACGCCGGGCAAGAGCTACGACGAGTTCTACGGCCGACTGCTCAAAGAGGGCGTCCAGTTCATCCGTGGCCGGGTTGGCGAAGTGACCGACTGGGCCATGACGCCGGAGGAGGAGGGCAAGCTGATTATTCGCGTCGAGGACACCCTGGCCGGCTTCGTGCGTCGCATCCCCGTGGATATGGTCGTGCTGTCCACCGGGCTGGAGCCGCAGGCCGACGCCCAGGAGGTGCGGCGGCGCTTCAACATGAGTTGCGGCTCGGAAGGTTTCTTCCTGGAGCGCCACCCCAAACTGGCGCCGGTGAACACGTTTACCGACGGCGTGCTCCTGGCGGGCGCCTGCCAGGGGCCGCGCGATATCCCGGACACGGTCGCCCAGGCCGGGGCGGCGGCGGCCGAGGCGATGGTGCTCATCGATAAGGGCTACACCGAACAGGAGCCCAACACGGCCTATATTGTGGAAGAAGACTGTTCGGGCTGCAAAGCGTGCGTGCCGCTGTGCCCCTACACGGCGATTTTGTTCGACCTGACCAAACGGAAGTCGAGCATCAACGAAGCCCTGTGCAAGGGCTGCGGCACCTGCGTCGCTTCGTGCCCCTCCGGTTCCATCAGACAGCACCTCTTCGAGGACGATGAGATCGGCAGCGAGATCGAAGGGGTGCTGGGCCATTGACAAATGACTTGCGAAGAACCCATCAGGAAGGCCAGAGGCACCGTCCTGGTTGACGCGCAGGTCTGCAAGGGGTGCGCTTACTGCATCGTTTTCTGTCCGGCGCATTGCCTGGAGTTCGCGCGGGACTTCAACTCGCGCGGTTATCACTACCCGATGCTGGCCCGGCCCGAGGAGTGCACGGGTTGCGACCTGTGCGGCCTTTACTGCCCCGACTTTGCCATTTTCGCGGTCAGGTTTAAGGACCTGGAAAAACAGCCCTAATCGGCTCAGCCTTGAAAGCAGATCCAAAAGGCGTTTTGACCGGCGTGCACTTCATCGACGGCGACCAGGCCGCCTGCGAAGGGGCCCTGGCGGCGGGCTGCCGGTTTGTGGCCGGCTATCCGATCACGCCCTCCACCGAAGTGGTCGAGCGGTTCGCCAGCCGCATCCCGCTCATCGGGGGCCTGTTCATTCAAATGGAAGATGAGATTGCCTCTTCCATCGCCATCCAGGGAGCGGCCTGGGCCGGGCAGAAAGTCATGACCGTCACCTCCGGGCCCGGTCTCTCGCTGATGATGGAACACGTGGGCTTTGCGGCGATCACCGAGACGCCCTGCGTGTTCGTGGACGTGCAGCGCGGCGGGCCTTCCACCGGGCTGCCCACGCTCCCAGCCCAGGGCGATATGATGCAGGTGAAGTGGGGCTCGCACGGCGACTACGAGCCGATTGCCCTGTCACCCAATTCACCGCAGGAATGCTTCGACCTGATGCTCCGGGCCTTCAACCTCGCCGAGGTTTATCGCGTGCCGGTCTTCTTCATGATGGACGAGGTGGTTGGGCACATGACGGAGCGGGTGGTGATCCCCGAGGCCTCCGCGCTCGAGGTCACCGAGCGGCGCTGGACCAGCAAGCCGCCGGGCCAATACAGGCCCTATGAGGCCAGCGGGGACTTGGTGCCCGACCTGGTCAAGGCCGGGGACGGCTACCGCGTTCACATCACGGGTCTGACCCACGACGAGCAAGGTTACCCGGACATGGAGCCGGCGGCCCAGCAGAAGCTGGTGGCGCGGCTGGTGGGCAAGATCCGAGAGAACCGGGAGCGGCTCGTGGAGGTTCGCGAGGACCACCTTGAGGACGCCGAGGTCGTGTTGGTGTCCTTTGGGATTACTTCGCGGGTGGCGGGGCCGGCGATTGAGGCCGCCCGGCAGCGGGGTGTGAAGGTGGGACACTTGCGGCTGGTGATCACCTGGCCCTTCCCGGCGGCCCGCCTGCGCCAACTCGCCGAGCGGGCCAGGGCTTTCGTGGTCCCGGAATTGAACATGGGACAGATGGTGCTGGAGGTGGAACGGGCGGTGGCCGGCAAGACGCCGGTGCTCTCCGTGCCCCATGCGGGCGGTACCGTGCATGAGCCGGAGGCTATCCTGGCCAGGATTCTGGAGGCGGCGCGATGAATCACGGCCAGCCCGCGTTAAGGCATCCATGAACACCGAACCCGAAAACGCCTTGCTGGCCTACCTGCGGCAAGACCGGCTGCCGCACATTTGGTGTCCGGGTTGCGGCATCGGGACCACCCTCAATTGCTTCGTGCGGGCGCTGAGGGGATCGGGCCTGAACCTGGACCAGGTGGCGGTGGTCTCCGGCATCGGCTGCACGGGGCGGGTGGCCGGTTACTTGAAACTGGATTCTTTTCACACCACCCACGGCCGGGCCATCCCCTTTGCCACGGGTCTGAAACTCGCCAATCCGCGCCTGAAGGTGGTGGTCTATTCGGGGGACGGCGACCTGTTTGCCATTGGGGGGAATCACTTCATCCACGCCGCCCGCCGGAACATGGACCTGATGGTGATCTGTGTCAACAATTTCACTTACGGCATGACGGGAGGACAGGCCGCCCCCACCACGCCCATCGGGGCTACCCAAACCACGATGCCTTATGGAAACTTCGAGGACCCCTTCAACCTCCCTTTTCTGGCCGACGCTTGCGGGGCAGTCTATGTGGCCCGCTGGACGGTGTATCACGTGCGGCAGCTCGCCCGGGCGATGAAGGAAGGGCTGGCCAAAAAGGGCTTCGTCTTCATCGAGGCCCTGTCGCCCTGTCCCACGCTCTATTGCCGCCGCAACCGTTTGGGCGACGGCGTCGAGCAACTCAAGTACTACAAGGCCAAGAGCATCACCAAGAACGGCGCCGACACCAAGGAGGCAGGCCTCTCTTTCCAGGGAGACATTATCGTGGGGAAGTTCCTGGAGCGCGAGCGGCCCACCTGGCTGGAGGCCATGGACAAGCACTATGCGAGTGTCTTCGGAGCGAAGTACAAACCTTGGGGCGCAGCCTATGCCAAGGACTGAAATCCGCATCGGTGGGTTGGGTGGGCAAGGGGTGATCCTCTGCGGGATGATCATTGGCAAGGCCGCCGCCCTTTATGACGGCAAACACGCGACCTTGCTCCAATCGTTCGGCCCCGAGGCGCGGGGCAGCGCCTGCAGCGCCCAGGTCACCCTGTCCGAGGAAGTCATCGGCTATCCCTATGTGAAAAGCCCAGGCCTCTTGATCCTCCTGTCGTTGGACGCCGCCAGGCAGTTTGTGCCCCAGCTCAAAGCCGGGGGCCTGGTGCTTTACGAAAACGAGTTGATCCCGGCTTTGCCGAGCCTGCCGCCGGGGGCCAGGGCCCTGGGTATCCCGGCGACGCGCTTTGCCGAGGAGTTAGGGCGCCGGCTGGCGCTCAACGTCGTCATGGTTGGTTTCTTTGCGGGGGTGAGCGCCCTGGTTTCCTACGGAGCGGTCGAAAAGGCGGTCCTGGACTCGGTGCCGCGGGGCACGGAGGAGCTTAACCTGCGCGCCCTCCGCAAGGGGCACGAGTATGGCCTGGGGCTGGGCGGCCAGGGGCCGGGGCCTGGGTGAGAGGCGCCTCGTGAATACACCGAATTAATGCTGAGCATTAGACATATTACTATCTTTTATAGTTGCAATCTGGACCGGTTCGACCCACTATGCGTCCGAAATGCGGACAAAAGTTCAACCTAACTACGCCTATGAGCAAATCAGCCAAGCTGGAAATCGACAGTGCAGTTTACACCCTTCCCATCATCGAAGGCACCGAACGCGAACTCGGGCTCGACATCTCGACGTTGCGCAACACCACCGGCCATATCACGGTGGATGACGGCTACGGCAACACCGGCTCCTGCATCAGCCGGATCACCTTCATTGACGGGGAAAAGGGCATTTTGCGTTATCGCGGGATTAACATCGAGGAACTGGCGGAGAAATCCAATTTCCTGGAAACGGCCTACCTGGTGATCTACGGGCATTTGCCCACCCGGACCGAGCTGGAGAGGTTCGCGGAGTTAGTGGAGCAAAGCCGGTATCTGCACGAGACGATGAAGTATCACTTCGAGGGGTTCCCGGCCACGGCGCATCCGATGGCCATGCTTTCTTCCATGATCAACGCGAGCAGTTGCTTCTACCCGGGGCTGATGGGGCGGAGGAGCGCGGCCCGGTTTGATGTGCAGGCGGCCCGGTTGATCTCCCAGGTCCGCACCATCGCCGCCTTTTCCTATCGCAAGTCCCGGGGGCTGCCCGGCATTTACCCCAAACCCGGCTGCCCGTACACCGAGAACTTCCTGCACATGATGTTTTCCGAGCCCTACAAGGACTATGCCCCGCCGCCGGAGGCCGCCCAGGCGCTGGACCTGGTCTTCTTGCTCCACGCCGACCATGAGCAGAACTGCTCGACCTCCACGGTGCGGATGGTCGCCTCCAGCCAGGCGAACCTCTTCGCCTCCGCGGCGGCGGGGGTGTGCGCCTTGTGGGGGCCGCTCCACGGCGGCGCCAACCAGGCCGTCATCGAAATGCTGGCCGACATCCACCGCTCCGGCGACGACGGCTCCCGGTTCATTGCGGCGGCCAAGGACAAAACGAGCGACAAGAAGCTGATGGGCTTCGGCCACCGGGTCTATAAGAATTACGATCCCCGGGCCAGGATCATCAAGCATGCCTGCGACAAGTTGCTGGCGGCGCTCCACATCAGCGACCCCCTGCTCGATATCGCCAAGCGCCTGGAGGAGGCGGCGCTCAAAGACCCCTATTTCGTCTCGCGCAAGCTCTATCCGAACGTGGACTTTTACAGCGGCATGATCATGCGCTCGTTGGGCATCCCCATGGACATGTTCCCGGTCATCTTTGCCATTGGCCGCACGCCCGGCTGGATCGCCAACTTCAAGGAAATCATGGACGACCCCAAAGCCCGCATCTACCGCCCACGGCAGATTTACATCGGCCCCACCCTCAACTCTTACGTGCCGATCGAAAAGCGGGGCAAAAAGCCGGCTGCCGACGCCGCCGGCGCCGCGAGTTGATCCACCCCTCCGCCCAGTCCGTCAAGAGAACACAGCCCTTACCCATAGTTGCAAAGAAAGAGAACCTTTTATGAGAAAGAAAATCGCCCTCATCGGCGGCGGCCAAATCGGCCAAGTCCTGGCCATGCTGGCCGTCCAGAAAGAACTGGGGGATATCGTCCTCCTGGACATTCCCGCCTGCGAGAATCCGGTCAAAGGCAAGGCCCTGGACCTGATGGAGATGGCGCCCCATGGCAACTGCGACGCCCGCATCATTGGCTCGTCCAACTACCGGGACATCGAAGGCGCCGACGCCGTCATCGTCACGGCCGGCAGACCTCGGGAAGCCGGCATGACTCGAGAAGACCTGCTCAACGTCAACCTCAAGATCCTCACCGAGGTGGCCAGCGGCGTAAAGCACTACGCGCCCAAGGCCTTCTGTATCATCGTGACCAATCCGCTGGACGCCATGGTCTATTCGTTCTACAAGTTGACCGGCTTCCCCAAGCGCCAGGTGGTCGGCATGGCGGGCACCCTCGACACCGCGCGCTGGCGCGCCTTCGTCGCCCTGGAACTCGGCGTGTCGGTCGCCGATGTCGCCGGCACGGTTCTGGGCGGCCACGGCCCCGACATGGTGCCGCTGCCCAGGTTAACGACGGTGGGCGGCGTTCCCCTGAACGAAATGGCAACCCCGGAACAAATCGCCAGGCTGGTCACCCGCACCCGCGAAGCGGGCACAGAAATCGTCAAGCTCTTCGGCAAGGGCTCGGCCTTCTTCAGCCCGGCCTGGAGCGCCATCGTGATGGCCGAATCCTATCTCAAAGATAAACGGCGCATCCTGGCCTGCGCCGCACTCTGCGAGGGCGAGTATGGCATCCACGGCCTCTTCCTCGGCGTCCCCTGTATGATCAGCGGCCAGGGAGTCGAAAAGATCTACGAGATGAAGCTCAGCGACGAAGAAAAGGCCATGCTCCAGAAGACGGTGGCCGTGGTCAAGAAGACGGTGGAAGAAACCGGGCTTTGAAACCTCGGCCGGCGAAGGCAGCCTGGTGGAAGCTCCTCGGCGGCGAGCGGGGCAGGCAGCCCGACGGCGTGGGGCGCGGACCAGGCCGGTTGCTTGGGCAGAGGGTGAGGGCGGGGTTCTGGCCAGGGCGCTTATTAGATGTGCTTACTCTTTCGTTTAGGCAAAAAATGTCCGCTTTATGCCAAAAGGCGGTTAGCCCCCCGCGCTCAACCGATGCTAGACCATAAACCAGGCCCATCAGGCCCTGAAATCGAAAAGCCAGGGCCAGGGTCGAGCCTGAACTCAGCCTATGAACATTGTGGCGCTGCAAAAGCTGCTGCCGGCTACGGTCGAAGAACTGGCCGGGAAAGCACCCATTTAGCGTCCAAAACCTGTTCGAGGACAATGAACTTTTCAGCGAAATCGAAGGAGTACTGGCCTGAGATAAATCCGAAACAGACCCAAGTATGAGTGAAACGACTATTCAAGCTGTCCCGCCCGCTGCCCCTTGGCAGCCGCGGATCGTGGCGTTCTTCTGCAACTGGTGCACCTACACCGCGGCCGACCTGGCCGGGGTGTCGCGCATGAAGTACGCGCCCAACGCCTGCGTTATCCGGCTGATGTGCTCGGGCCGCCTGGACCCGCAGTTCGTGCTGGCGGCCTTTGCCCGCGGGGCGGACGGGGTGCTGCTCGGCGGCTGCCACCCCGGCGACTGCCATTACATCGAGGGCAACTACAAGGCCCTGCGCCGGTTTCACCTGCTCAAACGCATGTTACAGGACCTCGGCATCCAGGCCGAGCGCCTGCGGCTGGAATGGATTTCTGCCGCCGAGGGCGAGAAGGTCAAGCAGGTCATCAATGACATGGTCCAGAAGGTCCAGCGGCTCGGCCCGCTGGGCCTGCCGCAAAAATTTGCCGACTGGGACAAGGAAATGGCCGAACTCGAAGAGGAGGTCAAGGCCGACGAGGCCGCGCCGGCGGTGGCCTGACGCAAGCTGAAACCCAAAACCCGGAATTCGATAGGACCCATCTATGAGCACATCCTCCAAACCCAAGATCGCTTTCTACTGGTGCGCCTCCTGCGGCGGCTGCGAAGAAGCCGTCGTGGACCTCGCCGAAGACATCCTCGGCGTGGTCGAGGCCGTGGACATCGTCTTCTGGCCGGTGGCGATGGATTTCAAATACCACGATGTCCGGGCCATGCCCGACAAGTCCATCGTCGCCACCCTGCTCAACGGCGCCATCCGCAGCTCCGAGCAGGAGGAGATGGCGCACTTGCTGCGGCGCAAGAGCCAGTACCTCATCGCTTACGGCGCCTGTGCGCACCTGGGGGGCATTCCCGGCCTGGCCAACCAGTTCCCGCGCGAGCAAATCCTCCAATTCAACTACGAGCAGGCCCCGACGCTGGTGAACGAGTCGAAAGTGCGGCCCCAAACGCGGTGGCTGGAACAGGACCGGCAAGGCGCCTTGACCTCGGGGCGTCCGCGCAAAGGAGCGGCGGCGGAGCCTGGGATGAAAGATGGCGAGGCGCTCACCCTGCCCGACTTGCGCCACGTCGTCCGCGCCCTCGACCAAGTGGTCGAGGTGGACTACTATATCCCCGGTTGTCCGCCGACGCCCGCCCTGACCAAGGCGGCGGTGGGGGCGCTGCTGGCGGGCAAACTGCCGGCCAAAGGCTCCGTGCTGGCGCCCGACATTGCCTTGTGCCAGCAATGCCCGCGCGTGGATAGCAAACCGCCGGACCTCAGCTTGGAGGAGTTCAAACGCCCCCACCTGACGCTGGCGGATGCGGAAAAGTGCCTGCTCGCCCAGGGCCTCGTCTGCCTGGGACCGGCGACGCGCGGCGGCTGCGAAGCCGTTTGTATCAAAGGCAACATGCCTTGCACCGGCTGCTTCGGCCCCACCAGCCGGGTCAAGGACCAGGGCGCCAAAATCCTGAGTTGCCTCGCCTCCACGCTCGCGGCCAAAGAAGACCAGCCCATCGAAAAAGGCCTGGCCGGGATTCCCGACCCGGTGGGCACCTTTTACCGCTACGGCCTCCCCTCCAGCCTCTTGCGCCGCAAGGTGGACTTGCCCCTCGAACCGCAAACCCCGGCCAATGATGGCGGAGACGCCCCCAAAACCGTCAAACCACTATGAATCCTGCAGCTCAACAAGTTTGGAACGAAGCCTCGGCCCGCGCCAACGCCGCTTACCAGGCCGGCCGCCGCCGCTTCACCGTGGACCCTATCACCCGCCTGGAGGGGCACGGCAAGATTGAGGTCTTCCTCGATGACAAGGGCGACGTCGAACGGGCTTATCTGCAAGTCCCCGAACTGCGCGGGTTCGAGGTGTTTTGCCTCGGCCGCCCGGCCGAGGACATGCCGCAAATCACCAGCCGCATCTGCGGCGTCTGCCCCACCGCCCATCACATGGCCGCGACCAAGACGCTGGACGACCTCTACAAGGTCGAGCCTGCTGCCGCGGGCCGGAAGATTCGCGAGTTGGTCTATAACACCTTCATGCTGGAGGACCACGCCCTGCACGTGTTTGTCCTGGGCGGACCCGACTTCATTGTCGGCCCGGAGGCCCCGCCGGCACAGCGGAATATCCTCGGCGTCATCCAAAAGGTCGGTCTGGAGGCCGGCAAGAGAGTCATCAGCACGCGGCGGCGGCTGCGGGAGTTGATCGCTTACTTTGGCGGCAAAGTCGTGCATCCGGTCCTCGGCCTGCCCGGCGGGGTGAGCAAACCTCTCAAACCGGAAGACCTGCCCGGCTTCAAGCAACTGGCCCAGGACGGCGTCGAGTTCGCGCTCTGGACCCTCGAGGTCATCCGACAGATCGTCCTTGGGAATCCGGACTACGTCAAGCTGATCACCTCCGAGGCTTACACCCACAAGACCTGTTACATGGGGACGGTGGACGGGCAAAACAAAGTGAACTTCTATGACGGCAAGTTGCGGGTCGTGGATTGCAATGGGAAGGAAGTCTGCAAGTTCACCGCGCAGCAGTATCTCGACTACATCGCCGAGCACGTCGAGCCGTGGAGCTACATGAAATTCACCTTCCTCAAGCCGCGCGGCTGGAAGGGCTTTGTCGAAGGCCCGGACACCAGCATCTACTCGGTGGCTCCGCTGGCGCGCCTGAACGCCGCCGACGGCATGGCCACGCCCAAAGCCCAGGCCGCTTACGAGGAGTTCTATCGAACGCTGGGCGGCAAGCCGGTGCACCACACCCTGGCCAACCATTGGGCGCGGGTGATTGAGATGATCTATGCCGCCGAGCGGATGCAGGAGTTGATCAACGACCCGGAGATCACCAGCCCGGAGGTGCGGCGCCTCCCGACCAGCGTCCCCAAAGTCGGCATGGGCGTGGTCGAAGCCCCGCGCGGCACGCTCTTCCATCATTACCAGACCGATGAACGCGGCCTGATCAAGATGGCCAACCTGGTCGTGGCGACGGCCAACAATGCCGCCCGCATCGCCATGAGCGTCGAGCGCGCCGCCAAGGGCCTCATCAAAGGCGGCCACGTCACCGAGGGCCTGCTCAACAAGATCGAAATGGCCTTCCGCGCCTACGACCCCTGCCTGGGCTGCGCCACCCACTCCCTGCCGGGACACTTGCCGTTGCGGGTGAACATTTACGACCGCCAACGGAATCTGGTGCGCCAGCTCGTCCAGGATTAAGTGCGCGCGGCGATGCCAGAACCCGCACGGTTGCCAATGGCTATGCTCGCTGCCCCCTCGAAACCCGAATTTGTTCCGGATTCGACACCACCTCCCACCGCGGCTGTGCAGAAGCTCCTGGTCCTTGGCCTGGGCAATGACGTGCTCACCGACGATGCCATCGGTTTGCAGGTCGCGCGCCGGCTCCAAGTGGAACTGGCGGACCAGCCGGCCATCGAGCTCAGGGAAACTACAGAGATGGGCCTGGCCCTGCTTGACTATATCAGCGGCTACGGGGCGGTGGTCATCGTGGATTCCGTTCAGACCGGCCAGGCGCCGGCTGGCTTTGTCCATGAACTGGATACGGCGGCTTTGAAGCAACTGAGCGGCCGCACCCCGCACTTCCTGGGCCTGGGCGAAACGCTCGCCCTCGGCCGGCAATTGGGCCTGGCGATGCCAGACCAGGTCAAGGTCTTCGCCGTTGAAGTCAGCGACCCGTTCACCCTGGGCACGCAGATGACGCCGGCACTCCAGGCGGCGCTGCCTGGAATCACGGAGCGAATTGCCGCGGCCGTGCGGGCTATCGCCGCGAAGCCAACGCGGTGAGCGTTGGCCGACGCCGGCCTACAGCCTCCAGGCTCCGGCCTCCATGGCTTCGGCCCGCCCTCAGGGGCAGCTCTCCAGCCTCCAGCCTCCAGCCTCCAGCCTCCATGGCCTCCTCCGACGCTCAGGGGCGCGCTGGTGCTTGCCAAACCGCCACGCACGCGGCCTTTTTACGAGAGTGCCTCGAGGGCCGCGGTCAACCTGCTCATTTCTTCACCCGTGCCCAGGCTCACGCGCACCCAGCTTTTGCCCAGGAACTGAAATGACCGCACGCTGATATTGTGGTCGCGCCGAAGGCTCGCCACGATCCGCTCGGCCGCGCCTTTGGGATCAAAGGTGACGAAGTTGGTCTGCGAATCGGGAATGGCCCTATGTCCGAGCCTGTTGAGCACCTGGTAGAGCTGAGCGCGCGCCTGCGCATTTCGCTGCCGGGACAGAGCGACGTAATCGCTGTCCGCATAGGCCGCCCTGGCGGCCGCGAGGCTCAACTGGGTGAGCGGGGCAATATCTGTCTGGATGCGCCGGAGTTGCGCGGTCAGTTCCGGCTGGGCAATCCCATAGCCAACCCGCAGTCCGGCCAGGCCGAAGACCTTGGAGAACGTCCGAGCCACGAGCACGCGGGCGCCCTTCCGAACCAGTTCGATCATGGACGTGCGGCGGGAATCCTCCACCAGTTCGTAATAGGCCTCGTCCACAACCACTACGGCCTGGCCGGCCATGCCTTCACAGAATTGGCGCAGCCGCGCGGCGTCCACCATCGTGCCCGTCGGGTTGTTGGGATTGCAGACATAGACCAGGCTGACGCGCCTGGTGGAACGCCGCGCCAGTTCGTCGAGGTCCATCTCCCAACGGTGATTCACGGGCACGCGGATGAGGGCGCCGTTGAGCCGCTCCACGTAGCCGGTGAAGCCCGCATACGTCGGCTCGGCGACGAGCACCTCCTTGCCATCCGCTCCGTACAACCAGCAGGCCAGGCTCAAGACCTCCGTGCTCCCGGCGCCGAGCACGACGCAGTCCCTCGGCACCTGCTCGCGCTCGGCGATCAAGTCGCGCAGCGCCGCCAACTCGCCGCCGGGATAACGGTGGGCGGATTTCACTGCCGCCACGATCGCCTGTTCGGTCTTGGGCGAAATCCCATAGGGATTTTCGTTCTGGTCGAGCTTGATCAAACTCGCGCCGACACGGCCAGTCGCGGCGGAAGCGCCAGGGCGGGTCAAGGCCAAGGCCGCCGCCGCCAGGGCGCTGCGTTTGAGCCAGTACCGCCGGTTCATAGTCTCTTGCATGATTCTGAGGATTGCTTGGCTGCAATCTACCTCCTGATATGCCGGACGGCGAGGCGGGGATCGTCCGGCAATTTCGGAACCGCGAGCGCCGCTCCCCGGCGCGAGGGCAACCCGTAGTGCGTGGTCCCGTTTTCGCTCATTTTACCCAATAGAGCCAATGCAGCCAATGGAACATTAGGCGCTGCGCGCAGGACGTGAGAAAATCCTCGCAAAAAAACTAGCTTGAGGCTGTGGACCGAAAACCTGGGTAGCGTTCTAATTTGGGGTGTGGGGCGGGGGCTTGACAGCGAGGTTGAATCGGTTGTTTTTTTCTATTCAAGTTTTGGTTTGGTTGGCCGATGATCTCTGGAGACAAATCGAATCGGCCCCATATCATAAAATAGTGATATGAAGATTTTTTATTTGACACCGCCAGGTGAACTGCTACTATCTGGCGTTATGAGATCACCGGCTTGCGAACAAACGAATCGGCCAGTTAACGATAACGGAGTCCGCACAGCGTATGAAGACGGAATTCCGACGGCTTCAATTGAGGTTTACGGTGATAAATGGTGCGTCTTTGGGAATTGCGGCGTCTCGAACCTCGTGGATGATTCCCTTTTCTTCAGCGAACGTCAGGTCTTTGGATTCCCCTTGGCGAAAAAGCTGCTGGATTTCGACCTCGGTTAACTTCGTCCTCGCGGCAATTATTCCCGCGATCTTGGCTTCGTCCTGCTTCAGCCTGCTGAGCCGTTCGGATACCTGTGCAGGGCTGAACGGGATGTTCGCTGGAAAGATCGACTGAACGCCGTGAAAGAGAAAGCTGGAATGAAGGGCGGAGTATCGCCTGGTTCCAGCGAGGAAAATCACCGTTCCGATTGAATCAACCGACCCGGTGTTGTGCATAACGATTTCCACAGGTAACGCTCTAAGGAAGTTGTAGAAAACAATACCGGCATCCACCGACCCCCCTGGTGATGAAAACAGGAAATAGAGCGTTTCTGGCTTCTGTTGAGCAACAATCTGCGACAGCATTCCCATCAACGCCTTCACCTTCGGCTCGTTTATGCCGTCGAAATAATTAATGTAAATGGTCTTCGGGAATTGCACCGGTTGCGGTATCGAGGGGACCGGCGCATCTGGTGCCGGCTGACATTGTATTGGTTTTGTTGATTCGGTTGGCATCGGATTCCTTGAATTAGCCTACTTTCGATTCACTTACTATGGCCACTTTTACCGCCGTTTCTGGCGAGATTACCGGCAGGATTTCCAGCCCGTCCTGAGTGCGCGAGGGGCCCATGCAAGCCCACCGACACCCGGTAAAATGGGCCGCGGGGCGGAAAAGCGCGCAGAGGTGCGCAAAAGTGCTGAGAGAAAAATACTGGGCTTTCATTCCGGTTCCCGGACGCACCCGGCGAGTATCTCCGCTACCTCCTTGTCCCTCTCCGGGGTGAGGTACTTGAGGAGGCTGCCGGGCGGAAACGGTTCCTTGGCTTCCGCCTTAACCGGGGTCAGGGTCAGGGTCCCGTCACCATTCCTGGTGTAGGCAAAGACCTGTCTCGGTTCGGCATCCGGAATGCGGACTCGCTTGCGAGCATCGACGGTGAGCGTCTTCACAGTGGTAATTTCCCACGATGAAAGGCATGTATCAAGCCTTTTTGGCGCGGCCCCCTGACCAGGCCTCCCACGCCTGAGGAGCTGCGCCCCGCGACCCCATCCTGTCCATCCTGTTAATCCTGTCTTATTCTTACTCTTAATCTTAATCCTACTCCTAATCCTGCCCAGCCCCTCCCCCGCCCCCAGTCTCCAGCCTCCAGCCTCCCGCCTGCCGCCTGCCGCCTCTCAGGCCCCCTGCCGCGCCCGACCACCGCCGCCAGACTTGGCTTGAGTTCCACCCAGCCGCGGTACGACAGGAATGCCACCGCAATGTCCACGCGCTCGGCGTCGGCCGACAAATCGCCAATCGCGTCCAGCGCCCTGGCCTCGAAGTTGTCAATGTAGTCAACGTGGAGCATCCGCAATCCGGTTGCCACTTCCCGTCACCCATCTGGCAATTAAATCTGCCCTTGCCTCGAAAGTAACAGGGCAAGTCATTCCCTTTCCCTTAGTACTGGCAGGCGTAAATACGGTGACGCAGGCGGCGAGGCATTTTTGGCGCAGACGAGGCGCGAGCACCGAGCATATCCGCAGTGATCTGTGAGGTGCGAGCAACGAAGTCTGCGCCAAAAAGGACCGCCGAATACGTCATTGAATTTACGCCTCCCAGTACTTAGGCAGGCTGTGCAATTGTTTCAAACACCATCCGCACCCGCTCTGCGGCTTTGCCGGGATAATTCAACCGTTCAAAACCAATCACACGACCTTTGCGGTCTTTCATCAACACGATTTCCTCGCCTGTTTCCTCGCAGACATGCTCCGCCTGCGGACGGCCAAACCACACGGTTAGCGTCCGGCCGGTCGGATCGTAATAAACATTTACTTCGGCCATATCTTCTCGCCTTCTTTGATGGCGTCGGTCAGATACGCCGTGATCAGAAAGCCCAGGCGCCCTTCCTGTTTGCTCACGGCGCAGACCCAACGCCGGTTCCGTCGGCTGCGATAGAAAAGATACACGTTTGCGTCGCTTTTGCTACGCCGAATCTCCTCCGGCGATTCCAACACCGCTTGAACTACCGCTTCGCATCCGGCCATGATGGGATGTTTGATGGTCGTAATGATTGTCCAATAATCTCGGCTCACTCGCACCGTGAAACCGAGCGGCGTCCGCGCTTCAAATAGAATGTCGCGGCCTTTGCTCATGGATTGGCCGACCGACGCGCCAGTTGCGCCACCGCAAGGTCAACGTCGCGCCCGCGCTCGCCCTGGTCCGCCTTGGAACCGAACACCCAGACCCTGCTGACACCATAACGGCGCGCCAGCGCTGTGATGGTCGCTCTCTCGCGCTTGGAAATCATGCCCCAGAGAATAACCTCCGCCCCTGGATTTGGCAACCAGCAGGTGGACCCGGCCCTCAGGGCCACCCTCCAGCCTCCGGCCTGCCGCCTTGTCAGGCGCCCCGCCCGCCCTCAGGGGCAGTGTCAGGATGCGGTGCAGCCTTCGGTCTTTGACATGCTTGCAGGTGAAAGTCCTGCCTCGGCAATGGATGGTTGGGCCGAGTAGTTATAGCAGACCCTGGCCCGGGGAGACCCTG
>JBEKRX010000050.1:0-47360 GCA_049518415.1 Verrucomicrobiota bacterium
GGCGGCGGCCCGCCTGCGCTGCGCTCCGGCGGGCCTTGCCCTGGGCTGGTATGAATCAGGCCTTCGGCCTGAAGGCCAGCGTGCCGACGCCATGGCTGCCATCAGGGGGAGAGCCAAGCAGTATACTATATATGGGCCTCATATACAAAAGCTCCTCAAAACCTCGCAAATCGCAGGGTCCGAAGAATTCCGTCGCGCGCCCGACGTCTGTCTGACCAGGCTTGCCAAGACTTGGCGTCGAGGATAGCGTAGGTTCATGGTTGTTACCACGTTGAACGTCAGTCCAAGCCAAGAACAAGCGGCCATCATCGGCCGGGAGGCCGGGTCCGGGCTTCAGGCCTCGGCCAGCGAAGTGCTGCGGGAGGCCATCCGCCGGTGGATGCAGCGGCGGTGACCCCCGCGCGCCTGACTGAACCGGATTTACGCGGGGCTTTGAGCTATGGTCTGCGCCGGCATCGATGCGGGGTCGCGTTCGACCAAGGTGGTGCTGTTCGACCCGGAACGGGGGCAAGTGCTTGGGCGTGGCCTGGCGGACCAGGGGGTGGAACAGGAACGCCTGGCGGCGGAGTTGCTCGAGCGGACCTGCCGGGAGGCGGGCGTGGACCGCGCCGGGATAAGCGCCCTGGTCGCCACCGGTTACGGGCGCAATGCGGTGCGGTTTGCCCACACCACGATCACCGAGATCACCTGCCACGCCCAGGGCGTCTATCACCTGGCGCCGGCGGTGCGCACCATCATCGAGATTGGCGGGCAGGACAGCAAATGCATCACGCTGGAAAACGGCGGGCGCGTGCGCGACTTTGCCATGAACGACCGCTGTGCCGCCGGCAGTGGCCGCTTCCTCGAACTCGTCGCCGCCCGGCTTGGGGTGGACTTGGCCACGCTGGGAGACCTGAGCCGGGAAAGCCGCCAACCGGCCCTCATCAGCAGCATGTGCGTAGTCTTCGCCGAGACGGAGATCATCGGGCTGCTGACCGAAGGCGTGCCGCCGCCGGATATCGCCGCGGGCGTGCAAAATGCCATCGCCCAGCGGGTGGCGGCGCTGGCCGGGCGGTCGGTCCGGCCGCCGGTTTTTTTCACGGGCGGCGTGGCCCTGCAATCAGGCATGGTGCGGGCTGTCGCCACCGCCTTGTCGTGCCCGGTGCAGGTGCCGCCCCTGCCGCTCTTCACCGGCGCCCTGGGCGCTGCCATCCTGGCCGGCCAGCGACGCAAGGCCAGTCTGTAGCGCCCTTTCAGGGCGCGGGGCGGGCGGTGGGAATGAGGCCCCAGGGCATCGGTCCCGCCAAGCGGGACCTCAGCCCTGGGCTGGGTTCTCCCGACGCGTCGGGATTGGGCCGCGACGCGGACCGCGAACGGCGACGCATTGCATCGCTTATCATTGCAGTCTGACACTGGCTCCAAGCTGGGGGCTCAGCAGAGGCGGAGGATGAAAAACAGTGCCACAAGGCCCCCGCTAATCAGCAAACCGAGGCGGGCCGCGGTTTTGGTTCGATCACGCAGCAGCCCGATAAAACTGAGGAGCAATCCAAAAGGCGCCCCCAGCAATATGGCCAGCCCGCCAAGGGCTGTAAGGGGAGAGCCTCAGCCAGGATTGAACAGCGAGAGCGTCAGGATGGCCGCCAGCGAGGCGAGCGCCAAGCCCAGGCCGATGCGGCCTATGCTGCCGCGCGGCCGGCCAACCGCCGTGTTGTCTTGCTCGACCATCTCAAATTGCTGGCGAAGGCTAGCCGCCGCCCGTCGGGCACCCACTCGACGCGCCCCCTGGCGCCCGGCCATCCGTTAGTCGCGTTTTGCGTTCTGCCTGTCAGGCCTTGGGCATTACCATGCAGCGAGGGCGGACGCCCCGAGCCGCCGTCCTGCGCTCCGCTTGCGTACTGGCGCCTTAAAGCCTGTTTTAAAATTCCATTCCCGCGTAGCAGCCGAGGTAACGAGGCTCAAATGCCTTCGGAAAATCGCGGCCTGAGCCTCCAGAATGAGCCTCCTCACGTCGGCTGCTACGATTTTAAAACACGCCCTTAGAGTTGCACTTCGACCGGTTTGCTGGCGGTTTCCACCGGCTTGAGGTCGAACGCCACATTGACGGTCACTTTCTTGCCGATCAGATTTTTGGGTACTCGCCATGAGTACGAGCAAGTGCCGCCTCAACCATACTCCAGGTTGCCGCTGGTTAGTCTTTTACCGCCGGCCTCCAGCACGCTGAAGGTTGGCCGGGGCGGGCGAGCGTCAAACTTCTCGCCTTTGAGGAAGGTGGAATAGACCTCGCCCTCGGCGCCGACCACGCGCGTGCTGATGCTCAGCACGAAGTCGCTCTCCTTAGAACTGCTGGCGCCTGTGGTCTTGCGCTCGTTGGCGCTGACTTTCACCTCGAGGGGCGCGCCGCAGGGGAGGGTGTTCGGCTGGCCGGCGGCAAAGCTGAAGGGTTTCTTGAGCATGCGCTCGTAGGCGCTTAGCTTCACGTGATCCCGCGCCGCCGCGCCGCCGCCCAGCAACGTGCACTCGTACAAACGATAGTTGCCGGAGGGCACCTTGATCTTGCCCTCCGCCACGCCTGGCTGAATAAGCTGCCATTTGCCGTTGGGTCTTTCCCAGGCCAGCGTCAGGCTGCGCACCTGGCCGCCTTGCGGTTGCAGGGTCACTTCGGCCAGCTCGTCCTTCCAGGGCTCGATGCGCAGGACCGTATTGTCGGCGGCCAGGCCCACCTGGTAGGGCGTCGGGCCGAAATAGAGGATCGGGCCGAAGGGGCAGAAGTTGCTCTCCAGCGGGTCGGTCTCGAATTTCCCGGAACCATTGGCATCCACCAGGAAGCTGTCGGCCATCTGGAAGTACCAGCTCTCGCCCTCACCGCCGGCGGGGCGAAAGATTTGCGGCTGCCAGGCATCGCCCAGGCGCAGGTTGCTGTCACCATCAAACACGCCGACTTTCCGCTTGCGCCCGCCCAGTTCAACGGTCGTATCCAGATACCAGCCGGCCTTGAATTGCAACTGGCCGATGAACAGATTTCGGTCCTCGGGGGCGGATTCCAGGACCTGGCGGTTGTAGAGGTAGAGGTGCGCGTAATAGGCGGGCCGTCCGCCGGCAATCAGTTTGTCGGCCGGCGCCGCCACGGGTCCGAACAGGGCCTCCTCCATGGACGGAGAGGACACTCGGCGCTCGCCGGGCAGCGCCACCGGCTGGGCCACCGGGTCATCCGTCAAGTCGCCATTCTGATTCATGTCCACAATCAGGCGGTCGTAGCCTTTGCCGGAGCCTTTGGATTCATCCAGGCGAAAGACAAAGGCCGGACCCGAGGGCAGCTCGCGGCACTCGCCGTAGAGCGGGCGCCGGGAAACCGCTTTGGGTTCCTTGTTGATTTTCGCCGGTTTGACCACGAGCAACGTCCCGGAAGTGCCGAAGCCGCCGGGAAACGCCATCACGTCCCTTGCCGGGATCGTTTCGAATTTTAGAGGGAAGTCCTCTGCCGCGGCAGTCAAGACGGCTGCCACTGCTGCCACTCCACCAACCAGAGCCGGACTCATCATAGCAATCCTTTCCTTAATTAGAAGTGCACCCCCACTCTGCGCGGAATCCCAACGCTTGTCAAAGCAAAACTGGCTTCAAACGGCCGATGGGGAGGATCAGCCGGGGCCGGGCTGCAAGCGCCGCGCATAAATAAAGAGATCGTCGCTGCGGTTGTAGTACTCCGGGACGACGGCGGTGCGGACGAATTGCTGGGATTCATAAAGGCGCCGGGCCGGGGCATAAGGCGCGGTTGAAGAGGTATAGATGACCATGAGGCGGCCGCCTTCAGCGCAGGCCACCCGCACCGCCTCGCCCAGCAAGGCGCTGCCGAGGCCCTGTCCCCGCGCCTCCGGCAGGGTGCAGACCCAGAACAGGCCCCAAGTGCCGTGGGTCAGGGCCTCCCAGCCGTAACAGGCGAAGCCGGCCATGTGGCCGTCCACCCAGCCCGAGAGGAACCGGTAATTGTCGGGCGTTGGTTTCGCCAGGGCGTGGCCGAACATCTCATCCACGCAATCGGCATCACTTGGCCCGAACAACCCCGAGCGAAGCAGGATTTCGCGGATGCAAGGGCGGTCCCCGACGGTAGCGGGCAGGACAATGGGGTTCACGGGGCTACCCCCAGGCATTGGCGGCTGGGCGCCGGGTTGGCGCGGCCAGCGGCCAGGAGCGCCAGCCGCTCGAGCATGGCCCCATACTCCCAGCCCGCGGCGTGGGCGCTATCCGCAAAGCCGGCCGTCTGGCTCAGGTCGCAATTGGCATTGACATCCAACACCATCGGCTTGCCCTGCCGCAGCCGCACATCGATCCGGCTGTAATCGCGCAAGCCGCAGGCCGCGTGGGCGCGCCGGGCCAACTGCGCCAGTTCCGCAGCCAATTCCGGCTCCAGCGGGGCGGGGCAGGTGGGCGGGGTTTTGCGGTAGGCCTCGGAGTCCACGAGCCACTTGGCTTCGAAGGTGCAGAGGCGGTCGCGCAGTTCGGGGAAAGCGTCGTAGCGGATGACGCTGATCCCAAGCACCTCCAGCGCGTCCGCCGGCCCCCAGAGCGCGATGGCGTACTCTTCGCTGTCGAGGAATTCCTCGATGATGGCGCCGCCGCGGTATTGGCGGAGAACCGCCGCCGCCTGCGCCCGCGCTTGGGCAAGGCTTGACACCACGGAGTCACGAGTGATGCCGAAGGAACAGTGCTCGCCCGCCGGTTTGACGATGGCGGGAAAAAGCTCGAACGCGAGCGTCTCCGCCCTGGACGTCTCCTGCCAGCGCGGGGTGGGCAGGCCCTCGGCCTCGAGCAGCCGTTTCGTCGCGGGCTTGAACTGGGTTTGGTGCAGCGCCGTGGCGGCGCTGCCGGTAAAGGCGTAGCCGCGCCGCTCCAGTTGCCGGGCCGCGCGGGCGTAATAAAAGGCCTGGTGCGGCGAACCTTCGCACAAGTTGAACACCAGCCACTCGCGGGGGTCGAAAGGGGCCAGCGCGGTGGCCAGGTCGCTTTCCACCTCGCCGGCGGCGACGCGCCACCCGCGCGCGTTCAGGGCCTCGCCGGCCCGCCGGATCATCTGGCGCGTGGCGGCCGCATCCACCGGCAGCGTGCCTTCATCGATGCCGTAGAGCAGCAGGAGGGGCGTTCGCTTCATTGCAAACCGTAACGCTTCAACGCCGCGGCCAGCACCGCGGCGACCAGTTGGGCATGGCTTCGGCCCGAGGCCTTGGCCATCATGGTCATGTCGCTGCGCGGGGTGATGCCGGGCAGGGCATTGATTTCCAGAATGTAGAGCTGCCCGGCCGGGGTGAGCCGAAAATCGACGCGGGCGTAATCGCGGCAGCCGGTGACGGCAAAAGTTTCCACCGTCAGGCGCCTGACCTCCTGGGCGATGGCCTCGGGCAGCGGCGCCGGGCAGCGATAGCGAAAGAGGTGGTCGAGCTCGTGCTTGTGCTTCGAGGAATAGACCGGGAGCAGTTCCGGGGGATAACCGCCGAAGTCCACTTCGAGGACGGGCAGAACCTCGAAGTCGCCGTTGTTGCCCACCACGCCGCAGGTGAGGTCCCGGCCTTCGATGAAGCTTTCCACCAGGGCGGGCTGGCGGTAGTGCCGCAGAATCCGCTCCACCTGGCCGCACAACTGGGCGGCGCAGGTCACGATGCTCTCGTTTTGGATGCCCATGCCCGTGCCCTCGTGCGCGGGTTTGACAAACAGGGGGAAGGGCACGCGGCAGCCGACTGCTGCCCCCGGGCAGTCGAACACCTCGAACTGCGGCGTGGGCAAGCCAGCGGCGGCCAGCAGCCGCTTGGTGGTCGGCTTGTCCTGGGTCACCGCGGCGGCCAGCGGGGCCGGGCCGCTGTAGGGCAGGCCCAGCGCCTCCAGCACGGCCGGCATGTGGGCCTCGCGGCTCTCGCCGCCGAAGCCCTCGCACACGTTGAAACAGAAGTGCGGCTGGACCTGGCGCAGCCACGCGATGACGTCCAGGTCCGGAAAGCCTTCGTGAACCAGCGGCTCGCACCCCGCCAGCCGAATGCCGGCCTCGTAGGCCTCGATGTACTTGGCCGCGTCCACCTCCACCAAGGCATCCGGCGGAGCGTTCGCCGGCAGGTCGTAATGTCCGTTGGTCGTATTGACCAGCAACGCTACACACCGGCGCCTATTCGGATTACCAGACATTCCTGGCCCCGGAGACTCCCAGACTGGCGCCCGCCTGGCAATACGAAAGATGCGTGACATTCCAGCCAAGGCAGCGAAACTTCCCTGCCGTGGTTTTTGCTTGAAAAGTACCCGTCGGAAGCAAATCCTCGCGGTGTCAAAATGCGGGCTGGCTGCCATTAACAACTCGGACAGAAAGGACCATTCATGCGCAACTGCAACTGTTCTGGAAACTGTGGACCGCAAGGCAACGACCTGAGCCGGCGCGAATTCATTGGACTGGTGGGCGCCGGCACGGCGGCGGCCCTCCTGGCGACGCCGGCCTGGGGCGACTTCACGCTGCCGCCCGACGAGCTGGAGCGCTGGCGGCGCGAGCTGTTTGGCCCAGCCAAACCGCGGCGCTATTCCTCGGACCGGCACACCGACGCGCGCCTGCACCTGGGCGGCATCGGCACCGGCAATTTCGAGCTCGGCGCTGACGGCCAGTTCACGACCTGGCAGCTTTTCAATACCCTCCGCGACGGCCAGGTGCCGTTTCATTTCCTGGTCAAGGCGGGCGCCACCGCCAGGCTGCTCCAGACTGCCGGCGGCCCGGACTGGCCGCGCGTCAAGCACGTCGAGATGACCGGCGAATACCCGCTGGCCACCCTCCGCTTTCAGGACCCTGACCTCCCGGTCCAAATCGAGTTGACCGCCTTTAGCCCTTTTGCGCCGCTGGATGCGGCCTTTTCTTCCATGCCCCTGGCGGCGTTTGTTTTCGCGATTAAGAATCCGTCCGCCCAAGCGCAAACGGTCTCGCTGGCGGCCCTGATGCAGAACCCGGTCGGTTATGACGCTGCTGGTGAAAACAACTCCGCCTTGAACCCCTGCTTCGGATACAACATCAACGAAATCCTGCACGAAGGCGGCGCGCGCGGCCTGTTCCTGCGCGCCCAGGCGGGAGGCGACCCAACGCTGGACAAACCGGTGACTATTTGCACGACCGCCAACCTGAAGTCCTTGCAAGCCCCGCCGCCCGACCGGCCGGACAATCTCACGGTCGAGGTCTTGGAGGGCCAGGCCCTGCCGGCCCCAAAACCCGCCGACCCGGCGCATACGGTGATTTGGCTGGAGGAACCCGCCGCGAGCACGTCGGCGCCTTTGCTGCGCGCGGCGCGCCAGGCGGTCCAGGCAGGGGCAACCTTGCTTTTTGCCGGCAAGGCCATGCCGCTGCTGGCGGCCTACGCCGCCTGGACCGGCGGCAAACCCATCGCCGAGGCCTCCCAGCGGCCCGACATCCTCTTTGAAGACTTCGAACACGGTTACGAAAACTGGCAGGTTGAAGGCGAAGCCTTCGGCCAGGAGCCGGCTCAGGGCACCCTGCCCAACCAGCAACCGGTCTCCGGTTTTCTCGGCCGGGGCCTGGTCAACAGCTTTCTCAAGGGCGATGCCACGACTGGCCGGCTCATCAGCAAGCCCTTCACGCTCGAACGCCGTTTCATCCGGTTCCTCGTCGGCGGTGGCCGCCACGCCAATACACAGATTCGGCTCCTGGTCGAGGGCAAAGTCGTCCGCGCCGCCGCCGGCAAAGACAACGAGCGGCTCGAACCCGCCCTCTGGGACGTGGCTGCCCTCGAGGGCCGGACCGCCCACCTTGAAATCGTCGACGAAGAGAAGGGCGGCTGGGGTCATATCAACGTCGATCAGATCGAATTCACCGACCTGCCCGGCGAACGCGCGGTCATGGTGCTTTTGGAAGAACTGCTCCCGGCGCGATTCAGCGCCGTGCGTTCCTCCGGCAACGAGGCCGCCAGCCCGGGGACAGTTCAGTTCGAGAACCTGGTGTTGCAGCCCGGCGCTACCCAATCCAACACCCCGGACCGCGTTTCGTTGCTGGCCCGCCCGCTTGGTCAAGGCAGGGTCTTGCTCGCCTCGGGCGCCATCCTGGACCCTGCCCAGGCCGCCTTGAGTCACCAGCGCCAGCGCGCATACTCCTTCCTTTGCGGCCTGGTCGGCGCCAACTACTCCGGCCCAGCCGGCCTCCATCCCAAAACCCCCGGCTTCGGCACTTTGGCCCTCGCGACGCTTGGCGCCGAAGCGACCGTCCTGCCGGCCGTTGAAGATTTCGACCAGGCCTGGAAAGTGTTTGCCGCCGAAGGCCGGTTCACGCCCCTGGAGCGCGCCCAGCCCAATGCGCCCACGCCGGTTGGCCACACCATCAACGGTGCCGTGGCCGCCACGCTGAACGTGCCTGCCGGCGCCACCCTCGAGGCGCCTTTCCTCCTGGCCTGGCACTATCCCAACAAATACAACGGGAGCCAAACCTGGATGGGCTGCCATTACGCCACCCGGTGGCCCGATGCCCGGGCCGTCCTCCGCGCCGCCGCCGCGGACTTTTCCGCCCTGCGCCAGCGAACCGAGGGTTTCCGCCAGACCTTTTACGACAGCACCCTGCCTTACTGGCTGCTGGACTGCATCACCGCCAACGCCGCCATCATCCGCCACATCGGCGTGGTCTTCCGCATTGCCAACGGCGACGTCTATGGCTGGGAAGGTTCCAATGGTTGCTGCACGCCGACCTGCACCCACGTCTGGGGCTATGAGCAATCGCTCTCCCGCCTGTTCCCAGACCTCGAACAGGACATGCGCCGCATCGACTTCAAGCACCAGCAACGCCCCGACGGCGGCGTCAACAACCGCACCGATGTCCCCTCGCCGCCCAACCCGACCGGCGAGCAACCCTTTGCCGACGGCCACGCCAGTTGCATCCTCAAGGCCTACCGCGAGGCCCGCAACCATCCCGACGACTCGTTCCTCAAGGAATACTGGCCGCACATCAACCGGGCGGTGGAATACCTGGTTGCCCGCGACGCGAAGGCCTCGGGCGGCCAGCCCAGCGGCATTCTCCAGGACGACCAATGGAACACTTACGATGAGGCCCTGCACGGCGTCACCACCTTCATCAGCGGCTACTACCTGGCCGCCCTGCGCGCGGGCGAGGCCTGGGCCCGCCGCCTGGGTGAAACCGCCGCGGCCGACCGGTTCCAGGCCGTCTTCGAGAAGGGCCAGCAGAGACTCGTCGAGCTTTGCTGGAACGGCGAGTATTTCCAGCAGCACCTCCCCGACTACCTCAATCGCCAGGGCGAAGTCGGCCCCGGCTGCATGGCCGACCAACTCATCGGCCAATGGTGGGCCCACCAACTCGGCCTGGGCTACCTCCTGCCCAAAGACAAGGTGGTCGCCGCCTTGCGCGCCATCTTCAACTACAATTTCAAGAGCGACCTCACCGGCTGGCCGCATGCCCCGCGCGCCTTTGCCGGGGCCAAAGACAAGGGCCTGATCATCTGCACCTGGCCCAAAGGCGGACGCCCCGCCCAGGTGATGCTCTACTCCGACGAGGTCTGGACCGGCATCGAATACCAGGTCGCCGCCCACATGATTTATGAGGGACTCCTGGCCGAAGGCTTCGCCATCGTCAAAGCTGCCCGCGACCGTTACGACGGCCTGCCGCGCCCGCCCATACCCCGCAACCCGTGGAATGAAATCGAGTGCGGCGGCCACTACGCCCGCGCCATGTCTTCCTGGTCCCTGTTGCTGGCCCTCTCCGGTTGGGACTACGACGGCCCGCGCCGCGCCCTCCGCCTGGCCCCGCGCCACACCCCGGGCAACTTCAAGTGCCCGTTCACCGCCCCTGAGGGCTGGGGCAGCCTGGCCCAGGCGCGGGACGGACAGGCTCAGCGAAACGAACTCACCGTCCGCGAAGGCCGCTTGAGCGTGGCGGAGATCACCCTCGACGCCCCAGCCGCGCCCAAAATGGTGACCGTGTATGTGGACGGACGGTCCCTGGCCAGCGACTTCACCTTCAACGCCGGCGCCGCAGTGGTTTCTTTGCAGCAGCCGGTCACCATCGCCGCCGGTCAGACTCTCTCAGTGCGGCTGGGCTGAGCTGTGTCTATTGACATCTTAATCCCTGCTCTTAATCTTAATCCTAATCTCCCCTCTGAGCGGCTCGCCTGAGGCGGACCATTCCTTTTAGGGCTCGGCCCGGCCAGTTTTTTGGACAAAACGGCCAATGTGGCCAATGCAGCCAATGGAAGCAATGCACCTCGCCAATATAGCGAGGTGGGCAATGCGGCCAATCCAGGCAATCGGGCCAATGTGGCCAATGCACCTCGCCAATGCAGGCGATGGGGTGCTGCGCCGGGTGGCGGTTCCGCCGCGGCGGGACGCGGCTGAGGTTCTGTGGCCTCCTTTACGTGGTGCTAATTCTCTTGCTTTAGGGGCATCCGGAAAAGAGGTCTGGAGAGCAACGGCAGGGCCAGGACACGCTTTGCAGATAGTTTGCCAAAGCCAGGGGCGGAGGTTATTCTCTGCGGGTGATTTCTAAGCGCGGGCGAGCGACCATCGCAGAACTGGCGCGCCGTTATGGTGTGAGCAGGGTCTGGGTGTTCGGTTCCAATGCGGACCAGGGCAAGCGGGGGCGCGACGTTGACCTTGCGGTGGAAGGGCTGGCACCCGCGCGCTTTTTTCAGTTCGTCGGGGAGCTAATGCTGTCCCTTCCCAAGCCCGTGGACGTAGTCGCCATGGACAAGCGGTCGAAGTTGACCACGCTGATTCGGCGGGATGGCATACCTGTCTATGGCGAGCCTGGGCGAGAAAGTTGAGGCCGAACTGGAGCAGATGGACCGGGCGTTGCGCCAGTTGCCGGGCGCCCGGCGCGTCAGCAAGCTCTCGGCGCTGGAGTTGGGCGGGACCGCCTCGCTGCTGTGCGAGGCCTTTTCCGGGAGATTATGAAATTGCTCGGCGATTGTTTCGGCCGGCAGGTCCGGCTTACGGACGAACGTTTGGCGCACATCCTAGGGCATCCTGAAATGAAGGAGCCGGCAGCGGAAATTGAGCGGCTGTTGCGCCAGCCGGAGCTGGTGCGGCGCTCGGGTTCGGATGAGGCGGTGCGGCTGTTTTACGAGTTTTGCGCCGAAACAGTTGTGGGTGGCAAATGGCTGTGCGTTGTGGTTAAATATGCGGAGAACGATGCGTTTGTGGTCACGGCCTATCTGACCGACAAACCGAAAGCCGGAGAAGATTTATGGCCGACAAAGTGAAAGTGTGGTACGACGCGGAGGCGGATTTTCTGGAAGTCCGTTTCTCCGACACCGCCGGTTACGAGAAGGCGACCGAGCACGACGCCGTGATGCAACGGGTGGACGCGAAGGGCAATGTCATCGGCTTCAGCATCATGGGCGTGAGCCGCTTCAGGAAAGCCAAACCGCTGGAGGCGGACTTGGCACCGGCTTGATTCCCGGATTGAAGGTGTTTTCGTGAGACAAAGAGCTCCGACTTTCGCCAGAGCGGATTATGATTAAAGAGCATGAACGGGTTGTGCTCAAAGCTCCCGTGGCGGCTGAAAAATTAGAGGCGGGTGACGTGGGGACGGTCGTGCATGTTTATCGTGATGGGCGCGCTTACGAAGTTGAGTTTACCACGCTGGACGGGAAAACCGCAGCGGTGGTGACGGTCGAAGCCGGGCAGGTGCGCCCGGTCGGCGAGCGGGAAATCACTCATGCGCGAGAGCTGCAAGCCGCTTAATTCGACTGCCCGGCTGGACGAATATGGCGGAAGTGAATGTTAATTGCGACCCGCGAGGCCGAGGAAGCCGAGGCGGTGAACGCGGAGTTCGCGCCGTCCCTCGTTGCGCCCTATCGCTTGCAGGACTGGGCGGCGCCCGGAGGCGCGAAGCGGGTAGAGTTGCGGAATGGCACACTCGGCGACTTCTTCGGCTTCGGCCACTGGTGCGGGACATCCGCTCCGTGTATGCCAGATTCAAACAAGACGCGAGGCAGTTCGTGCGGTCGCAGGCGAAACGCTGCGGGTAGCGGCCTCATCACGGCGGCCGCCTGCCGGGAACCGTGAGGAAAATCGCCGCGCTTTCGGTGAACTTTTGCTGGCGGCCAGAAGTGAACCAAGCTATGGGTTGACCCCTTTTCTTCGCTGAATGTGCCTGTGCCGTTATCTCTGGCCCACTCATAATTCTTTCCATATTGTTGGAGTTCCCAAGGCTCTGATTCTGTATCTCTAAGGTTCAGTAGGCCGGTCAAAGCGCTTTCCGTCCAACAACAAGTCCTTGTTCCGTATTTCAATGTTTTGAAAAAGGTTTGTCTCCCGATTGTCCTTCACGTATTGGAGTGTGAGGACGGGTCCTTTTATTGGACTGTTATTGTCGCTGAGTATGGAGTTCGTGTAAGACCAAATGCCGTAAATAAACATTGTTCCAACGTTTCTAATGTGGGCAATTGGATTTTCAATTGGGGAATTTGGGCCATAGCCGTTGTCGCCATACATGATACAAAACGTTCCTTGAAGGCTGTTTGGTATCGGAGCGTGTTTTAGCTTGAAGAAGATCTGGAGGTCTTTATTCGGGAGGACATCATAGCGGACCCGGTCGGTATTAGTTGGCGAAAAGGTTTCAAATACGACGTTGGAATACAGATTATCCAAAAGGAATTGGGAGGCGGTGTCATTGCGGGAAGCGGCTAATTTCAAATCCGCATTCTCTCTTGTCAGTTTGTCATTTGCCTTCTGCAGTTTCTCGTTGTCCGGACGCAAGTTAGTGATTGACGTTTGCAGCGTTTCAATGGTTGCATTTTTTGAGGCAACCACGAGATACCAAGCCAAAGCGAACCCTGCCGAGAAAGCGAGGAATGCGACCGATGCAAAGGCCTTCCAGTGCTTTCGAATCAACTCCAAATTGTGGGCTATGTAAAACCCGGCGAGCCTTTGCGGTTCTGTAATGTCCGGAGGTTTGTCTTCTGCTCGGCCCATTTCCGAATTCCAACACGAGCGGTGTTTGCGGTCAAGTCCAAAATTCGGGGGCAAGTTGAAACCTGGAGGCACCTCCGGGGCATTTGGGCATGTTGGCGAGGGCAATGGAGCAGAAGGCAAGTCCAGCCTCTTAAAACGCCAACGGGGAAGGTGCAATGATGCCCTGCCTTGCGCTCCCGGCGGCGATATGGGCGAGCTGGGCAGAGGGGGAGAGGGTTCTTGGGGGATGCTGGCACGGTCGCGTCAGCGGGCCATGCCGATTGACACGATCACCCGTAGCTCCGAAACCCGTCCACGATACCCCGCAACCGGTCCCGTGGCCATCTGGCGAGTCAGGCGAGGGGGGAGAGGATTGGAGTAGCAGGGAGCGGAGAGGGAAAGCCCTAACAAAAACTAGCAAGTTTCGATGTGAAATGACCCCTTTTTTCGGATTTTCTATCAAAAAGTCCGTTTGGGATTCCTGTCAAAAAGTGGTTGGAAGTGACTCTGTTTCAGCGACTTGGGCATGATTTTTTGCCGGGGGAAAAACAACCACGCTGGTTTTGAAGACCAGGAGCGCCACCGGGTCGCCTTACACGTCCGCATACGACTCAGGTTCGCTAAAACCAGGTATTTGCGCAAAGCGCGCGCCAGCTCAAGTTTTTGCGTCTCGACTGCATTGTCTTGGCTGCCAGGGCTGGGAAGCGGCAGTGCAAGGCCGCCAAGGGAGCGCATCTCTGCCGGCCGGGCAAACGATATTACATCCGGGGGCGCGTCGGCGAGAACGTAATCCGCCAATGGCCGGGCCGGGCGCATCCTGGCGCTGCCCCGAGGGCGGGCGGAGAGCCCGCCGAGGGTTCTGGCACCCCTGGCGGGGTGCGAGGGAGCCCTGGCGCGGTTTCCGGTGGTCGTTCTGCCCTGTGGCCCCAGAACGACCACCGGCTACTTTCTGGCACCCCTGGCGGGGTGCGAGGGAGGCCGAGCGCGGCTTTCCGATGGTCGTTGTGCCCTGTGGCCCCGGAAGGACCGGGGGCATCCTGGCGCTGCTCCCGAGCGCGTTGATACGACAGGATTAACAGGATGGACAGGATGGAGTCCTGGGGCGCAGCCTGAGGCTGGCCCCGAGGGAGGCGGGAGGGCTTGGCAGGCGGGAGGCTGGAGGCTGGAGGCTGGAGGCTGCCCGGAGCGCGGGCGGGATTTCTGACGCGGAGTCGGGGCGGGGGAGGGCCGGGGGGCCATTTTGCCCGGACCTGCGCCCCCAAAGGAGGGGCAAAATATGGTGGACAATTGCCAAAGCCGGTGAAGTCTGCCGGCGCAGTTGGGTGCACGTTGTGATGGGGAGTGAGGGAGGGATTTGGTTGGGTTGGGGCGGAGGGGGGGGATGAGAGGCGGGAGGCGGGAGGGTGCCCTGGGGGGAACGCGGAGGGCCTGAGGAGGATTAGGATTAAGATTAGGATTAGGATTAAGATTAAGATTAAGGAATTGCTCCGGAGCGCGGGCGGGGGGCCTGAGAGGCGGCAGGCTGCAGGCCGGAGGCTGCAGGCGGGAGGCGGGAGGGTGCCCTGGGGGGAAGGCGGAGGGGCTGAGGAGGATTAGGATTAAGATTAGGATTAAGATTAGGATTAGGATTAAGAATGAGACAGGATTAACAGGATGGGCGGGAGGGATGGCAGCCGGGGCGGCTGCCCTACTAGCGCCGCGGCGGGATGAAAGGCAGCCGGGACGGCTGCCCTGCTGGCCTGGGCGGAAAAATTGCTTTTGCGGGGGCTGGTTGGTGTTAGACTTGAGCTTGGTAGAATTTAAAAGCTTAAACTCATTTTATCGCATGCAGACCACCACGAGCATCGCTGGCAGTCAGCGCGTCGAACCGGCGCAGGACATCCTGCGCCATGTGGGGCGCCATCCGCTGGACCCGATCTTTGCGCCCAGGAGTGTGGCCGTGATCGGGGCCACCGCGAACAAAGGCAGCGTGGGGCGCACGGTGTTTCAGAACCTGGGCCGGGGCGGGTTTGAGGGCACGGTGTATCCGGTCAACCCCAAGCGTTCGAGCGTGCTGTCCGTCAGGGCCTACCCCAATATCGGGGCCATCCCCGAGAAGGTGGACCTGGCGGTGATCACGACGCCGGCCGTCACGGTGCCGGGCCTCATCGGGGAATGCGCGGAGGCGGGCGTGCCGGCCGCGGTCATCATCTCCGCCGGTTTTAAAGAAACCGGCCCGGCGGGGGCGGAACTGGAACATAAGGTCATGGAGCAGGCCCGCCGGGGCAAAATGCGCATCATCGGCCCGAACTGCCTGGGCATCATGGTGCCGCACCTCGGGCTGAATGCCACGTTCGCGACCCGCATCGCCCTGCCCGGCAGCCTGGGCTTTATCAGCCAAAGCGGCGCCCTGTGCACGGCCATTCTGGACTGGTCCTTGCGCGAAAACGTCGGCTTCAGCGCCTTCGTCTCGATCGGCTCGATGCTCGATGTGGACTGGGGCGACCTGATTTATTACCTGGGCGACGATCCCAACACCAAGAGCATCATCATTTACATGGAATCGATTGGCGATGCCCGCTCCTTCCTTTCGGCGGCGCGCGAAGTAGCCCTGACCAAGCCGATTATCGTGATCAAGGTCGGCCGGACCGAGGCCGCCGCCAAAGCCGCCGCCTCCCACACCGGCGCGCTGACTGGCAGCGATGAGGTTCTCCAGGCCGCCTTCCGCCGCGTCGGGGTTTTGCGCGTCGAGACGATTGCCGAGCTGTTCCACATGGCCGAGGTCCTGGCCAAGCAGTCCCCGCCCGCCGGTCCGCGGCTGACCATTCTGACCAACGCGGGCGGCCCTGGCGTGCTGGCCACGGACATGCTGATCAGCAGCGGGGGGCGCCTGGCCGAGCCGTCGGCGCAAACCATGGCGGAGTTCAACAAACTCCTGCCCCCGGCCTGGAGCCATAATAATCCGATTGACATCCTTGGCGACGCGGGCCCGGAGCGCTACGCCAAGGCAGTGCAAATCGCCGCCGCCGACCCCGGCAGCGACGGGCTGCTGGTCATCCTGACGCCGCAGGCCATGACCGATCCGCTCGGCACCGCGCAGCAGTTGAAGCCCTACGCGAAGGTGCCGGGCAAGCCCCTTTTGGCTTGCTGGATGGGCGGCAAGGAAGTCGAGCCGGGCGAAGACGTCCTCAATGCCATGGGCATTCCGACCTTCAAGTACCCGGACACGGCCGCCCGCGCGTTCTACTACATGTATCGCTACATGTATGACCTGCGGGCGCTTTACGAAACGCCCGCCCTGGTGGCCGATCAGAGCGCGGGTGCTGCCGGCCGGGCCAAGGCCGACGCCATCATCCAGAATGTCCGCCAACAGGGCCGCACCATCCTCACCGAGTTCGAGTCCAAGCAACTCCTCAGCGCCTATGGAATTCCGACCGTTGACACCCGCGTGGCCAGGACCGAGGAGGAGGCCGTCAAACTGGCCGATGAAATCGGTTACCCGGTGGTCCTGAAAGTCTATTCGGAAACCATCACGCACAAGACCGATGTGGGCGGGGTCCAGCTCGACCTGCGCGACGCCGCCGCCGTGCGCCGCGCCTGGAACGCCATTGCCTCTGCCGTCGAAAAACGCGCCGGCAAAGAGCATTTCCTCGGCGTTACCGTCCAGCCCATGATCCAGCTCGAGGGTTACGAACTGATCATCGGCAGCAGCCCCGACCCGCAATTCGGACCGGTGCTCCTGTTTGGCGCCGGGGGCCAGTTGGTTGAGATCTTCAAGGACCGTGCCCTCGGTCTGCCGCCGCTCAACGCCACGCTGGCCCGGCGGATGATGGAACCGACCCACATCTTCCAGGCCCTCAAGGGCGTGCGCGGCCGCCAACCGGTGAACCTCAGCGCCCTGGAGGAACTGCTGGTCCGCTTCAGCCAGCTCGTCGTCGAGCAGCCCTGGATCGCCGAAATCGATATCAACCCGCTGCTGGCTTCGCCCGAACGCCTCCTCGCCCTGGATGCCCGCGTGGTGGTCTATGGCCAGGCCATGACCCAAGACAAGCTGCCCAGCCCCGCCATTCGGCCCTACCCGGCGCAGTATGTCGCGCCCTGGACGTTGAAGAGCGGCAGCCGGGTCATTATCCGCCCCATTCGCCCCGAGGACGAGCCGTTCATGGTGAAGTTCCATGAGAGCCTGTCGGAAGAAAGCGTTTATTATCGCTACTTCACCCAACTCAAGCTGGACCAGCGCATCGCCCACGAGCGGCTGACGCGCATCTGCTTCAACGACTACGACCGCGAAATCGCCCTCGTGGCCGAGCACAAGGAGGCCCAGAGCGGCAAGCTGGAAATCCTCGGCGTGGGCCGGCTGAGCAAGCTGCGGGGCCTCAACGAGGCGGAGTTCGCGCTGGTCATCAGCGATCGCTGGCAGCGCCAGGGCCTGGGCACCGAGCTGCTCAAGCGCCTGGTTCAAATCGGACGCGACGAGAAACTGGAACGTATCAGCGCGACGATTCTCAAGGAAAACCAGGGCATGCAGCACCTCGCCCAAGGCGTCGGCTTCAAGCTGAACCTTGAGCCGGTCGGCCAGGACTACCGCGCTGAATTCGTTCTTTGACCCGCACCTGCAACCTTTTTGAGTTATGCTTATGATGCCTGCCAAGCCTGCAACTGTTCCTGCGCCAGAGGCCAGCCCGGCCGCCAGGGACGCCGAGTTCAAGACGCTCGACGGCAACGAAGCCGTGGCCTACGTTGCCTATCGCTGCAACGAGGTGATGGGCATTTATCCCATCACCCCCTCCTCCAACATGGGGGAGTGGTGCGACCAATGGGCCTCCGAAGGCGTGCCCAACCTCTGGGGCACCGTCCCGCAAGTGGTGGAGATGCAAAGCGAAGCGGGCGCGGCCGGGGCGGTCCATGGGGCCCTGCAGACCGGCGCCCTGACCTGCACCTTCACCGCCTCGCAGGGCCTGCTGCTGAAAATCCCCAACATGTTCAAGATCGCCGGCGAACTTTCGCCCACGGTCTTCCACATCTCCGCGCGCACGGTCGCCACGCACGCCCTGTCGATCTTTGGCGACCACAGCGACGTCATGAGCGCCCGCACCACCGGGTTTGCCCTGCTGAGCTCGGCCGGGGTGCAGGAGGCCATGGACTTCGCCCTGCTGGCCCAGGCGGCCACCCTCGAGGCGCGCGTGCCCTTCCTGCACTTCTTCGACGGCTTCCGCACCTCGCACGAGGTCTCCAAGATCGCCGTGGTCAGCGAGGACACCATGCGCCAAATGATCAACCAGGACTGCATCATTGCCCATCGCCAGCGCGCCATGAATCCCGAGCGGCCGGTGCTGCGCGGCTCCGCGCAGAACCCCGACGTTTTCTTTCAGGCCCGCGAGTCCTGCAATCCGTTCTATGCCAGGTGCCCCGAGGTGGTCGAGGCGGTCATGCGCCGGTTTGCCGCGCTGACCGGTCGGCAATACCAGCTCTTCCAGTACGTCGGGGCTCCCGACGCCCAACGGGTCATCATCCTCATGGGCTCGGCCTGTGAGACTGCCCATGAGACGGTCGAGTACCTGAACCAGCGCGGGGCCAGGGTGGGGGTGCTCAAGGTGCGGCTGTTCCGCCCCTTCGATCCGCGGCGCCTGGCGGAGGCCCTGCCGGGCAGCGTCAAGGCCCTGGCTGTGCTTGACCGGACCAAGGAACCTGGTTCCCAGGGCGAGCCGCTCTACCTGGACGTCGTGACCGCGCTCAACGAGGGCCTGGCCTCCGGTTGGGGCCGGCTCCACGCCATGCCCAGGGTCTTGTGCGGGCGCTACGGCCTCTCTTCCAAAGAGTTCACGCCGGCCATGGTCAAGGCGGTGTTCGATAACCTCGCCGCTCCCAGCCCGAAGAACCACTTCACCGTCGGCATCCAGGACGACGTCAGCCATGCCAGCCTGGCGTATGATCCCGACTTTTCGACCGAGTCCGACGCCGTGGTCCGCGCCCTGTTCTACGGCCTGGGTTCCGACGGCACGGTGGGCGCGAACAAGAACTCGATCAAGATCATCGGCGAAAACACGAACAACTATGCCCAGGGCTACTTCGTGTACGATTCAAAAAAGGCCGGGGCGGTGACCATCTCGCACCTGCGCTTCGGTCCGAATCCGATTCGCTCGACCTACCTGGTGTCGCGGGCGAATTTTGTGGCCTGCCATCAGCCGGTGTTCCTGGACCGCTACGACATGCTCCAGGCCCTGACACCGGGCGGCAGCTTCCTGCTCAATACGCCCTACGGACCCGAGGAGATTTGGGACAAGCTGCCTCGGCCGGTTCAGGCGGGCCTGCTCCAGAAGCACGCGAAGTTCTATGTGATCGACGCCCTGAGTGTCGCCAAGGCCACCGGCATGGGGGCGCGCATCAATACCATCATGCAGACCTGCTTCTTCGCCCTGTCCGGCGTGCTGCCCCGCGCGGAAGCCATCGATCAAATCAAGTACACCATTCAGAAGACCTACGGTCGCAAGGGCGAGGAAGTCGTCCGGAAAAACATTGCCGCCGTGGACCAGACCGTGGCCAACCTCTTCGAAGTCAAGGTCCCGGCCCAGGTCACCAGCACCCGGGAACTGCCCCCGCCCTTCACGGCCGATGCCCCCAGCGAGCTCGCCCAAACCCTCGGCCTCATCTACGGCAACCGCGGCGATGAACTGCCCGTCAGCGCCTTCCTCCCCGACGGCACTTTCCCGACCGACACGGCCCGCTACGAGAAACGCAATCTGGCCCTCGAAATCCCCGTCTGGGACCAGAAGACCTGCATCCAGTGCGGCAAGTGCGTGGTCATCTGCCCGCACGCCACCATCCGGATGAAGGTTTACGACCCGGCCCTGCTCGCGGGCGCCCCTGCCACTTTCAAGAGCGCCGAGGCCCGCGCGCCGGAATGGAAGGGCCTGAAGTGGACCCTCCAGGTCGCCCCCGAGGACTGCACCGGCTGCTGCCTGTGCGTGGAGGTCTGCCCGGCCAAGAACAAGACCGAGGTCAAGCTCAAGGCCATCAACCTGCGCCCTCAGGCGCCCTTGCGGTTGAGCGAGCGGGACAATTACAGGTTCTTCCTGGCGTTGCCCGAATTTGATCGCCGCAAGGTCAAGCTGACCCAGCTCCGCCAGCAGCAGGTCATGCAGCCGCTCTTCGAGTACAGCGGGGCCTGCGCCGGCTGCGGCGAAACCCCTTACCTGAAGCTGCTCACCCAGCTCTTCGGCGACCGCATCGTCGCCGCCAATGCCACCGGCTGCTCTTCGATCTACGGCGGCAATTTGCCCACCACACCCTACGCCAGGAACAACCAGGGTCGCGGTCCCACTTGGAACAACTCGCTCTTCGAGGACTGCGCCGAGTTCGGCTTGGGATTCCGCGTCTCGATTGACAAGCAGAAGGAGTTCGCCGGGGAGTTGCTCAAGAAGCTGGCCCCGAGGCTGGGCGACGACTTCGTCCACAGCCTCCTCCAGGCCAGCCAAACCGACGAGGCGGGCATCTATGAACAGCGGGAACGCGTCGCCGTCCTCAAGCAAAAGCTCGCCGCCGACCCGAGCGGCGATGCCAGGATGCTCGCCGCGATTGCCGACAACCTCGTCCGCCGCAGCGTCTGGATGCTGGGCGGCGACGGCTGGGCCTATGACATCGGCTACGGCGGCCTGGACCACGTCCTGGCCAGCGGACGCGACGTCAATGTCCTGGTGCTGGACAGCGAAGTCTATTCCAATACCGGCGGCCAGTGCTCCAAAGCCACGCCGCGCGGGGCCGTGGCCAAGTTCGCGGCGGGCGGCAAGCCGCTCCGCAAGAAAGACCTCGGCCTCATGGCCATGACCTACGGCGACGTCTATGTGGCCAGCGTGGCCATGGGGGCCAAGGACGAACAGGCCCTGCGGGCCTTTGTCGAGGCCGAATCGTACCCGGGCCCCTCGCTGATCATCGCCTACAGCCATTGCATTGCCCACGGCATTGACGTAGAACTGGGCGTCGGCGCCCGGCAACAGCGCCTGGCGGTCGATTGCGGCCAGTGGCTGCTCTACCGTTTCGACCCGCGCCGCGCCGCGCGGGGCGAAAATCCGCTCCAGCTCGATTCGCCCGCCGCCAAGGCCAAGGTGCAGGACTACCTGCTCTCGGAAAACCGCTTCAAGATGCTCACCAAAAGCAAGCCGGAGGAGGCCAAGGAGTTCTTTGCCCGGGCCCAACAGGACGCCGACTGGCGGTGGCTCTACTACCGCTACCTGGCCGGGCGTGACCTCAAGACCCCGGCCCCGGCGGCGGCCAAACCCCAGGCCTCAGTCGACCAGCAACCATGAAATACGTCGTATACGACGGATAAGTCATATACCGCTATGGACCTCTCCACAAACTATCTCGGGCTGAAACTGCGCACGCCGCTGGTTCCCGCGGCCTCGCCGCTCTCGGAAGAAATCGACACGATCAAAGCCCTGGAAGACGCGGGCGCCGCCGCGGTGGTGCTCTACTCGCTGTTCGAGGAGCAATTGCGCCAAGACAGCGCTGAACTGGCCCATCACCTCGAGCACGGCACCTACAGCACGCCGGAGGCCCTGACTTATTTCCCGGAACCCGAGGCCTTCCGGCTGGGCCCCGAGGAGTACCTGGAACACATCGCCAAGGCCAGGAAAGCCGTGCGCATCCCTGTCATCGCCAGCCTCAACGGCTCCTCGGTGGGCGGCTGGACCGCCTACGCCAAGGCCATTGAAGAAGCGGGCGCTCATGCCCTGGAACTCAATATCTATTACATCCCCACGGACATGAATCTCTCCTCCGCCCAGGTCGAGCAGACCTACCTGGACATCCTCAAGGCGGTAAAGTCAGCGGTGACCATCCCCGTGGCGGTCAAGCTCAGCCCGTTCTTCACCAACTTCGCCAATATGGCCAAGCGCCTGGACCAGGCCGGGGCCAACGGCCTCGTCCTGTTCAACCGCTTCTACCAGCCGGACATCGACCTGGACGCCCTGGAGGTCAAACCTAACATCCTGCTGAGCACCCCCATGGCCATGCGCGTGCCCTTGCGCTGGATCGCCCTGCTCTACGGCAAGCTCCGCCCCAGCCTGGCCGCCACCAGCGGCATCTACCGCGCCACCGACGTCCTCAAGATGCTCATGGCCGGCGCCGATGTCGCCATGCTCTGCTCCGCCCTCATCCGCCACGGCCCACGCCAGCTCGCCGTCATCGAACGCGACCTCGTCGCCTGGCTCGAGGCACACGAATACGAATCCGTGGCCCAGCTCAAGGGCAGCCTCAGCCAAAAGAACTGCGCCGACCCCAGCGCCTTCGAGCGCGCCCAGTACATGAAGGCCATCTCGCAGTACGCCAGGGCGTCCTGAGCCGCTCTCCGGCGACTGACATGCGCCCCAGGCAGGCAAGCGACCGTTGATGCGTTGAAGCGCTTCAGAGGGTGTTAGGGAATTCATGCGCGGGACGGAATGGACGTGTGTCGGCGCGCGCTCTGTCGCACCCTTTTAACGCCTCAACGCCTCAGCGCCTGCCCGTCACTCCACTCATTCAACCCTCGCTCGCGGCCGGCCTTGGCGGGCGAGAGATGGAGCAGTTCCATCGCCTCGCCAACCAGGTAGAGCGAGCCGGCGATGGTGACAAAACCGTCCCTGGCGGTGTCGGCCAGGGCGGCGGCGAGGGAGGGGAACTCGCGGGCGGGGGCGTGGGGATTGGCGCGGCGGCAGGCCTCGGCCAGTTCGCCCGGCGAGGCGGCGCGGTGACTGTGCACCGGCGCCAGCAGGATGCGCCCGGCCAGCGGCGCAAGGATTTGGCACATGCTGGCCCAGTCTTTGTCCCGCAAGATGCCCAGCACCAGGGCCGGTTTGGTCGAGGCAAAGTAATCCTCCAGCGCCGCGGCGAGCATTTCGGCGCCGCCGACATTATGCGCGCTGTCGAGCAGCAACTTCTGGCCGGAGGGGCGGGTGACCAGTTGGAGCCGCCCTGCCCAGTGGACGCGGCCCAGGCCGGCGCGAAGGCAATGGTCGCTCACCGGGAGGTGCGGCGCCAGGACGCGCACGGTGGCAATGGCCACGGCGGCGTTCATCCTTTGGTGGCGCCCGAGCAGGGGCAGGTGGAGCATGTCCAGCGGCGGGCGCTGGGTGTCGGCGGGCGTGACGAGGGTGAGCGGGGCGTCTTGTTCGCGCGCCTTGGCCGCGATCACCGCCAGCGCCGGCGGGGCCTCGGCCGCCGTGATCACCGGCCGGCCGGGCTTGATAATGCCCGCCTTTTCCGCGGCAATGCCGGCCAGGGTTTCGCCCAGCCACTCCTGGTGGTCGTACTGGATGTTGGTGATGACCCCGGCCAGGGGCGTGACAATGTTGGTGGCGTCCAGCCTTCCGCCCAGGCCGGTCTCCCAGACGACCAAATCGCATTGCTGCCTGGCGAAATAGCGCAGCGCCATGACGGTCACGACTTCGAAAAAGGTCGGGTGTTCGGCCGCGGGAAACCGCTCGAGCCAGGGCCGCAGCTCGGCCACCAGGCCGGCCACGTCCCGCTTGCTGATGGAGCGGCGATTGACCTGGAGCCGCTCCCCAAAGGCCACCAGGTGCGGCGAGGTGAACAGACCGACGCGCAGGCCGGCCGCGCGATAGATGCTCTCGAGCATCGCGCAGGTGGAGCCTTTGCCATTGGTGCCCGCTACGTGGATGAACCGCAATTGCTCCTGCGGATTGCCCGCCAGCGCGGCCAGCTTGAGCGTGTTCGTCAAACCAAACTTCGCCCCAAACCACCGCAGGTCAAAGAGCAACTGAATGGCGTCGGAATAAGTCATGAGGAGGAAATACGAGGGGTCACCGCTCGACATTTGACATTGGCTTCTCGATCGCTTCGATTCTTTGGCCCAGCCGCGCATCCGCTTTGGAGCGCTTGCCAAACCCTCTAGCCGGTCTGCGAGAACCTGTCAATTATTTGAAACTGGCCTTCCCCATTGCGGGGTGCGGGCAAGCCCTATATTGCCGGCAGCCGGGATGCCCGCCCCACTGCTCGACTTCCCACGGAAAAGACGCTTGTTCCTCGCGACTTCAAGAGCATAAGCATCCGCAAAATTTCCCAATACAGCCAATCCAGGCAATCCAGCCAATGCAGCATTCGGCATCCCGCCCAAAGCGCGCTATAGCCAGCGCTCGGTGAATGCCAAACTGACAACGCCGCCTCGCCTCGCGCTCGGCCAGGAACCGGTTCCCAAAAGATGTGGATTCACATCTGAACATTTGACAATCGGGTTTCGATATCAGTCAGGCTCCGCCGCAGTTGGTCTTGCTGCTCGCCGCACTTGTCAAATGTTGAGCCGCGCCCCCTTTGCCTTTTATGGGGCCGGTGGCGCGGAGGAGTTCACCGAAGGGGCCGTAGCCGTAATGAGCGATGTCGTTTTCAGCGTCCGTTTTGAGCATGACGAACAGCGGGTTCGCGTCAACCGCAGGAGGGGCTATTTGACGCCATTCGTAACTGCCCCAGCGTTATTCGTGCCTGCTTGAAGGGTCTGTATCGCTTTCCACGCCTCCACCATTTTCTTCCAATTGCGAGAATCGTGCTGCTCCTTCACATCCATCTTCGTCCAGAAATCTCTGTAAAAACCCGGTTTAGTGTCGGGTGTCGGCGGCAGAGCATTCGTTCGGCCGGCCTGGATTTCCCGCAGCTGCTTTTCGATTCGCTGGAACAGGTTCGTTGTCTCCGAAGCGAGCGGCGGCTCAAATCTTCCGCCTAGTATGCGATGCAAATGCATCGAGAACTGATAGCGGTCCTGGGTCGTTGCAGATCCCGCTGGCTTGACACTCACCTTTGAGTAGCCAGAACCGAGCGCCTCAGCCTTGATTTCGAAGTACTCGCGATAAGCTACCATCTTCTTTCCGTGCGGCAGGAGAGTAAGGGGCATCTGCTGCGGATCCAGAATCCACGCGTTTGTCTGGGGCACTGCAATCTCCTTTCCATTCCTCATCACGTAATCGACGCGAGAATCGCCAAGCTTCATCTCATGGTATGCACCGTTTGCAAAGGCATTCGTGATCGCTGAGATGACTTCATCCAGTCTACGCGTGAGCACCATCGAACTGCTCTGAAAGTCTGGCTGCGCAGCTTGGATACCCACAGCCCAAGCGGCTAGAGCAAGAACACTGATCACAACCAACGAATGAGCTCGTATCATAGCCGTGTTAGTTAAAGATCCACCAGCCCCGAAAAGACGTAGGGTCACATCTCAGCATTCGACAATCGGGTTTCGATATCAGTCAGGCTCCGCTGCAGTTGGTCTTGCTGCTCGCCGCACTTGTCAAATGTTGGGACGCGACCCCTTTGCCTTTCGTGGAGTTGCCGCTTACTTTTCGGGTGGGGTGCTGGGGATTGCGTTTCCGGGGTCTGGCGGTAGTTCGGCCTTGCCATGTAGTCTGCGGCCCGACCAGAAGCCAACCAGGAGCCCAATCAAGCTCCATTGGGCCAAGACCATGATGAGCGGCGTGAAAAACCAAGCTCCTTCGTTCTGCGGCGGTAGGCCGGCGGCATACCAGCACCTGGCGGCCAGCCATGCCGGAGCGTGAATGACTCTCCACGCTCGCATCGCGCCCTTTGATCCAAGCACTGCGTTTCCGAAGGTTGCGTCTCTCCAATCGATTGCCAGGATTAGCATGACGCAGCCCAAACAGAAGCCAAGCCCAGCGCCAACGGCACCGCACCTAAGTGTTCGCATGTTAGTTGCCTCCAAGGAAGAGTCTCCGGCACTCGCCGGACGAAAAAGACGTGGGGTCAATTCTCAACATTTGACAATCGGGCTTCGATGTCAGTCAGGCTCCGCCGCAGTTGGTCTTGCTGCTCGTCGCACTTGTCAAATGTTGAGACGCGACCCCTTTGCCTTTTTCACGCCTTTGCCTTTTTCATTTGGTTTCGTCTGCTTTTCGCGTCATGGCAAAGTAAATGACGTAGAACCACGAGAAAATACCCGCGAGGATTGCCCACAGGATCGAACGATTCCGTTGCCAGGAACATACAACAGCGAGCGCCGAACCGAGTCCGATCCCTGTCTGAGTGACCGTGGTTGTTGCCTGGTTGGCGATTTGAGCAAAGATCATAGAGTCGTCTCCGAGCTGTGATTATGCCACAGGCGGTTCGTATATTGAACCGCACAATCGCGGTCCACTGCAAGGCCGGCCTTTATTTCAAAAGGACTAATAATAGGGCAAACATTCCACAAGCGCATGAGGGCATCTTAAAAGTGTGCCCCGAAAAGTCAAGCGTGAATTCTGCGACTTCCGGGACACCCCATTGCGGGGTGCGGGCAAGCCTTATACTGGCGGCAGGCGAGACGCCTGCCCCACCGGCAGGCGAGACGCCTGCCCCACTACCGGCAGGCGGGACGCCTGCCCCACTACCGGCAGGCGAGACGCCTGCCCCACCGCCGGGAGGCCGCCAGTCGTTACTTGTCAGGCCTTGGCGGGCAGGCTAGTTTTTCGGGATGGTTTTGGAATTCACGAAGATGAATGGGGCGGGCAACGATTTTGTGCTGCTGGATGGCCGGGCGCAAACGTTCAAGCTGACCCGGGAGCAGGTGGTCCGGCTCTGCGACCGGCACCGGGGCATCGGCGCGGACGGGCTGGTGGTCCTGCGGCCATGCGTTTCGGGCAAGGCGGATTGGGCCTGGGAGTTTTATAACCGGGACGGCAGCACCGGCGAGATGTGCGGCAACGCCGCCCGCTGTTTTGGGCGCTATGTGCAAAGGCAGACGGGGAGCAAGGGCGATTTCGCCTTCGAGACCGAGGCGGGCGTCATCAGGGCCAGCTTCCAGGGGGGCCTGGTGACGGTTGACCTGACGCCGCCAAAGGGTTTGCGGTTGAATGAGCGGGTGGCGCTGGCGCTGGAGACGCAAACCATTCATTGTCTGGACACGGGCGTGCCGCACGCCGTGCTGTTCGTGCCCGAGGCGGAGAAGGCCCCGGTGCAGGAACTGGGTCCGGAAATCCGCCGCCACCCGCATTTCGGCCCGCGGGGCACGAATGTCAATTTCGTCCAGGTGCTTGGCCCAAAGCGCATTCGCGTGCGGACCTTCGAGCGGGGAGTGGAGGGCGAAACCCTCGCCTGCGGCACGGGCGTGGCGGCGGCGGCGCTGGTCTCGGCCCGGCTCCACCGCTTCAGTTCGCCGGTCAAGGTCCGGGTGCAGGGCGGCGACGAACTGGAGGTCAGTTTCCGGGAAGAGGACGGCCAGTTCCGCGAGGTGCGCCTGACCGGGCCGGCGGAATTTGTCTTCGATGGCAGAATCGAGCTTTGAACGCCAAAAATCAGGCTCGCCAAACGGGCTTTGGTGCCTCATCTTATCCGGGCCTTAAAGCAAAGCATGTTTACTGGAACTTACACAGCGCTGGTGACGCCGTTCAAGGACGGCCAGATTGACGAAGCGGCCCTGGAGCGCCTGGTCAAGGCGCAGGTCAAGGGTGGCGTGGACGGCATCGTGCCGGTCGGCACCACCGGCGAGTCGCCGACCGTCGATTACGAAGAACACATTCACATCATCGCGCTGGCGGTGAAGTTCGCCGCCGGCAAGGTGAAGGTGCTCGCCGGCACCGGCGGCAACTCGACCAAGGAGGCCGTCTATCTCACGCAGGAGGCGGAAAAGGCCGGCGCCGATGGCTCGCTCCAAGTGGCTCCTTATTACAACAAACCGACCCAGGCAGGAGTGTTTGAGCATTTTCGGGAGGTGGCCCGGCATACACGCCTGCCACTGGTGCTCTACAGCATCCCCGCCCGCTGCGGCATCGAGATCGGGGTGGACACGGTCAAGCGGTTGGCGGAGGAGTGCCCGACGATCATCGGGTTGAAGGAAGCCGGCGGCAATCCCGACCGGGTCAGCCAACTGCGGGCGGCGCTGGGGCCGCGGTTTGAAGTCCTGAGCGGCGATGACTCGCTGACGCTGCCGTTCATGGCGGTGGGCGCGCAGGGGGTGATCAGCGTGGCCGCCAATGTGATTCCGCGCCAGGTCGCGCAGATGGTCAGGGCCTTTGCCGCCGGCCAGGCCCAGGCTGCCTTGAAGCTGCACCAGAAGTACTATGGCTTGTTCAAGGACTTGTTCCTCGAGACCAACCCGGTGCCGGTCAAGGCCGCCCTGGCGATGCTGGGCCAGGTGCGGGAAGAATACCGGTTGCCGCTGGTGCCCATGAGCGCCAGGAACCGCGAGACGCTGCGGGCAACCATGAGGGCCTGCGGCATCCTGAAATAAGAACGCCGGGCGCTAAGGCCCCGTTAACCCCGCCCTACCAGGCCTCGCGCCTCCCGCAGCATGACTAACATTATCCTCACCGGCTCCAAAGGGCGCATGGGCCGAACCCTGGTGGCTTGCGCCCCTGTCCACCCCGACTTGCGAATTGTCGGGCAGATCGACCAGGGCGACGACCTCCGGTCGGCGCTGGCGGCAGCGGATGTCGTCATCGATTTCTCTTCCCACGAGGCCACGCCGGGGATTGCGGCGTTGTGCGCGGAACACAACAAGGCGATGGTCATCGGCACGACCGGCCATTCCAAGGAGGACCGCTCCCGGCTCACGCGGCTCAGTTCCCGGATTCCGATGGTGCTGTCGTCGAACTTTTCGACCGGCGTGAACGCGCTGTTTTGGCTGACCCGCAAGGCGGCGGAGATTCTGGGACCGGGGTTCGACCTGGAGATCGTCGAGATGCACCACCGCCTCAAGCGGGATGCGCCGAGCGGCACGGCCAGGAGGCTGGCCGAAATCCTGGCTGCGGCGCGCCAGCAGCAGGCCGAGCAAGTCATCCGCCATGGCCGGGCCGGCCTGGTGGGCGAGCGGGCGGCGGAGGAGATTGGCGTGCACTCGGTGCGCGGGGGCGACGTCGTGGGCGACCACACGGTGATCTTTGCCGGCGTCGGCGAGCGCGTCGAACTGGCACACAAGGCCTCCAGCCGCGAGACCTTCGCCCACGGCGCGTTGCGGGCGGCGGGCTGGGTCGTGCGGCAGCCGCCGGGGCTTTACGACATGCAGGACGTGCTGGGGTTGAGGTGAAGTCCGAGGGCCGAGAGCTGGTGTTCGTGGCCTTGGGCGCCAACCTTGGCGCAGGGCGGCGCCATCTCCTCCAGGCCATGAGCCGGTTGCAGCAGTTGTCCGATGAGCCCCTCCGGCGCTCGGGGATTTGGCAAACCACGCCCGTCGATTGCCCGCCCGGTTCGCCGCCGTTCGTGAACGCCGTGGTCGCTTTCCGCCCGCGCCCGGGCGACACCCCGGAGTCGTTGCTGGCCCGGCTCCAGCAACTCGAGCGGGAATTCGGCCGCCGGCCCAAGCAGGTCCGCAATGAGCCGCGCCCGCTCGATCTGGACCTGATCGCCTTCGGGGACCAGGTTCGCGCGACCAAGGAATTGACTGTGCCCCATCCCCGCGCGGCGGAGCGGCGTTTCGTGCTCCAGCCGCTGAGCGAAATCGCGCCGGGGCTGGTTTTGCCCGGACAAGACCAGAGCGTGGGGGAATTGTTGCAGGCGCTGCCGGAGGACCCGCACATGAGGCCGGCGCAGGAGGCGGAGGTCTGAGGCTGGCAGCCGCAGGCAGGCAGCGGGGCCGAGCGGGGACCAGGGGCTGGCGAGGCTGCCCCTCAGACCGCCTCCGGAATCGGGCCTGCCCGGAGAGGTTGCCCCGAAAATCAAATTGATCGGCGGGCTCCCAGGCCCCAAGCCCAAAACGACCCGTGACCGAGACTCGCCCACCTCGGCAAGGTAACGCAATTTTCACGCGGAGTGGTATCCCTCCAGGGGACGAGCGGTTCATTGAGAATTGAGTATTGAGTACTGGTTATTGGTCATTGAGGCGGCGGTCCGAGAGTCCGTGTGGTGTCATCCGCCGGCATTGAACGATAAACAATTATCGTTTTTCAATACTCAATACTCAATTCACCTAAAAGAAGCGCTGGCTCAGAGCACTCATGCTACCGCAGCGAAAGTTGACCTGATTACAACGAGTTTTGCCGGTCAAGAACTTCAAGTGGGTTAAATGGCCTGGGCGGTCGCACAAGGGATTTGCGCCGGCTGAGAAGACCTTTGTGGAGCGGGAGAGCGCGGCAGAATCAGGATGGGCAGGGAGCAAGAAAAACGTTGTCACCGGCTCAGGGTTATCGTAAATTGCTGCCATGCGGACAACATATGTAAGGCAGCCTACAGAGGTCAGAAGCAACATTAATGACCTCCAGAGCCAGGCGGTCTCCGCTCCGCGTGGCCAGGCCCGTGCCGGCGCCGGTGCCGCCAGCAGGTCAAAGCCCGCGGCCTGCAAACCCCGGGCCGGCGCCGACCCTAATGGCGACCGGGGCCTGGTGGAGGCGCTGCTCACTTCCAAGGTGTTCCAGGACTACCAGCGGGCATTTGCGCAGGCGACCGGCATGCCCGTGGCCTTGCGCCCCGTGGAAAGCTGGCAGCTTCCCCTGCACGGGCGGCGCCATGAAGGTCCGTTTTGCGCGCTGATCTCGGAAAAGAGCCGCGCCTGCGCCGCCTGCCTCCAGGTGCAGGAGAAGTTGTCGGAGCTGGCGGCCTACCAAGCCAGCACGCTGGGCTGTCCCAATGGCCTGAGCGAGACGGCCGTGCCTGTGCGCCTGGGCGACCGTTTGATCGGGTTCCTGCAGACCGGCCAGGTCTTTCGCAAGAAACCGACCCGGGTCCAATTCGGGCGGGCGGCCAAGCTGCTGGCCGAGTGGGGGGTGGAGGTGGACCTGGAGGAGTTGCGGAAGGCCTACTTCTCGACCCGCGTGGTGGCGCCTAAACAGCACGAAGCGGTCGTCAAGTTGTTGAGCATTTTTGCCCAGCACCTGGCCATGCTGAGCAACCAGGTCCTGCTCCAGCAGGAGAACGCCGAGCCACCCATCATCGCCCGCGCCAAAGACTACATCCAGGAGCACCAGACGGAAAACCTCCGGCTCGGGCATGTCGCCAAGCACGTCAACGCCAGCACCTTTTACTTCTGCAAGATCTTCAAGAAAGCCACCGGCATCAACTTCACCGACTACCTCTCGCGCGTCCGCATCGAGAAATCCAAGAACCTCTTGCTGAACCCCAACCTGCGCGTGAGTGAAATCGCCTTTGAAGTCGGCTTCCAATCGCTCACCCACTTCAACCGGGTGTTCAAGAAGATCCTGGGCCAATCCCCGACCGAATACCGCGCCCAGTTGTTGGGACCTAACGGCAAGCACGGTTTCGGGTCGGGGCTGCATTAAGGCCGAAAAAGTCCCGGCCCGGTCCTGCCGCTCCAATGCAAGAACGCCCCCGCCGCTGCGCTTCGGCGCCAGGAAGTCGCGCACCCGCGGTGTCGTTGACCAGTGGTTTCTGCTTGCGGTTCCGGCTGTTCCCGATTAGACTTCTGGGAAGGCGCAAATCAGAAGCGCCGCCACGCAACTTGAGGAAGCTGATCCAGACAAGAAACGCTGTCGAAAGCCCGTCGCCCGGCCGCGCTGAAAGCGGCGCGGTCGCCTGGCCGCCGCGGGAGGAGGGGGCGCCGGCGCGCGCGCAGATTCCCACCGGGGGCAGCACAAACTTCCTCCCATGTCCTGTCGTCTTCCTCCGGCGCACCGGCATCACCTCGTGAAAACCACGGCCTTATGGAAGGCAGTCCTCTGGGTTTTGGCCGCCCTGCTGGCCGAAGGCAGCCCTAGCGCGTTCGCCCAGACCAGCGGTGTTCTGCGCGAGGTTTACACGGGCATCGGCGGCACGGCGGTGGCGGATTTGACCAACAGCCCGGCATTCCCGGACCACCCCTCGTTGGTGGAGGTCTTGCCGAGTTTTGAAGCGCCGACGGACGTGGATGATAATTACGGTCAACGGCTGAGCGCTTTTCTTCTCCCGCCCGCCAGCGGGACTTATATCTTGTGGATCGCCAGCGATGATAATTCGGGCCTTTTCTTGAGCACGGATGAGACGCCGGCCAATAAGCGGTTGATCGCCTCGGTCTCGGGCTGGACCAGTTCCCGGGAATGGAGCAAATACCCAGAGCAGCAATCCGCGGGGATCGCACTGCTTGGGGGAAAGAAATATTACGTCGAGGCCTTAATGAAGGAGGCCCAGGGCGGTGATAACCTTGCCGTGCGGTGGCAATTGCCCAACGGGACGATCGAAGAGCCGCTCCCTGGAACCCGCCTGCAAGTCTATGGCCTCGGGCCGCCCCAGATTAACCGGCAGCCCTCGAGCCTGACGGTGGTGGAGGGCGGGAGCGCGACCTTTTCCGTGGAGTTGGCACGCAGTTTTGGCGCGTCCTTCCAATGGTTCCAAAATGGCGCGGCGCTTTCGGACGCGACAAATTCCTCTTGCACGGTCGGGCCGGTGGGGATGTCCGACAACGGCGGGCGGTTTTATTGCTGGATCAGCAATTCTCAGGGAAGCACCAATAGCAGCACGGCCACCTTGACGGTGCTGCCAGACCAGACCCCGCCGACCATCAGTTCCGTCGTCAATCTGGGGGACAACACGGTCCTGACAGTGCATTTCTCCGAACCGGTTGAGGCCGCCAGCGGCGGCAACTCCTCGAACTACAGCATCAATAACGGAATTGTCGTCCGCGCCGCCTCCTTTGCCGGCGACGCCAGCTCGGTCGTCCTGACTACTTCGCCCATGAGTCCCGGAATCCTTTACACATTGACGGTCAATAACGTGCGGGACCGCGCCTCGACCCCAAACGTGATCGCTCCCAACACGCAGTGCGCCTTCACCCTCGATTTCACGCCGCTGGATATTTCGAACCTGGCCCCCAATCGCGAGGCCATCGGCCCCTCCAGCCGCTGCACCGGCCTGGTGATCTCCGAGGTCATGTATCATCCGACCAACCGGGCCGACGGAGCGGTCCTCCAATTCATCGAACTTTACAACTCCCAGGTCTTTGCCGAGGACCTCAGCGGCTACCGCTTGAGCGGGGCGTTGAGTTTTACTTTCCCGACCAATACGCTCCTGCCGGCGGGCGGGCGCCTGGTGGTCGCGCCCGTCCCGGCAGACGTGCAGAGCGCTTATGGCATTACCGGCGTTTTAGGCGGCTTCCCGGACCGGCTCGCCAAGGACGCCGGGACCATTCGTCTGCGCAACCCGGCGGGGGCGGTGTTGCTCGAGGCACATTACTCGGATGCTCCGCCATGGCCCGTGGCCGCCGATGGGGCGGGGCATTCGCTGGTCCTGGCCCGCCCCAGCTTCGGCGAAGCCAACCCGGAAGCCTGGGAAGCCAGCGACCTGGTCGGTGGCACGCCTGGCTGGGGAGAAACCCCCGCCCCCAATCCCTATCGCGCGATTGTCATCAACGAATTCCTGGCGCACACGGATGACCCCGAGGTTGATTATGTCGAGCTCTACAACTACAGCACCCAGTCGGTGAACCTTGCCGGGTGCATCCTGAGCGACCATCCGGTGACCAACCGCTTCGTGCTCCCAAACGTGACCATCCCGGGGCGCGGGTTTGTAGTCTTTAACCAATCCCAGCTCGGCTTTGCTCTGAGCGCCGCCGGCGAAACCATTTACCTGAAAAACCCGTCCGGCACCAAGGTCATCGACGCCGTGCGCTTCGAGGGGCAGCAAAACGGGGTGGCCACCGGCCGGTATCCGGACGGAGCGCCGGGTTTTTACCGTTTGGCCAGCCCGACCCCAGGCAGCAGCAACGGAAAAATCCTCGTCAGCGACGTGGTCCTCAATGAGATCATGTACGACCCGATTTCCGGGAGCAGCCAGGACGAATACGTCGAACTCTACAACCGCGGCACAAACAGCATCGCCCTGGCCGGCTGGAAACTGAGCGATGCGGTCTCATTCACCTTCCCGAGCAATGCCTTTATTCCCGCCGGCGGCTATGTGGTAGTGGCGAACAAGGCCGCCCGCCTCATGACCAACTATGCCGGCCTGAACCCAAACAATACCTTCGGCGATTACAGCGGCAACCTGCCCAATGGCGGGGCCAGGATTGCGCTGACCATGCCTGACGAACTCGTTTCGACCAACGCGGGGGTCCGCGTGACGAACGCTATAGACATCACCGTGGACGAGGTGAGCTATCAGAGCGGCGGACGGTGGGGCCAGTGGGCCCATCAGGGCGGCAGCAGCCTCGAGTTAATGGACCCGCACAGCGACCACCGGCTGGCCGCCAATTGGGCGGACAGCGACGAGAGCGACAAGAGCGCCTGGACGACGATCGAATACACCGGTGTGCTCGACAACGGCAGCGGGTCCGCCGATTCGCTCCAGATTCTCCTCCAGGACGCCGGCGAATGCCTGGTGGACAACGTGGAGGTGTTTGCCGCCGGCGGCGCCAACTGCGTGCCCAATCCGGATTTTGAAAGCAGCTTCGACGGCTGGTTTGCGCGCGGAACGCACGACCAGTCTTACTGGCAGGCCAGCGGCGGTTACGGCGGCGGCAAATGCCTCCACCTGGTGGCGGGCGGCCGCGGAGACACCGGGGCCAACGGGGTGCGGACCGCCTTGACGAGCGCCCTGTCTGCCGGCGCGACCGCCACCCTGCGGGCCAAGGTTCGCTGGCTCAAGGGCAACCCGGAAATCCTGTTGCGGCTGCACGGAAATTGGCTCGAGGCCTATGGCAACATTCTCACGGCCCGGAACCTGGGGACACCGGGGGGGCCCAACAGTCGCGCGGCCCTCAATGCAGGGCCTGCCATTGCCCAGGTTAGTCACCGCCCGCTGCTGCCAGCGGCGGGACAGCCGGTCATCGTGTGCGCCCAAGTCAGCGACCCGGACGGATTGGCGTCGCTGAGCCTGCAGTACCGCCTCGACCCGGATACCAATTTCACGGCCGTGAGCATGAGCTATAACGGGGCCGGTGTCTATTCCGCCACGATTCCAGGCCAGGCGGCCGGCACCCTGGTCGCCTTCCACCTCCGGGCCACGGACAACGCCGCGCCGGCGGTGACGACGCTGTTCCCGCGCGAGGCCCCGGGGCGCGAATGCCTGGTGCGCTTTGGGGAAGGCCTCCCCAATACCGGCAGGGTCGGCACTTACCGGTTCTGGATCACGCAGGCTACGAACCAGCGCTGGACCTCGCGCCAGAGGAACAGCAACGAGCCGCTGGATGCGACCTTCGTCTATAACGACAGCCGGGTGGTTTACAACATCGGCGCCCTCTACAGCGGGAGCCCCTGGCACACGCCGGGCTACAACGGCCCGCTGAACAACATGTGCGACTATGTCCTGGTTTTCCCCCAGGACGACCGCCTGCTGGGCGCGACGGACTTTGTGCTGGCCAGCCTGGGGAACGGGGACAACGATAACACCGGCCAGCGCGAGCAAGCAGCCTTCTGGATGCTCGAGCAACTGGGCGTGCCGACCCTCTATCGCCGGTATATCAACTTGTTCGTCAACGGCCTCCAGCGCGGCCTGGTTTTTGAGGACGCGCAGCAGCCGAGCGCAGACCTGGTGGCGGAGTGGTTTCCGGACGATCAAGACGGCGACCTGCACAAGATCGATGACTGGTTCGAATTCGATAACACCGGGGACAACATGCTCTTCAATGTCGATGCGACCCTGCAAAACTTCACCACCACCGGCGGGGCCAAGAAACTGGCCCGCTACCGCTGGAACTGGCGCAAACGGGCGGTCAAAAACTCCGCCAATTATTATACCAATCTCTTTGGGCTGGTGGACGCGGTGAACGCCGCGCCGCCGGAGCCGTTCACCTCGCTGGTCGAGCGGTTGATCGATTACGAAGCCTGGACGCGGGTCGTGGCGGTGGAACACATCGTCGGCAACTGGGACAGCTACGGCTACAACCGCGGCAAAAACATGTATGCCTACAAACCGACCAACGGCAAGTGGGCCCTTATGGCGTTTGACATCGACTTCCTCATGGATAACGGAGGGGACGGTTATACCACCGATCTCAGCCCGCCGACCATGCCCATTAATGACCCGACGATCCGCACGCTGCTGTCCTTCCCGCCCGTCCAGCGGGCCTTCTGGCGCGCCCTGCAAGACTCGGTGAATGGGCCGCTGGCGCCCGCGAATATTTCGGCGATGATGAACGCCAAATACCTGGGGCTGTGGGGCGCCGGCATCCCGGTCGCCTCGCCCAGCGGGCCGGTTTCCTGGGTTGCCAGCCGCCGCGCTTATATCCAGTCACTGTTGGCGAACGTTTCCGCTCCCTTTGCTCTGACCAGCAACGCCGGCCGCAATTTCAGCACCAACCGCAACTGCCTCTCGCTGAGCGGCACCGCTCCGATCAACGTCAAAACTATCACCCTCAACGGGCTGGTTTACCCGGTGACCTGGACCAGCGTCTCGAACTGGACGGCCCTGGTGGCGCTCAATGGCGGAGCAAATCTCCTGACCGTTTCCGGGCAAGACCTGGCCGGCAACCCTCTGCCCAACGCGACGGCGAGCATTACCATCACCTACACCGGCCCGGTCGAACTGCCCCAGAACCGCCTCGTCATCAACGAGATCATGTACAACCCCGTGCTGCCGAACGCTTCCTTTATCGAGATTTACAACGCCGCCACCAACAATGCCTTTGATCTTTGCGGGTGCCGTCTGCACGGGGCGGATTTCACCTTCGGTCCGGGCAGCGTCATCCAACCCGGCGGTTTCCTGGTGATTGCCAATGACGCCAACGCGTTCTGCGCCGCTTATGGCGCGGCCATCCCGATCGCGGGCGTCTTCGACGGCAAACTCGACAATGGCGGCGAAACGCTCACCCTGCTCAAGCCGGGGGCAACGCCGGACCAGGACTTGCTCCTGGATCAGGTGACCTACGGCAGTGCGCCGCCCTGGCCGGGCGCGGCCAACGGGTTTGGCCCATCGCTGCAATTGATCGACCCGGCCCAGGACCACAACCGCGTGGCCAACTGGGCGGCGGTCACCACCAATAGCGTCCCCGCTCCCCAGTGGCAATACGTCGCTGTTTCCGGGACTGCCTCCAGTTCACGGCTCTACCTTTATCTCGGCTCCGCCGGTGATGTCTATGTCGACGACCTCAAGCTGGTGGCGGGCTTGGCGCCGGAGGTTGGCCAGAACTACGTCCAGAACGGCGATTTCGAATCGGCGCTGACAGGTCCATGGCAGACGACCGCCAATACCGCCGCCAGCGCGCTTAGCACCTCGGTAAAACGGTCCGGTAACGCGAGCTTGCACCTGGTCTGCCAGGCCGGCGGCACGACCGTAAGCGATTGTCTGTGGCAGGACTTGTCGCCCTTGGTCAACGGCAATCCCTACACCTTGAGCTTTTGGTTTCTCCAGCAGACCAATGCCGGCATCCTGACCGTGCGCCTGTCGGGCAGCGGCGTGCGGGTGGACCAGAATCTCCAGATGCAAGGGGGCAGTTCGCTGACCCAGTACACCCCGGGCGCTCCCAATTCAGTGCGCGCCAATCTCAGCCCTTTCCCGCTGGTGTGGCTCAATGAAATCCAGCCCAACAACCTGAGCGGCCCGCGCGACAACTTCGGCGAGCGCGACCCGTGGGTTGAACTCTACAATGCGGGCGCGACGACCGCCGATTTGACAGGTTATTACCTCAGCGACAACTACACCAACCTGTTGCAATGGCCTTTTCCGGCCGGAACCAGCCTCAGCGCGGGGCAGTTCCGGCTGGTGTGGCTGGATAACCAGCCGGGCCAAACCAGCGGCGCCGACCTGCATGCCAATTTCCAGGCCGCGCTAATCAATGGGTCGGTGGTCTTGACGAAGGTCAGCGGCACCGCGACCACCATCGTCGATTACCTCAATTACAGTCTCGTCAACGGCGACCGTTCCTACGGCGCCTTCCCGGACGGCGCGCCGGCCCAGCGCCGGGTCTTCTACTATGCCACTCCCGCCGCCGCCAACCTCAACGCCTGGCCGGCGGTCCCCGTCGCTATCAATGAATGGATGGCCAGCAACACCCGGACGATTGCCGACCCGGTAAACGGCAAATACAGCGACTGGTTCGAGCTTTACAATACCGGACCGGCCGAGGCGGATTTGTCCGGCTATTTCCTGGCCAACAGCCTGACAAATAAAAACCAGTTCCGGATTCCGCCCGGTTACAAAATCCCCGCCGGAGCATTCCTGCTGGTGTGGGCCGACAACGAAGCCAGCCTGGACAACACCAACGACCCTTGCCTGCATGTGAACTTCAAACTCAGTGCCGCCGGTGAAACGATTGCCTTCTTCGCACCCGATGGCACGATGGTGGACGGCGTCGTCTTTGGAGCGCAGACCAGTGATATCAGCCAAGGGCGCTGGCCGGACGGCAATGCCGCACCATATTGCTTCATGACCACCCCCACCCCCGGCCGGGGCAACACGCTCGGGTCCGCCCCCAACCACCCGCCAACCCTGGCCGGCATCCCCGACCAAACCGTGTATCAGGGAAGCACGCTGACTTTTACCGCCGCCGCCAGCGACCCTGATGCCGGACAGACCCTTAGCTACAGCCTGGACACTGGCGCTCCGGCGACGGCCTCCATCAATCCGAGCAGCGGGGTGTTCACCTGGACCCCGGCCCAGGCGGACCCTCCCGGCGCCTACTTGATCACTGTCCGTGCCGCCGACAATGGAGCTCCGCCTTTGAGCGACGCGGTCACTGTCAAAATCACCGTGCAGAGCTCTCCGCCTTTGCAGGTGACTGGCATCAGCGTCTATGCCGACGGCGCCGTGAATCTAACCTGGACAGCCTTGCCGGGGCGGACTTATCGCGTCTTCTTCAAGACCACCCTCGACCAGCCCGCGTGGACCCTGCTGACCGAATTGGTCGCCAGCGGCGCCCAGCAATCGCTGACGGACGATATGACGACCGACAGCCGGCGATTCTACCGCATCGAATTGGTCGCGCCGTAGTTCGCCAGACCCGCTGAGGGCTTGTGCAAAAAGAAAGAGGGCGCATCCCCTACCCTAATCCTTCGGCTGGACAGAGCCGGAAAGTCGGGCCAGACTTGGCCCATGCTGCTCGAGCGTTCTTTGTTTCGCTTCGGCCTGGGCCTGGGGCTGCTATGGTGCTCCGCCTGGCCTTTGCCCGCCCAAACGGTCCCCTGGATTCTCCCTTGGGACGATGCCAGTGCCGGAGTGACCGATTTCTCGTCCCTGAACTCGCCCATCGGCACCAACCGGGTCACGGTGGATGCCGATGGCCATTTTGTCGGCAACGGCAACCGCGTGCGTTTTCTGGGCGTGAATTTCGCCGGCGATTCACCGTTCATGCCCATGAGCTATGCGGAGGCCGTGGCGGCGCGCCTGGCCAAGTTCGGTATCAACGCGGTCCGGTTCCATCACATGGATGCCCCCTGGGCCTACAGCGGCGGCCTGCTCGCCTATACCACGACCTCGAGCACTAACTTCAACCCGATGCAATTGGGGCGGGTCCATTACCTCGTCTCGCGCCTAAAGGCCCACGGGATTTATGCCGACCTCAACCTCCTGGTCGGCCGCGAGTACCGCTCGGGTGACGGCCTCGGTCCGGAGGTCACCACCAACATGGATTGGAAGGACGCCCATGTCCTGGGCTTTTTCTACGACCCCGCCCTCGCGCTGCAGAAGGATTACGCGACCAAGCTGCTCACCCCCACCAACCCTTACACCGGCTTGCCCCTGGCCAAGGACCCGGCGGTCGCCTTCGTGGAAATCATCAACGAAAACGGGATTATCCAAAAATGGTTCGATGGCGGCCTGGACCGGCTGCCGGCTCGCTACGCGACCAATCTGCAAGCCCGCTGGAACACCTGGCTGGCGGGGCGCTATGCCAATGACGCGGCCATGCTGGCGGCCTGGCACGTCATCAACCAACCGCTGGGGACGAACCTCCTGAGCAACGGCGCTTTCAGCAACGGGCTTACCGGCTGGACCCTTGAACAGCATAACAATGCCCACGCCAGTCTCGCGCGCCCCTTCGATTTCACCAACGGCCAGCCCAGCGCCCGCATTGTAGTCACTACCGCCGACACCGCCGGGTGGTACATTCAGTTCAACTACCCGGGGCTCAACCTCGCCTCCAACCAGGCCTATACCATCTCCTTCTGGGCCAAATCCAGCCCCGCCACCAATGCCGAGGCCTCCGTCATGCAGGCCCACGGGAACTATGCCGTGCTGGGCTACGACCAGGCCTTGAGCCTGACCACGAATTGGCAGCAGTTCACCAACACCTTCCAGGCCTCGGCCAGCGACAGCAACGCGCGCGTCAACTTCGGCTCGATGGGTGACAAGCTGGCCACGTTCTGGTTCGCCGATGTCCGTCTCCAGGCCGGCGGAGGGCTCGGCATCCCGCCTCCTGGGGCATCCCTGGCCGCGAGGACGCTTCCCAATGTGCGCTACTCCGGCAGCGGCTACACCGGCACGCGCGAGGCCCGCCGCGATTGGCTTCAGTTCCTGCGCGACCTGGAATACAATTATTACGACACCATGGTGGGGCACTTGCGCGCCAACCTCGGTTATGCCGGCCTCATTTTCGGCACCATCATGGCCAACAGTCCGGCTACGGTGCAGAGCCGCCTGGATGTGATTGACGGGCATGCCTATTGGCAGCACCCGCAATTCCCCGGCCAGCCCTGGGACCCCGTCAACTGGTACCAGCCCAACCTCTCGATGGTCAACACCGTGGGCGACGATAACACCCTGGCCGTTCTGGCCCGCCAGCGCATCAAAGGCAAACCGTTCACCGTCACTGAATACCAGCACCCCTCCCCCAATTATTACGGCTCCGAAGGGCCGCTCCTGCTGGCGGCCTATGCCGGGCTGCAGGATTGGGACGGCCTTTGGCTCTTCGATTACGGCCAGGGCAATCCGGTGGTCCCCTTGGGCTGCGTTCGCGGCTTCTTCGATACCGCCCAGCACCCCACCAAAATGGCCAATCTGCTCCTGGCCGCCAATCTGTTCCGGCGCGGCGATGTCCGCCCGGCCGCCCAGCAATTCATCATGGCCCTGACGCCCGACCGGGAGTTGGACTTGCTCCAAAACGCCGGAGCCTGGGGCGTTTTCAGCACCAGCCAGCTCGGCGTCCCAGGCGGACTGGCCTTTACCAGCCGCCTGAGCGCGAACGTCGGCGTCAATGCCACCGGCTTGACCTCGCCTCCGCCCGCGCCGGCCGGCAGCGCGCTGGCCAGCGATACCGGGGAATTGCGCTGGGACCTGAGCCGGGCCGGCCAAGGCCTGGTCACCCTGGACACCCCCCGCACCAAAGCCCTCATCGGTTTTGCCGACCAGCGGGCCGTCACGCTGGGGGGTCTCACCCTGCGGCCGGCCGCCACCCACTTGGGCTGGTGCACCCTGGGTCTAACGCTCACCCGCGGCGAGGTCTTCACGAACGACTGCACCGCCCTCATTGTGGCCAGCGGATGGTGGGAGAATACCGGGCAAGTCTGGACCGATGCCAACAAGGTTTCTGTCGGCAACCAGTGGGGCGTGGCGCCCGTGCTGACGGAGGTGGTGCCCTTCACTCTGACCTTGCCCGTCGGCACGAACTACGTCACCGCCTGGGCGCTGGATGAGCGTGGCCAGCGCCGGGCGGCCCTGCCTCTGACCGGCGATGCCTCCACCAGCACGCTCACCGTCAACACTAATGCCGCCGCCATCTGGTACGAGCTGGACGTGGCGCGCTGGCTCGCCAGCTTTGACCTCTGGCGCGCGCGCTATTTCACGGCGGCGGAATTGGCCAACCCGGCGGTCAGCGGCCCCGCCGCCATGCCGGATGGCGACCGTGTGCCCAACCTCCTCAAGTATTACCTCGGGCTTCCCGGCCATGTCCCCGCGCCTGCCAATCGCCTCCCCGCCGGCAGCCTCTGGCCGCTCGCGGGCCAGTTCTACCTGGCCCTGGTCTATGGCCGCGACATCCTGGCCAACGATGTGAGTTGTACCGGCCAGGTTTCTCCGGACCTCTTCAATTGGCTTTCCGGCCCCGCTTACCTCCGGGTCGAGCAAACGACTGATCTTGGACCGCTGCAACAAGTGGCTTTGCGTGACCTGACCCCAGTCTCGAACGCCTCCTGGCGTTTCATGAGGCTGTGGCTTCAATACCAGCCCTGAAGGCTTAACGCGGCGGAGCCGCAACCAAGAGCGAAGCGTCAATTCCTGAATGGGAAGAGCAACGTGGGCCTTCCCCCGCCGCGTTAAATGAAGTGAGAATTGAGCATCGAAAAACGATCATTGGTTATTGAAGAAGGCCCGCGGGCTGAAAGCCCGCGATGTGAAAGCCCACTGCTGCCCTCGTGGAATGGCGCGGCCAACCGGGTCGCATCCTCGGAAAATCGGTTTCCATAGCGAAGGCCAAGCCCAAGATTTGCGTGCCCGCCTCGGCCTCAATGACCAATAACCAATGCTCAATGCTCAATGCTCAATGAACCCCCCATCCCTTTTGGGGACACCACTTCGCACGAAAATGGCGGCTTTGCGATTGGCTGATTTGCAGCAGCTTACGCGGCTGTTCTCGGTGTAACCTCTCCAAGCTTGGCAGGCCTTCTTGGGCCGCCAGGAGTCGTTTTCGGTCGCACCCGGCGCTGGGCTGGCCTGGGCTTGGTCTTTTCGGACGCGGGGATTCGTTCCCTGGCCCAGCGGCGCGCCTGGGCGGGAGTTTTGAGTTCATCCTGCAACTGTTTTTCGCGGATTTCAGCCAGCAGGGCGCCCATGGCGGGGCCGGGTTTCATGCCGAGGGCGAGCAAGTCATCGCCCTTCAAGAGCGGCGGACGAATTCGGGGCTGCTGCGCCAGTGCTCTGGCCTGGGCGACCAGGAAGTGATAGACGTCCAGTCGGCCATGGGAGCCCAGGCAATCGAGGCGGTGCAACTCCAGTTCCAGGGCAAAAGTCGGGCGCAGCAGCAGACGGCGCAAGGTGGCGGTGCGCATTTGCGGGGCGTCCTTGAATTGCATGTGGCAGCGGACGGCTTTGACGACCTCGTCGATCTGTCTGCGCGGAAAGCGCAGCCGTGCCAAAATCCTGGCCGCCAGCTCCGCGCCGATGCGTTCGTGACCGAAGAAATGCGTGCTGCCCGTCTGCGGGTCAGGCGCGGCCGTCAGGGGCTTGGCGACATCGTGGAGCAGGACGGCCCAGGGCAAGGCCGGCGCCGGCTCGGGCGGCATTTGGGCCAGCATCAAGCGCAGGTGGTTGAAAACGGTGCCTTCGGGGTGAAAATCAGGGGATTGCTTGCAGGCGACGGTGGCGGCGATTTCCGGCAGCACTTGTTCGAGCAAACCGCTTTGACGCAGGAGCTCCAGTGCGCGACCCGCGTGCGGGGGGTGGAACAGCTTGACCAACTCCTCGCGGATGCGCTCGGGGCTGATGCCCTGAATTTTAGCAGCGTTGGCTTTGAGGGCGGCGAAGGTGCCGGGCTCGATAGCGAAGTCCAGTTGGGCCGCGAAGCGCACGGCGCGCAGCAGCCGCAAATGGTCTTCGGCAAACCGCTGGGCGGGCGGCCCGATCGTGCGGATGAGTCGGGCGCGCAGATCGGCCTGGCCGCCGACCCAATCATGGAGGGTCTTGCGGACCGGGTCGTAGAACAGGCCGTTGATCGTGAAATCGCGCCGGCGGGCATCGGCCCGCGCATCGCCAAAGCTGACCTGCGCCGGATGACGGCCATCCTGGTAATCGGCCTCGGCCCGAAAGGTGGCCACCTGATACTGATAGCCGCCCCGGAGCACGACGACGACGCCGAACTTCCGGCCGAGCGGGATGGTGTGCGGAAAGACCTTCTCGACCTGGCCCGGCAGGGCCGAGGTCACGATGTCGTAATCACCTGGGGCGCGGCCCAACAGGAAGTCGCGCACGCAACCCCCCACCCAGAAGGCGGGAAAACCGGCTTGCTGCAAAGACCGGACGATTTCCATGGCAATGCGCCGGCTCATTCATCTCCCCAAGTCTTCTTGAGATAGGCGACGCCGCTCTTGACTTCCTGGGCGGTGAGGGCGGGGCCGAGCTCAAAGACCTTGATGTGCCCCGGTTTCACAAACGGCCTGAGCGCGGCGAAGTCGACGGTGCCCGTGCCGGGGGCGTAATGGTCGCGGCCGGGGAATGCGGCGTCATGGATATGAAAGCCGAGCAGACGGTCGCGGAGGGACTCGAGGTGAATGGCATGGTGAATGAAGCCGAGGTGGTGCTTGACTTCGGCATGACCGGTGTCGTGCCAGTAACCCAGGCTGGGACTGGGGAGGTCGCGGAAGAGGAACTGGAAATCGGCCTCCAGGGGCAGCTCCTCCAGGGCCTGCCGGTTCTCGGCCCCCAGCTTGAGGCCCCGGGCCTCGGCCTCCGGCAGCAGCTTGCGCAGCAACTCGAGGCTCCGCTCGACAAACGGCTCCTTCCTGGCCTCGAGCTTTTCGGCCACTTCCGCGCACAGCTTCCCGTACTTGGGGGCCTCGCGGCCGCCGCGCGCCAGCAGGCCGAGCAGCTTGTCCGTGTAGTTCTTCATTTCGATGCGGCCCAGGTGCAACACCACCGCCGGGGCTTTCACGCGCTGGGCGAACTCGAGCGTCTTCAGGGTATAGCGCAGGGCCATCTCGCGTTCGCGCGGGCGTTCGGCGGAAAACTGGTAAAGGTTGGGCGCGGCATGGATGACGCCCAGCGGCAGGGGGCAAAAGTTGTGCAGGCTGGAAATCTGGATCTCCCCCGCCTCGACGGCCTCCAAAATGCCCGGCAGCAGGCTGAGGCGGGTGCCGTGGCTCAACTCGGCATATTCAAAGCCCAGTTCCCGGACCTCCCGCAACATGGCGCGGCCGTCCGTGTGCCGATGGGAATTCCAACAAGTGGAAAATGAATACATAAATGATGCAACGGAGCATCCGAACGGCGGGGCGAGGCAGCGTTGGGCAACCGTTGAGTCCAGCACCCCCAATGCTCCGTCCCTTGCGTGCGCAGCCGGCCGGGCCGGGCGGCCCCCGCCCGCCCGCGAAATCCGACGACTTAGAGATCGGCGTAGCGGACGGTCAGCATGGCCGAAAACCGCGCGGCTTTTTCTTTGCGCCGGCGGCGCTCGCTCGGCTTTTCAAAGTGCCGGTGGTTGCGCACCACCCGCAGCATCCCCTCCCGGTCGATCTTCTTCAATCGCCGCAGGGCCCTCTCCACTGGCTCGCCCTTTCTCAGCATAATTTCGGTCAATACTCTCTCACTTCCTCTCCCATGACCTTGGGCTCAGGCGCAGCCTTCCTGGCCGCCGTTGCTCTCTGGTCAGGCAAGCAAGGGTATTTCCCCCGGCCCCGTTGTCAACCGGTAAATGGCCCATCGGGGCGAAATTCGGATTTCAGGCAGAGCTGACGTCGAGGGACTTTTGACGAAGGCTATACTGGCTGTAGTTCTCCGGAGTTTTGCGCGTTCTTAGCCCCGGAAGTACAAGTAGCCGGCGATAATCACGCCCAGCACGAACGCGGAAGCCGCGATGTCGCGCCAGTCCCAACTGGCGCGTGTCCGGATGCGGTCCTCGGCCGTGGCGGTGCCGAAAGTGAGGCTCTGGATCGCCTTATAGTCCGGTTCTTTGGTCAGGTAACTCACCACCACCATCACGACGGCCGAGACAATCGTGATGAGCACGCTGAAGTATTGGAAGTAGATGTGGTTGACGACCCAGAGGAACGAACCGCTGGCATAGCCGTTCTCGAACCCTTTCAAGCCCAGGGTCACGGGCGTGTCCACGAACATGCGGAACAGGCCGAGGGCGAAGCCGACGAGCATTCCCCAGAGGCAGCCCTGCGCGTTGAGGCGTTTCCAGAATACGCCGAAGAAGAAGACCACGAAAATCGGCGGCGCCAGGTAGCCTTGCACTGCCTGGAGGTAGTTGTAGAGACTGTGGGCGCCCTGCACCACGGGAATCCAGAGCAAGGCGATAATCACCATGACGGCCGTGGCTATCCGCCCGGTGCGCACAATCTGGTGCTGCGTGGCGCCCGGCTTCCATTTCTCGTACAGGTCCACGGTGAACAGCGTCGAGCAGGCATTGAATACCCCCGCCAGCGACCCCATCAACGCCGAGAGCAGCCCCGCCACGACTATGCCTCGCAGCCCAGGCGGCAGCAGGTACTTGACCATCAGCGGGAATGCGCCCTGCGCCTCGTGCGGTATCGGCTTGCCGTCGGGCGTGATTATCATGGCCAGTTCCGGCACCTTGCCGCTCTTGGCCAGCGCATAGCAGATCAGCCCCGGAATGATGAACAGATACACTGGGAAAAGCTTGAGGAAGCCGGCGAACATGCTCCCGCGCCGGGCCGTCTGCTCGTTCGGCGCGCCTAACGCGCGTTGCACGATGTATTGATCGGTGCACCAGTACCACAAGCCGATGACCGGGGCGCAGATCGCCATGCCCAGCCACGGATAATAATCGTTGAAATACCACGCCTGCTTGAGCACGTGCCCGTCCGCGGCCTTTTGCAGCACCGGCGCCCAGGTGGACTCGACCCCGGGTGGCACCAGCGGCTTCCAGAGATTGAACATGTCCGAACCGCAGAGGTGGCGCAACTCGCCCCAGCCGCCCAGCTTGGTCAGGCCGTAGATGGTCAGCAGGGCCGAGCCACAGATGAGGACCACGACCTGGACCGCGTCGTTGTAGGCGACCGCGCGCATCCCGCCCAGCGCAGTGTAGAGGCCGGTCAACACAATCACCGCCACCGACCCTATCCAAAAACTGTTGATCTCGACCCCTCCCAAGTCCCAATGGACATCCGGCAACAAGGTGGCGAAGACAACGCCGCCAGCGAAAATGCCGACCGCGATCTTCGACACGACAAACGTGATCAGCGAGACGATCGACAGCACGTAGCGCGAGCTGGTGGAGAAACGGCGTTCGAGGAATTCCGGCATGGTGAACACCAGCGCCCGGGCGTAGAACGGCACGAACACCCAGGCCAGCACCAGCAGGCACCACGCATGAAACTCGTAATGCGCCATGGCCACCCCATCAGTGGCGCCCGACCCGGCCAGGCCCACGATATGTTCCGAGCCGATGTTCGACGCAAAGATCGAGGCGCCGATAATCCACCACCCGAGATTCCGCCCCGCCAGGAAGTAATCGGCCGCCGTATCTTTGCGCCGCTTGACCACCCACCAGGCCACGCACAGCAGAATGCTGAAGTAGAACGCAATCGCCAGCCAGTCCAGGCGCGTCAACGTGGAACCGGCCGGCTGCGCCGCCGCCAAAAGGGGAGACAGGGGATTCATGATTGGTTGGGTTGTCAGAGGGGTTACAAGGTCACATGAGTTAAATAAGCCCTTGCAGGTAGTGGCGCGGGCGTCTCGCCCGCGACGGAATTCTTCGGACCCTGCGCTTTGCGAGGTTTTGAGGAGCTTTTGTGTATCAGGCCCATATATAGTGAACTGCTTGGCTCTTTCGCGGCAGGTCGTGGGGCAGGCGTCCCGCCTGCCAGTGGGGTCCCGACTCGGAATCGGGAGCCTGCCACCCGCACGTCTCGCCCGCAAATCGCCCGGTTCATGGTCCCTATGCGCGGTCGAAAGGCCGTCGAGGCTCCCCCTGATGGCAGCCACGGCGTCGGCACGCTGGCCTTCAGGCCGAAGGCCTGATTCATACCAGCCCAGGGCAAGGCCCGCCGGAGCGCAGCGCAGGCGGGCCGCCGCCCTGGGTCCACCGCACATTCTTTAGTCTGTTG
>JBEKRX010000051.1:0-47343 GCA_049518415.1 Verrucomicrobiota bacterium
GGACAGCCGAAGGCAGCTTCCGGTATCTGGGGCGACCGGAGCAGGCCTTTTTCCCTGGATTTGTCTAAAGCTGTGGGACAGCCGAGGTCACCCGGCACGCGCCATCTACACCGCCTGTGAAAATGGCCTGAAATTCTCAAAGGGCTTCCGCCGTGGCCCCTCGAATTCCTTCGGAAAACCGAAGGATTACGGTCGGGTTTTGCCCCTTGTGGGATGCCAGTGTCAATTATCTGGAAAGCGTTTCCTGGCCCTGCCGTTGCTGTCCAGACCCACTTTCCCGACGCGTCTAAAGCAAGAGAATTGGTAGCAAATAAAGCACGCCAGAGAACGACGGCGACCCGGCCGGTTTTTTGGCAAAAATGGCCAATGTGGCCAATGCAGCCAATGTAGCCAATGGGGTGTACCGCCAGGTTGCGGCCCCGCCGCGGCGGGACGCTGCGGTGCTTCTCTGGCCTGCTTTATCTGCTGCTAATTCTCTTGCCTTAAAACCGCCGCCGGACCAGAAAGTCAAGCCGCACTTGTCAAGTGTTGAGACGCGACCCCTTTGCCTTGCACCCTCTTGGCAGTGGCCACGTCATCCCGAGAGGCCCCTATTTCCGCGAGACGCGCAGCCGGAAGAATCGTGCGGACGAGTCCGCCGGTGATCCGGCATGCACCGAGGTGGTGACCGTCCCATCCGCGTTCAACGACGGTTCGTCTACCTGCCCGGTCACAGGCGACCAGGTGCTGAAATCCGCAGATGATTCGAGGTTGTAGTCCAATTCGTACGTCAGGAGCAGTCGGCGAAAGCTCACCACCAGAGACGCCACGCCGTTGCTGACGCTGACTGAGGCCACCAACTTCGGCGGTTCATTCGGGACACGTGGATCGAGGCCTGAAGCATACGCGAGCAGGTTGGGTATTCCGTCGCCAACGGGGTCTGCGTCGTCCCCGCTCACGGTCGGATCAGCCAGTTCACTAGTCGAGAAGTATTTCGCGCGCCAAGCTTCATAGGAGAGCGTGGCCGCGAAAAGGTCATTCGTGGGCCAACTCACGCTCGCCATCGAGAGGGTGAGCAAATTGTAGAGATCGGTGTCTACCCAATTATTTCCAGATGCATCGACAGCACAGGAATTGAGAACAAAAACAAAGATGACACCATTCAGCCACTTCGTCGAGTGCGAATTACATCCAAGCCACGCACCGTATTTGTTCCAAATGCCGGTGGTGGGGTTGACACTCGTGACGGAATCCCAACCCAGACTGCCGCCAGCCATTGTCTTCACGCTGTTCGTGCTAAGCACGTCCGGGAAAGTGGGTAATCCATCAATGGCAGCGACAAAGCGGGCATAATCCATCGCGCAAGCAATGAGACCACCTCCGGCGTCGAACAGGGTCACCGGATAAGCGTAAGGCAAATCGAAATCAAATGGCTTCGGTTCTGCCCAGCTACCTATACCCCAAATGGACGCCGTAGCAGAGGGATTCAAGTAATGGAGCACCTCACCAGTAGCGCGCTCCGCCCGACTATCTGGGCCTAACTGAATCCGGGTAATCCCCACTTCGGCCAGAAGCTGTCCAACAGCCATTTCGTAGGGTTCCCCAGTGATCTTCTCGATCACGCGTCCCGCCACGACGAACCCGAAAGTCGAATAAGCGTAGTGGGTGCCGGGGTCTGCCTGAAGGGGCTTGCCCAACATCCAGCGCACGATATCCGTTGGTGTGGCTGGCCCACTCAGGCCCAGATCCTGGGCTGCCCAATCTGGCCAGAACTCTGGCTCAAACTCTGTGCCTCCCAATGGGTTCCTGGCGCTGGAGGAGTTCCATCCGGCCGTGTGGCTCAATAAGTGCCGAACTGTGATGTTAGTCCAGCGGGAGTCAAAGACAGCGCCGGCATAATGCGGTGGTTGCAGGTTCAGCAGACTGAACACGCCCGTATCAAGGCTAACCTTCCCGTCCTCAACCAATTTCATCACCGCGGCAGCCGTAATGGTTTTGGAAAGACTGGCAATGAGACACCGCGAGTCCGGCTGGAATGGCTCGTCGTTTTCGACATCCGCCCAACCGTAGCCGCTCGTAAAGACCAGCCGGCCATCTTTGACGACGGCCAGTGACCCGCCCGGGATGGCGTAGGTTAGCAGGATGGACTGCATGTTTGTGTCCAGGCGGGCTAGCTCCGGAATGCGCGGGCCGGTTGGCTGCGGCCAGCTACGCACCATCACTTGCGCAACCTGGCTGGTCGCACTGGCGGTGCTGTCAGTGGCAACCAAACGGTAGGCGCCGTTGTTGGTCAACTGGACCTGGGGGAATGCCAACATCATGTTAGTGGAGCCGATCAGGTTGGTTCCATTCAGTTGCCATTGGAACTGGAACGGCGCCTTTCCCGTCACGGTGGCTGAGAGCGCCACTCGCTTTCCTGCCCATGCGAACTGGGTCCGAGGGCCGTTGGTAATCGTTGGTTGCGCCAACGCGGTCACGGACGCGCAGCACGCCAAGAAGAGGGCGCAAACCGCGAGGGTAGCGAGCCCAAGTGCATTGAGTGTTTTGAGTGTTCTCAAATTCATTAGAGTGTCCTTTCTCCTTTTGCATTCGCCATTCGGGCCGCATCTATACTTTTCCACATTTACTTTTGAATTCTGGGCATTTTCTGACGCAATTCCGGAGTTTGTTGCATACGCCGCCCGAAGCGGGTCCGCGCCTGGGCTGCGGCCGCATGCCTCCATTCCCTCGGCCAACCGCCCAAGCTCAGCCAACCACAGTCGCCCCGCCCTGCGCCCAAGCCATAGCGCCCCATCCCGGCCCCAATCCCCATGCCGGTCGCAAAACTCGCCCCAGCGCGCGCCTTTCGACCGCTCCACCGGCGTTAAAGGGGGCAACCCATAGCATGGTTTGCTTTTCCCTTTCGTATTGCGAGCCGGCGTGGGGAAACTCTGTCGGCTTCGGGTTGGTTTGTCAAGAGAAACGAACCATGCTCGGGCTGACCCCTTTTCTGACGTGACGGCGCGCTTCTGCGAGCGCTACCTCGAGAAGCGCAGCCGCACCCGCGACCAAATGGTGCAGGCCGCGCGTTCCGGCGTGCAGAACATCGCCGAGGGCAGCCAGGCCAGCGTCACCTCGAAGAAAACCGAGCTCAAGCTCACCAACGTGGCGCGCGCCAGCCTGGAGGAACTGCGCCTGGACTGTGAGGATTTCTTGCGGCAGCGGGGACTGGCGCAGTGGCCGCCGGAGCATCCTGCGCTCAAGCGGGTCAGGGCCAAGCGATGCGCCACCCTGGAGGAGGTGCGGGCCTGGGTGGAGCAAGAGCGGGGTGGACGGACACCGACGGACAAGGACGCCCACGGACCCGTGGAGGCGGAAACGGGGTCCGTGCCCGTCAGTGGCAGTCGGTGCGCGTCCGTGTCCTCTGCCCAACTGGTGGCCAATGCGGCGCTGTCGCTGCTGAATCTGTGCTGCTATTTGCTGGAGCGACAGTTGGCGGCCCAGGCGGCGGCCTTCGAGAAGGAGGGCGGCTTCACGGAGCGGCTCTACCGCTACCGCGTCCGCAGCCAGCCAAGAAGATGATAGTCACAAGGCCCTCTTGGCAGGCCCGGCCGGCTCGGTGACGCGGCGCAACTTGATTTCGCGCAGGGCGGCCGACGTTTGCCAGGCGGCCAGCCCGAAGGGTTTGGAGAGTTCGATGTCGCCCGGGCGCAAGGAGATGCGCTTGTCGGCGGTATTGACGTCCACCACCTTCTCCTGGTCGAGCCAGGCCTCGAGGCGGCCCTCGGTGACGCGGAGGCGGAGGCGGTACCAGCGGCCGGTCTCAAAGTTCACGAACTTGGTGGTCTGGTTCTCGGAGGCATCCAGGCCGTCGAGGCTGGAGATGCCAAGCAGCGAGCCGCCCCAGCCGCCGACGATGAGACTGCAGAACGAGTCGGCCACCGGCACGGTCAGCCCGCAAAAGAAGTCCGACCCCATGACCCGCGCGGCATCGAGGGCAATTTCGTAATTCATTTTGGGGAACTCGTTGGTCCAGTTGAGGCCCGTGAACGGATCGCCCATCTTCAGCAGGATGACACCCGAGGCGCACTGCACCTCGCCGTGGCCGGCGAACTGGGTCTCGCGCCAGCCTTCCAGGTTGGCGCCGTTGAACAGGCTTTGCCAGCCTTCGCCCGCGAAGGGCGCGGGCGGCTTGGCCAGGCCGGGCGGCAGGCCGTCTTTAGGTTCTGCCGGCGCGGCGGCCGGCGCGGCGGCCACCGCCGGCGGTTGCGCCTGCGGCGGCGGCGCCTGTGGCGGCGGCGGGGGCGAGGTGGTGACTTTGACGGGTTCAGGACTGCACCCGGCCAACAGAATCAAACCGGCAGGCACAAGGCTCTGCCACACGGAGAACGTCATTTTCATAAGCGGCCTCGGCAAAAGGTTGAAGTTGCGCATACGCTTCAGACGCCATAGTTTAGCGGGCGACACGACGTTCCGCCAGAATTCTTATGCAGATGACGCCCCCCAGCTTTCTCCGCGAGCAACCCGATGGCGTGCTATTGTCCGTGAAGTTGCAGCCGCGCGCCTCGGCGAACGAAATCGGCCAGCCCCTGGGCGGCGAACTGCGCATCAGAGTCACCGCCCCGCCGGTGGAGGCCGCGGCCAATGAGGCCCTGGTGCGGTTGCTGGCCGAAGGGTTGGGCTGCCCGCGCCAGCGGGTAGAGTTGGTGCGCGGCCGCACCTCGCGGCACAAGGTGGTCAAATTGTATGGATTCACCGCCCAAGCTGTGGCGGCGAAGTTGGCAGGGGGAAAGTGATTCCCGTCTTCGTCAAGACCCCCAGCGCTGAGTTTGTGTTGAACGTCCTCGCGGCAATGGGGCAACTGTTCACGTGCTGGATCAGGTTTGATGTGAATGCTCGCGCGGGGTCGTCTTCGCGCTTTGTCCCGGAGGGACATCCCGAGAATAGCCCGGCGCTTCAGCGGCCGGGTACAACGCCCAGAGGACCTGCGTCCCGAAGGGACGCTTGAAGCTCAATCCAACAAGAAGCCTTCATCATGCCCAATCCGGATAGCATTCATGCGGTTCTCCCGGGCGGTGCCGCCCAGGAGTCCCGATTCCGAATCGGGATTGAGCGCAGCCGAGGCGCGACCGGGGAGGGGCGCTTTTTCATGCTGAAGGCCTAGTGCAACCAGGAGCTGATGTATGACAGGCCACTGATTCAACCGTCCCTGCGGGACGGAGGCAACACTAGCCTGCCCTTCCCGGCGCTGAAGCGCCGGGCTATTGTCGGGATGTCCCTCCGGGACAACAACTGACCTCAAACCAGGTGACATTTCGAGAGGCGCCTGCGACGCGCAGGCAAATGCATGGATGGGCACCTGAACAGTTACGAAATGAGGCCGGCGGGCGTCCGCGCGCTCACCCGGCTCCTGGGCCATCGGGACAGCTCGCTCCGGAGGCGCGCCGGTGCCTTGAAAAACAAGTTCCGAACGCGAGGGGTAATTCCAAGATTATTCTCTGGCGCCCCTCCGGGGTGCGGCCGCCAGAGGGCGCGCCGCCCGGTGGTCGTTCCCCGTTTACCCTGAACGACCACCGGCTACTGTCTGCCAACCCTCCGGGTTGGAGAAAACCGGAATTTGTTTTTGCACGGGCGGTCAGTGTTCACCCGGCGCGGGCGCAGGAGCGGTTGAGCGCGCTGATTACGGCCCGGACCGACGCCAGTTCGATGTTGGTATCCACGCCGGCGCCCCAGTGCGTGCGGCCATCCTGGTGCTTGAGCTGGATGTAGGCGATGGCCGCCGCCTCTTCGCCGGCGCTCAAGGCGTGTTCGCTGTAGTAGGCGATTTCAAAGCGCGGCTGGCCCAGAGTGGCGAAGCCGTGGACCAGGGCCGCCAGCGGGCCGTTGCCTTGGCCGCGCAACTCGACGGGCTGGCCGTCGCGGAGCAGGCGGGCGCAGCAGCGGACTGTGCCGTTGCTGCTCTCGGTCTCGAAGCGCTCGAGCTGCCAGGGGGCCGTGCGTTCGATGTACTCGCGCCAAAACATCGCCTTCAACTCCGCCCCGCTGACCTCCCGGCCCAGCCGGTCCACCTCCTCGTTGGCAATAGGCCCAAACTCACGCTGCATCTCCTTGGGCAGTTCGATGCCGAACTCGCTCTCCAGCAGGTAGGCCACGCCGCCTTTGCCGGACTGGCTGTTGACGCGGATGACTTCCCGGTACTGGCGGCCGATGTCGGTCGGATCGATGGTCAAATACGGCACGTCCCAATAGTGTCGTTCGCTCTTTTTCGCCCATTCCCCCAGGCCCTTCTTAATCGCGTCCTGGTGCGAGCCGCTGAAGGCGGTGAACACCAACTCGCCGGCATAAGGCTGGCGGGCCGGCACCGTCATCCCGGTGCAACGCTCATAGACCTCGCGCAGGGCGTTGAGTTCGCCCAAATCAAGCCTTGGATCGATGCCCTGCATGTAAAGGTTCAGGGCCACCGTCACCAGGTCGAGGTTGCCGGTGCGCTCGCCGTTGCCGAAGAGCGTGCCCTCCACGCGGTCGGCCCCGGCCAGCAGCCCCAGCTCGGTCGCCGCCACGCCCGTGTTGCGGTCGTTATGCGTGTGCAGGCTGATAATCAGCGAATCCCGCCCTTTGATGTTCCGGCACGTCCACTCGACCTGGTCGGCATAAATGTTGGGCATGGCCACCTCGACCGTGTCGGGCAGGTTCAAAATCATCTTCCGCTCCGGCGTCGGCCGCCAAACGTCCATCACCGCCTCGGCCACTTCCTTGGCGTACTCCACCTCGGTGGCGCTGAAGCTCTCGGGCGAGTACTGGAGCCGCACCTCCGTGCCCGCCAGGCGCGGCAGCCGCTCCTGGATCATTTGCGCGCCGCGCACGGCCACGCCGATGATCTCCGCCTGGGACATGCCAAACACAATGCGCCGCTGCGCGGGCGAGGTGGAGTTGTAGAGGTGGATGACGGCCCGGTGCGCGCCCACCAGGGACTGGAACGTGCGTTCGATCAGGTCCTCGCGCGCCTGCACCAGCACCTGGAGCCAAACGTCCTCCGGGACGCGGCGCTCCTCGATCAGCCGCCGGTTGAAGGTGAACTCCGTGTTCGAGGCGGAAGGGAAGCCGACCTCGATTTCCTTGAAGCCGCACTTGACCAGGGCCTGGAAGAGCTCGAGCTTCTGGCTCACGTTCATCGGCACGGCCAGCGCCTGGTTGCCGTCCCGGAGATCGACGCTGCACCAGATGGGCGCGCGCGTCAGCACCCGGTTCGGCCACTGGCGGTCGGGCAAGTGGACCGGTGGAAAAGGGCGGTATTTGGCAGATGGATTCTTAAGCATGGCTGTTTTGGTTCTTTGATGGGCGCCGCCGGCGGCCGGGCAAACAAAAGCCCCACCGCCTCTCGGCAGTGGGGTTCAACAAATTCTCGTCCAAACACTAGAACCCGACTGCCGCGCAACTCAGCAGCAGCGCGCCCGATAGCAGCAGGTTCAGATTCCTATTCACGACTCCAACCTAGCACCTCGGCCCGCGCCCGTCAAATGCTTTTTCGTAGCGCCCTCCGGCGGGCGGCTGTCCCGGCAGGCCTCGGCCTTGCCGACGCCGGCCGGCCCGGGCGAGGACTCCGCCAACCCGGAGGGTTGGCCGGGCGGCGGCCAGCCGGCGCCTTGCGAGCGGAAACGGGCTACTCGGGGCGCGCGACCACGCGATAGAACCGGGGCCAGGGTTGGGAGACCGCATCGGTGACCGTGAGCGTTTGGCCCGTGGCTGGCAGATCAGTGGCGCCAGGATAATCGAGCCAGAGCTCGCCCAAGCCGTTGGTCGCGACCTGCAGCGTATGCCGCAGGCTCCCGCCGCCCGACCAGCTTATGACCACGCCATTGGCCGTCACCTGCGGCGGGGCCATGGTGATGATCGGCGGCTCGAACACCGTCGGGAAAGCGCACTTGGCCGCCACCGGCGTATTGGTGGTCAGCGCGCAGAGGTTCGTGCCCCTCACGCTGACGCGCCAGATGTCCCCGACGTAAGCCGCGGCCCCATAGGTCGAGCTGCTCGCCCGCGTAAACGCCAGCCAGGCGCCGTCCGGCGCCCACGACGGGTTGCCGCAATACACGTCGCACAGGCGGCTGCCGGCCCCGCCGCCGACGCTGGTGACGTAAAGCCGGTGCTGGCCGCCGCTGCCCTGCGGGTCCACGCAGAACGCCACCTGCGTGCCGTCCGGCGATACCGCCGGCGCGTAGTGATCCAGGTAGGCGGTCGAGGTGCTCACCACCCCGGTGGGTGACAGGTTGCTGTAACTGCCAAACCGAATCATGCTCTCGTAGCTCCCTCCCGGCACATCCGCGCTCAAATACACCGCCCCCGTCTCCCGCCGGACACTGAACGCCCGCGCCCCCATGCTCCAATCGCTGAAGATATTCGTGAACACCAGCGCCTCGCCGCTCCCCTCGGCGCCGATGCGCCACAGCCGGAAGGTGGACTTCGAGCTGGCGTCCGGCTGCGTGCGCGAGAGGTAAAACAGCGTTTGGTTGTCCGCCCATTGCACGCACAGCGCCGGATTGGTGTTGCCCACCTGCCGCGGCGTCATCCCGTCGATGGAGGTAATGAAAAGATTGCTCCTGGCCAGGTCGTCGCGCACGTAGGCCACCCGGTAGTTGTCCACGCCCAAGGCTGGCGCCCATTCCGAAACGGTGTTCGTCGTGAGCCGCCGCCGGTTCGTGCCGTCCGCGTTCATCGTGTAGAGTTCGTAGGTGCTATTGGCGCTCTCTCCCCGCGCCGCAAACAGAACGCGGGGCGCCCCCAAAGCCCCACCGGACCAGCACAGCGCGGCGCCACCGATTAACGCCGGAACCTTCGGACAAACGCGGCTCCAAAGCCCTTTCATAAATTAGGCTCAATGATAACTGAACTATCGGCCGGCCGGCAAGGCCAAACCGGGCCGCGCCAGCGGCGCGGTTTCGTGCTTGCCCGAGTCGGGGCGATTCGTTAAATGCGGCGGGTCCGATGGCCTTGAAGCGCAAAATCACCGGCGGTCTCCTGGCGGGCGTAGGTTATATGCTCTCGCCGCTGTCGTGGTGGAATGACTTGTTCGTGAACGTGCCGTTGGCGCTGGTCTTCGCCTGGCTCGTCAGTTTGTTTTACCAGCCCGCCTTCCAACCGTCCCTGGTCATCGGCTACTGGCTCACCAACGTGCTCGGCCTCATCCTGATGCATAAAGGCGCCCAGCGCATCCTCACGGAGAAGGAGCGAAATTACTCGCTCCGCGATTTGCTGCGGGACGTGGGCATTTCCTTGCTCTACACCGGGCTGATTATCGCCCTGCTCAGGCTGGGAATTCTCAAGCCGATTGGGAATTACTTTCCCCCGCACTGAACGGCGCCGGCTTGGAGCCTGCCTCAATAAACGGGCCAGCGCGCTGGCAGTGGAGCGCCGAGCTCCAGTTCTGCCCTCCGGCGTGATGGGATAAACTCTTATCCCACGAAGGCCGTGTGCACCGCTTTCATCGCCTGCTCGGCCTTGGCCAGGTCAATCACCACCGAGACCTTGATCTCGCTGGTCGAAATCATCTCGATATTGATGCCTTCGCGGGCGAGGGTCTCGAACAGCTTGCCGGCCACGCCGGTGTGGCTCTTCATCCCAACGCCCACGATCGAGAGCTTGGCGATATTGTCCGTGGCGATAACCTGGCCGAAACCGATCTGCGGCTTGAGGCCATCGATTACCTTTTGGGCCTTGAGCAGGTCCGGTTTATCGACCGTGAACGAAAGGTCGGTGGCCGGAACGCCGGTACTGTGGCTGATGTTCTGGACGATCATGTCCACGTTGATGCTCGCGTCGCCAATGGCCTTGAAGATGCGCGCCGCGATGCCCGGTTTGTCCGGGACGCTCACCAGCGTCACTTTGGCCTGGTTCTTGTCGACTGAGACTCCCCGCACGACGATGCTTTCCATATTCTTGGTTTCCTCTTTTACAATGGTTCCTGGGTTGTCATTTAGGCTGGAGCGCACCTCGAAGACGACTCCAAACTTCTTGGCAAACTCTACCGAGCGCGACTGCATGACCTTGGCGCCGAGGCTGGCCAGCTCCAGCATCTCGTCGTAGGAGATTTCCTCCAGCTTCCTGGCCCCCGGCACGATGCGCGGGTCGGCCGTATAGACGCCGTCCACGTCGGTGTAAATCTGGCACAGCTCAGCCCTTAAAGCGGCGGCCAGGGCGATGGCCGTCAGGTCCGACCCGCCGCGCCCCAGGGTGGTGACCTGGCCCTCGATGGTCTGGCCCTGGAAGCCGGCCACGATCACCACGTTTCCCTGCGTCAGCAGTTCGTGAATCTTCTTGGGCGTGATGTTTTTAATCTTCGCCTTGGTGTGCACCCCGTCGGTCACGATCCCGGCCTGGGCGCCGGTCAGGGAAACGGCCGGGATGCCCAGGGCGTGCAGGGCGATGGCCGTCAAGGCGATGGTTGTTTGCTCCCCCGTGGCCAGCAACACGTCCAACTCGCGCTCGTTGGGCAAGGGCATGATTTCCTTGGCCAGCTTGAGCAAATTGTCCGTCACCCCGCTCATCGCCGAAACCACCACGACCAGTTTGTCGCCTTTGGCATAATACCCGGCCACGCGTGCCGCCACGTTCTTGATGCGCCCGGTGTTGCCTACCGACGTGCCGCCATATTTCTGAACGATCAATGCCATAGTCTGGTGAGCTTATTGCCAAATGAAGTCCATTGAAAAGCAGTTTTTCAGTCGAAATCTTCCACCCGAATCATCACGGGGGCGGCCTTGACCACCGGCAGTTGGCCAATCCTTTTCAGCGCCTGGGACACCGCCCCATTCGGCGCGTCGTGCAGCATCAGAATCAGCGGCACGCTCGCCCCTTGGTGCCCGGCGGGCTGAATCACCGACGAGATGCCAATCCGGGCGTCGCCGAAGATCCGCGCAATCCGGGCCAGCGTGCCGGGCACGTCCTCGACCTTGAGGCGCACAAAGTAGCGCGACCGCACCTCGGCAATCGGGGCCACCGCCCCGTCCCGCTCATGCGGCACAAAGGGCGGCACCCGGTGCTGGGTGCCGAACTTCAAATCCAGCGCCGCGTCCGCCAGGTCGCCCAGCACCGCGCTGGCGGTGGCGTCTTTGCCCGCCCCGCGGCCGTAGAACAGGGTGTCGCCCACAATGTCGCCGCGCACGAACACGGCATTGAAAACGTCGTTCACGCTGGCCAGCACGTGCGTGTTGGGAATCAGCGTGGGATAGACCGACACCTGGATGCGCGCCCCATTCTTCCGCTGCTGGCCTCGGCCCTCGGTCCGCCGGCCGCCGGCGCCGGTCTTAATGATTCCCAGCAGCTTGATGGTGTAACCGAGCTGCGTGGCGAATTGGATGTCCGTCGGGGTGATGGCCCGCAGGCCTTCGACGTAGATGTCTTTGGGGTTGACCCAAAAACCATGCGCCAGCGAGGCAAGGATGCCGACCTTATGCAGCGCGTCATGGCCATCGATGTCGAGCGACGGCTCGGCCTCGGCGTAGCCGTGCGCCTGCGCCTCCTGGAGGGCGGTCGCAAAATCCACCCCCGCCAGTTTCATGCGCGTCAGAATGTAGTTACAGGTGCCGTTGACGATGCCGTAGAGGTGAGTGATGCGGTTGCCCACGAAGGCCTCCCGCAGCGACTTGATGATCGGGATGCCGGCGCAGACGCTGGCTTCGTAGTAGAGGTTGGCTCCGTACCGCCGGGCCGCGGCGAACAGTGCTTCCCCGTGCGCGGAGAGGAGGGCCTTGTTCGCCGTGATGACCGGCTTGCCCAGTTTCAGGGCCGCCAGCGTCATCGTCCGGGCGAGCGTGGTGCCCCCCACCAGCTCGGTGAGGATGTCCACTTGCGGGTCGCTGACGACCCTTTGCCAATCGGTCGTCAGGTACGAGGCCGGAATCTCGTACGGCCGCGGCTCGTCCAAGGCCTTGACCGCGACTTTGCGGACAGCGACCTTCACGCCGATGCGCGAGGCCAGGAGGTCGCCGTTGACCTGCAAGGCGTGAAACACCCCGCTGCCTACGGTGCCGCCCCCAATCATGCCTAAATTCACCTGCCGCATAAACAGAGGGCTAAGCTTGGCGGAATTTGCGCCGCCGGACAATGCAATTCTGCGGCCTTGGCGCCCCTCATTTCCGTTCTCCGTCAAACCCCGCGGTCTGGCCCGGGCCGCCTAGCGCGCTTTTGCGCGCACGACCAGGATGGGGATGGCGGTCTTGTGGCGGACCTTGTGGATGGTGCTGCCGAAGACGAAATCGGCCAGGAAACGATGGCCGTGGCTGGTCATGGCGATGAGGTCGCAATGTTCAGCCTCGGCGGTCTTGAGGATTTCCGCCGGCGGGTCGCCCAGGGCGAGGTGGACGGTGACGGACAATCCTTCGGCGCGGAGCCGGGTGCCGATTTGCTCGAGGTACGCCCGGTCGGCCTTCATCTCTTCGGACTCGGCGAGCTTGAGCCGGTCGTAGTTGCGCGCCACCCAACCGTCGGCGACGTGCACCACCAGCAGGTGCGATTGCAGGCGCTTGGCCAGTTCCGTGACGTGCGGCAACAGGCTCTGGTCCGCGCGACTGTTTTCCAGGGCAACAAGGATTTTGCGATACATGGCAGGTGGTCCGTGATCGGCGATCTTTTGGTCTCTTGGTCCTGCAGTCCCGTGATCCTCTGGTCTTGTGCTCTCTTACTTTATTTGGTCCCTAATCACCCAAGCAGTCGCATAAACCAGCCCCGGACGCCACAAAAATCGTGTCTGTCTCAGGTGCCCCGATACCCGCCGCCGGCCGGCCGCCCCACTTGCATTCCTGAAACTTTGGTGCAGGTTAACCCCAACCAAAGCCGGTCCGGCGCCCCGCCGGCGCCGCTTTGAAGTCAGGCAACGCTATCAATATACAAATCTATGGCTATCAACCCGGCTCCCGATCTCACCCAACGTCCCCCGCGCAGCCCGCGCGTCCGGCTCGGCGGTTACGTCATCCTGCCGCGCCTGCTGGACAAGGCCCGCGCCACCATCGCTGGCAAGAACGGCGAATACAACTTCGCCTGCCCGCTGGACCAGCGCTTTCTCGAATTCGCCGGCCTCGAAGCCCAGGCGCTCAAGCAGCAGGTTGCCGCCGCAAAGAGCGATGGCGAGGTCCTCGCCTGGATTCGGCAGCAGGCGAAAAACAAGCACACCGAGCCGGAAATCCTGGCCTGGTCCGCCTACCAGGAGCAGCGGGCGCCCGCCGACACGGAGTCGCGCGAGTTCTTCCACAGCCTGCACGCCAAAATCGCCCCCAAACGCGACGACATCGCCACGTGGTTCGACTTGCTGGACCTGGACGATTACGTGAGCTTCGGCGGGCGGGCCTGAGCCAGGCGCACACAGCCTGGCACCGCTCAAACCCAGATGCGCCCGCCAGGAGCGCCGCCGGGCGCTCGGAGGTCGTGCCCCTTATCGGCCGCCCGCAGGTGGAAAGTCCTGCGCTGCGGCGCGGCCCGAGGTTTCGGACCGGCCGCTGGTCAGGCCGTTTTGAACGGCTCGATGGCGTCGATGTGGTGGCGGTGCCGGAGGTTGTTAACTTCGAATTCGACTTCCTCGCCGACTTTACGGTTGAGCAGGGATTGGGCGACCGGGGAAAGGTAGCTGACGACGCCTTTGTCCGGCTCCGAATCCCAGGCGCCCAGGATGGTAAACTGCTCGGCTTGGTCGGTGGCGAGGTCGGTGGCGCGCACGACGGTGCCGATGCTGACGACGTCGGTGCGGGGGTTGGCGAAATCGGTGCCGCGCGCGCGGACGAGCTGGGTTTCCAGTTCGGCTTTGCGGCCCATGAGCAGTTTCTGCATTTCCTTGGCGGCGGTGTATTCGTGGTTCTCCCGCAGGTCGCCATAGCTGCGGGCCAGGGCGATCTCCTTGGAGTTGGCGGGGATTCTTTTCTCCACCAACTCGCGGTATTCGTGCTTGCGCCGTTCCAGGCTGTCCCAGGACACCACCCAATGGGTTTCCCCTTTGGTCTGCTCGCCGGAGATGAGCGACTGCATGGCCGGGTAGCTCTTGACGATGCGGGCCAGCAGCGAGCGCTTGTCCATATCGTCGAAGCACGGTGAAAGCTGGAGGGCCCGGGTCAGGTCCTTGATGACCTCCAGGTCGGCGGAGCCGATCAGTTCGACCAGCAATTCCTGGTCGTCCAGGATATAATCCCGGAGGCGGTTGGAACGCCGTTCATTGAATTGGTCCCGCTCCATGGCCGTGAGCATGGCGCGGAAGACTTCCGGCCCGAGAATGTCGGCAAAGACGTCATTGCGGTCTTTGGCCAGCCAGAGCAACAACTCGCTGCTGGCGGTGTGCTGGCTGATCAGCCGGGCGAGCGTCTCCTTGAGCCGGTCAAGCTGGCCCTTGAGCATGAGCAGGCCGGCAAACTCGCGGCACAGCTTGGCAGAAATGCCGTTGAGGGTGTTGCGCAGGACCTCGTGCCAGCGGTCGGGATTGGCCGCCTCGAACGATTCCAGGGCGCGGCGATGCTTGGCGGCCGGCAGGGCCTCCATCAGCGGCCCAAGCTTGGGTTCCTGGGACCAAATCGCCCGCGCGTCCAGTTGCCCTTCGGCGGGCTGCAGGCCGGCCATTTCCCCCACGTCGTCGCGGGCGAAGACGGCCTCCAGGGCCACGGCCGGCTGGGTGCGCTGGTAACTGGCAATCTCCGCGTTGAGCACGGCAATGATTTCGCGGGCCGCGGCCTGTTTGTCGGAGAGATCGTGCACGCTCTTGAGCAGTTCGCCCGCTACGGCGAGGCGCGCCTTCAAGCCCTTGGCCGCGCGGAAGGCCTCCAGCAGGCGATCCTGCAGGGAGACTTCCTTGACCTGGTAAATAATCGCCTCCGTCTTCTTGAGCGGCACCTGGAAATGGCCGTCCTTCCGCAACTCCCGCCGGGCCGCCTCCCACCACTTTTTCCAGTCGTCCCGGATGACCTCGGGCACCAGCACCTGCTGGATTTGGTCGCCGGTGGCTTTGCCGCCGAAACTGGCGAGCACCAGTTTGACCAGTTCCAGGTGGCTGGTGGCGGCCAACTGCCGCAGGCCCTCCAGGTCCACGGCCTTGCGCGCCAGGATGTGGTCTTTGGCGATGGGCTTGAGCGATTCGGCGGCGAACCCCAGGTCCATCGCGTGTCCCGCCTTGTTTGGGAAATCAATCGTAAAGCGGGCAAACACCGTGTCCACCGTTCTAATCCTTCCAAAACCCCAACTGCGGTGCATGCAGAAACCGCTGTTGGTGAGCTGCACCAGGGACTCGATGTGGTGCCGTTCCAACTTGCCTGCCGCCGCCATCTTCTCGAATTCTTTTCTCATAAAGTAGCTTCCGGCTCGCCTCCCACCCCGGGGAATGCGATGCTCTAAGGCCGTGAGCGGACAAAAACCAAGAGCCATCGCGGTGCGGCTCCTGCAGCGCCGCCCAGGCGGTCCTTTCATCGAACACCTGCTCGAGACGGCACTGGCCCGCACGCGCCTCTTGCCCGCCGACCGCCATCTGTGCCAGGAACTAGTCTACGGCATCGTCCGCTGGCAGGCAACGCTCGATTGGCTCATTGCCCGCAAGACCCAAAATCGCACCCAACACCCCCTGCTGCAAAATCTCTTGCGGCTGGGCCTCTACCAGGTCTTCTGGCTCGACCGCATCCCCAACCATGCCGCCGTCTATGAAACCGTCGAACTGGCCAGGCGCAACGGCCTGGGCCCGCAGGCCGCCTTCGTCAATGCCCTCCTGCGCGGTTACCTGCGCCAGTTCGACGCCACCCGGCAGTTGCTCGCCCAACTCAAAGTCACCCAACCCCATCTGGGCTATTCCCATCCCGATTGGCTGGCCGCCCGCTGGCGCAACCGTTGGGGCGCGGACCGCGCCGCCCAGTTGATGGAATGGAACAACACGACCCCCGGGACCTTTGCCCGCCTCAACACCCTCAAGGCCGACCCCGCCATGCTCCTGGCCCGATGGCGCCAGGAGGACGTGCAATACGAGCCCGTCTGCCGCGACTGGGTCGAGGAAAACCGCGTGTTCGAGCTCAAATCCCATCCGCCCCTGGCCCGGCTGCCCAGTTTCCAGCAGGGCTTGTTTTACGTCCAGGACCCCAGCACGCTGCTGGCCCCGCAGGAACTCGCCCCCCAGCCGGGCGAGACGGTGCTGGACCTTTGCGCCGCGCCCGGGGGCAAGCTCAGTTGCCTCGCCCAACTCATGCGCAACCAAGGCCGCCTCGTCGCGCACGACACCGCCCCGGAGCGCCTGAAACTTATCCGGGAAAACTGCGCCCGCCTCGGCATCACCTGCGTCACCCTCGAACCTCGACCCGCTACCCTTGGCGCCTTCGACCGAATCCTGGTCGATGCCCCATGCTCCGATACCGGGGTCCTGCGGCGGCGGGTGGATTTGCGCTGGCGCATTCGGCCGGAGGCAATCGCGCGCCAACGGACGGCGCAACTGGCATTGCTCCGCCAGGCGGCCCCGCTCTTGCGGCCCGGCGGCCAGTTGGTCTATAGCACCTGCAGCCTGGAACCGGAGGAAAACCAAGAGGTGGTCAGGCAATTCCTGGAGGGCCATCCCGGCCTCAAGCTCGAGCGCCAGCGGGAGTTGCTCCCTTTTGCCGATCACGTGGACGGGGCCTACGTGGCGCGCATAAACTGAACTGAGGTGCGAGCAACGCCGTCTGCGCGAAAAAGAACCGCCGAATACGCCAGCGGATTTGTGAAATGGCCCACCAGAGTTCTTGACCGGCAAGACTCGTTGTAATCGGGTCAAGTTTCGCTGCGCTTGCAATGCCGATTCCGAATCGGGACTTTTAGGTGAATTGAGCATTGAGGATTGAAAAACGATCATTGGTTATTGAAGAATGCCCGTCCCGCCACGCGGGACCGAATGAACTTTCGGACTGCGGACTCAATGACCAATAAGCAATACCCAATACTCAATTCTCAATGAATCTCCTATCCCTGTGGGATTTCACTTCGCATGAAAATTCCGTTATAATGGCGCCGAGCGCCAAAATCAGGCCTCATTTCCCCGACGCCATCGAACCGCGCCCGGTCCTCGAGTCCGCCGCCCCGCTGGCAGGCTTCTTCACCACCAGGCGAACGTGAAACTGCTTGATGACGTTATTGTATTGGCTGGCGGCCTGCCGGACCTGTTGCTCGGTCAGTTCGCCCGATTGCAGTCGCGCGCGCCATTGTGGTTCGAGGTCCAGTTGCACCGAGGCCGTCACAAAATCCACCTCGAGGTATAGGCCCAGGGGCGAATTGGCGCAGCCCTTCTGTTGCCACAGGCGGTTGAGTTCCTGCGAATAGAGCGCGAAGCTCTCGGGCGTAAAGGGGCGGACGTGGGTGGGGTCGCTCAGGAAATCATCGTGCCGGGGATGGGGGACGATGATATGAACGCTCGCGCCATCCTTGCAAACCCGGTAGAGCTCCTGGAGGATTCGGAAGTAGGTCTTGGTCGATTCGCCCAGATGCTCCAGGACATGATGGAGCATCACCTCGTCCACACTGCTCTCAGGCCAGGGCCAGGGGAATTCCTCGAGGTCCCATCGGACGTCCGGCGCGCCGAATTTATCGACGTTGACATACCCTGGTCTCGGGTTCTGCCCGGAGCCGAGGTTCAGCCTGAGCAGGCCGGATGACGTTGGCTGCGCGGTCGGGTTCAATCGCCCGAGCACTGTAAAGAAACAGGCGTTGCAAAGCAAGCAATCGAGGTTGTGCTGCGGGCGCATCGTGGCGCAAGCTTCCGGCTTGGCTCAGTCCCAGCCAGCCTCCAGCTTGCTGGTTCCACCTCCCCGCACTCCCATGCGCGCCAAATCGGCTTGCGGAGGCGCGGCTCTTCGTTTAGGAACCGGCGGTGCTCTTGAACACAATCCTCGGCTGCCTGGCGCTATTGAGCGTTGTCCTGCTGCTCTGGCAATGGTTGGCGGCCCGGCGTTTCCCGCTCCACCGGCGGGTGAGCGCGCCTGGGTTTTCCCCGGCCGTCACTTTGCTCAAGCCGCTCAAGGGGTGTGACGAGACGACTGAGGATAGTTTGCGCAGTTGGCTGGCGCAGGCCTATCCGGGGCGGGTGCAGGTCTTATTCGGGGTCGCCGCGGCGGACGATCCGGTCTGCGAGCGGGTGCGCCGCCTGCTGGCGGAGTTCCCGGCCGCCGACGCGCAACTGATCGTGTGCGGCCCGCTCCGGGGGGCGAACCTCAAGGTCTCGAAGCTGGTCGAACTCGAGCGCTTGGCCCGGCACGAGGTGCTCATCATCAGCGATGCGGATGTGCGGGCGCCGCCGGATTTGCTGGCGAATGTCGTCGCCCCGCTGCAGGAGGCGGAGGTGGGGCTGGTGCATTGTCTTTACCGCCTGGCCAATCCCACGACGCTGGCCATGCGGTGGGAGGCGGTCGCCATCAACGCGGATTTTTGGAGCCAGGTGCTGCAGGCCCGGAGCCTCAAACCTCTGGATTTCGCCCTGGGCGCGGTGATGGCCACCCGGCGCCCACAGGTCGAGGAAATCGGCGGCTTCCAGGCCCTGGCCGATTGCCTGGCCGACGATTACCACTTGGGCCACCGCCTCGCCCGGCTCGGCTATCGCATCGCCCTTTCGCCCGTCGTGGTCGAGTGCTGGTCGGCGACCATGGGCTGGGCGGCGGTGTGGAAACATCAACTGCGCTGGGCCCGGACCATTCGCGTCTGCCAGCCGGCGCCGTATGGCTTGAGCCTGCTGAGCAACCCGACGCTCTGGCCGCTGCTCTACCTGGCGGCCAATCCGACCCCTCCGGCACTGCTCTTGGGCCTGGGTTGCTGGCTCCTGCGTGTGGCGACCGCCAGCGACCTGCAGGGGCAGATGGAAAATGGACCCCAGACCACGGACCACCGGCCACCGACCACAAGCCACGGTCCGCGGTATGGGGGGTGGGGGAGGTTGGCCTACAGTTGGCTGGCGCTGCTCAAGGACGTGCTGCAAGGGCCGATTGGGCTGCTGGCGTTCGCCGGCCACCGCATCGAATGGCGCGGAGAGAAAATGCGGTTGCGGCGCGATGGGACGCTGGTCAAAGGCTGAGGACTGCGTCCGCTGTGAACGGCGAACGGCGAACGGCGAATAGCGAACGGCGAACAGCCAACGGAGGATGGCAAGGAATTGGATGGCGTGCTCAGGCAAAGGCAAATCCTGGGCAAGAAAATCCTGAACCTGGAGCGCAGGCTGGAGCGACACCGGAGCAAGTAGAGCGGCCCTGGGAGGCGGCCCCGTTCGCCGTTCGCCGTTCGCCGTTCGCCATTCGCCGCTCGCAAATGGCCCCTAGGCTCTATTTATCCGGTCAATTTCCAGGGGCTGCGCATCGGGCGCGAGAGCAGGGCATTGGCCGAGTCGTCATTTTCAAACCGCTCCGCCTTGGGGTCCCATTTCAGCTTGCGTCCGAGCCGGAGGGCGATATTGGCGAGGTGGCAGACGCTCGACACGCGATGGCCGATATCCACCGGGAAATACGGGTCTTTGCGGCTCTTCAGGCATTTGAGGAAGTCGTCGTGTTCGCCCTCGGGATTGGTGTAGAGGTGGATTTCGTTGGGGCCGATTGGGGAGTTGAGGATTTCCTGGGAACTGGCCTCGACCTTGGCGCGCCAGCCGCGGTTGCCGACCCAGCCGTCGGTGCCGATGAACTTGAGGCTGGGATTGCCCGGGGTGCAGGTCATGACGACGCCGTTGGCGTAGCGGTAGGTGATATTATAGTCCTTCACGGTGTTGAAGAGTCCGCCTTCCCAGTGCGTGCCGGTGCCCGCGATCTCGACCGGGCCGGTCCGTTCGGTGTCATTGCCCCATTGGGCGGTGTCGAACAGGTGCGCTCCCCAATCGCAGATGATGCCGCCGGAGTAGTCCCAGACCCAGCGGAAGTTGAAGTGGACCCGGTCCTTGGTATAGGGCGCATACGGGGCCGGGCCGAGCCACATCTCATAATCCAACTCGGGCGGGACCGGCTGGGGCGTCGGGTCGCCGGGCCAGGTCGGTTGCCGGGGGAGGATGACTTCGATCTTTTGGAGTTTGCCGATGCGGCCGTTGCGCACCAGTTCGGCCATCCGGTGATACTCGGGCAGCGAGCGGTCCTCGGTGCTGGTCTGGAACACCCGGCCCAGCTTGCGCATGGTCTCGATGAGAATCTTGCCTTCACCGATGGTGAGGGTCGGTTTCTCGCATTGCACGTCCTTGCCCGCGCGGGCGGCCAGCACGCTGATCAGCGTGTGCCAGTGATCCGGCGTCGAGATCATGACCGCGTCAATGTCCTTGCGGGCCACGACTTCGCGAAAGTCCTTGGTCGTGGCGCAGTCCTCATTGTCATACTTCGCATCCACCATCATCTTGGCTCGCCGCATCCCGGCGCCATCCACGTCGCAGACCACCAGCACCTTGGCGTCCTTGAGCTCGAGGTATCTTTGCAGGTTCCAGGTGATGCCGTGGTCGCCCGTGCCGATGAAGCCGATGGTAATCTTGTTGCTCGGCGCTTCCGCGCCCAGCACCGCTGCCGGAACGATATAGGGCAGCGCCACTCCGGCCGTGGCGGCGCGCACAAATTGCCGTCTGCTGATGGTCTTCATATATTCCTGCTCTGCAGGTTGCTTTGGTGACGCATTCTACCTCTGGCGCCCCGCCCAAGTCACGCCCGGAATGGCACCGAGGGTTAAGCGGGGCGCGGATGCGGGCCACGGCCCGGCAAGAGGCGGCGCTCAACCTGAAGGTGTTGGCCTGGAGGACCGCTTGGAGGCGCAGGGACACAAGAGTCAACCGTGCCTGGGCGCTGACGACCGAGCCGGCCAGATTGGAAACGGCCACCGTATAGGCGCCCGCGTCGGCCGGTTGAACCTGGGCAATGCTGTAGCTGGCGTTGGTCGCACCCGCCAAGGGTGTGCCGTTCAGGCTCGACTCGCGCCGCAACGCGCTATTGATATTTTACGCGATAGTAATTCGCCGGACCCGTGGGCGTAACAGTAAACGGACTGGTCGCTCCCGGAACGGCCTGGTAGATGCCGCTCACATTCGTGGAGGATACCAGTGTGCCGCCGCCCGGCCAGGAGAGGATGATCTGTGTGCCGGACCACGTGACCGTGATCGTGGGCGACGTAAGCACCGTCAGGTTGGCCTGGGGATAGGCGTCGCTGAAGTCGCCCGACACGGTCACCTGGTAAGGGCCGTCATCGCTCTGCTGGACGGTGGAGATGCTGTAAGTGAGTCCGGTAGCGGGGATATTGGTCCCGTAGTGCTGCCATTGGTAGGTGAACGGCGAAAGGCCCGTGGCATAGACGGCGAAGGCGACGTTGTGGCTGCCGACCACCACGGCCTGGTCGGCCGGGTCGATGTACGGAATGGGATCGACCGTGAGGCTCGCAACCGCGCTGGTGATGCCGCCGGCGGCGTTGGTGACGACGACGGTGTAATTGCCGCCGTCGGTGGGAGCGACCGGCGCCAAGGTGTAGGTGAAATTGGTGCCGAGTTGGTTGGTCGTTGCCCCGGGGATGTCCTGCCCGTTGAATTGCCATTTGAAGAACAGGGTGCGATCGCCGTCGGCCGTCTCGCCGACGGCGGTCGCGTTGAACCAGACCTTGGTTTGCTCGAAGGCCTCCGCGCTTTTCGGTTGCACGGTAATGGAAGGCAGGATGCTCAAGGAGGCTACCCGGCTGGTCACGACGCCCAGACTGTTGGAGACGATGACATCGTAGTAACCGGCGTTGGTGAGGTTGAGATAGGGCAGCGTGTAATTGAAATTGACCGCGCCGGGGATATTCGTGGCGGTCAAGACATTGGTGCCGTAAAACCGCCACCAGTAGTACAGGCGCAGATTGCTGGCGCCGGTGACCGAAACCGCGAGGGCGACGGGCAGGCCGTTGGTCTGCACCGTGTCCAGGGGCTGGGCGAGGATGGCGGGCGCGGTAGCCAGTTCGAAGGCCCCGATGTCCGCGCCCCGGCCGAGCGGCCGAGGCGCGCCGCGCTGGTCAGTGGGCGGAAAGGGAAAGTTGGCGGGGATCGCGTCAATCGCCGGGCTGTTATTGGAGAGGGCCATGGTCATCGTGTAGCCCCCGTTCCAGGCCAGGGGGAGGAGTTCCGGGTCCCTCTTCTTGAGGGTGCGGCTGTTGGTCCACAGGCTGCTATTGTCCGTGGCGAGGTTGAAACCGGCGTCGGTGATCTTGCCGGAGACGGCATAGATATTGGTGCCGAGGGCATTGGTCGGCGCGACAAAGTTGGTCGAGAAAAGTGAATTCACCACGCTGAAGGAGCCGCCGCCGCTGGCCAGGCCGCCTCCCTGGGCCACGCCGCTCTTGCCGGGCAGAGAACCGGCCCCCGAGCCGTTGGTTCCGGCCAGGCCGCCCAGGGCGGCGCAACTGGCAAAGGTGCAGTTCACCACATAGACCAGGCCGGTGCCATAAAGCCCGCCGCCGGCGCCGTTGCCGCCGTTGCCGCCGATGCCGCCGTTGACGCTTCCATTGCCGCCATTGCCTCCGGCCCCGCCGCTGACCAGGTTGGTGAAAAAGGTGCAATTGGTCACCGCCCCGCCGCCCAGGCAGCAGAGGCCGCCGCCCAAACCGTTGGCGCCGTTCTTGCCATTGATGCCGTTGCCATTGACCTGCGTGCCACCGCCGGCACTGTCGCCTCCGCGAGTAACGTTGGCGTAAAAGGTGCAGGCGGTGACGGTGACCTGGTTGGTGTTGCTGTAGTAAATACCGGCGCCGGAGCCCGGGCCGCCGGCCCCGCCCCCGCCGGGCAGGCCGGTGGTAAACCCGGCGCCGCCAGCCCCCCCTGCTCCCCCCGCCCCGCCGCTGACGCTGTTGCCGACAAACGTGCAGTTGCTCGCCCAGACTGTGCCCAGGCTGGAACTGTAAACCGCCCCGCCGCAGGCCGCCCCGCCGGCCCCGCCGCCGCCGCCGTCCCCGCCGCTGTAGCCGGCCGGGGCGTAGCCGTCCCCGCCGTTGCCCCCATTGCCGCCGGCGCCCCCGGTGGCGCTGTTGGTGGCCAGGGTGCAATTCAAGAGCACCAGGTTGCCCAAATTGTAAATCGCCCCGCCCAGGCCGGGCCAGGCCCCGTAACCGCTCCGGCCGTTGTTGCCATTGCCCTCCAGGCTGCTGGCCCCGTCAATCCCGTTGGCCCCGCTCAAGCCCACCGCGCTGTTGTTCGCCAGCGTGCAATTCGTCAGCGTGACCCAGCCGCCCTCCAGGATGTAGTAGGCGCCGCCGTTGGTATTGAGCCCGCCGGTTATGGTCAGGCCGAGGTTGCTGAAAGTGATGCCGGCGTCCACCTGGAAGATCGGCCCCTGGCCGCCGCCATTGATGCTGACGGTGTAGTTCTGGGCGTCGAGGATCGTGTCCAGGGGAATCTCGATCGGGGCGGTGAGCGTGATGCTGCAGTTCTGAGTGAAGTACACGTAGCCGCCCTGCGCCAGGGCGCTGCTCAGGTCGTACTCCGTGCAGCCGGCCACGGGCCCATCCGCGCGGGCCGACCCGGCGCCAAGCAAGCCCGCCGCCAGCGCCCCCGCCAGGAGCCAGGCACGGTAGCCCCGATTCCGAATCGGGAGCCAGTGCCGCGGTCTTGCGGCGGCCAACTCTCCCGATTCGGAATCGGGACTACGGCGCAACGCTAGCGAGATTGGTTTCACGATACCTGCCCTTTGGAGGGTTCAGCGGCCGCCAGGCCCAGCCTATTGGGTCTCCAGCAGCTCCTTGCCCCTGAATTCCTTATCGAACTTCCTCAGCCGGTTGTTCTCGTCGGTCTGGAATTCGTGCTCGGCGCTCCGGACGCCGGGCATCTTGCTCTTTACGGCCCTGGCCGCCAGCGCGGCCACTTCGGGCGTCGGCAGCACGGTGGGGCGGATCAGCACGATGAGTTCGTTGCGCGCCTCGCTCCTGCTGCTGCTGCGGAACAGGACGCCCAGCAGCGGCAGGTCCTTGAGCACAGGCACGCCGCTGGCGCTCTGGTTCTTGGTCGTCTCGATCAAGCCGCCCAGCATGATGGTTTCGTGATCGCGCACGGAGACTTGGGCCGAGGCCGATTTCGAACTCGTGATTGGCACATCGCCAACATTGGGCATATTGACAGTGCCGGAGACGTTGTCGATCTGCTGGCTGATCTGCATCACGACCAGGCCGTCGACGTTGATCAAGGGCGTCACGTCCAGGGTGACGCCGATCTGCATCTGCTGGATGGAGGAGTAGCCGCCGTAAGCGCCGCCACCGTAGTAGCTGCCGGTCGGGTAAGGCCGCGATTCACCCACGAAGATGTTGGCCTCCATCCCGTGCGAGGTCTGGATGACCGGGCGCTGGAGGACCTTCGCCCGGCTGTCGCTCGCCACCGCCGTCAGGGTCACATCCAGGTCCTGCCCCAGGTGGGCCAGGTAGCTGAAGCCGCCGGGGAGGTTGCCGGCGGCGTTGGTCGCCGCCCCGGACAGGAAGCTGCTCTGGGAGAGCATGTTGCCGTTGTTGACCCCGCCAATGCCGTTGAAGTAGTGGCCGAGGCCGTGGCCCTTGGCCTCCTGGTAGCTCACGCCCAGGTTCCTCGAATCGTCCAGCGACACCTCGATGATCACCGCCTCGATCAGCACCTGGGCCAGGACGATGTCCAACTGCTCGATAATGTGCTTGATCGTCTTCATGTCCTCCTTCGACGCGTAGATGAGCAGCGAATTGGTCCGCTCGTCCGAGATGATTTTCGTCTGGCCGATGACCTGGATTTCGCCGGTGGCGGTGGCGCCGGCGCGGCTCATGATGCCGCGGAGGCGGTCGGTGAAGCTGGCGCCGGCGCCCTGGGCGCCTGGGGCGGTGGCGCCGAGCGGGTTCACCCCGGCCGCGGTGCTGCCGGGGTAGCCCATGCCCATGCCCGTGCCGGTGCGGCCTAAGCCCCCGCCCATGCGCGAGCCCATGCCGCCGCCCCGACCGCCCCGACCCCCGGCCCCGAGGCCCCCGGCGCCGGCCGCGCCGCCCCCCAGGGTCGTCGCGCCCCCGCCGCTGCTCAGGCTGTTGAGCGCGCCAGCAATATCCGACGCCATGGCGTACTTGATGGGGATCACTTCCGAGACGAATTCCGAAGGTATCACCACGTCAATCTTCTTGACCAGTTCCAGCATCCGTTTGACGTTCTCGCTGAAATCGCGCAACACCAGGACCTGGCTGGTGTCAATCGGCAGGATCCCGTTGGGGACGGCGCTCGCAAAGGGCTGGAGCGCGGCCACAATTGCGCTCGGCAGCACGTTGGTCAACTGCACCACGTAGGTCACATACGGCCCCAGCTCGGGCAAGCCCTCGCCGGGTTCCTTGGCGATCGGCTGGCCCTGCCCTCCGGCGTTAGCCGTCGGCACCGCCTTTACGAACTTCTCGCCGACGTTCAGCATCGCGATGCCATTCATCCCCAACACAGTATCGAGGATCTGGACGGCTTCCTTCCGGGTGAACAGAGCCTTGGGGTTCGGCACCAACGTAATTTGCGGCGCCGGCAAAGTGGACGGACGCAAAACGGTTCGGCCGGAATATTCCATATAGAGATCCAACACCTGGGTCAAATCGGCCGCCTGAAGCCTCATCATGCCCAGGAGTTCCTCTGACGGCGGATTCGTGGACCCGGCCGCTAGGGTGACCGCGGCGGTTTGGGCGGGCGGCGCAGTTGGCGTCGCGCCCGGAGCGGGCGGCGCGGCCGGGCCAGCCGTCCCCGGCGGCCCAATGGCGGGCTGGGGCGCCCGCCCCAAAGGCGGGGGTGCTCCCAGCCCGGCGCCAGGCGCCGGCGGAGCGGCGGCCCCGGGCGCGGCATTGGTGGCCGCCGCCGGGGCATTGGTCCTGGCCAGCGACCCCGCTCGCATCGCCGCGCGCGAGAGCGGGTCGCGCGTCGGGCCGGGACCGAGGGTGTTGGTTACGGGGCCCGCCGGGGCCGCCGGGGGCGTCGGCGTTTGGGCCCACAGGCCCAGGCCGCTGAGCAAGAAAGTGAACAGAATCGTTTTCACGGTCATTGGGTTGAAGTTATTGGTCGGTTGTAAGCTGCCGCTGCCGTTCTGGCGGCCGCCGCGGGGGCGGCCCGGACGGGCAGGTTCTTCTGATAGCTGGCCACCAGCTTGATGTTGGCGTTGAGTTGCTGCCGCGGCGCGTCCGGCCGCAGTCCCAGGTCGCGGACGCGAATCAGCGAGTTGCTGGAGCCCAGGTTGTAAAGGAAGGCGATCAGTTGTTGTTCTTTGGCGGTCGTAGTGACCGTTTGGGACTGTTCCAGGAAAAACTGGTTGTTGGTGCGCTGAGTGACTCTCGAAAAGCTGGAGAGCGACACGCCGCTCTGCGCCGCCTTGGTCAGCACCTCGGTCGCAAAATGCAGGACCTGATCTTCCGCCGGCACCAGATACCCCTCGCCCTTCATCTGCTCGATCCTGGCCTTGTAGGTCTTCAACTGCTCGATCTCCGCATTAAACAGGAGGAGCTTTTTCTGGGCCTTTTCCCTGCGAAACCCCACCCGCTCCCAATCCGAGAAGTGCGGCACCACAAACCAGGCGTTGAAGACCACGAACAGCACCACCCCTACGCCGACGACCAGGCGCTTTTCGAACGGCGCCAAATTATCCAGGTAGCTCTTCATTGCGCCTCCACCCGTTTGAGCTCGAAGGTCACGTTCCAGTTCACCGTCTGGCTGCCGGCGCCACTGCGGCTCATGTTCAGGCTTTCGATCTTGCTCGGATCGAAGAGCACCTGGCCGTCTTTGGTGTACTTGCGCATAGCCCCTTCGAATTGGAGGAGTCGCTGTTGCTCGTCGGCCGGCGCCGTGCCGTTGAGGCTCAACCGCTTGCCCTCGCTGAAATTGTAGCCCTCCAGCGTGATGTTGTCGGGCAGCAACTCGGCCAGGGCCCGCCAGCAATCCAGCGCCGCGTACTTGAGCTCCTGCCGGTCTTTGAGGACCTCGTAGCGGGCCCTGACCTGCAGGGCGTTGGTGTAGCTGGGAGCCAACTCCGCCACCGCCTGCTCGACACTGCGGGTGCGGAACAGGGCCACCTCCAGGGCCACCAGGTAAATCGCCACCCCGATGATATACAGCCCCACCACGGCCCCCAACCCGCCCATCCACAGCCGATCCACAAATTGCTGCCGGTAACGGGCCGCAAACTCGACTGGCAGCAAATTGGCCTGCGCCTCGGCCTGCGTGGCCCGCGTGGCCGTCAGGGCCGCCAGTTGCGGGGCCGCAACCGGCGCACTGACCTCGATGGGCTCCTCCAGTCCGGCGCGCAAGGCCGGTTCCCATTCGGCGGCGGCCCCCGCATCGGCCACCAGGTGCCAGCGCGGCGTCGAGGTCACCCACCCCTCCATCTCGCCAGCCCAGGCAATCTGCAGCAACTGCTCCTTCACGCTCCCGGCGCGATTGGCGGGCGGCAGCGTAATCAAATTCAGGTTCTGCAGCTCCCCGCCATACCACCAGGCCGCCAGCGCCGTGTTCTTTGCCCCCGCCGTGTTCGGGTAGATCCACGCCCCGTCAGCCGTGATGGCCGTCGCCTGCAACTGGTCCAGCAACGGCATCTCCAGCCGGTCCGCCAGGAAACCCTGGCCCTCCAGTTGGCCGAGGAATTCCTCCACTACGTTCCGGGCCACGACCAGCACGATCACCGTCTGCTGGCTCGCCTGGACCTGGGGCAGCACATAGACGCTCCAGACGATCTGGTTGACCGGCATGGGCGACAGTTTCTCCAACTGCAACTCGACCATGGAGACCGTCTCGCTGTAGTCGCTCACCGGGAGTTGGGCTACCCGCAGAAAGACCTCTTCGGCCGGCAGCCAGGCGATGTTCAGCTTGCGCTGGAAGAGCACCCGCCAATCCTTGGCAACCAGGCCTGCGGGCAGCGGTTGACCCGGAACAGTCACCTGCTCGCGATTCAAGACAAAACTCCCGTTGCGGGCGCTGAACTGCCAAAGCTGGCGCCCTTCGGCCCCAACCCGCAGCACGTTGCAGGAGTGGACAGCCCCCCCCGAGGCCTTCCGCCGGGCCATCCGCACGGCCAGCGACGACGGCCCCCCCGCCGGAACGGCGGCGGCGGCTTTCCTGGACTTGACGAACCGGACCAGGACCAGGACAGCCAATACCAGGCCCAAGACGCCGGCAGCGAGCCTCGGGTAAAACGACGGGCTGGCCTGCCAGTGGCGCAGAGTCTCCAGCAGCCTCGAGCCGGCTTTGGCCGGGCTGGCCGGCGCCGCCTTGGTCCCCGGGCCAGCCTTGGCGCCGGCCCGTGCTCCGGGTGGGACGGCCTTGGCTCGCAGGCCCGCCTCGAGGCCAGGCCGGGCTGCGCCCGCGACTGGATTAGCCGCCGGGCCGGGCCGCAAGCGCGCGCGGGCCGCCGCCGGAGCGGAGTTGCTCGCCAGGCCGGGCCGGAGCCCGGCACGGGCCCCAGCCAGGGCCGGGTTCGTGGCCGGGCGGGCCTTGGCGCCTGCGGAAACCGCCTGGGCGCCGGTTTGCCCCCCAGATGGCCCAGGGTGATAGACGCCGCTCAGCCAAATCGCCAGGACCACCAGCCCCGCTCCGGCCACCAACAGCCAGGTTATTCGTTGCCCTTTCCTCATTCGGCCTTCGTGTCATCGATCAGCGCGTCGAGGTGCTCCTCGATTTGCGTGACCCGCAAGACCTCCTCGATCGTGGTCAAGCCGGCCCTGACCTTGTTCCAGCCATCCGTGCGCAGCGTGCGCATGCCGTGTTCGATGGCCTTGGCGGCCATCGTCGAGGCGGGGGCGCGATTCAGGATGAGCGGCCGCAGCACTTCGTGCAGAATCAGCAGTTCATAGATGCCCATGCGCCCCTGATAGCCCAATTGCCGGCATTCCTCGCACCCGGTGCCGTGCCAGAATTTGGCCGTCTCGATTTCCTCCTCGGGAAAACCGATGCGGCGCAGGTAACTCCGCTCGACTCGCTGCTCCGTCTTGCAGTGCGTGCAGATGGTGCGCACCAGCCGCTGGGCCATCACCGCTTCCACCGACGAAGCCACCAGAAACGGTTCGATGCCCATATCGATCAGGCGCGTGAAGGCGCTCGGGGCGTCGTTGGTGTGCAGCGTGCTGAAGACCAGATGGCCCGTCAGCGCGGCGCGAATCGCGATCTCGGCCGTCTCCAGGTCGCGCACCTCCCCCACCATGATCACGTTCGGGTCCTGGCGCAGGATATGGCGCAAACCCATCGCGAAGGTCAGGCCAATCTCCGGCCGCACCGCGATTTGGTTGATGCCCTTGAGCTCGTATTCCACCGGCTCCTCGATGGTGATGATGCGCTTGTGCACCGAGTTGATGGTGCTCAGAAACGCGTAGAGCGAGGTGGATTTGCCCGACCCGGTCGGCCCGGTGACCAGGAAAATGCCGTGCGGCTTGACGATGATCTCGCGGATGGCCCGCTCTTCCAGCGGCGAGAAACCCAGCTTGTCCAGACTCAGAAAGATCTTGCCGCGCGTCAGCAAACGCAGCGAGACGCTCTCCCCATAGACGGTCGGCACCGTCGACACCCGGATATCGATTTCCTCCCCCTTGATGCGCACGTTGATGCGGCCGTCCTGGGGCAGGCGCTTTTCGGAGATGTTCATCCCGCTCATGACCTTGATGCGGGAGATGAGGGCCGCCTGAAAACGCTTGAGCTGCGGCGGCATGGGCGTCTGGTGCAGGATGCCGTCGATGCGGTAGCGGATGCGCAACTCGTCCTCCGCCGGCTCGAAATGTATGTCCGTCGCCCGGTCCTTGAAGGCCTCCCAGATCACCTGGTTCACAAACTTGATCACGCTGGCCTCCTGGTCGCTCTCCGTGATTTCCTTGTCGGCCGGCAGTTCCAGGTCCACCAGGAGGTCTTCTTGCTCGCCCATCTGCCCCAGGGTGTCGGCGCCCACCCCGTAAAAATTCTTCAGCGCCTTTTCGATCTCCGCCTTGGGTGCCAGCGCCAGCCGCACCAGGCCCCGCGCGTCGAACCGCACCGCGTTGAGCATCGCCGTGTCAAACGGGTTGCTCACCGCCACTTGCAGCGTCCCCTCCGTAAGCTGCGTCGGGATGACCGAGTATTGAAAGGCCACCTTGGTGGAAATGCGGGTCCGCGCCTCGGCCGGCACTTTCAGCCTGGGCAGGTCCAGGTACGGCCAGTTCAGCGCCTTGGCCAGCTCCTGCAGAAACGCGTCCTCCGCCAGGCCCCGTTCACGGCAAATAAAGGCCACCAGCGTTTCTTGCGAACCGCTTTCCACCGCCACCCGCCAGGCCCGGCTCCACTCCTGGAATTGCCCGGGAGTGGCCAGGCCCATCCGGGCCAAAAACTCTCTCAATGATACAAAAGCCATCTGCTCTTTTGACTCATCATTAGTCTTGTGATACAAATCAAACTAAGAAAAGTTGCGCCGCGGGTCAAAGTATTTGCCCATGAAACAATTCGCCACCATCACCGTCATCGGCGGGGACAAGACCGGGGTCGTTGCCCGCATCACCGGTTTCCTCTTCCACCAGCAGGGCAATATCGAGGCCCTGGAAGAGCAAGTCACGCGCGGGCGCTTCAGCATGACCGTCCAGACCTCCTGGAAAGAAGGCCGCTTGGACCGCCCGGCCCTCTGCGCCGGCCTGGACCAGCTCGCCCAACAACTGGACATGGAAATTACAGTCCGCTTCACCGAACCGCGCCGCCGCCAGCGCCTGGCCTTGCTGGTGACCAAAGAACCGCATTGCTTTCAGAAGATTATCCAGGCCCACCAGTCCGGCCGCCTCAAAAAGGCCGAACCCGCCCTGGTCTTGTCCAATCGCCCCGATTTGGAGCCGATGGCCCGCGATTTCAAGGTGCCCTTTGTCCACGTCCCCTGGGAAGACCGGCTCGCGGCCGAAACCAGGGCCTTGCGCGCCCTCGACGAGCAGGAGATTGATTTCCTGGTGCTGGCCCGCTTCATGAAAATCCTCTCGCCCAACTTCGTCTGGCGCTACAAGAACAAGATCCTCAACATCCATCCTTCCCTGCTGCCCAGCTTTCCCGGGCCCCAAGCCTACCGCCAGGCCTACGAGCAAGGCGTCAAAATCATCGGCGTCTCCGCTCACTTCGTCACCATGAACCTGGATGAAGGCCCCATCATCGCCCAGGCCTGTTTCGCCGTCCGCCCACACATGTCCCTCAAAGAAATCGTGGCCGCCGGCCAGCAACTGGAGGCCGCCACCCTCTTGAAAGCCGTCAAGCTTTACCTCGACAAACGCCTCGACGTTCATTGGGGCATTGTCAAAGAGGTATAGCCTTCCCAACGCTCAATAACTGGAATGCCCGAGTTTAACCTTCCCCCGAAAGACCCACAAGACGGCGGCGGTATAGGCGAGGACGAACGGCAGGCCCAGGAAGGCCATGGTCCGCATGATCCCCAGGGTTTTCTCCGAGGAGGCCGCGTTGTAAATGTTCAAGCTCCAATCCGGATTCAGGGAGGAATGGGCCAACTCGGGAAAGAGCGCAGCGCCGAAGAAGAACGTCAGCGCCCCGATGGTCGCGCAGGAGGAGGCAAACGCGCAGCCGGCCCGGTTCCTATAGAGCGCGCGCGGGATATTCGCCACCGCCAAGACGTTCAAGACCACGACCACCCATAGCCACGGATGCTGGTGGAGATTGCGCGTGGCCAGCGGCACCTCGGCCAACGTGAAGATGGTGGCAAACAGGTAAAACACCAGGAAAAACCCAAACGCCCGCCACGCCCAGGCGTGAATGCGCTTCTGCAAGTCGCCTTCGGTCTTGAGGCAAAGATACAGACCGCCATGCAGGGCAAAGGTGGCCACGGCCAGCAGACCGATCAGCAGCGGGTAGGGCCGCAGCAGGTCAAGCGTGGTGCCGCGAAATTCTTTCTCCGGCCCGATGGGCATGCCTTGCATCGCGTTGCCCACCGCCACCCCGTAAAGAAACGTGGCCAGGCTGCTCCCGCCGAAAAATGACACGTCCCAGAACTGCCGCCAAACCGTCCCCTCCCGTTTGCTGCGGAATTCCATCGAGACTGCCCGGAAGATCAAGGCGAACAGCAAAGCCATAAAGGCCGTGTAAAAACCCGAAAACACCGTCGCATAAACCTCGGGGAACGCCGCGAACATCGCGCCGCCGAACGTAACCAGCCAGACCTCGTTGCCATCCCACAGCGGGCCAATCGAGTTCATCAAAAGCCGGCGTTCCTCATCTTGGCGCACGCACAGGTGCAGAATGCCGACCCCCAGGTCGAAGCCATCCAGAATCGCATACCCTGCCAGCAAGATGCCCAGCAGCACAAACCACAAGAGGTTGAGGTCCATAATTTCCAATTTAAGCCTCTCCCGCATCCCCCGGGCTGGTCAACGACGCTCCGCCGGTGCCTGTCCGCAGGCCGCTGACCTCCGCCAGCCCGCTGGCGGTGGTCGTGGGCGGGGCCTGCACCGGTTCGGGACCGCGCTGGATTTTGTCGTTCAGCACCCGCAGCCAGACCGCGAAGAGCAACCCGTAGATCAGCACAAACATCAGCATCGAGCCGAGGGTCTGGCCACGCGACACCGCCTCAGACAAGCCGTCGCTGGTGCGGAGCAGGCCATAAACAATCCAAGGCTGCCGGCCCACCTCGGCGGTCACCCAGCCGAGCTGGTTGGCGAGGTAGGGCAGCGGGACAGCCGCAACAAAAATCGCCATCAGCCAGCGTTTCTCGAAGAGCGTCCCGCGCCACCGGAAATAGCAGCCCAGTCCCGTTAGCAAGATGAACAAAAAGCCGAGCCCGACCATGAGGTGGAACGCGTGGAACGTCAGCGCCACCGGCGGCCAGTCCTGCCGCGGGACCTGGTCGAGTCCCCTGACCGGCGCCTGCGCGTGGCCGTGCACCAGGAAGCTGAGCAGCCCGGGCACAGCCAGGGCGTATTTCACGCGCTGCTCCTTTTCATCCGGCAAACCCGCCACATAAAGCGGGCTGCCGCCCTGCCCCGTCTCGAAGTGCCCCTCCATCGCCGCCAGCTTGGCCGGCTGCGTGGTCGCCACGTTCCTGGCCTGCCGGTCTCCCTGCGCCAGCGCCGCCACCGACATCACGGCGCCCAGCACCAGCGCCGCGGTAAAACTCTTCCGCGCAAAATCCAGGTGCCGCCCTTTCAAGACATAATAAGCCGAGATGCTCATCACGAAGAACGCCGCCAGGATGTAGGCCCCGATCAGCACGTGCACTAACCGCCCAACGCTCGAGGGGTTGAACACCATCGCCCAGAAATCCGTTATCTCCGCCCGCGTGTTCATTCCCTGCCCAACCAGGTGGAACCCCGCCGGCGTCTGCTGCCAGGAATTGGCCACCACGATCCAGACGGAAGAAAAAATGGCGCCCAGCGCCACCATGCACGCCGCGAAAAAGTGCGCGCGCGCGGACACCTTCTCCCAGCCAAACACCAGCACCGCCAGGAAACCCGATTCGAGGAAAAACGCGAAAATCCCCTCCGCCGCCAGGGCCGACCCGAAGACATCCCCCACGAAGCGCGAGTAAGCGGCCCAGTTCGTCCCGAACTCGAACTCCATGACAATGCCCGTCGCCACGCCCAGCGCGAAGCTCACCCCGAAAATCTTCGTCCAGAACCTCGCCGCCTGCTCGTACTGGCGGTCGCCCGACCTCAGAAACAACGCCTCCAGCCACACGATCAACCCGCCCAGTCCGATGGTCAACGGCGGGAACAGGTAATGGAACATGATCGTCAGCGCAAACTGCAGCCGCGCCAGCGTTAACAAGTCCAGGTGCATAGTCTGTCAGATGATTGCCGGTCTCTAAAGCGGCGCCCAGTCTTTCCCCTAATCCCGCAGCCGTCAACCCCCCCCCGTGCACAGCGCCTATGCCCCCGGCAGGTCGCAGAGGCAACGGCATCCTGTTCGTGTTAAACCCCGTTGATTTTGTCCCGCAGCGGCCCCAGGTCGGGGTCGTTGGGGGCAGTGGCCTTGAGTCGGGCGCCGCCGGGCAGGGCGAAGGCCTTGGCCAGCCATTGCCGCGCCTGGGGCAGGTTGCCGAGCTGGCTTTCGTAGCAGGCCAGGTTGTAGCGCATCAGGGCGTGCTTGGGGAATTGGTTGATGACCGGCAACAGGTTGTCACGGGCCTCGAGTGTGCGCTTCAATTCATGCAGGGCGAACGAGCGGCTCACCCAGCCCTTGGGGTCCTTGGGCCGAAGGCACGTGAGGGCCGTCGCTGCCGCCAGCGCCGGTTCCCATTCGCCGGCGGCGGCGTGGACCTGCCACCGCAGCTCCAGCATGGCCGGATGCCCGCCCTGCGCGGGCGTCACCTGGTCCAGTTCGGCTTTGGCTTCCGCGGGGTTGCCCAGTCCAAGCCAACCCTCGGCCGCCTCGAGATGCCGCGCGTCAGCCAAAGAAAAGTCTGCCATGCCGGCTATAGTAGCACGGTTTGCCCCGGATGCGAAGCCTCCCGCTGCTTCCCTGGCGAGGGAATTCTCCCAGGACCCTGGTTGCGGCTGCGCCGCGCTCAGCCGATGAAGTTGCGCCCGGCGCAGGAACCTGCTAGCGTAACGGCTGGCGGGCGGCTCTGCCCCGGCAGCCGCTCAACAGCTCAAGACTTAAAGACCATTCGCTATGAACAAACTCCGGCTGCCGGTCTTGCTCAGCCTGCTCCTGCTCTGCGGCTGTGCCCAACACTACGTCATCAAACTCACCAGCGGCGGGCAGATTACGACTCGCGGCAAACCAAAACCCAAGGGCAACAATTACATCTACAAAGATGCCAAGGGCCAAGTCCAGCAAATCTCCCAGGGCCGCGTCAGAGAAATCGAGCCCGCCTCCATGGCCAGCAAAGAAAAGAGCCCCTTTAATTTGCCGCCCGGCAAGTGACGAACTTCTCGACGTACTTGCCGATCAGGTCGGCCTCGAGGTTCACCGCGTCGCCCACCTTGCGCTCGCGCAGCGCGGTGACCTCGTAAGTGTGCGGAATAATCCAGATGCGAAACCCCTTTCGCTGCACCCCGGCCACGGTCAGGCTGATGCCGTCCACGGCAATCGACCCTTTAAACACCACGTACCGCATCACCTCCGCCGGCGCCGCCAGGTCGAGCACGTGGTCCTGACCGGCCCGTTCCCAGCGCGTGATCGTCCCCACGCCGTCGATGTGCCCGGTTACGAAATGCCCGCCCAGGTTGCCGTCGGCGCGCAAGGGCCGTTCCAGGTTCACCAAACCGCCGGGCCGGACAAACTGCAGGTTCGTCCGTACCCAGGTTTCCTTGAGCAAATCGAACTGCGCCAGCCTGTCTCTCCCGCGCGCCGCCAGCTTCACCACGGTCAGGCAGCAGCCGTTGACGGCCAGGCTCGCGCCCACTTTGAGCCCGCCCCCGCAAACCCGCGCCCGCACCGTCAGCTCGATTGACTTCTCCGCCGGCTGGACCCGCTCCACCCTGCCCGTTTCCTCAACGATTCCCGTAAACATGACCCCCAAAACTTGCAGGGCGAAAGGCGGCTGGCAAGCAGAAAGGCGTTAGAGTTCTTGACCGGCAAAACTCGTTGTAATCATGTCAAGTATCGCTCCGATTGCAAAAGTGCGCTCAGCCAGCGCTTCGTTCGGGTGAATTGAATCCCGATTCCGAATCGGGAGAAAAACGATCATTGGTTATTGAAGAGTGCCCGCGGATGACGCCCAACGAACTTTCAGAGCGCGGACTCAATGACCAACAACAAATACTCAATTCTCAATTCTCAATGAATCCCCATCCCTCACGTTGATACCACTTCACATCCGCGCCCTGGTTCCCTCCCTCAACCCGCTCTCAACTCGCGCGCTCAGAAGCCAGTCCGGGCCCAGCCTGCGCCATTCGGTGCCGCTCAAGTTCAGGGTTTGGTCCAGCGTCCGGGCGCCGGCCCCCGCCACCGCGGGGCGTGCCTCGCGTCCGCCCAGCACCTTCGGCGCGTAGAAAAACGCGATCCGCTGCGCCAGGCCCTCGAACAAAAACGAGGCGTTCACTTCGCCCCCGCCTTCCACCAGCAGGCTCGTCACCTCTTCCGCCCCGAGTCTTTTCAGGAGCCAGCGCAGGTCGAGCCGCGGTGGGCCGGGCGCGCCGCGCCCGGCCTGCCGACGCCGCCCTTTGGCGACCGGCGCCACGAGCACCTTCACCCGCCCGGCCAGCGCCGCCACGCGCTCTTTCGGGGCCGATTTGCTCACCACAATGGTCGTCAGCGCCGCCTGCTCGTCACTCACCACCTTGGCCCCCAGCGGCGTCCGCGCCATCGCATCCAGCACAATCCGCCGCCGTTGGCGGCCACGGACCCGGACCGTCAGGCTGGGGTCATCCGCCAGCACGGTGTTGATGCCCGCCAGGATCGCATCGGCGCCTTGCCGCAGTTTCAGGCCCCAGTGGCGGGCCTCTGCCCCGGTAATCCATTTCGACTCCCCGGCAGCCGTGGCAATTTTCCCGTCCAGGGTCATGGCGGCTTTCACGGTCACAAACGGCGTGCGGCGGACGATCCAATGGTTGAAGGCCTCGTTGAGCCGCTCGCATTCTTCGGCCAACACCCCGTGGACCATCGCCAGGCCCGCCCGCCGCAAAATCGTGAAACCTCTCCCGCCATGGCGCGGGTTGGGGTCTGTCGCGCCCGCGACGACCTTGCTCAGGCCGGCCCCAATGATGGCTTCCGTGCAAGGGGGCGTCCGGCCCCGCGTGCTGCAGGGCTCCAGCGTCACATAAAGCGTCGCCCCTCGGACGCGGTGTCTCCCTTGCTGCGCCTGCCGCAACGCTGTGATCTCGGCATGCGGCCCCCCAGCCCGCTCATGCCAGCCCCGCCCGATCACTCGGCTGCCTTGGACCACGACCGCCCCGACCATCGGGTTGGGGGAAGTCGTGCCGCAGCCCCGGCGGGCCAGCCGCAGGGCCAGGCGCATGTAACTAGCGTGCGTGGGCATGCTTGACAAGGCCCAAGGCCCAAGGCCGAGGTCCAAAACAAATCCGAAGGCCGAAACCCCAATTGCGCTCGCCGTTGGTCTCGCCAAAACACTGGTCTTTCATCTTTCCACCCGCGTCGGAAAAATGCGAGCGTCACACCTCTCATTGCGCCTCGGCGAAGAGCGCCTGGGCAAACTCTTTGGCGTTGAACGGCTGCAAATCATCGGGCTGCTGGCCCAAGCCGATGAACTTGACCGGCAGGGCGAGCTCCTTTTGGATCGCGACCACCATCCCGCCTTTGCTCGTGCCGTCGAGCTTGGTGACGATGAGGCCGGTGAGGGGGACGGCCTTGTTGAACTCGCGGGCCTGGTTGAGGGCGTTCATCCCGGTGGTGGCGTCGAGCACGAGCAGGACTTCCTGGGGGGCGCCGGGCAATTGCTTGCCCAGGACGCGGTGGAGTTTTTGCAGTTCCTGCATCAGGTTGTGCTTGGTGTGCAGCCGCCCGGCCGTGTCCACAAACAGATACTGCGCCCCGCGCGCCTGCGCCGCCGCCACCGCGTCGTGCCCCACCGCCGCCGCGTCCGCCCCGTAAGCCCCGGCGATCACTTGCACCCCCAGCCGCTGTCCCCAAACCTTGAGTTGCTCGATGGCCGCCGCCCGGAAGGTGTCGCAGGCCGCCAGCACCGCCTTCTCCCCGCGGCACTGGACCAGGTGCGCCAGCTTGGCTGCCGTGGTGGTCTTGCCGCTCCCGTTCACGCCCACAATCGACACCACCGTCAGCCCCTCCGGCGCCCGCCCCAATTCCCAGTGGTCCCCGGCCAAACTGCTCTCCACTTCCCGCTCGGCGATAGTGAACACGTCCAGGCCCCCGGCGCCCTGGGTTTCGTAGGACTTTTTGACGGCCGCGATGATCTGCCGCGTCACCACCATGCCCAGGTCCGCGCCGATGAGCGCGGCCTCGAGTTCCTCCAGCGCCTCGGCCTCGAGCCGGGGCGACCGCGTGAGGATGCGTGTGATTTCGTGCGCCAGCTTGTTGTGTGTCTTTTGCAGGCCGGCCTTGAATTTGGCCAATAAACCCATGACTCAGTGCGAAATATGAAGGGCGGCGCGCCCATTGGCAAGCCCGGCCTTTCGTTCCTCCATCCTGGTCTTGAGCTTCTCGACGTAGTGATACGGCAGCTTCACCGTGCCGATCAGCGGTCGGCCTTTGCTGGCGCCGTGGCAATCCGAGCCGCCGGTGACCACGAGCTGAAAACGGGCGGCCACCTCCAGGTAATGCCGCACCTCCGCGGGCGGGTGCTTCGGGTGGAAGCATTCCATGCCCTCCAACCCGGCCTCCACCACGCCGGGGATGACCTTATCGCTGCGGTTCAACCCCGGGTGCGCCAGCACCGCCACCCCGCCGGCGTGGTGAATTAGCCCGATGGCCTCCGCCGCCGACATCTTGAACTTAGGCACCCAGGCGGGGCGGTTCCTTTTGAGAAACCGCTCGAAGGCCTCGTCCAGGTTCGCGCACAGCCCGGCTTTGACCAGCGCGCGCGCCACGTGCGGCCGGCCCGGCGCCCGGCAGTCCGCCAGCGCAAACACCGCCTCGGCCGCCAGCGGGACCCGCAGCCGGTTCAGCCGCCTCACCATCTCGCGAATCCGGTCCTGCCGCACGCTTTGGAATTTGGCTATCTCGGCCAGCAACTTCAGGTCCCGCGGCTCGACACCGTAGCCCAGGATATGAATCTCGTCCCCATCCTGCTCGGCCGTCAGTTCCGTGCCCGGGATGAATTCCAGCCCGGCCGCCGCGCACGCCACCGCCATGGGCGCGCAGCCCTCCACGCTGTCGTGGTCCGTCACCGCCACCGCTGCCAGCGCGTGGCAGCAGGCTTGCGACACCAACTCGTCGGGCGACCAGGTCCCGTCGGAAAAGCGCGTGTGCAGATGCAGGTCGGCAAACATGGCCCAGGCTCTATTGCCAATCGCTAACGCTCGTTAGCGGCAACTCATTCGACCACCCTCCCCGGGCGCATCAACTCGCTCTTGACCTTGTCCAGGATGCCGTTCACGAACTTGCCGCTGTCCTGCGTGGAAAACTTCTTGGCCACGTCCACCGCTTCGTTGATGCTCACGACCGGCGGGATATCCTCCCGGTGCAGCATCTCGTAGATGGCCAGGCGCAAAATGTTGCGGTCCACCGCCGCCATGCGGTGCAATTCCCAGTTCCGGGCGTGTTTTGTGATCCGCGCATCCGCCTCCTCCCGGTGTGCCAGTGCCCCGCGAATCAGCGGCTCGGCAAACCGGCGCACCGCCTCCTCCTCGCTGGTGGGCGGCGGCAACTCCACCGCCTCGCCCCAGGTCGCGGGGGCCTTCTCCTCCGCGATGGCCGCCGCCCGCTGCGATTCCCAAAACTCGTCCAGGGCCCGGTCCAGGTCCTCGGACGGGTTCAAATCATACTGAAACAGAAACTGCACCGCGCGTTCGCGCGCTTCACGACGCTTGCCCATACTTATACCATGCCCCAAAAACAGTGGCCGAGAAATTAAATTCTTACAACCCTCACGCGGGGTCGACGTAGGGACGCCGGTCGCCACGCGCCCCTGCTTCGATCCCAATTAAGGCGCAAAAGACGCCCTGTATTGGCCACGTTGGCTGCATTGGCTACATTGGCCATTTTGTCGAAAAAACTGCCGAATACGTTAGCGGTTTTCTGAAATGGCCCGCTCAGAACTTGCCCACGTCTTGGATTTGTTGGAAGTAGGCGCCCCACCAACTGACAATGCGGTAAGCGATCAGGATCATGACGACCAGGTAAACGGCGCGCGGGAACCAGCGGGCCAGGGCATGGAGTTTGCGCGAGCCTTCCTCCTGGTAGTAGCGGTGCAGGCGCCCCAGCGTCTCATCCAACCGGCCGCTGATTTCGCCGGTCGCATACTGGTTGGCAAAGAGCTCGGGAAACTGCCGCGAGGCGCCGAGCGCCTCGGCCGGGGTCTGGCCGCCCTCAACCTGTGGCCGCCAGGCCAGCACCGCCCGCCGCAGCGCCGGTGAGCCGCTGGCCGCCGCCGCCAGTTCCCAGCCCTCCACCACGCTCACCCCGGCATTGAGCAGCGCCTCCAGCGACCCGGCCAGGCGCCCCAGGGCTAGGTCGCGCCGGGCCATGCCCAGCACCGGCACCGGGTGCAGGACGCGCTCGACCAACGCGCGCCAGCGCTCGCCATGCCGGCTTTGGGCGGCATAAACCACCAGCCCAATCACGGCGTAAATCGGCACGAGCACCCCGGCGGTCTGGCACAAATACCTGACCCAGTTGCCCGACAGGAAAAACTGCGAGAACGGAAGAATAAAGACGGCGAAGTGAAACACGAAGGCCGGGTAAGTCAGGTCAGCGATTAACTGGCGGGCAATCCGCGCGCGGTCCGCGTAGTAGTCGGCCAGCAGCCGGAAGGAGGCATCCAGGCGCCCGCTCTGTTCCCCCGCTTGCAGTAGCGTTACATCAAAGGCCGGCAGCCACCGGCAGTCCAGCCGCCCCAGCGACTCCGTGAGCGTGGAACCCTCCGCCAGCCCCTGGAGCGTCTGCCGAATCGGCTCCCGATAGGAGCGCGCGGGCGGCTTGCGCTCCAGTTGTCCCAGGGCCGCCACCAGCCCCAGCCCCGCAGACGTCAGCCCGCTGAGTTGCTGATAAAACTCAGCGCGCCGCGAAAACTGCCCGGGCGTGATGATCAGGGCCATGGTGCGTAGTTGGTTGGCACGATGTTCGGCCTTTTCAGGGCGCCTGGCCAGGCGCGAGCCAGGAGCAAATCCGTCCCGACCTGTCGGGATGACGAGCCAGCCACGCCGCCAGCCGCCAAAACAACCAGTCAAGTTGCAAAGGTTATTTCTTGACGGCGACTATTCCAACGCGAATTGGAATTACCCCGCCACGCGGTCCAAGCGGGTTTTGAGGTCCTTCTTGCTGCGCAGGCCAACGATCTGCTCGGCCACCTGGCCGTGGTGAAATATCAGCAGCGTCGGGATGGACTGGATGTTGAATGGGGCCGCCAGGGCTTGGTGTTCGTCGATGTTGACTTTGCCGAACCTGACTCGGCCATCGTACTCGCCGGCCAATTCATCGAGGATCGGGGCGAGCATCTTGCAAGGCACGCACCACTCGGCCCAGAAGTCGACCAGGATCGGCCCGGGCGACTCCTGCACTTCCTTGGCGAAATTGTCCTGCGTCAAAGTAATAATATTCGAAGCTGCCATAACCAATTCCAAGACCTGATTTGCGCCTCAACCTCTCCCCTGAAGCCAGCGGCCTTCGACCACCGAAAAAACCCCCGGATTCTCCCCTATTTGGGGCCCTCCAACATCCAAACGTAAATTGTGCCTGCCGCCGCGGCGATGCCCGCGATCGCCGCGCCGATGGCCAGCACCTTGTCCAGCGTGCTCACCGTCGGCATAGCCAGGGCCGCCGCCACCGGGCGTGGAGCCGCAGCGCCAACCGGCCCCGGCCGCATAGCCGTGCCAGCCGTCGGCGCCGCCGTCGCGCGCGGCGCCGCTGGCGCTGCATGAGGGACTGGGGCGGCGCCGCTCGGAGCCGCCGCCGCCGACGGCGCCCCGGCCGGCCCGCCCCCTGGCCCGCCCGCCGGCCCGCCGGGCGGCAGGGTCGGCAGCTTGATGGTCGGCGCGGCCGAAGGCTTGGGCGGCAAATTGATGCGGACAGTTTCCTTCTTGGGTTGGACCTTTCCGGTCTCTTTCTTCGGCGGCGCTGCGCCGCCCGGAACGTTGGGGATATTGTCAGCCATAACGCTATTTGTCCTTCACATTACGGTTGCCCCCCGCCTCTGTCAATCTCATTCCCAAACCTGCTTTGCCCGCCAGGCCAGTCCAGCGGGGGCAACCTCGACAGCGCAAATTCAACGCCCTTCGCCTCCGGCGTGGCCATCCCCGCGCGGACCCCGCTCTTCGCGCGGGCGCGCCACGTTCACCGTCAGGGCGCGACCCTGGAACTCCTTGTTGTGGAACTGCTCCACCGCCCGGCTCGCCTCCTCGGGCGTGGCAAATTCCACAAACCCAAACCCCCGTGACCTCCCGCTAACCTTGTCCAGCATCAGATTCACCGCCGTGACCACGCCCGCCTGGGAGAAATAATCCTCCAGGTCCTTTTCCATCGTTTGATAGGACAAGTTGCCCACGAATAGCCTGTTCTGGTTCATAAACTCACGTCTGCTCAACAAAACTAAGTGCGGAGGACTGCAACCCGGCAGGATCACTGAATGTCGTTTAACCTAGGTTCCATACTGACAATCTGTCTTCTGACACCATCACGTTCGTTCTTTGAACGGACACGCTCTTTTTTTACCAAACTCCCCGCCGGAGTCAAGCCCCGGCAGCAACAACCACCCCAGGACCACCGGACCACGGGACCTGCGCTGAGTGGCACGCATCAGGAACCTGGAGCCCAACCCCCCCACCCCGCCGAAGTTTTGGACATTGCTTCTTAGGACTTCCACCGCCCAAGCGCGCCTTAGTGCCATCTTGAACGCGACTTGGAATTATTCCTGCACAGGCCCTACGGCTCGACTGGTCCGCGCCAGACGCTGCCGCCGAAGGTCGTGACGCGCAGGCTCGCCTGGTCGGACGGATCGAACTCGACGCGCTGGATGTTCGCAAAGGGCAACTGGTCGAAGGCCTGCCAGGTCCGCCCGTCGTCTCGCGTCAGCCATAAACCAGCGCCGGGGGCGTCTTCCGTCAGTGTCATGTAGAGCCAGCCGTCGCGGCTTGGGTGGAAGTAGCCGCCGAAAGTCTGCGGGCCCTGGCGGCCGATGCGCCGCCAGCTCTTGCCGCCGTCCTGGGTCCCATACAAGCCGCCGGATTTGTCTTCCCAACTCGCGTCACAGGCCCCCACCAGGATGCGGTTGCTGTCCCGGGGATGGACCGAAAAGTCCTTGGGATACAACCAGGGCTGGGAGGCATTGATCTGTTCCCAGGTCTCGCCGCCAGGCCGGGCGCGGTAGAGGCCCACACCCTCGGGCGCCAGCGGTCGACCCGGCCCGGCGCGCCGCCCGCAGATCATGGCGAACAGCGTGCCGTCCCGGTGCAGGAATACGCGCGAGACCCGCAAGTTGTCCGGGTGCCCCAGCCCGCTTTTCTTCGCCGTCCAGGTCCGGCCACCGTCGGTGGATTTGAACACGCCTTCGGAGAACACCCCGGCGTAGAGGGTGCGGGCATTTTGGGGGCTCCTGGCATCCAGCACGATGGAGGTCACCGGCTTGAGCGGCAGGCCCCGGGCCTCGGACCTCCACGAAGCGCCGAAGTCCGACGAAACACACACCCCGCCCGGCCGATTGTGGCCGTGGCGCTCGGAGATGATGTTGTCGTTGGGAATGTCGTGCACGTCGGAAAACGCGCCCCAGAGCTTGCCGGCGATGTCCGGGTCGAAGGCCAGCTCGTAACAGGTGTTTCGCCACGGCGTCCAGGACTTGCTGTCCCACCAGACCCAGCTCTGGCCCCCATCCAGCGAACGGGCCAGGCCGAGATCGGTATAAGCGATGTAGTGGCGGTTGGTTTCCATCGGGTCAACGTAGTAGTGCCAGGTGGTCGTGACCACCAGGCCGTTGCACGCCCAGGCCGATCCGGGCTTGGGTTTCTGCCCCGGCGCCGGGTAAGTGTGGCCCCCGAACCAGCTCTGGCCGCCGTCATGGGTGACGTGGCACTCGTTGCGCACCAGGATCACGCGCTCCGCGTCCGTGTTGCAAACCGCCGCTCCAAACGGCGCCTCGCCGCCCTTGAACGACTGGCCCGTCGAAGCGGTGACATAGTCCGGGGCGACGTTGTAGCGTTCGAACCGCGGGTCCATGAAGTAAGTGGTCCGCCAGCTTTCCCCGCCGTCATCGCTGCGATAGACCGTGTCGCTGTGCGGCGGATGAAAGCCGGTGCTCGTGTTCAAGGCGTACACGGTGAGCGGTTTGGCGTCGGTCGCCAGCAGTTGCTGGTATTGCGAGATGGGGCCATAAGCCCACTGGTCGGCCACTTTGGTTTCGGTGTTGAGGCCCCGGCCCATCGCCCGCTCCCAGGTCTCGCCGCGATCGCGCGAGCGATAGACGCCGCCCCGGAACTCGCCGTTCTGTTCCTTGCTCCGCACCGCGCAGTAGAGCATGACCACTTTGCCCTCGGCCTCCGAACCGCCGGCGAACGCCTGGATTTCCTTCCACGGCAGTCCCTGCGTCTTCTCCGCCCAGGTCTGCCCCCCGTCAACTGAGCCCCAAACGCCTTTTTCCGTGGCCGCGAACAAACCCCGGCCCGGGCGGGTGCGATCAAAGTGGAACCCAACCAAGCGCCCGGCAGGTCCGTTGCAGGCGGTCCAGGTGTTGCCCGCGTCACGCGAGAGCCAGCAACGGCCATTGCGCGTCGCCGTCAGCATCAGGTTCGGGTCGGCCGGATTGATGGCGATTTCCCCCTCCAGCCCCTCCTTGAGATCGCCAATGCGCGCAAAGGTCCGCCCGCGGTCGCGGCTCAGGCGGAGTTGCCCGCCGCAGGAGGCGTAAAGGATGTCGGGATTGGACGGATGAAAGGCCGGCCGGCATTGGGTGTCGCTCCGCAGTTGCGCCTGGTGGAGCATCCGCCAGTTGCGCCCGCCGTCCTCCGAAAGGTAGGCCCCGCTCATGTCGCAATTGAGCATCATCAGGTTCGGGTCCGCCGGGGAGATCGCCGGCGCAAACATCCCACCGCCGCCCGACAGGCCGACGGGCGCCCACGCAACGGCAGGCGCCGTCGGTGCCGCCGGAGCGCGCCCGGCCCAGGCCGACGGAAAGAGGCTGAGCGCCACCAGAAGGGCGGTGCTGGACAAGGAGCGCAGGGAAAGTTTCATATTCGGGGGTGCTCCACGCTTACGGCAGCATGGCCGAGATGCTTTGGAGGGCGTTGCCTTCCAGCCGATTATTGACGTACACGAAAGTCCGGCGTCTCGGCCCGGCAGCCTGGCCTTCCGTGATGAGCGCTCGGCCGGCCGCCCTGGCCTCCGGGTTCTCTTCCTTAATCGAGTCGTAAGGCTCGAACGTCTTGACCGCCTGCTCGTATTTGCGGCCGGGCTTCAACAGGAACCGCGCCGCCACCAGTTCCGGGTTGGGGCGGCTGCCCGGCAGCGCCATCTGCTCGCTAACCGGCGGCATGGCTTCCCAGGCGTTGAACACGTGGGCAACCTGGTGGCACGCGAGGCAGGCAAAATAATCCGGCCTCAGCCAGTTCCGATTCCGCAATTCCATCGCGTAGGGCCAGCCCTTGGGCAAGCGCCCCAGGAATTTGTCCAGCTCGCCAACAAAGTCCCGGCCGTGCTGATAATCGGTCGGATAAAACCGCGAGAACTCAAACATCAGCAGGCCCACCTGCGGGCGGATCGCCTCGCATGGGCCCAAAAACGAGGTCGCGAACAGGTCCGCGTTCAGATAATGCTCGTTCGGCTTGCCCGCGCGCTCCCCGAAGCGCTCCAGGCTCGGGAACTTCTTTACCGTAATCGCATCCGTCACCTTGAAGCCGAACAGGAAATCCCCAGGCACCTGCGCCGCCATGCCCTCCAACGACCGGCGCGTCGGAAAGCTGTAATAGGCCGCATCCACGCTCACCGTCTTGAACACCTCGGCATATTCCCCCAGGCAATCCCGCTTGAAACGCGCCTCGGCGAATTGCCCCCGCCATTGGTAACGCCCGCGCTCATAAAGCAGCCCGCACCACCCCGGGTATTTCCACGACGACGTGCCGATAAAAACTCCCTGCTCCGCCAGCGCCGCCGCCTGCTGCTTCAACTGTTCCCGGCTCAATTCCACAAGCTCACTATTAAGCCGCCACCGGCCCTGGGTAAAGACGGCATTTGTCCTCCGCCAACAGGCCGTCCAAGAACCCGCAGCTTTTCCCCGGCACTTCATATAAAATGCCCCTCGGCCTCGACGCTTTGGGAGCGGCTATTGCAGGGAGCAGCCCTCGGCGGGACCAGGGAAGCCCTTGGCTGCGCCGGGGAGACCGGCAAAGCTTTGTGCTGAGCTGTGCCATTGCATTTAAACCGGGGCCTGGCCAGTGTTTTGGCAAAAATGGCCAATGTAGCCAATGCAGCCAATGTGGCCAATGCAGTCTGTAGCGCCCTTTAAGGGCGCGGGGCGGGCGGTGGGAATGAGGCCCCAGGGCATCGGCCTGCCGGCCTCAGCCCTGGGCTGGGTTCTCCCGACGCGTCGGGATTGGGCCGCGACGCGGACCGCGAACGGCGACGCATTCCATCGCTTATCATTGCAGTCTAACACTAGTTCTCTTGCTTTGAAGGCATCGGGAAAGGGGGTCTGGACAGCGGCGGCCACGGGGACGTGGAGCGTGAAGCGTGAGAGCGTGGAGCGTGGAGCCTGAGGAGAATGGCCGCGCTTTGCCTCAACTATGCCGGCGAGGCTGATTTTCCGCTTTTGAGGCAGCCAGGGTTCGGTTAAGGTCTGCCTGGCATGGAAACTGAGCCTGCCAGACCAACGCGTGGTCCGCCAGGGGTGCAGCCTCTTGGGCACGATCGCGGACTGGTCACGTTGCTGTTTTCGGACGTGGTGGGGTCCACTGCGCTCAAGCAAGCCCTGGGCGACCGTGCGGGCGTGGCCCTGCTCCGGCAGCACCATGAGCGGGTGCGCCAAGTGCTGCGGGACTTCGCGGGGGCGGAGGTGATCAAGACGGCCGGCGATTCCTTTCTGAAGAAGAGCCCCCCGCTCGCCCCGTTGCGCAACGAGCCGCGCTTCCAGGCGCTGGTGAAGAAAGAGGGACTCGACCAATGAATCCCGGCACTGAACAACGCAAGCTGGCCGCGATCATGTTCACCGACATGGTGGGCTACAGCGCGCTGGCTCAGCGCAGCGAAACCCTCGCGCTGGAGCTGCTGGAGGAACACCGGCGGTTGCTGCGTGCGCTCTTTCCGCGGTTCAACGGCACCGAAATCAAGACCATCGGCGACGCCTTTTTCGTGGAGTTCCAAAGCGCGCTGGAAGCGGCCCAGTGCGCCATCGAAATCCAGCGGGCGCTGGCCAAGCGCAATACCGACTGCTCCCCCGACCGTCACATCCAGGTCCGCGTGGGGATTCACATCGGGGATGTGGTGCACCGGGAGGGAGATGTCTATGGCGACGGGGTGAACATCGCCTCGCGGATCGAGCCGTTGGCCGGACCGAACGGGATTTGCATCTCGATGGATGTGGAGCGGCAGATTCGCCACGCGTTGGAGGCGCGCTTGGAGAAGCTGGGGCCAACAGAGCTTAAGAACATCCGTGTGCCGATGGAGCTATTCCGCATCGTGCTGCCGTGGGAAACGCAAAGGAGCAGCCGGCGTGAGGAGGCTCTGTTCAAAGGCGCAAGTCAGAATTCGGAAGGCGGAACAAGAAGTCAGAGCCGACTGATGTCGGCGGCTACAAAGTTTGGCTGGGTCGCCGTCCTCGCGCTGTTCGCGGTTGCAGTCGGCTGGTGGCTCGTTCATCAATCCGGCAAGGCGACGAAGCAAGTTGCGAGTTCGCCGAGTGCTTCGACTTCGCCAGCCGGGTCGAGCGCATCGCCCGCCCCTGACCAGAAATCCATCGCCGTGCTGCCGTTTGTGAACATGAGCTCCGACAAGGACAACGAGTA
>JBEKRX010000052.1:0-78784 GCA_049518415.1 Verrucomicrobiota bacterium
ACGCTCGACCGCAGGGGGGCGCGAGCTATGGCTCGCAAGCCCGCCCCCCTGCTCGTTTAACTTGCTATCGAGCCCTATTGAGCCGCTTCGCGGCAGTGACAAATTTAAATCAGGACTTGACCCCGAATCCCGATTCCGAATCGGGATTCCAGAGGTGGTCTGAGGCGCAGCCTGGCTAGCCTTTTGGTCTATTGGTCGTTTGCTCGGCGATGACATCGTCAATCGCCTGCTCAAGGGAGAGGCGCGGCTGCCAGCCGATGAGGGCGCGAATCTTCTGGGTGCAGGGGAGGCGCCGCTTCATGTCCTCGAAGCCGTCCCCAAAGGCCTGTTCATAGGGGACGAACCGAATCGGGGAGGTGGATTGCGTCTTCTTGACCACCAGTTCCGCCAATTCGCGTATGGTGACTTCGTGGCTGCTGCCCACATTGAAGACTTCACCCGCCGCCTGGGGACACTCCATGAGCGCGACCAGGGCCTCGACCACATCCTTGACGTGGCAGAAGCAACGCTGCTGCGAGCCGTCGCCATGGACGATAATCTCCCGTCCGGCCAAGGCCGCGGTTACGAAGTTAGGCAGGACCATGCCATATTGGCCGGTTTGTCTTGGGCCGACGGTGTTGAAGAGCCGCGCCACCACGACGGGCAGGCGCGATTCTCTCCAGTGGGCCAGGGCCAGGAACTCGTCCAGGGCCTTGGCGGCGGCATAGGCCCAGCGATGCTTGTGGGTCGGCCCTTCCAGCCGGTCGCCGTCTTCCCGGAAGGGGATCGCCTCCGACTTGCCATAGACCTCGCTGGTGCTGGTGAGGAGGAACCGCTTGCGGAAGCGGGCGGCGACGTTCAGCACGGCATCGGTGCCCTGGAAAATCCTTTCGATGGTTTGGACCGGGCGCTCCATGATGAGCTTGACCCCCACGGCGCTCGCCAGATGGAAAACCTGGTCGCACTCACGCACGATCATTTCGACCATCTCGGCGTGCAGCACGGTGTCCTTGATGAAGCGGAAGGCCGGGCGCCTTTCCAGCCCGGCGATGTTCTCGCAGCGCCCGGTGCTCAAGTCGTCGAGGATGGTGACCTTATGGCCTGCCTGGAGCAGCCGTTCGGTCAAATGGGAGCCGATAAAGCCGGCCCCGCCGGTAATGAGGTAATGCATGAGGTGGTGGTTGGCGGGTGAGGATGTGGGAGCGGAGAGCTGGAGCCACGCCGTGGCACCAGTTCCTCCGCCAGGGCGTCTTTATCCACCGGGTGCTCGAGTGCCGCCCGGATGAAGCGGACCCCGGTGGTGAGCTGGCGCAGCTCGGCGGTGGTCAGCGAAACCAACACGTCCGGGCCGAAGGCCTCGCGGCTGAGGGTGACATGGACCTCGATCAGGTCCGCGCCGAGGGCGGCGGCGGCCAGCCCGGCATAGATGGCGCCCGAATGGTCCGAGAGCCCCACTTTGCAGCCGTAGCGGTTCCGGAGCTCAGCGAGCAGGTTCAGACCGAGCTTTTCCGGGAGCGCCGGATAGAGCGGAGTGCACTGCAATACGGTCAGATCCAGCCCGGCCTCCTGAACCTTTTTTGCCGCCGCATCCAGCTCTGCCCAAGGGCTCATGCCACTGGAGAGAATCATCGGCCGCCGGGTCGCCACCATCCGCTCGAGCATGGGGACGTTTGACAGTTCACCCGAGGCCACCTTCCACGCCGCCACGCCCACCTGCTCGAGCAGTTCCACCGCCTCGAGCGAAAAAGGCGAGCTGAGAAAGAGCAGCCGGCGGTCATCGGCCTGCTTCTTGAGCCCCTGCCACTGCGCCTCGGTGAACGCCATGCGTTTCCAGTACTGGTAACGGCTCTCGTCCTGGCCACCGGACATGACCCGCCGGGGCTGGCCGGCCGCGCTCTCGGCGGCGGCGACGTGGGTTTGGAATTTGACCGCGTCGGCGCCGGCATTGGCAATGGCATGGATAAAGGCATGAGCCATGCCCACCGAGCCGTCGTGGGCCTGGGCCACTTCCCCGACCACCAGGCACCGCCCGGCTGCTGCGGGCCACGCCCCGGCCGGCGGGCTGGCGTTGGGAGTCACTTCCGTTGTCATGAATCAAACAAGTCCGCAGCCCGCAGCCTTACAGTGCCCTGCCTCAGTATTCCAACATCCCGTTCGATGTCCGAAATCCGGCCGAGTCCACGGTTGCGGATATGATGAACGATCGGGTTCTTCAATAGCAATCAATTCCGGCGGCCCGCCGCCGGGGCGCGCCCTTTCTCCGGCGCCCTCAGGCCCGCCCAGGAGGCCTGGCAGGTGAGAATCAACGTCCGCAGCACCTTGAACAGGAAAGCCAGGCGGAGGCCGCCGGCAACCGAGTCCGTAAGCAGCAAATCCCGATCCAGTTCGTGCCAACCGGCCCCTCCCCCGGGCTGGCGCCGCGCCGGTACAGATAACGACCAAATGACAGGCAGTTTTGGGACGCCTCCATCCACTTTCGGGGCGAGGTGGTTCAACACCGGGCCTCGAGGTTCAGGAGGCTCCGTCCGGCGGGGGGGACTGGCAGGGTTCAAGACGATTCATGGCCAGGAGCCGGTCCACCATGTCCTTGATCTCCAGCAGATGCGCCGGCCTTTGAATCACCGAATCCAAACACGAGCGATTCTCAGGCGGGTTCCCGGTGTACATCAGGATGCGCGTGCGAGGCGACCTCGCTTTGATCGCCTCCGCCAGCTCCGCCCCGGTCATTCCCAGCAAGGAATTATCCGTGATCACCACCTCGTGCAAGGCCGGGTCGAATACCCTGAGCCCCTCCTCGGCGCTACCCACGCTCTCGACCGCATAACCGAAGTTGGACAGGAACCACTTCGTGGTGATGCGCGAGACATCATTATCGTCGACGAGCAACACCCTCACCGGCGTGGGCGAGGACGAACTTTCGTGCTTTTTCGCTTCCGGCTGTCGCATTCGCAACCTTAAACCTGGGCATTCTATACCCTAGCTCCCCGGCTAGTCCAGGCATTTTGGGAACGGGTGCAAGCCCCGCTCGGACAGGGCTAAAGGCGCCGCTGGCGGATTGGACCATTTAACAATTGCCCTTTCCGGCTTGACTCGGCCGGCCGGTGGTCGGCAACCTGTCCGGCAAACTTAACCAAATGACAACAATTATGCGCTTGAAAACAACCCTCGGAATATCGGTCACTGCCCTGGCCCTGCTGGCGGTGGCAGCATTCACATTCCTCGGCCGCGCCGCCGAAGCACCCAAGAAGCTCAAAGTGCTCCTGGTCACCGGAGACGACGTGTCGGTCCATCCCTGGGCGGAGGTCTCGCAGGCCATCAAAGAAATGCTGGTCGCCTGCGGCCGCTTCGAGGTCCGCGTGTGCGAAGACGCCGGCGTGCTCGACTCGGCCCCGAGCCTGGCGCGCTACGACCTGGTCTTTCTCCACCTCTACAACGCCCAAACGCCGACCCTCTCGCCGGCCGGCAAGGAGAACCTGCTGGACTTCGTGAGCAAGGGCAAGGGCTTCGTCGTCTCGCACCTGTCGAGCGCCTCCTTCAAAGAGTGGCCTGAATTCCGCAAACTCTGCGGGCGTTGCTGGGTCATGGGCACCTCCGGTCACGGCCCGCGCGCCCCCTTCAAGGTCCGCGTCGCCAATAAGAACCATCCCATCACCCAGGGCCTCGAGGACTTCGAGGCCGATGACGAGCTTTACGCCAAGCTCCAGGGCGATGCGCCCATCGAGGTCCTGGTGGAAGCCGATTCGGACTGGAGCAAGCAGACCGAGCCGCTGGCCTTCACGGTCCAGTACGGCCAAGGCCGCGTCTTCCACGAAACCTTTGGCCATGACGGCAAGGCCCTCCGCAATCCCGCCGTCCAAAAGCTTATTCAACGCGGCTGCGAATGGGCCGCCACCGGCAAGGTGGAATAAGCGGACGCCGGTGAGCTAAGCGCCCGTGCAAGAACAACTTCGGTGCTTTGGGCGTAATTCCAACAAACCGCCTTCGCCTCGCGTCCGGAGCGCGGAGTCCCGATTCGGAATCGGGATAGAGCGTGAGGGCATTCCCGATTCGGAATCGGGACCACGCTCTACGCTCTCACGCTTCACACTCCACCCAAGCAGCCAGAGCTAGGAATTTATTCTTGCGCGAGCCCTAAGCCATCTTCCTCAAAAGCGCGACGGCTTTGGCCGCATCTTCGGCGGTGTCCAGCGCCAGATGGGCCACGAACTTTCGGCCCAGCGCCGCCGCCGAGAGCCCGCGCAGATTAATGCCCGCTTCCGCCAGCGCCCTGGTCATGCGGGCGCCAAGGCCGGGCTTGTCGGTGCCCTCGACGCGCACAGAATGCCGGCTCTCAGTTTTTTGGAAGCCGGCCGCGGTGGCCGCCTTGACCTGCCTGGCCCCTTTCAAGGGCGTCACAAACACGACCCCTTTGCCCGGTGGATCGGGCAGCCGGCGCGCAATGAGGAACTCCAGGTTCGCGCCCGCCGCGGCCAAGGCGGCCAGTTTGTCCGCCAGGCCGCCCGGCCGATCCTCAACACTCGCCGCCCATACCTCTGTTCGGCTTACATTCAGTTTCATAACAAGCCTCCTGCTAATAGGTGACTGCTGATTACGTCCCAGCATCGCACCCCCAGGCCGTTTTGGCCAGTCAAAATTCACCGCCTCAAGACCGTATCGCGCTGGGCCCAGCCGGGCTCGGGGTTGGGATAATCCAAATTGTAGTTCAGCCCGCGGCTCTCCGGGCGCTGCAAGGCGCTGAGCACGATTAGTTCGGCCACGGTGGCGATGTTCCGCAGTTCCAGCAGGTCGCTGGTGACGATAAAATCCCAGTAATATTCCCGGATTTCCTCTTGTAAGTTGGCGATGCGTTTGAGTGCCCGCTGGAGCCGCTTGTTGGTGCGGACGATCCCGACGTAGTCCCACATGGCCCGGCGGATCTCGTCCCAGTTGTGCGAGACCACGACCATTTCATCCGGGTTATGCGCCTTGCCGGACTGCCACGGGGGAATCGGGCCTCGGGCGGGCTGGGGTGGCTGCGCCAGGGAGCGTTGGGCGGCGCGATGGGCGCAAACCATGGCCTCGAGCAGCGAGTTGCTGGCCAGGCGATTGGCCCCGTGCAATCCCGTGCAGGCCACTTCCCCCACCGCGTAAAGCCCCCCGATGTCCGTCTGCCCCTCCAAGTTGGTCAACACGCCCCCGCATTGATAGTGCGCCGCCGGCACCACCGGGATCGGCTCCTTGGTGATGTCGATCCCGTAACCCAGGCAGGTCTGATAAATGTTCGGGAACCGCTCCATGATGAAGCGGGCCGGCCTGTGCGTGATGTCCAACAGCACATAGTCCGCCCCGCTCTGCTTCATCTCGCTGTCGATGGCCCGGGCCACCACGTCGCGCGGGGCCAGCGACTTGCGCGGGTGATAGCGGTCCATGAACTGCTCGCCCGCCAGCGTCTTGAGCACGGCTCCCTCCCCCCGCACCGCCTCGCTCACCAGGAAAGACTTCGCCTTGGGATGGTAGAGACAGGTCGGATGAAATTGGATAAACTCCATGTTGGCCACCGCCGCCCCGGCCCGATAGGCCATCGCCACGCCATCGCCGGTGGCGATGTCGGGGTTGGTGGTGTAGAGATACACCTTGCCGCAGCCGCCAGTCGCCAGCAGCGTCACCGGCGCCGCAAAGGTCTCCACCTGCCCGGTGGCCTTGTCGAGCACGTAAACGCCCAGGCAGCGGTTTTCGCCCCCCTGCCCGAGCTTCTGGGTCGTGACCAGGTCAATCGCGAAATGATTCTCAAGAATCTCCACCTGCGGGCGCTGCGCCACGGCCGCCAGCAAGGCCCGCTCGACCTCGCGCCCGGTCACGTCTTTGGCGTGCAGAATCCGCCGCTTGGAATGGCCGCCCTCCTTGCCCAGGTCCAGCTCCCGCGCCCCGCCCGACCAGGGAATGTCACGCTCCGTGAACTGCATCCCCAGCGCGATCAACTCCGCAATCCGCGCCGGCCCTTCCTCGATGATCGTCCGCACGACGTTCTCCTTGCACAGGCCCGCCCCAGCCTCCAGCGTGTCGCGCAGGTGCGACTCGAATGAATCCTCCTTGCTCGTCACCGCGGCAATCCCACCCTGCGCGTAGTTCGTGTTCGACTCCGCCCGGTCCTTCTTGGTCACGATGCCCACGCGCCCGTGCGGCGCCACTTTCAAGGCGTAAGAAAGGCCCGCGACCCCGCTGCCTAAAACCAGATAATCGAATGTTTTCATTCCACAACTCGCCAAACGCGGAGTTTGAAGCCAGGCCGCGACATCAGCGCCCGGTCGCTCCAGCTCTTTCGGGCCGGAACCCCTTTCGCTTCCCGTTAAGGGCCCGTTTCACCGGCCGCACCGCGGGTCGAGCACCGGAAATGCGCCGCCCGGAACGGGAGAATTGATGGCCGACAGTCTTCATCGCGCTGCACCACAAACTGGCACAACCAGGCAAAAGCGAAAGGAAAATTTGAGGTTGGGGCTCGGGTAAGTCAGAGCCTCGCGCTATCGAGCAGCCGGGTCTTGCCGACAAACACCGCCAGCGCCATCCGGGTGCCGCGGCTGACTTTCGCCACCGGGACCAGCGTCTCCGGCTCGAAGAATTCCACGTAATCCAGCCGCGCCGCCGGCGCCTGCTCGATAAGCCGCTCGACTTGGGTTTTCAGCCGCGCCGCCGGCAGGGGTTTTGCGGACTGACGCACTGCGGCCCGGGCCTTTTGAATCGAGCGCCAGAGGACCCGCGCCTGGGCGCGCAAATCGCCCTCGAGATACTGGTTGCGGGAACTCATCGCCAGGCCGTCCGGCTCGCGGCGCGTGGGCGCCACCACGAGCTTCACCGGGAAGTTCAAATCCCGCGCCATGCGCCGGAGCACGGCGGCCTGCTGGTAATCCTTGGCGCCGAAGACGGCCACGTCCGGCAGCACGATGTTGAATAGCTTGGCCACCACCGTCGTCACGCCCCGGAAATGGGTCGGGCGCGCCGCCCCTTCCATGCCGCGCGCCAGCCTCTCCTCGACCACGCAGGTGCTGAACGGCCCCGCCCCGGCCCGCGGGTACATCTCCTGGTCCCCCGGCGCAAACACCACGTCCGCCCCAGCCGCGCGGCAGAGCCGGACATCCCGCTCCAGGTCGCGCGGATAACGCGAGAAATCCTCCTGCGGCCCAAACTGGATCGGATTGACGTAGATGCTGACCACGACCTTGCCGGCCTGGCCCCCCAGTTTGCGGGCCCGCTCTACCAGGCTCAGATGGCCGGCGTGCAGATACCCCATGGTCGGCACCAGGCCGACCCAAGCCCCTGCCCTGTGCCAGCGGCGGGCCTGCCGCTGCATGGCGCGAACCGACTTGACGATGCGCATGGCCCAAAGGTGCCGCAGCCGCCCGGCAGGATCAACCGATAAGAGCAAGACCCACGAAACTACTGGGAACGTGCCGCCCGAGCTCCGAAGTCCAAACCGTTTTTTCGGTTTCCCAAAGGTCTTTACCAAAGTATGTTTTCAATTGTGAACAACGAAACGCCGCTTCGGGTTTGCCGGTCGTTGCCGGTCCGTGTGGCGGTGGCCATGGTCGTGCCGGTCTGGGTGGCCGGCGGGGCGGTCGCGGTCGGCGGGCTGGCGCCGGAGGATAGCGACAAGCTGGCGGGCCAGCCGGCGGACATTGCATCCAGCGCCTATCTCTACCGGGCGGACCGGCCGGCGGCGGAGAACCCGCCGGAGGCCTGGGTGCTGCTGATGCAGCAGGGGAAGTTATCGTTCGAGCGGCCCGTGGACCTGAACGCGCCGGCCGTCAAGCAGGCCCTGTGCGGGCTGTTGTGGGAAGAGGTGCGGCCGCTGCGACACTTGGAGCTCTGCTGGCCGGCGCAGGCCAGGAACAAGCCCGGGCCGGACGAACTGGTGGTTTCCTGTTTCGACGGCAGCGACGAGGGGGCGCATACGTGGTGGAATCCATGCACGGTCAAGGAGCTGGCCCGGCCGGTGGTGAGCGCGGATGGTTGCACGTATGCCTACGCGGTCCCAGTTGATACCTGGGGCGTGGTGGCCACCGTGCGCGGACAAAAGGAGGCGTCGGGGTATGCGGTGCCGGCGGTGCACGCGTTGGTGGCCGACCGGTGGAAGCAAATGGACCTGGAGCTGGAGTGGGGATACGAGCCGGCGCGGGCGGCCCTGCCCTACGACGGGCGGATCGAAGCTTATGACGGCAGGGTGGCCGAGGTCCGGCCTTTGGAGGGCGACTCCGGCACAAGCCTGGCCGGCCCGGCGGCCTGGCGCTCGGCCAGTGTGGCGGGTCCGCGCCGGGGCGTGCGTTTGCGCTTGCTCTACCTGGGTGATTCGCGCTGGCGGAGGGTTTGGCCCTATCATGGGCAGGCTGAGGACGTGGCACGGACGATCGTGACGGTCTGGACGCGGTCGGGCAGCTTTTCTTTCCTGGCGGCGGACCTGGAGCACGGGCCGATCCTGGCCCCCGAATACGGCTTTTTCGTCCGCGCCACTGCCAGGAGGCCAATGGCGGCGGCAGTGCCGCCAGCGCCCTCGCCACCGCCCTTCGCCCAGGCCTCGCAGGCGGCCAGCGCGCTGGAGTTCTTGAAGGAGTTGGCCGCGAAGCACCTGACGACCATCCGCCAACGAACTCGCGCCCACGCCGAACAGTCCTGGGAAGGGGCAGTCAGCGCGATGCAGGGCGCCAATTTGCCGGCGCTTCCACGCCCGCCGTTCGGGCCGGCGATGCAAGTTGAGGTGCCGAGCGAGCGACTGAGGGCCCAGTGGAACCTGGGCGCCTGGCACATCCTGCGCCACGCGGTCAAAGACGCCCAGGGCAAGTGGCGGTTCAACGATTTCCCGTTCGGGATTCTGGCCTCCGAGACTTATATGATCCTGCGCGCCCTGGACCTGCAGGGCCTGCACCGGGAGGCCGCCGACGGCCTGGACCAATGGTTGGGCCTGCCGCTGGAGCCCCGCGCTTCGCAGGGGACCCATGGATTGTCAAAGCCGGACCGGCCGCTCGGGCACTTTACCGACGGGCAGGGTTGTCTGACGCATGCGGTGGGCCCGGAGGGCGCGGGCGGGCACATGGACGCCGTGCACTGCATGGGGCCGGGCGCCATCATGTTCACGCTGGCCGAGCATTTCCGGCTCACGGGCGATGGGGCGTGGCTCAAGGCCAACGCGCCGCGCATGAAAGCCAACGCCCAGTGGATACTGCGTCAACGGCAGGTGCTGGCCAATAATCTTCCCGGCGGGCAGCGACTCTGGAGCAAGGGTCTTGAGCCGGCGCACGTCGTGACGCCGGACAGCCTTTGTATGCACATGCAGTTCTACGAGTCGGAGGCCTACTACTGGCTGGCGGTCAAGGACATGGCCGAACTGCTCACCAGGCTGGACCCGGCGGAGGGCGCCCGGATGGCCGAGCAGGCGGAGGCGTATCGCAAGGACCTGGCCGCGGCGCTGGACCGCTCGATCACGCTCACGCCGGTCGTGCCCGTGCGGGATGGAACCTATCGGTCATTCATCCCCTTCGCGCCCTATGTCCGGGGTTTTGCCTCCGGGGCTTGGGGCTGGCGGCGCTGCCAGGGCCACGTGGGCGCCCTCTATTGGGACACGGTGCAATCGGCCAACGCGTTGCTCAGCCCGGCCGGCCTGCTTGGCGCCACCGACCCGCGCGCCCAAGGGCACCTGGACGTGCTGGAGGACCGGCTGCTCCTGGAGAACGAGAAGGTGGCCGCGCGGACCCCGGGCTTCGAAGCGGAGGAGCACTGGTTTTCACATGCCAGTTGGCAATATCAATGCGGCCTCGAGCGGCACGCCAACATCCACTTGTCGGCGGGCGATGTTCCGAATTTCCTGCGTTCGACGCTCAACCAATATGCGGTGGATGTCATGCCGGGCGAATACACCTTCCGCGAGCACACGACCGGCGGGCCGCCCGACAAGGTCTTCGAGGAATCTTGCTTCCTGGAACGCCTGCGCATGCTCCTGGTCATGGAGCAAGGCCAGGTGCTGTGGCTGGCGCGGGCCACGCCCAGGGCCTGGCTCACACAGGGCCAGCGCATCGCGGTCAGAAACGCCCCGACCCACTTCGGGGCGGTGGGCTATGAGATTATCTCGGACGTGGACCACGGCCGGATCCTGGCCACGGTGCAGCCTCCCGCGCGCGAGCCACCGCGCGAACTGCTCCTGCAACTGCGCCACCCCAAGGCGGCCCCGATGGCCAGCGTGCGCCTGAACGGAAGGGAGTGGACCGCCTTTGATGCCGCCAAGGAGGTGGTGAGCCTGGGCGGTTTGCGGGAGGTCGCACGCCTGGAGGTGACGTATGGCCAGCGCGCGCCGTGAGGCCAAACCCAAACTGAAATGAATTATGCCCCTGTTGAAACTTGAAACTACAGTCGGCCTTTCCGACGACAAAAGGAAGGCGCTCCTCATATCTCTGTCCAAAATCGTGGCCGAAACGATCGGCAAACCGGAGCAATACGTCATGGTTACGGCCAACCCCGTGGCGATGCTAATGTCCGGCCAGCCGGGTGAGGCCGCCTTTGTGGACCTCCGCAGCATTGGCGGGTTGAGCGGCCGCGTCAACCGGCAGCTCGCACAAAAGATTTGCCGTTTGTTGCAGGAATCCCTGGGCGTGCCGCCCGACCGCATTTACCTCAACTTTACGGACGTTGGGCCCGGCAACTGGGGTTGGAACGGAGAGACCTTCGGGTGAGCTGTTGCTTGCTATTTCGCTTTCAAATCTGAACAGTCCGAACTCAGCCATGAATCAGGCACAGTTTACCCAGGGTATCCTTAAGGCCTTGGAAGTCTGGACGCTGCAGAATCTGTGTGACCTTGCCATTCTGGGCGGCTTTGCCGTGCTGACACTGGTGGCCGGGCGGGCCTACCTGGAGCGATTGAAAAGCCGCTTGACCCTCCGCGTAGCCAGCGAGGTCTGGGAAGCGGGCACGGATTTGTTGATTGACATTTTGCTGGCGGCCATCGCGCTGGTCGCCCTGCTGCTGACCAACATGGACATCATGGCCGACATCAAGATCGGCCTGCCTTTTGTGCCCCTGGCCTTTGTCCTGATGACGGCGGTCCTGGTGGTGCGGCTCTATCATGGCGGCAGCGTGGTTGGCTCCAAGGCCTGGGTGGTCACGCTCGCGCTGCTGGCCGTGGCCTGCCTGGCCAATTGGTTTGGGTTCACCTTTGTGATGGAAGGCGCGGGTGACGAATACTTGGACCTCCACCCGGAAGCCGGCGGGTTCTGGAGCGGGCTCGAGCACCTGCGCTCCAACAAGAATCCGGAGTTGGCCATGGCCACCTTCAGGTGGACCGGGCCGGCCTTGCTGCTGCTGCTGGGGTGGGCCGTGCTGATGGGCGTCATCCGCACGGCCCGCTGGGCGCAAGAATCCCGAAGGCCGCCGCCGCCCAAGAGTGAGCAAGTCCCTGGCTGTGCGAATGATAGAGAGCAAAGTTAGCCTGGTCCTCGAGCCAGCCCAATGCGTTGGTTGCGCTGTCTGCGCTGATGTCTGTCCGCGTCAAGCCTTGGTCTTGGGCCGGCGGGATCTCCTTCCCGCCTGGCTCGCCGGCCGGTGCGACGGCTGCCGCCTTTGCGAGCGGGAGTGTCCCACCGGCGCCATCACCCTGCGCAGCTAGGCAGCTTCCAACCCGCATGGCCGGGGTCGGAAAAATGGAAGGCGCCCACCATAAGAAAACTGACGCGGAATTGTAATCCCCAGGCACGGTCTATTCATGGTAAAGTGGAGCCTGGTATGAAAACTTGTGCCACCAATCTGGTCGAGGACTGTGCTACCAGCCAAATCCGGTCCGGGCCGGGGCAAGCGTCATTGGGCCCGGGCCGCTTGCACCTGGTGAGCGCGCAGGAGTTACAGGGCCTGCGTGAGGCGCTAACCAGGGGGCAAGTGCCGCTTGACCTTGAGGCCAAGCTGGACAGGCTGGCCAAGGGCAACCTGGGCCACTGCTTTATTGAACAGAATTGCCGGACCATAGTCGCGTTGCTCCTGGCAGCCCAGAACGGTTCTTTCAAAGCCGCCAGCCGGGCGGAGTGTGAGCGGCTGCTCCAGCTCCTGGCTTACGTGCGCAAGGACGACGATGCCGTGCCGGATTATCGGCCAGACGGATTCAGCGATGATCAGCAGGAAGTGCGCGCGGTCACCACCCAACTCCGCGCCTTGCTCCAGGGTTTCAAGGCCTGGCGGCTGCGCCATCAGGTGCCTGGCATGTGGGTCGGCGCGCTGGCTGGCCGCAGCGAACCGGGCTAAAGGCCCAATTCCGGCGCGATGCCCTGCATGGCCGTGATGACGTGGGTGATGTGTTCGTCCAGCGGCAGGCCAAGCCACTGGGCGCCTTGCTCAATGTCCTCGCGTTTGACGGCGGCGGCGAAGGACTTTTGCTTCATTTTCTTGCGGACACTGCTGGCGGTCATGCCCGCCAGCCGCTCCGGGCGCACGTAAGCGACCGCCATGATGAAGCCGCAAAGTTCGTCCACGGCAAAGAGCGTTTTGCGCAAGGGACGGTCCAGGGGGTACTGCTCCCAATTCCATTGGGCGTGCGAGAGCAAGGCCCCGACGATTTCCTCCTCCACGCCCCGTTCCCGGAGGACACGGGCCCCCTGGCGGGTATGCTCGGGCGGGTTGGGCCAGCGTTCATAGTCGAAATCGTGAATCAGCCCGGTGACGCCCCACAGGTCGGCGTTCTCGCCCAGGCGTTGGGCGTAATGGCGCATGGCGGCCTCGACCGCCAAGGCGTGCTTGAGGAGGGACTCGGATTGGGTATGTTCCTTGAGAATGATGAGGGCTTGCTCGCGGGTCATGGATTGAAAATGGGTTAAATGGGTTAAACAAGTGGGGCAAAGGTTACAGGCGGCTGGGGGCGGGGGCCAGGAGATTTCTGCGCCAAGCGGTTATCCGTAACGATTCATTGGCTTGGGGAGCGCACGGGGCCTGCCTGCCAGGGTTCCCGACGTGTCTGGGGCAAACACCCTCGACTGTCTGGCTTTCTGTCACCTCTGACTGAACCTTAGTTTGAAACGGGAAGCTCAGCGCCGGGCCGGCGCTGAGGCGGCTTGACTGCGGGCTGAGGAACGAATTACATATGGGCCGGCCTTTTGTAATGAAACAAACCGGGCCGAGACGTGTCTTAATAGCTAGTTAACATGGCAAAGTCGAAAAAGCGCAGGAAACTCATTGTTTTCTCCGTCATCGGCCTGGTCCTGGCCGGGTTGGCAGCGGTGGCGTTCTTCCGGAAACGGGAGGTCGTCATCACCGTGCAAACGGAGAAGGTCACGCGGCGGAACCTGGTGGAGACGGTGAAGGCGAACGGCAAAATCCAGCCGGTGGTGAAGGTCAATATCAGCCCGGAGGTGAGCGGTGAGATCATCGAATTGCCCGTCAAGGAGGGACAGCATGTCCTGAAAGGGGACTTGATCTTGAAGATCAAACCGGACTTTTACCAGGCGGCCCGCAATCAGGCCGAAGCGGGCTATCAATCCTCCCTGGCCGGCAAGGCCACCGCGGAGGCCAACTTGATCAAGGCGGCCGCGGAGTTCAAGCGTAACGAGGATTTGTTCGCGCAGAAGCTGGTTTCAGGCTCGGTCTTCGACGGGGCCAAAGCCGACTACGATGTGGCCAAGGCGCAACTGTCCAGCGCCGAGCACCAGGTGGAGATGTCGCGCGCGAACGTGGCCAGTGCCGATGACAACCTGGGCAAAACCACCATCCTGTCGCCGCTCACGGGAACGGTCAGCAAATTGAACTCCGAGGCGGGCGAGCGGGTGGTGGGCACGGCCACGATGGCGGGCACCGAGGTGATGACGATCGCGGATTTAAACGAGATGGAGGCGCGGGTGGACATCGGGGAGGTGGACGTGGTGCTGATTGCGCCCGGCCAATGCGTGCACCTGGAGGTGGATGCCTTCAAAGACAAGAAATTCAACGGAGTGGTGACCGAAATTGCGAATTCGTCCAAAGGCGCCGGCTTCTCCAGCGGCGGCAGCAGCCCGGACGCCACCAAGTTCGAAGTCCGAATCCGCGTTAAGGAAAAGGAGACCTTCCGGCCGGGCATGTCGGTGACCGCGGAGATTGAGACCCGTGCCCGGACCAACGTCCTGACGGTGCCCATTGCCTGCGTCACGACCCGGATGCCCAAAGACAAGAAGCCCGACCCCAAGCTCGCCAAGGGCGACCACTCCAAGACGACCCGGTCGAAGACCAATTCCGCGGCGGCCAAGCCCGATCCCCCGGCACGGGCGGGCAAGACCAATGCTCCTGTCCAGGCTGGCAGTGTCAGCGGGGCGACCAACGGTGCGGCGGCCGCCGCCACCAATGCCGTGGCGGCCGCGGGGACCAACGCCCCCGCGACGGACAAGAAGACCAAGGAAGCTCCCAAGCCCATCGAGGTTCTGTTCGTGGCCGAGGGGGACCACGCGAAAATGGTGCCGGTCAAGATCGGCATCAGCGACGATTCCTATTGGGAAATCACCGAAGGGTTACAGGACGGGCAGGAAGTGATCTCGGGCGGCTTCCGGGCCATCAGCCGCGATTTGGAGGATGGCAAGAAGATCCGCAAAGGGGTGGTCGGCCCGGACCACGAGAAGGAAGGGCAAAAGAGTGAGTGAACCGCTTCGTTCCGTCCCATGCCGCTGATTCGCTTTGAGAAAATCTCGCGCCGCTACCAGATGGGGGCGGAGACCATCCACGCGTTGCGGGAGGTTTCCCTGGCCATCGAGCGTGGGGAGTATGTGGCGATCATGGGGCCGTCCGGCTCCGGGAAATCGACCCTGATGAACCTGGTCGGCTGCCTGGATACCCCCTCCTCGGGCCAATACGAGTTGAACGGCGTGCTGGTCAGCCAGATGGATGACAATCAACTGGCCGAAATCCGGAACGAGGAAATCGGCTTTATATTCCAGACCTTCAACCTGCTGCCGCGCTCGGACGCGCTGCGGAACGTGGAACTGCCGTTGATTTATTGCGGGGTGCCGGCGGAGCAACGGCGGCAGATTGCCCTGGAGGCGCTCCAACACGTGGGGCTGTCCGACCGCATCCATCACAAGCCGAACGAGCTCTCCGGGGGCCAGCGCCAGCGGGTGGCCGTGGCGCGCGCGCTGGTGAACCGCCCGTCGATCCTGCTGGCGGACGAACCGACTGGGAACCTGGATACCAAGACCGGGATGGAGATCCTGGGTTTGTTTGACAACCTTTGGGAGCACGGCAACACCATCATCCTGGTGACGCACGAGGAAGACGTGGCCCGGCACGCGCGCCGCATCATCCGGCTGCGGGATGGCCTGATTGCCGGCGACGAGCGGCAGGCGGGCCTCCAGCGGCGGGCAGCGGAGGAACAAACGGCGAGCGCGACCGTGCCGAGCCCATGAACGTCCTGACTGAGCTCAAGGAGGGCCTGGGCATTTCGTGGGGCGCCATTCGGGCCAATAAGATGCGCTCGGTCCTGACCACGCTGGGCATCGTGATTGGGATTGTGACAGTGACTTTGATGGCCTCGGCCATCCAGGGACTGGACCGGGCGTTTCTCAAGAACATTTCCTTCATCGGGACGGACGTGCTCTATGTCAGCCGTTTCAACTGGTTTATCGATTCGGAGGAGGAATGGCGCAAGGTGCAGAAGCGCCGGCCAATCACGGCGGCCCAAGCCAGAGCGCTGGAGAAGCATTTGACGCTGGCGCGCGCGGTCGTGCCGGAGGTGGACGCGGGGCTGCCGATCTATTACAAGAAGCGCCGTTCGGACAGCGTCCGGGTCGTCGGTACGACCGACCAATTCGTTTATACCAGCAGCACCGCTGTAGCCCTGGGGCGCTTCCTGTCGCCCCTCGAGGCGGAGGGCGGTCGGCCGGTGTGCGTCATCGGCTCGGAAGTGGCCACCAACCTTTTTCGCCGGGAGCCCCCGCTCGGCAACCGGGTCCGGATCGGCGGGCAGTCGTTCGAGGTCATCGGCGTGCTGGAAAAGCAAGGGCGGTTTCTGGGGCTGGTCAGCCTCGACAACCAGGTCATCATTCCGCTCAAGCAGTTCATGATGGCCTTTTGGAGCAACCCGGATTGCCAAATCCGGGTCAAAGTGGCGGAGTTGGCGCAACTGGACGACGCCAAAGAGGAGGTGCGCTCCGCCATGCGCGTGGTGCGGCGCCTGGCGCCCAAAGACCCGGACGACTTCGCCATCAACCAGCAGGATCAGTTCGTGAAGATGTTCCATAAACTGGGCGGGACGATCGCAGCGGTGGGCCTGTTCGTGACCGGCCTCTCGCTGTTTGTGGGCGGCATCGGCATCATGAACATCATGTTCGTCTCGGTGGCCGAGCGGACGCGGGAGATCGGCATCCGCAAAGCCATTGGGGCCAAGCGGCGGACGATTCTGCTCCAGTTCCTGATCGAGGCGGCCTGCATTTGCCTGATGGGCGGCACCCTGGCGCTGGGCCTGGCCTGGCTGCTGATACTGGTCGTCCAAAAGTTTTTGCCCGCCGCGCTGTCGCCGAGCATCGTCGGCCTGGCCCTGCTGGTCTCGCTGGTGACGGGCGTGGTGTCCGGTTTTCTCCCCGCCTGGCGGGCCGCCCTGATGAACCCGGTGGACGCCTTGAGGAATGAGTGACGGGCCATGAGCGCCAAACGGACCACGATCTTCCTGGCGGAGCTGCGGGAGAGTTTTCTCATGGCCATGAGCGCCCTGGCGGCGCACAAGCTGCGTTCGGCCCTGACGCTGCTGGGGGTGCTGGTGGGGGTGTTTTCGATCATCGTCGTGATGACGGCCATGCGGGTGATGCAGAGCGACATTGAACAGGAAATCAGCCAGTTGGGCAGCCAGACCTTCCTGGTGCAGAAATGGCCGGCCATCTACTTCGGCGGGCCGGAGGGTTTCGAGAAGTACTGGCGGCGCAAAGACATCACCCTGGCCCAGGGAGTGGAACTGGAAAAGAAGGCCACGCTGGCGAGCACCATCGGCATCGAGACGGATTTTTGGGGCGGGCAGGTCGAGACGCGCTACAAGAAGACGGCGCCAAACGTGGCACTCTTCGGCGAGACGCCCGGGAGTTTCCTGGCCCGCAACTGGATGCTGGGCGAAGGCCGGCTGTTGCTGGACATGGACGTGGACGGGGCGCGGGACGTTTGCGTGCTGGGCCACGGCCTGGCCAAGACCGTCTTTCCGCATGGCTCGCCCCTCGGCGAGCGGCTCAAGATTAACGGCATCAACTATTCGGTCGTCGGCGTGCTCGAGCCCAAGGGCGGCTCGCTGGGCGGCGACCAGGACAACTTCGCCGTCGTGCCGATTACGACCGGGCTGAACCGTTTCGGGCGCTGGCAACGCAGCTTGACCCTCCTGGTCCAGGCGCGCGACCAGGCCAGCTACGAGGAAACGGTGGAGCAGGTGCGCGGCATTCTGCGCGTGGCCCGCAAAGTGCCGCCGGGAAAGGAAGATGACTTCGAGATCGCTTCCAACGATTCGATGATCACCCAGTTCAACGCCTTCACGATGGCCGTGCGCATCGGGGTGATGGTCGTCAGTTCGATCGCCCTGCTCGCCGCGGGCGTCGGCATCATGAACATCATGCTGGTCTCGGTGACGGAGCGGACCCGGGAAATCGGCATCCGGCGGGCGGTCGGCGCGAAAAAGCGCAACATCATGGCGCAGTTCATCATGGAAGCGGTCGTGCTGTGCGAAGTGGGCGGCGTGATCGGGGTCGTCTTTGGCATTCTCGGCGGCAACGCGACCGCCTATTTCCTGAAGCTGACCCCCGTGGTCCCGGTCGATTGGATCGTCATCGGCCTGGTCATCTGCTCGATAGTGGGCATCGTTTTCGGCACCTACCCGGCCTTCAAAGCCGCCAACCTCGACCCGATTGAGTCGTTGCGCTACGAATAGGCCGCGCAGCTTTTCCGCGACCAGTGCCGTCGGTGTCACTTGGCCGGTCCGCCGCCGCGCCAAGCCGGTGTCTGACCAACGACTGGCGAACGCGCCCGCCTACTCCCAGATCTGATTATAAAACTGGGCGATGTCACCTTTGGCCTTGGACTCTTTGAACTTGATGGCCGCGCGCGGGTGCTCGTTGAGCAGGCCGGTCAGCATGTAGGGCAGGTCGAAGCCCCACATCAGTTTGGAGCGCAACGGTTCGATCGTGTCCTGCACGCACCGCAGGATGGGCAGGAGGTTGTATTTCGGATTGTGCAGGAAGCCGACCAGCAATTCCATCGGGCAATTGCCGGCGCCACGGCCCAGGCCCGCCAGGCTGGCGTCCAGCAGGTTGGCGCCCAGCACAATCCCCTCGATGGTGTTGGAGAAGGCCAACTGCAGATTGTTGTGGGCGTGCATGCCCACTTCCTTGCCGGCGGCCTTGCAGTAGTGCAGATATTTGCGAACCAGATGCTGGACCTGTTCGCTGTAGAGCGTGCCGAAGCTGTCGACCACATAGATGGCCTGGGCCTCCGACTGGGCCAGCATTTGCAGGCCCTCGTCCAACTCATACTCCGGCACGGTGGAGACCGCCATCAGGTTGACCGTCGTCTCATAGCCTTTGTCGTGGGCGTCTTTGACCATCTCCAACGCGGTGGGGATTTGGTTGATGTAGGTGGCCACGCGCACCATATCAATCACGCTTTGGTTCTTGGGCAGGATGTCCTCGCGATAATCTGTGCGTTCGGCATCGGCCATCACTGAAAGCTTCAGGGGGGTGGGATTGTCGCCCACGATGCGCCGCAGGTCTTCCTCCACGCAATATTTCCAGGCGCCGTATTCGCCGGGGACGATGATTTTGCGGGAGGCCTTGTAGCCCAGCTCCAGGTAATCAACGCCGGCCTCCAGGCAGGCCGTGTAAACCGCTTTGACAACCTGATCATCGAACTGATGATTGTTCATCAGCCCGCCATCCCGGATCGTGCAATCCAGGACCTTGATCTCCGGGCGATAGCCGACCCAGCGGCCGGCAGGGGTTTCTTTTGGTTTGTTCGCTTTCGCGGTCGCAGCTTTGGCAGTCATAACGCATTGGTTCTCATTCGCCTTCGCCTTCAGGTCCAAACACTCAAAACGGTCTGGGCAGCCTGTCGGCGGGCGCCTTTTCCGCTAATCTTAGAGATGGAAGCGGCCTTTTCAACAACAGATTTCTCCATTTGCCAAAAGGCCCAAAGCGATTTAAGGAGAAGTGGCACTTGGGAATGAATCAAGGTCCAAAGAAATCGAGCCGGATTCGCAAAGGGCTGATTGCCCTGGCGCTGGTGGCCGTGGTCGGGGCCGTCTCCGGCTGCCAGACGTTGAACTTTTATCGCCAGGCCCTCAAGGGCCAGTACGAACTGCTGGCCCAGGCGCGGCCGGTGCAAGGGCTGCTGGCGGACCCGCAGACGCCCGACCGGCTCAAGCAACGGCTGCGCCTGCTGCTGAACCTGCGCGTCTTTGCCGAGCAGCACCTGAAGCTCCCGGTCGATGGGCATTATCGAAAGTATGTGGACGTGCACCGCCCATTCGTGGTGTGGAACGTCGAGGCCGCGCCGGAGTTTTCCATGCAGCCCAAGAGCTGGTGGTATCCCCTGGTCGGCAGGCTCAAGTACCGCGGCTATTTTTCCGAGGGCGGGGCGCGCCATTACGCCGAGTGGCTGAAGAAAAAGGGCTGGGACGTCTATATCGGGGGCGCGCCGGCCTATTCCACGCTGGGCTGGTTCAAAGACCCGGCGCTCAACACCTTTATCTTCGAGCCGGACGCCGACCTGGCGGAGGTCATTTTCCACGAACTGGGCCACCAGCGCGTTTTTGCCCGCGGCGACACTGATTTCAACGAGGCCTTCGCGACTACGGTCGGCCAGGAAGGAGCGCGCCGCTGGCTCCGCGCCCAGGGCGATGCCGCCGCTTATGAGCAATACCAGGCCGAGCTGGGGCGCACCGACCAGTTCGTCCACCTGATCCTGGACACCCGCACGCAACTCGAGGCCCTCTACGGCGATGCGCGGACCCAATGGGGCAAAGTCCAGGCCACGCATAAGAAGCGCGGCGTTCCCCGCGCGCAATTGCGCCGGGACAAGCAAGGCCTCCTCCACCGCCTCCAACTGGGCTACGCCAAGCTCAAGGCGCAGTGGGGCGGCGACCCCGAGTACGACGCCTGGTTTGCCCGTCAGGTCAACAATGCCAAGCTCAACTCCGTGGCGGCCTACTACGATTTGCTCCCCGGCTTCCAACACTTGCTCGAAACCAACGGCGGCGATTTGGAAAAGTTCTACCGGGCCGCCGAGCGCCTTTCCCGAATGCCCCAAAAGCAACGGCATCAAGGGCTGCGAGATTTGGGCCGATTTGGCGCAAAACACGTTGCGTTTCCCCAACCGGCTCAACCAGAGCATCGCCCGCCGGCTGTTCCTTCGGCAAACGCCCGCCAAGAGCGCCCCCGTGCGCGAGGTCAAGCTCCACACCCTGGAGGATTTCTATCAACTCCCCAATGTGCGCGGAGGCCATTGGCGACGGGGCCGAATGTGCTGGCCTTTTCCAACGCCCCGCGGACAATCAAGCCCTGAACCATGGGCGAGTCCCTGGCCAATTTCGCGGCACAGTGCTTTCTCAGCGCGGTCTTTGTCGGGGCCGCCTGGGTGCTGGCCTGGCGGCTGACCCCGGAGCCGGACCGGCCCAAAAGCCGGCGCTGGCTGCGCGATTGGTCGCTCAAAGGACTGCTCCTGCCGTTTTTGCTTTGGGCCGTGATGAACCTCGGCGTGTCCTGGGAACTGCAGCCCTTCATGCCCGAAATCCAGGCCGTCCAGAACAAAGGCGGCAACTGGTTCCCCATTTACCTGCGCTGCCTGGCCAACGGGCTGTTCATCCTCAGTTCCTATTGGGCCGCCGTGACGCTGGGCTGGGCGGTTTACCGAACCAGCCTGGGTCTCCAGGAACAACCGCGCAAGAACTTTAAGGCCCTGTGCTGGACCTGTTTTGTCGGGTTGCTCATCCCCGCCCTGGTCGCGCTGCTGATCGGCGGCTGGCCCGTGCTCGGGCTGGCGGCGGCCATCATCCTCGTCCCCATCGCCGCCTACGCGCCGGGCATCCTGGCGCCGCCAAAACGGCCCCCGCTCTACACCCGCGCCATTGGCAAAATGAAATTCGGCAAATACACCGAGGCCGAGTGGGAAATCATCCGGGAACTCGAGAACTGCGAAGATGATTTCGAGGGCTGGATGATGATGGCCGAGCTTTATGCCAACCATTTTCAGGACCTGCCCGAGGCCGAGCAGACCATCCTCGAAATCTGCGCCCAGCCCAAGGTCACGCCCTCACAGGTCGCGCTGGCCCTGCACCGGCTGGCGGACTGGCATCTGAAGCTGGCCGGCGACCCCGAGGCGGCCCGGCGGGCGCTGCAAATGCTCTGCGACCGCTGCCGCGGCACGCACCTGGCCCGCATGGCCCAACTGCGGCTCAACCAGTTGCCCGCCACACGGGAGGAACTGCGCGAACAGCAGCACGGCCAGGCCATTCCCCTGCCCGCCCTGGGCGACCAGCTCGATCAAGCCCCGGCGCTCGAATCCGAACTGGACCGCCGCAAAGCCGCCGTCCTGGCCAACCTCTGCGTCGAGAAACTCACCCGCGCTCCCAACAGCGTCCCGGCCAGGGAAAAGCTGGCCCGGCTGTTCGCCGAGCACCTGGACAAGGTTGACCTGGCCCTCGAACAGTTGGGGCTGCTGCTCGAGATGCCCGGCCAACCAGATTCGCAACGCGCCGAGTGGCTGGCCCTCGTGGCGGCCTGGCACCTCAAATACCGCCGGGACGAGCCGGCCGCCCGGAAAACCCTGGAACGCCTGCTCCGGGACTTTCCCAAAACTCCCCAGGCCCTGGCCGCCAGGCGCCGGCTGCAACTGGTGGAAACCCAACACCAGGAACAGGCCGCCAAAAGCGCCCTCCGCCCCAAGACCATTCGTCTCACCGACGGCGGGACGAGCGGGTGAGGGGTAAAGGCATTTCCATGGGCCGGCAGGCAGTGGGGCAGGCCTCTCGCCTGCATCGAGGGCGTCTCGCCCTCGAAACCAACGCGGGCGAGACGCCCGCCAAGACAGGCGAAGAACGCAATTGGGGAATTGCCTCTCCTTGGGCGCAAAGTCCGGGCCGTTAACAAAGTCGTGCGGATGCCTCGAAAGCACGGCTATGGAGTGCGCCCGCGGCGTCCACCCGCCCCTCTTTTCGATTGCGCATTGGCCCGAGGGTGCGGACGATAAGGGAAGACGTGAAGACGTTGCACACATACTTGACCCGGCAGGTCCTGGCCTCGCTGCTGATGACTGTGGCGGTCTTCACCTTCGTGCTGTTGCTGGGCAACGTGCTGAAGGAAATCCTGGCGCTGCTGGTCAATCGCCAGGCCAGCCTCGGACTGGTGGCCGAGGCGGTGGGTTTGCTGATCCCCTTCGTGTGGGTCTTCGCCCTGCCGATGGGCATGTTGACCGCCACGCTCCTGGTCTTCGGCCGGTTGAGTGCGGACCAGGAACTGACCGCCATGCGCGCCAGCGGCGTGAGCCTGCTCTCGCTCATCAGCCCGATCCTGCTGCTGAGCCTGGCGCTCTGTGCCCTGAGCGCCCTGGTGAACATGGAAATCGCGCCCCGCTGCCGCGTGGCTTACAGGGGCCTGCTGGACCGTGTCAACGTCCAGGTCTCCAGCATCCTGATTCCCGAGGGCCGCTTTGTCAAGGACATCGAGGGTTACATCTTCTATGTCGGCAAGAACCGCCGAGGCGATCTCCAGGAGGTCATGGTTTTTCGTTTGAAAAACCAGACCAATGTGGATCAGATCGTGCGCGCGCCGCGCGGCCGGTTGGAGGTGGACGCCGCCGCCAGGGAGGCCACGCTGACGCTATACGACTACAAGATCGTGACGCTGGCCGAGGGCGTCGTCTCCCCCGGTTCCGGCCCGTACTTGACGTTTCGGGCGTCTTTGCGACCGTCCAGGAAAGGCTCTGCGGGGCCGAAGGTGAGTGATATGACCTTCCTGCAGCTCTGCGAGGGGTTGCAGGAGATGGAACAGGGGATCAATCTGCCCGCGCCCCTTGACCGCCGGACGCCCGAGGAACTGGGCGCCATGAAAAAGGAACTCCAAAAGAACCGCCAGGCGGCGGCGACGCCCTATCGTGTCCAAATCCACCAGCAAATCTCCTTCTCGTTCGCCTGCTTCGGCTTCACCCTGGTGGGTATCCCCCTGGGCATTCGGCTCCACCGGCGCGAGACCAATATCGGCATTGCCGTGGCCTTGCTCCTGGTGGCCATCTATTACAGCTTCATCATGGTCGGCCAGGCCCTCGACACCCGGCCCGAATGCGTGCCGCACCTGATCGTCTGGGTGCCCAATTTCCTGTTCCAAGCCGTCGGCGGCGTCCTCCTCTGGCGGGCGAACAGGGGGTTTTAACCTTGAAACCAGCCCCGGGCTCAGCTCTTTCGCCGATACACCTTGTACACCGCCGCCTGGTCGACGGGCTTGACAATCAACTCGTCGATGTTCACATGGGGCGGGCGGCTGGCAACCCAGACCAGGGCGTCGGCAATGTCCTCCGCCCTGAGCGGGTGCATGCCTTCGTACACTCGCTGCGCGCGGGCCGCGTCGCCTTTGAAGCGGACGAGCGAGAACTCCGTCTCCGCCAGGCCGGGGTCCACGGTGGTGACGCGAATGCCGGTCCCGTTCAATTCGAGGCGCAGGGCGCGGGTGATCTGAAGTTCGCCGGCTTTGGCGGCGCAATAGGCGGCGCCCCCTTCGTAAGCGGCATGGCCGGCCACCGAGCCGATATTGATGATGGTGCTGCCCGGGTTCTGGAGCATGAGCGGCAAGGCGGCGCGGGTCACCCGCAGCACGCCCAGGACGTTGGCGGCGAGCATCTGCTCCCAGTCCTCGTCCTTGCCTTCGGCCACGGTGTCCAGCCCATGGGCCCCGCCGGCGTTGTTGAGGAGCACGTCCAGGCGGTCGGTCTTGGTCCTGGACCACCGGAGAAAGGCCTCGACACTGGTGGTTTGAGCGACATCGAGGGAATGAACATGGGCTTGGGGGGCGCCGGCTTGGCGGGCCTCGGCGGCCACTGGCTGGAGGCGCGCCAGGCGCCGCGCCCCCAGCAACAGGCGCGCCCCCTCCGCCCCGAAGGCGCGGGCGGCCGCGGCGCCGAAGCCGCTCGAGGCGCCCGTAATCAAAATCCACTTGTCCTTGAGTTCCGATTTCATAGCCGAGGCATACTGGATAAGGCGCCAAAGGGAGTCAACTCCCGGCCCCATTCTGTCATTGTGGGTCGGTCTGGTTTATGCTACGTTTGAGGGCGTGAACCGGTTGACCAAACAGGAACAGATGGTGCTGTGTATCATTCTGGGCCTGCTGCTGACCGGTTGGGCTGTCAAAGCCTATCGCCGGGCGCAGGCGCCGGCGCCAGCGCCCAGACAAGCAACGCCTTGATATGCACGAAGCCAGCTTCGATGAACCGCTCGAATTAATCCGGGCCAAAGACCCGCGCTATACTGGCGAGGCCTACCAGTTTGTGCGCGAGGCCCTGGACTACACCCAGAAAAGCATCGGCCGGGAAAACCGCGGCCGCATCCGCCATATCAGCGGGCAGGAATTGCTGGGTGGCATCCGCGACCTGGCCCTGGCCCAGTTCGGCCCGATGGCCATGACCGTCTTGGAGGAATGGGGCGTCCGCAACTGCCAGGACTTCGGCGAAATCGTCTTCAACATGGTGGACATTGGCGTGCTGGCGAAAACCGAAAAAGACACCCGGGCCGATTTCGCAGGCGGCTACGACTTTGCTGAGGCGTTCCGCCGGCCTTTTCTGCCGCCCAGCAAGCAGGCCAAGCGGGTGGTCCCCTCCGCCCGCTCAGTTGGCAACTGACCCCGGCGTCTGCCCCGGGCCGGTGGATTGGGTACGGTTTCAAATAATTGAGCTGCTCAACATTTGCTTAACTTAGTTAACTTAATCAACTTACTTAACTCTTCAACTTATTGATGCGCCATGCCCCGCCGCACTGCCGCTGCCAGCCACCCGGCGCCGCCAATCCCGCCGCTGCCGCCCGGGGTCAGACTCACCATTCTGGACAATGGGCTGACGATCATCGTGCGCGAGGATCATAGCGCGCCGGTGGTGTCGGCCCAGGCCTGGTGCATGGCCGGCAGCGTGCACGAGGGCCATTGGCTTGGCGCCGGGCTGTCGCACGTGCTGGAGCACATGCTCTTCAAAGGCACCACTACCCGCCCCGGCAGCCGGATCGACCAGGAGGTCCAGGAAGCCGGGGGCTGTATGAACGCGTTTACGTCGTTCGACCGCACTGTCTATCACATTGATGTGCCCAACACCGGCGCCCACGTGGCCCTGGACATCCTCTGCGACATCATGCAGCACGCGACCCTGCCGGCCGAGGAGATGGGCAAGGAAAAAGAAGTCATCCGGCGCGAGATGGACATGAATGTGGATGACCCGGGCCGCCGGGCCAGCCGGCGCCTGTTTGAAACCGCCTACACCCGGAGCCCCTACCGTTTGACCATTATCGGCTACCCGGACATCTTCAATGAATTGAAACCGGAAGACATCCTGGCGTATTACCGGGAGAAGTACGCGCCGAACAACGTCTTCTATGTCATTGCCGGCGACCTGAAGCAGGAGGAAGTCGTGGCCCAGGTGCGCGCCGCCTACGCGGAGGCCAAGGCGCGCGCCCAGCCGCCGGTCGTGCTCCCGGAAGAGCCGAGACAGACCGCCCCGCGCGAGGTGATCGAGGAGGCGCCGATTGAGCTGGGCTACGTGCATTTCGCCTGGCACATTCCGGAGCTGCGCCATCCGGATGTGCCCAGCCTGGACGTGCTGGCCGCGCTGCTGGGCCACGGCCGCAGCTCGCGCCTCTACCAGGAAGTCCGCCAGAAAACGGGCCTGGTCACCTCGGTGGATGCCTGGACTTACAGCCCCGGCAACCCGGGCCTCTTCGGCCTCAGCGCCACGGTGGAAGCGGACAAGTTCCCAGCGGCGTGCCAGGCCTTGCTCGTCGAGGTCGAGAAGATGAAGGCGGCGCCGGTGCCGGCCCCTGAGCTGAGCAAGGCGGTCAAGCAGTTTATCGCCGCCACGCTCTCCGCCCGCAAGACCATGCAAGGCCAGGCCCAGGACCTGGGGGCGAACTGGCTCGCCGCCAACGACCTCAATTTTTCCGAGCGCTACTTGGCCGCCGTCCGGTCCATCACCGCGGCGGACGTGCAACGCGTCGCGCGCGCCTGGCTTACCCTCGAGAACCGCACCCTCTACGCCCTGTTGCCGAGCGGCGCCGCGCCCAAGCCGGTCCTGGCCGAGGCAACCTCGGAGGAGCGCCCGGTCCAGAAATTTGAATTTGCCAATGGCCTGCGTCTGCTCGTCAAAGAGGACCATCGCCTGCCGTTGGTCGAGTTTCGGGCCGCTTTGAAGGGGGGCCTGCTGGTGGAAACGGCGGACAACAACGGCCTGACCCAACTGACCAGCAAGCTGCTGCTCAAGGGCACCCGGAGCCGCTCCGCCGAGGAGATCGCGCTCGCCATCGAGTCGGTCGGCGGGAGCCTCGACAGCTACGGCGGCAACAACAGCTTTGGCCTCAATGCCGAGGTCCTGAGCGGGGACTTGGCCACCGGCCTGGAGCTAGTCAGCGATGTGCTGCTCCACCCCGTCTTCCCGGCCGAGGCCCTGGAACGCGAACGCGAAGTCCAGTTGGCCGGGATTCGCGCCCAAAAAGACCATTTGCTCCAGAGCGCCTCCAAAGCCATGCGCCGCGCACTCTTCGGCGAGACCGGCTACGGCCTGGACGCCCTCGGCTCGGAGAGCAGCGTCCCAAAACTCCAGGTCGCCGACCTGAGGGCCTTTCACCAGCGATTCGCCCGGCCCAACAATTGCGTGCTGGCCATCTATGGCGACCTTGACCCGCCCGCGGTTCGTAGCGCCGTGGCCAAGGCCTTCGGCGACTGGCAACCCGGCGCCGAGGCCGCGCTGCCGACCGCGACCGGCGGGCCGTTGGCGGTGGACTGCGTCAAGCGGGTGACTGAAATCCGTGACAAAAAGCAAGCTGTTCTGGTCATCGGGTTCCGCGGCACCAGCCTGCACGACCCGGACCGCTATCCGCTGGAACTGCTCCAGGAAGCCAGCAGCGACCTCGGTTCGCGCCTCTTCCTCCGCATCCGCGAGAAACTGGCCCTGGCCTACTATGTCGGCGCCCAGAACTTCATCGGGCTGGCCCCCGGCTATTTCGCCTTTTACGCCGGCACCACGCCCGACAAGGCCGAGTTGGTCGAAAAGGAACTGCTCACCGAGGCCGAACTGCTCCGGGTCGAAGGCCTCACGGAAGCAGAACTCAACCGCGCCAAGGCCAAAGTCATCGGCCAAAAGAAGATCGCCCGCCAGGACCTCGGCAACCTGGCGATTACCGCGGCCCTGGACGAACTCTACGGCCTGGGCTATGCCTACGCCGACACCGAAGACGCCCTCTACCAAGCCGTCACGCTCGACCAGGTCAAAGCCGTCGCACAAAAGTACCTCAAGCCCGAGGCCCCGGTGATTGCGGTGGTGAAACCGGGGTAAAGGCCGGACCGTCCGGTTCCTCCCGTGATTCGTCCAGCAGGTTGGCCGCGCGAACTCTTCGCGGCAATTCCAGCCATCGAGCCGGGTCGCAGCTCCGATCCCTTCACGGCAACAAGACCACCCGATAAAACCGCTGCGGGTCCGGCCCGATGACATCGGTCGCGCAAGCGGTGATGTCGCCCGCGACGACGCTGGTGAGATGGTGCCAGTTGGATTGAGCCGGATCGGTGAGGTATTGCACCTGATAGGTCCGCCCGGTGGTCGCGTTCCACGCGAACGCAATCACACCGTTCGTTTGCAGCCAGGCCGTGATCATTAAAGGCGGGGGTTGCGTGATTGAAAACAACTGAGAACTTGCGCCGCTGATCGGGTTGGTAAAGCCGCCTGAGAACGTTCCCGCGTTCGTATGGTGAATGCAGTCATAGACGGTTGCGGCCGCAGTTGACGACAGCCCAAGCTGCGACCAGGCAACGCCGAGGTTGGTGGCGGCTGATGAAAAGTTGAAGAAGGCCACGGCACTCATGCCGCTGCCGACGTCATGCAAGGGACGAACCCATACCTCTGATGAATTGTTCGAAGAGAGCATTGACCCCGGCAACACGGCGGCGTCCTGGTGAATGCTCAACAAATCCACGTTGGAAACGACTGCCCACTGACCGGAAGACCACCCCGACATTTGGATGGGAGACGGCACCATGGCCGACATGATCAGGTAAGCCTGGACTCCTCCGCTCCCTTGAGGGTAAAAAACGGCCCCCCAGCGGGGATAATGCCCTTTAGTGATCAGCCTCGCATCCACAGTCCCTGCCAACAGGCAAACATTGCTGGTCAGCGTCAAGTTATCGATGCCAGGAACGATGTCCGCACTCGGCGCAACTCCGGAATTTTGCTGCCAGATGTTGGCGACGATCGGAGTGTGACGTTCAACTGGAGACTCAGGCGAGTTGCAGTCCAAGACCATCGGCCGGCCGGAAATTTGGATAGCGCTCGCGAACAAATTCAGCTTCGTCAGGGTGTAAGAGTCCAGCGAGCCGGGGACCCCGTCCCAGCACGCCGTGCAATCGTCCACTTTCAGGCCGTCGAAACCCATGCCCGCCCAGCAAACCACGTCATTGAAGACGTCCGCTTCCGTCGTGCCGGGCAGGCCCAGGCAGCTTCGCGTTCCAAACGAGGTGTAGACCCCGGCCAGGCAATTAGAGGCATGAATCCAATTGACCAGCGCCGCCAGCCCGTCGGGGAAGAAATTAGTGTTGTAACCGAGAGCAGTCCCGGCGACCCGGTTGGTCGCCTGATAACCGTCATCAATCCACAAAAACGGTTTCGTCCCGGCAGCGACACAAGCCGGGACCAGGTTCGTCGAGATTTCACGCAGCAACGCCGCCACATTGGTTTCATTAACGCTGGTGCGCCACTCTAGCGGCCATTCATAAAAGGTGTTGACGATAATGGGCGGTGTTTCCGCCACCTCCTCAAGCGCCTTGAGTGGTGGCGAGTTCGTCACAGCGACCCCTTGCGCCGGTACACCTCCGGCGCACGGGATCAGAATCGCCATCGCCATGGCCAACCGTTTCAGGGTCGCGACTGTTTTCCTGAGGTCATGTCCCTCACGAAATCCAGAACGGTTGGCAGCGCCACTCGCAACCTTGTCGTGTGTCGTCCCTCCCAGTTGTTGTCCGGCCCGGAATCGGCAGCCGCCAGGTCCCGACCACGCCCTTGAGGGAAGTTCGGTTCCGAATTGCTGATCTCCGCTTCGCGAACTAATAGGCAATTGGCTTTTTGACGCCGCGCGGGCAGGGGAGAATCGGTTCTCGGTCGCGCTCATTGTTTCCACCACCTTTGTTTACGGGCACTGTAAAAATCCCCCGGCTAGGCGTCAAGTGAAAAATGCCCAAGGCGGCGGCCCGGTCGAGCATCGCGTCGGCCTCGGCTTGCGAATAGGACCGCCCCCATTCGCCGCCCAACTGCCGGGTGCCGATGCCGATGACCGATACCCGCAGGCCCGTCCTGCCAAGAACGCGATAGTGCACGGCGCCAATGTAAGCGACAAGGGCGGGGGCTGAAACTGGAAATGGCGGCCCCTGCTCCCCGCGTAATCATTGGAGCCGCTGAGCCTTCACCCGCCCCGCCACTGAGGATCGAGGATGGTCATCTCGCATTCTATCCAGATCGGAGGGCACGGGCCAAACTTTGTTCCACCTGCAACAAGGTTTGGCAGGCCCCACCCCGGCCATCATTCACAACGGGCGCATAGCCAGGAGCGGTCGGAGCGCCTTAGGTCTCAGGGCTTTTGCCTGCGGCTCTAAAGGGGCTGAAGCAGGCACAGAGGCGGCGGCCGCGGCCGGTCAGCAGCCAGGCCGAAAAGACCATGAGCAAGCAGTTCTCGACCAGCTTGTTGCAGGCGAAGACTTCCCCGGTGCCGCAGCCGCAATCGAATTTCACCAGACAAAGCGGGAGAGCTTTTGCGGCGGCGATGGCCAGGGCGCGTTTGAGCACCAGGGGAGTAAAGACCCCCAGCATGAGCAGCAGGAGCAACGCCGACCCGCGCACGGCGACGCCGGCCAGCAGTAGGAGTCCGCAAAAGACCTCAAACCAGGGCAGAGCGGCGGCAATGGCGTTCAAGAGATAGGGGTTGCTCACCAGCTCGTATTGGCGCACCAGTTTCAGGAACAAATCCGGGTGCAGGGCCTTGTTGAGGCCCAGATAGACAAAGAGCAGTCCCACCAACCACCGCCCCAGCACGGCGGCCGCCTCCAAGGCCTTGGGTTTCCAGGCTGACCAACCCGCCCCGCCCGAGCGCCGCTGACTTTGGACTTTGGACTTTGGATTTTGCACTTCATTTCTTGTGGTCGAGCAATTGGCCGCTCTTGCGGCCGCCGACCTCGACCGGGAGGCCGTTGGTGCACCATTCCGTGAAGCCGCCGCCGTAAACGAACAGGTCTTCTTTCCGCACGCCCGCCAGGTCGCGCAGGGTCAGCGCCGCGTGGAGGCTGTCGTCGCATTCATCGCCGCCGTGGCAATAGACCACTATCTGCTGGGCGAGCCGGCAGGCTTCGCCGACGGTGGCGAGATATTTGTCTCGGTAAGCATCGTAGAACTCGAAAGCGGCCGGGATATGGCCTTGCTGATAGTCATCCTCGTCGCGGGCATCGATAAAGATGAGCAGGTCGGCTTGGCGGCGCGGGTCATTAAAGAGCTGGGCGACGCGGTTGCTGTCCACCAATTGGAGGCCGAAGGCTTTGAGCCTGGCGGCGAGGAGTTCGGCCGGGGAATTGGTGCCGGCGCCGGCGGCTTTGAGGCTGAGGTTGGTGGCGACTGACTGAGCCTGGAGCGAGAGGTGAAAGTAATCCCGGTTGAGCTTGAGGCCGCGCGGCGAGAGGGCGTTGGCAACGAAGGCCAGGGTGACGCCGATGGCGGCCACCAGCAGGCCTTCGAGCAGGATTTTTCTCACGTCGCTTCTCTTCCCAGGATGAGGCTCGTGTCAAGGTGAGGTTAGCACGGGCGGTAGGGGCGGCGGGTTGGTCGAGGCTGGGACATCGGCATTCCTCGGAAGCGGCACAGGCTCTCGGGGCTGTGCGAGCGGCCGGGGCGGCTGCGGGATGATGGCGGCGGGAGCGGGAGTCAGCGGGGCCGGGCGCTTCAAGATCAGGGCTGGCGGGGCCGGACGCGCGGGCTGGTAGATGGGCACCTTGACCAAGGGGAACTGCGGATGAGTGGTCTTGACGGTGAAGCTGCCCGCTCGGCCCGCGGGCAACTCGAAGCCGGTCGGGAAGGTGAGCACCACGGTAAAGTAACGGCCGGGCTGGCTTTCGGTGACGGTGATGTTTGCGTCTTTGGCATCCACGGAGGGTTCGGACAGGGCTACCGGGTTGGTGCTGTTGTTGATAATCGTCACGTAGCGCAACTGGTTGGTGGGCAGGGGGGCCTGCGTGAGGTCAATGCGGAGGGGCACGATGTTCATGGCCGGCTGGGAGTTGGCCCAGGTGAGAATGCTGATGACCGGCACATTCGTCACTGACGTCTTGAAGGTGATCTGTCCTTGCACACTGCCCGGCGGCAAGGCCGCGGTGTTGGAGATAATGACCAGGTACTCCCGGCCGAGGTTATTGGTCCTGAGTTCGGCGGCAAAAAGGCGGTTGTTGCTCTCCGGCACAGAGAGCAGGAGGAGCTGCTCGAGGCCGTTGGTAATGCGGATGGTAACCGAGCCGAACGGGCAATCCGGCCGGAGAAACAGGGAGGCCACCGGGGGGCTGACATCAATGGGCTTCCAAACGATGCCTTTGAGTTGCAGGGAGACAAAGGGCTGGGTCTTGTCGTTGCAGACGACCGTAACGAACTTGGTGACCGGGTAGTTGTAATTGGCGGTATTGAAGACAACGGGAATCTGGCCCGATTCGCCGGGTTTGACCTGGTGCGCCCAGTCGCCGAGGGCGGTGCAACCGCACGAACCCTGCACATTGCTCAGGACCAGGTCCTGGCTGCCGGTATTGGTGAAGCAAAAGGTGTGTTTCACCTGTTGGCCGGACATCACCTTGCCGAAGTCGTAGATGGTGGCATCAAACTGGATTTTCGGCCCCGGAATGTTCGTCGGCGAGGAGGTGGCCACCGGGGGAGCGCCCGTGCCCGGAGGGACCACCGCCGGGATGGGCAACTGGGCCCTGAACGGCGGCGTCGGCCGGGCGGCGGCAGGCACCGGTGCGGGCGGGGTCACCGCGGCAGGCGCGGAGCTTGGCGGGCTGGGCGTCAGCCCCTCGGGGGCTGGCGGCAGGGGCGGAGGCTCCAAGGCGAAGGTGGCGGTCCCGATGACCAACATCGAAACGGCCAAAATCATATTCCTGGTCGCTGGGCACATAGGCAGATTGGACCTGATTGACTATCTCATAACCCGTCTCTAATGCAAAGCCAATTTCTTTCAGCGCCGCACCGGGCAGGGTCGATTCAAGACGGGAGGCTTTCCCGCCCGGCCGGAGAAGGCCGCCCGAGGCGGTCCCGACGAGTCGCAAGCAGGCCGGCCCTACAGGAACAGAATGCCAAGCGCGCCCTTTTGCGGCCGGCTCAGGGCGTGTTTCAGCCTGCGAACCCCTCTGTAACAACCCCGGGCCGCCCAAAAGTTGGGGCGGAAAAATTTTTGAACTTTCGCACAATCAGGTATTGACAAGGCAGGCCAGTTTTTATAAAACTTGGGACGGTTCGGGTAGCGGATCGTTTTCCTTCAGCGGGATTCCCCATCCCCACCTCCTTGGCGAACCGTTGCCCGAGCCACTTTTGTTCCCCCAAGACCCCTTCAGTACTCCGGTGGCAACGGCGGCCAGCGGGCGACTTTGAGGTTGAGGTCGGCGTCCGCTGCGAACAGCGAACGGCGAATCCCGATGCGGCATCGGGACTCTACTTGCTCTGGTGTCGCTCCAGGCTGCGCTCCAGGTTCAGGATTTTCCTGCCCAGGATTTGCGTTTGCTTGAGCAGGCCATCCGCTTCCTGCTGGGTCGAGAACTCCAGGTCGGCGCTCAGGATGAGTTGGGTTTCCACTTCGCAACTCGCACCGCGTCGCTGAGCCGCTCCTGGACGACTGGTTCAAGCGCCCAATACGTCAGCGTATTTATGAAACGGCCCACTAAGCCGTGGGGCGGCGGCGGAGGGGGAGGAGGAAGGCGAGCCGTTGCTGGCGCCAGGCGGCGAAGCGTCGGCGCAGGTGCTCGAAGGCGAGATAGACCACGGGGGTCGTGAACAGGGTCATGGCCTGCGAAAAGAGCAGCCCGCCGACAATCGCGACGCCGAGCGGTTGGCGGAGTTCCGAACCGGTGCCCATGCCGATGGCCAGGGGCACGGCGCCGAACATGGCGGCCATGGTGGTCATCATGATCGGGCGGAAACGGATGACGGCGGCCTGGTAGATGGCCTCTTCCGGGCTGGCGTTGGCGTGGCGCTCCGCCTCGAGGGCAAAGTCAATCATGAGGATGGCGTTTTTCTTGACGATGCCGATCAGGAGGATGATGCCGATAAAGGAAACCAGGGAGAGGTCGAAGCGGGTGGCCAGCAGGGCCAGGAGCGCCCCCACGCCGGCCGAGGGGAGGGTCGAGAGGATGGTGACGGGATGGATGAGGCTCTCGTACAACATGCCGAGGACGACATAGACGGCGATGAGGGCGGCGAGGACGAGGATGGGGGTGCTGGCGAGCGAGGCCTTGAAGACCTGGGCCGTGCCCTGGAAGCTGCCTTGGACGCTGGCCGGCATGTGAAGCTCCCTGACCGCCCGCTCGACGGCCTCGGTGGCCTGGCCCAGGGACGTGCCGAGAGCCAGGTTGAACGAAAGGGTGACGGCCGGGAATTGGCCCTGGTGATTGACCGACAGGTAGGCGTTGCCGGGCTGGAATCTCGCCAGGGCCGAAAGGGGCACCAGGTTGCCTTTGTTCGACTTGACGTAAATCTGCTTGAGGGAATCAGGGTCGGCGAGAAACGCCGGGTCGGCCTCGAGGATGACGTAATGCTGGTTGTAGCGTTTGTAGAGGGTGGAGACCTGGCGTTGGCCAAAGGCATCGTAGAGGGTATTGTCAATGGCGGCGGGCGACACGCCCAGGCGCGCCGCGGCGTCGCGGTCCACCACCACGTTGGCCTGGAGGCCGCCGGTGAGTTGGTCGCTGCTGACGTCGCGCAGCAGGGGATGCAGGCGCAGCTTGTTCACCAGGAGGGCCGACCAGTATTTGAGTTCGTCCAGGTCGGTGGATTGCAGGGCGTACTGGTATTGCGCCTTGCTCATGCGCCCGCCCACGCGGATGTCCTGGCTGGCCTGCATGAAGAGCATGATACCGGGCAGCCGGGCGAGCTTGCGGCGCAACCGGTCGATGACCACCTCCGCACTGACGCGCCGCTGGGCGAGGGACTTGAGCATGACGAACATGCGTCCGTTGTTGACGGTGGCACTGCCGGTGCCACTGACGAACGACCCCAGGGCCTCGACCGCCGGGTCGGCGACCACCTGGGCGAGGACTTGCCGGTGGAGACGGGACATCGCCTGGAAGGAGATGTCCTGGGCGGCCTCGGTGGTGCCCATGATGCTGCCGGTATCCTGCTGGGGAAAGAAACCCTTGGGCACGATCTTGTAAAGCCAGACGGTCGCCCCCAGGGTGGCGAAAAACACCAGGAGCATGAAATGTTGATGCCGCAGCACCCACTTGAGCCCGGCTTCGTAGCCGCCCCGCAGCCCGTTGAAGGCCCCCGCGCAGGCCCGATAAAACGGCCCGGGCGGCCCGTAGCTGGCTTCCGCCCGCAAGAAACGGGAACACATCATCGGCGTGAGCGTCAGCGAGAGCAGCCCCGACACCAGGACCGCCATGCTCAAGGTCACCGCAAATTCGTGGAACAACCGGCCGATCAACCCGCTCATGAACAGGAGCGGAATGAACACCGCCACCAGGGAGGTGGTCATGGAGACAATCGTAAACCCGATCTGTTTGGCCCCTTGGAGGGCCGCGGGGAAGGCGAGTTCGCCGTGCTCGATGTGGCGGAAGATGTTCTCGATGACGACAATGGCATCATCGACCACGAACCCGACGGAGATGGTGATGGCCATCAAGGAGAGATTGTCCAGGGTGTAGTGGCAGAAATGCATGCCGGCGAAGGTGGCGGCCAGGGCCAGGGGGACCGTGATGCTGGCAATGAAGGTGGGCCAGAAGCGGCGCAGGAACAGGAAGATCACCAGGACCACCAGCGTGATGCTGAGCAGGAGCGCCAACTGCACCTCTTTGACCGAGGCCTGGATGGTCCGGGTGCGATCGCTAATCGGGGTGATCTTGATCGAGGGCGGCAACCATTCCGCCAGGTGGGGGAGCTCCTTCTTGATGCGGGCGACGGTCTCAATGACGTTGGCATCGGCCTGTTTGAAGACGATGGCCAGCACGGCGTCATTGGTCCCGGACCAGCCGGCCTGCAACGTGTTCTCGACACTGTCGATCACCTTGCCGAAGGAGCTGAGTTTGACGGGGCCGCCCAGTTTTTGGGTGAGGATCAACGACTGGTACTCCTCGGCCCGGAGGAGTTGGTCGTTGCTGTCGAGGGTGTAGGCCAGGGCGTCGCCGTCGAAGCTGCCTTTGGGCAGGTCCACGTTGACCTGGCTGAGCAGCCCGCGGGCGTCTTCCAGGCTCAGCCCGGCCGAGGCCAGGGCGGCCGGGTTCAGTTGCACGCGGATGGCGTCCTTGGCCGCCCCGCTGATGCTGACCTGGCTGACGCCTTCGATCTGGCTGAGGCGCTGGGCGATAATGGTGTCCGCGTAATCGTAAATCTGCCTGGCGGGCAGCGTGTCGGAGGTCATCGCCAGGATGAGGACCGGCGCATCGGCGGGGTTGACCTTGCGATAGATGGGCGGGGCGGGCAGGTTGATGGGCAAATCGCCGGCGGCGGCGTTGATGGCCGCCTGCACATCCCGCGCTGCGCCGTCCACGTTGCGCTCGAGGTTGAATTGGATGGTTATGGACGTGCCGCCCAGGGTGCTGACCGAAGTAATCTCCGACACCCCGGAGATCTGGCCCAAGCGGCGCTCCAGGGGCGCGGCGACCGTGGAGGCGACGGTGGCGGGATCGGCCCCGGGCAGGGCGGCCCAGACCCAAATCATGGGGAAATCGACGCGCGGGATCGGCGCCACCGGCAGGAAGTGATAGGCCACAATCCCTGCCAGGAACAGTCCCGCCGCCAGCAGCGAAGTGCCGACCGGCCGGCGGATGAATGGCTCCGAGACGCTCATACCCAATAGTTACAAGGTTACAAAGGTTACATCGTTAGCTGGTGGCAAGGCTCCAGGGTCGGCCGGGCTGTAACCAGGTAACCAGGTAACTCATAAGGCCGTCGCCGCTTCTTGGGCGGGGTCGGGCAGGTGCGCCGCTTGGCGCCAGCGGCGGAACCAATGGCCAAAGCGATCCATGTAGAGATAAACCACGGGGGTGGTATAAAGGGTGATGAATTGGGAGAGCAACAGGCCGCCGACGATGGCGATGCCCATGGGGCGGCGCAGTTCGGAGCCTTCGCCGTGCTGCAGGGCCAGGGGCAGCGCGCCGAGCAGCGCGGCCATGGTGGTCATCATGATGGGACGGAACCGCAGGAGGCAGGCCTGATAGATCGATTTTTCGGGCGGCAGGCCCTCCTGGCGCTCGGCGTCGAGGGCGAAGTCGATCATCATGATGGCATTCTTCTGCACGATACCGATGAGCAGGACGATGCCGATCAGGGAGATGAGCGAGAGATCGTTGCCCGTGAGCATCAAGGCCACCAAGGCGCCCACCCCGGCCGAAGGGAGGCTGGAGAGGATGGTAATGGGATGGATGTAGCTCTCATAGAGCACGCCCAGGACAATGTAGATGACGATGATGGCGGCCAGAATGAGGAACGGCTCGCTCTTGAGCGAGGAACGGAACTCGGCGGCGCTGCCGGAGAACGTGCTCACCACGGTCTCGGGCAGTTCGATTTGCTTTTCGGTCCGCTGGATGGCCTTGACGGCCTCGCCCAGCGAAGCGCCGGGGCGCAAGTTGAAGGACAGCGTCACCGCCGGGAACTGGCCCTGGTGGAGGATGGTCAGGGGCGCCGTGCCGGTCTTGAGAGTGGCGAACGCGCTCAAGGGGACGAGTTGGCCAGTGGAGGACTTGACGTAGATCTTGGCCAGGGATTCCGGCGTGAGTTGAAAACCGGGGTCGGCTTCCAAGATGACGCGGTATTGGTTGAGCTGGGTAAAGATGGTGGAGACCTGCCGCTGGCCGAAGGCGTCGTAAAGGGTATCGTCGATGGCCTGGGGCAGGATGCTCAAGCGCGAGGCCGTTTCGCGATTCACCACCACGCTGGCCTGGAGTCCGCCCGCCTGCTCGTCGCTGGCGACGTCGGTCAACTCGGGCAAGTCGCGCAGCTTGGCCAGGAGCTTGCCGGCCCACTGCGACAACTCGTCTTCATCGGCGTCTTGGAGGGTGTACTGAAACTGGGTGCGGCTAACCCGGCTGTCAATCTGCACGTCCTGGACTGCCTGCATGAAGAGGGAGATGCCCTGGACCTGCTGCGCGGCGGCGCGCAGGCGTTGGATGATCTCGCCGGCTGTGGCCCGGCGGTTATCGCGCCGCTTGAGGCCGATATAGAGGCGGCCGGTGTTCATGGTCGGGTTGACCGAGCCGCCGCCCACGAACGAGGCCACGCTGAGCACGTCCCGGTCTTGCAGGGCCAGGTCCGCCACCTGCCGCTGGCGCTGGACCATGGCCTTGAAGGAAATGGTCTGGGCGGCATCGGTGATGCCCAGGATGAGGCCGGTGTCCTGCTGCGGCAGCAGGCCTTTGGGCACCACCACATAAAGCCAAATGGTCGCCGCCAGGGTCACCAGCGCCACGCTCAGCACAAAGAACTGATGGCGGAGCACCCATTGCAGCCCCCGCTCGTAGGTGCGGAGCAGGCCTTTGAAAAACCGCTCCGTGGCCTGAAAGAGCCGGCCATGCCGCTGTTTGTCTTCCGGCTCCAGGAGCCGGGAGCACATCATCGGCGTGAGCGTCAGCGAGACGGTGGCTGAGACCATGACCGCCACGCTCAGCGTGATGGCAAACTCCCGGAACAGCCGCCCCACGATCCCCGGCATGAAAATCAGCGGGATGAACACTGCCACCAGCGAGAAACTCAGGGAAACGACCGTGAATCCGATCTGCTTGGACCCTTTGAGCGCCGCCGGCAACGGTCGCTCGCCCGCCTCGATGAACCGGACGATGTTCTCAATCATCACGATCGCGTCGTCCACCACGAAACCGGTCGCGATGGTCAGCGCCATCAACGAGAGATTGTCGAGGCTGAAACCGATGAGTTTCATCACCCCGAAAGTCCCGATCACCGCCAGCGGCAGGGCCACGCTGGGGATGACGGTGGCCCAGAGCTTGCGCAGGAACAGGAAGATCACCAGCACCACCAGCCCCACCGCCAGCAGCAGCGAAAACTGCACGTCCCGGACGGACGCGCGGATCGTCTCCGTCCGGTCGGTCAGGATGGAGAGCTTCACCGCCGGCGGGATGCCGGCGCGCAGGCGCGGCAGCAGGGCCTTGACCCGGTCGGCCGTTTCGATGATGTTGGCCCCCGGCTGGCGCTGGATGTCGAGAATGACCGCCGGCCTTTGGCCCACCCACGCGGCCAGGCGCACGTTCTCCACGTTATCGACCACCTCGCCCAAGTCGCGCAGCCGCACCGGCGAACCATTCCGGTAGGCGACAATGACCTCGGCATACTCGGCGGCCGAGAAGATCTGGTCGTTCGCCCCAATGGCGTAGGATTGCCTGGCCCCGTCGAACGACCCCTTGGGCGCGTTGATATTGTTTGCCATCAGCGCGGTCCGAATGTCCTCGAACCCCAGCCCCAGCCCCGCCAGCACCGAGGGGTTGACCCGCACGCGGATGGCCGGTTTTTGGTTGCCTTCGATGGTGACGAGGCCGACGCCGCTGACTTCGCTCAGCTTTTGCGCCAGCACCGTGTCCGCCAGGTCGTTGACCTTCTCCAGGGGCAGGGTGTCGGAGGTGATGGCCAAGGTGAGAATGGGGGTGTCGGCCGGGTTGACTTTGCTGTAGGTGGGCGGGTTGGGCATCTTGGGCAGCACCCCATTGGCGGCGTTCATGGCCGCCTGCACGTCCTGCGCCGCCGCGTCGATGTCCCGGTCCAGATTGAATTGCAGGGTGACGCTCGAGTTGCCGAAGGAGCTGATCGAAGTCATCATCGCCAGCCCGCTGATCTGCCCGAATTGCCGCTCCAACGGGGTGGTCACCGAGGAGGCCATCACGTCCGGACCGGCGCCGGGGAATTGCGCGGCCACCTGGATGGTCGGAAAGTCCACCGGCGGCAGGGCCGCGACCGGCAGCAGGAAATAGCCGAGCATGCCCATCAACACCACTCCGGCCATGAGCAGCGACGTGGCAATCGGCCGCCGGATGAAGGGTTCGGAAATGTTCACGTTTCGGGTTTCTTTTGGCCTTGGGCCTTAGAGTCTTTGGTCGCAACACCTACGTTTTTGCGTGAATGTCTTGGCATGTTTCCTTTGGAGGGGCCTGATTCTTCGGCGCGGAGCGCCGCATTTAACGCGGCGGGGGAAGGCCCACGTTGCTCTTCCCACCCAGGACTTGACGCTTCGCTCCTGGTTGCGGCTCCGCCGCGTTAAGCCTTGGGCCTTCCGATTTCCCGGCGGGGGCGGCCGTCTCGCGCAACTCTACCTTCGCTCCGCCCTGCAGTCGATACTGCCCGTCCACGACCACCCGCTCTCCGGGCTGCAGCCCTTCCTGGATCAGGGCCTGGCCTTCCTGGGTCTGGGCCACCTTGATCGGCCGCACCTGCGCTTTCAAATCGTTGTCAATGACATAAGCAAAGTCGCCGGCTGGCCCGTGCTGGACCACCGCGGCGGGCACAACCGTGCCGCCTTTGCGCGTCTCCAGGAGCAGGCGCGCGTTCACGAACTGACCCGGCCAGAGCTTGAGGTCGTCGTTGGGAAAAATGGCTTTGAGCCGGATGGTGCCGGTGGTGGCATCGATTTGGTTATCGATTACCGCCAGCTTGCCCTCCGCGAGCCTGGTGCGGTTGTCGCGGCCCATGGCGAAGGCCGAAAGCGTCTGGCCGGCAGCCACGCGGGCCTGGATTTGGCCCAGCGTCGTCTCGGGCAACATGAAGACCACCGCGATGGGACGCAGTTGGGTGATGACCACAATGCCGCTGGCATCGCTGGCGTGGACGAGGTTGCCCTGGTCCACCAGGCGGAGGCCCGCGCGGCCAGCCAGCGGGGAAGTGATGGTCGCATAGCTGAGCTGGACCTGGGCATTGCTGATGGCCGCCTGGTCCGCTTTGACGGTGGCTACCAGTTGCTCGACCAAGGCCTCCTGGGTGTCGTAGTCCTGCTGCGCCAGAATCTTGCTGGCCAGCAACTCCTTGTCCCGGCCCAGGGTGAGCCGGGCCACGGCGCTTTGGGCCTCGTCCTGGGCCTTCTTGGCCACGCACTGGTCCAACTGCGCCTGGAAGGGCGCCGGGTCGATTTGCGCCAGCAGGTCGCCGGCGCGCACATCCTGGCCCTCGACAAAGGCGATCTTCTCGATCTGGCCATCGACGCGCGAGCGGACGGTCACCAGGTTGAAGGCTTGAACGTTGCCGATGCCGTCGAGATAAATCGGCACGTCCTTGCTCTCCACCGTCCCGGCAATGACCGGCACCGCAAAACTCCCCAGCCCCGGTCGGCCGCCGCCCGGACCGCCGGAGGAGCCCTGCCGCCGGTTGCAGCCCCACCCCAGAACCGCCACCACGGCCAGCAGGAAAACTCCGCGCCGGGCATAAGGCCCAGCTTTGCTCTTCGCCACCGTGCCCGCCCTCGCCACGGCCTGATTCAATCGGCTCGCCGGCTCGGCCGCCGGGCCGTTTCCAGGTTCAAGGTTTGCTGTCATGACACTCAAATTCGGTGGAAAATATCCGATCAGACGCGCGGGGCAATCCCTTTGTTCACGCGCCCCGCGTGCGGGGGCGCATCTGGCCAGTACCACCACGCAATGCCGCGGCGGAACGCCGCCTTCAGGCGGCAGCAGCGTCGGAATGGGCTGCGACACCGAGCATTCCAACATCTCTCGCACTCCCAAGGCCCTGCCGTCCCGCAGGGCGGGACGGCGTTCCTGGGCCGTGGTGGTGGTGTCAAGACGCGCCCACGCAACCATGCGTGGCAAGGCGTGACTTGCAGCAGCGGCGTTTTTAACTTGAAATTCGGCGTCTGCTGCGCAATTCTCAGGAGACAGAAAGAGCCATGAAGAATTACCCTTCGTTCAGGCGAGTCTGCCGCTTCGCTGTGCTCCGCTGCGCAGTCCTGATGCTGGTCGCGGCGGCTTGCGGTTTTGCTTTTAGCGGCGAGATTCACGATGCGGCTCGTGATGGAAACTTGGGGAAAGTCAAGGCGTTGGTTAAGGACAACCCAGATTTGGTTTTCAGCAAGGACAAGTATGGATTGACGCCTTTCTTCTTGGCGGCACAAGGCGGTTACACGGATGTGGTGGAATTCCTGCTCGCCAACAACGCCGACGTCAGCGCGAAGGCCATCGACGGCGGCACGGCTTTGTTTTCGGCAGCGAATTTCGACCACAGGGATTTGGCGGAGTTGCTGCTCGCCCATGGGGCCGAAGTCAACGCCAAGTTAACTGATGGCAGCACTCCTTTACACTATGCGGTTGGATATAAGGACATGGTGGAACTACTGCTCGCCCACGGGGCCGAGGTCAACGCCAAGGACCATAACGGTTGTTCGCCATTGCACTGGGCGAGGGTTGATGGTCACAAGGACGTGGTGGAATTGCTCCTGAAACATGGGGCCGTTGAGGATGTTTTTGATGCGGCAGCACGCGGCGATTTGGATAAGGTCAAGGTACTGCTCAAGGACAAGCCCGGCTTGGCGTTCAGCAAAGAGAAGGACCATTACGGCGGGACGCCCCTGCACTGGGCGGCAGCGGAAGGTCACAAAGAGGTGGCGGAGTTGCTGCTGGCCCACAAGGCGGGCGTTAACGCCAAGGACGGGAGGAACGGCACACCCTTGCACTGGGCGGCGGGTACGGGCCATAAGGACATAGCCGAGTTGCTGTTGGCCAACAAAGCCAAGGTCAATCCCAAGGCCACGGACTGCCACTGCGACGGTTGGACGCCTTTGCACTGTGCGGCGTTTGGTGGACACACGGACCTCGTGGAATTACTCCTCGCTCACAAGGCCAAGGTCAATGCACAATCCATCGGGGGCCGCACTCCTTTGCACTACGCAGCTTCGGAGGGCCACAAGGACGTGGCGGAATTGCTGCTGGCTCACAAGGCCAAGGTCAATGCCAAGGCCAAAGGCGGTGAGACGCCTTTGCGCTGCGCGGCAGAAACGGGCCACACGGACATGGCGGAGTTGCTGCTGGCTCATCAAGCCGAAGTTAACGGCAAGGACAGTGGCGGGTGGACGCCTTTGCACAGGGCGGCTTACTATGGGCGCAGGGACATGGCGGAATTACTGCTGGCTCACAAGGCCGAGGTCAATGCGAAAACGAAGGAGGGTTGGACGCCTCTGCGCACTGCGGTGCTTTATCATCACTGGGACGTGGCAGCCTTGCTCCGCCAGCGCGGCGGCCACGAATGACTTAGCCTGCACGTTGTGGCATGTCGAGACACGGGCTAGCAGGTTCTTGACCCTTTGGGCCGCGAAGTCCTTCCCGTTAGGCGTCTTGAACCCGCGGGCGTTCAAGCACTCAGCGATGCCCCGCAGTAGATGGTTGCTTTCTTGACTAGCTTTGCTGGCACGAGAAAGTCACTACGCAAATCGCTACGCAAACTCAAGAATCCTGAAAGGCAGGAAGTGGAGGAACCCCTTGATTTTCCTGGATGGTGGAGCCGAGCGGAGTCGAACCGCCGACCTTCTCGTTGCGAACGAGACGCTCTACCAACTGAGCTACGACCCCATCACCACCGCAAATCTCTCGGACCTCCAAAGGCCTTTGTCAACCCCTAAAACTGACTTCCTCCAAGAGTCCAAGAGCAGGGCGGCGATAATGTGCCTTGGCACGTCCCGCTGGGCAAGGAAAAACCGCCGGCGCCTGGCTTCGCGCTCAAGTCGGGTCGTGGATCATCCGATAAGACCGATGACGGCCTGGATGGGTCCAGGCGCGGAGGGGGTCCCGGCCTGCGCCCAGTAGATTTCTCGTTCAGGCAGGCACGGCGCGCAACCGGCCCGGGTGAACACTGCACCACGAACGATGCTGCGTTTTCCGGCCAGGGCGCGCCGCGAACGAGGCACCCGGACGGAGCTAGTCTCCGTCCGGGACCGCGCTTTTTGGCTAAAGGGGAGCCGCCCGCCAGCCGATAATCGAAGTGGAAAAGTAGAGCGTTATGGCAACCGTCGCATCGACTTCATCGTCCGGCACCAGCATTCTGGCCCTGTCCGGTTTGGCCTCCGGTTTCGACTGGCAGAGCCTGGTCAGCCAACTGGCTCAGCTCGAGCGCGCCCCGGAGCAGTTGCTGCAGAATCAGCAGAGCACATTGCAGGGGCAGAATAACGCCCTGGGCAGCATCAAGACCGAACTGGGCGTGCTGCAAAACTCCCTGACCACGCTCAAGGACCCGAGTTTCTTCGACAGCCGCGCCGCCACTTCCTCCGATACCACGCTGGCTAGCGCCAGTGCCGCCGCCGGCACGGCTCTGGGCGCCTACAGCTTCAACGTCACGCAACTCGCCACCGCCGCCCAGTTGCAGGGCAGCTCGGGAGCGGGGGCGGCCCTCAGCGCCCAAGATGATGTCTCCGGCCTCACGTTGAGTGCCGCCGGCTTTGCCACGCCGGTCACTGCCGGCACTTTCACGGTCAACGGCAAACAAATCACCATCGCCACCAGCGACACCCTGCAGGCCGTGTTCGACCAGATCAGCGCCGCCACGGGCGGGGCCGTGACCGCGGCCTATTCAGCCCAGGACGACAAGATCACCCTCAGCAGCGCGAGCGCGATTGTGCTGGGGAGCGCAACCGATACGAGCAATTTCCTGCAGGTCGCCAAACTGAGCAACAACGGGTCGGGCACGGTAACCAGCGCGGCGAAGTTGGGGGCGGTCAAGGTCACCGGGCCGCTCAACCAGAGCAACCTGGCCGCGACCATCGACGACGGCGGCAGCGGGGCCGGCGCCTTCACCATCAACGGCGTGACCATCAATTTCAGCGCCACGGCCGACGGTGTGACGGACGTGATTAACCGGATCAACGACTCCGCGGCGGGGGTGGTGGCCGGCTACGACGCGGTGAACAACCGGTTCACCCTGACCAACAAGAACACCGGGGACATGGGGATAGCCGCGCAGGATGTGACCGGCAATTTCCTCGCCGCCACGGGCCTGGCGGGGGCCACGCTGGTCCGCGGCAACAATCTGCTCTATACGGTCAACAGCGGTCCCCAGCTTTCCAGCCAAACCAACACCATCTCCGCGGACACTTCCGGCCTGACCGGTCTGAGCGTGACCGCTTTGGCCAAAGGCGCCTTCACCGTGACGGTGGCGGCGGACACCAACACGATCAAGAGCGCCATCACAAACTTCGTCAGCGAGTACAACAAGGTGCAATCGGTGATCAACAGCCAGACGGCCAGCACCACGGATGCGACCGGCAAAGTCACGGCCGGACCGCTCACCGGCGACCAGCCGACCGAGCAACTGAGCTCGGCGTTGCGCAACCTAATCAATGGCTCGATCACCACCCCCTCCGGCGCGGTCGAGGGGCTCGACGGCCTGGGCTTCAGTTCCAATGGCCAGGACAATTCGCTTTCCACGACGGACACGTCGGGCCTGGACGCGGCGCTGGCCAACAATCTCTCGGGCCTCAAGGACCTCTTCACCCATGCCGGCACCGGGCTGGCCGTCCAACTCAATTCGCTGGTCACCAGCACGATTGGCGACAACGGGTCGTTGATTGCCCAGCAGAGCAATCTCACCAACGAGTCGAGCGGCATCGACACGCAGATCAGCAGCATTGAAAAACAGGTCCTGGCCTACCAGCAGCGACTGACCAATGAATTCGTCGCCATGGAAACCGCCGAGTCGCAGAGCAATGCGCTGTTGCAGTATCTCAAACAAAACTTCGGCACCACCGGCTGAAGTCTTTTCCGGCCCGCTGATAACAATGGCGACAGAAAAGGCCGCTAAAAGGCAAATCCCCGCCAGGGGTGACTCATAGAAGGCGGCGGGGGCAGCGGCGGGTCCGTCTTGGGCAGAGGCCACCTTTTCAGGAGACTGCAACGCTTTCCATGAACCGGGAGGTAGTGGGGCAGGCGGGACGCCTGCCCCACTGCCGCTGCCGCCCGGTTCATGGCCCCTATGCGCGTCCGGTTTCGGAGGTGGGAGCTCCCCAAGAACCAACGCCCGGCGGTTTGCTTACGTTCTCTTTCGGGCGACCCCGGCGCTGACCGCCGCCCGCTGCACCGCCGCCGCCACGCGCTGGACCACGCGCCGGTTGAAGACGCTCGGCACTATGTACTCGGGGCTCAGTTCGGCTGGGGCGATGCAGGCGGCGAGGGCCCGCGCCGCCGCTTGCTTCATGCTCTCGGTAATCTGCCGCGCGCGCACATCCAGGGCGCCTCGGAAAATGCCCGGAAAGGCCAGCACGTTGTTAATCTGGTTGGGGTAGTCACTCCGGCCCGTGGCGACGAGGAAGGCCACGCGGGCGGCGTCTTCGGGCATGATTTCAGGGGTGGGATTGGCCAACGCAAACACAATCGGCTTGGGGGCCATGCGCTTGAGGTCTTTGGCCTGCAACAGCCCGGGACCGGACACGCCAATGAAGACGTTGGCCTCGCGCAACGCATCCTGCAATCGCCCGCGCAGCTTGCGCGGGTTGGTGTGCTGGACCAGCCAGGCCTTGCTCTGGTTGAGAGCCGCCAGGCGGCCCTCATGGAGGACGCCTTGGCGGTCGCAGACCACGATGTCGCGCACGCCGCCCCGCAAGAGGATCTGCGTAACGGCCGTGCCGGCGGCGCCCGCGCCCGAGATGACGATGCGCAGCCGCTCCAGCTTCTGCCGGGTCAGGCGCAGGGAATTGAGCAGGGCGGCCAGCACCACGACGGCCGTGCCGTGCTGGTCGTCGTGAAACACGGGAATGTCCAGTTGCCCCTGCAGTTGGCGCTCGATGTCAAAGCACCGGGGAGCGGCGATGTCTTCCAGGTTGATGCCGCCAAAGCCCACCGAGAGGTGTTTGACGGCCGCGACGATCTCCTGGGTGTCTTTGGTACTGAGGCAAATCGGGTAGGCGTCAATGCCGCCGAATTCTTTGAAGAGCATGGCCTTGCCTTCCATCACGGGCATGGCGGCCTCGGGGCCGATGTCGCCCAAGCCCAGAACGGCTGTGCCATCGCTGACCACGGCGACGGAGTTGCCCTTGATGGTCAACTGCCAGGCCTTGCGCGGCTGGGCCGCAATGGCCTCGCACACGCGGGCCACGCCGGGCGTGTAGGCCATCGAAAGGGCGTCGCGCGTGACCAACGGCACCTTGTTCTGGATCGCAATCTTGCCGCCCAAATGCAGCAGGAACACCCGGTCGGAGACATTGACGACGTTCAGGCCGGCCAGACGCCGAACGGCGGCCACGAGTTCCTCCTGGTGGGCCTCGTCGCGCGCGCGCACGGTGACGTCGCGCGTCATGAGTTTCGTGTCCGAGGCAACAATATCCACCGCGCCCAAGTCGCCGCCGTGCTTCCCAATCCTTTGGGCGATGCGGGCGAACATGCCGATTTGGTTCGGGTAGCTCAGCCGCATGGTGAAACTGTAGCTCACCGAGGGCGTGGCTCGTTTTGTCTTCATAGCTTGATCGATCCGGGCGTGAATCTGCCGTTTCGCCGCACAAGGTAGCTCAAGTCGCGGTCCTGCGGCGAGAATTTTTGTAGGCGCCGGGCCGGCGCGGGCCCCTGGGGGGCTCGTGGGCCAGCCACCGGCCTGGTGGAGCGGCGGCGCGCAGAGCCGGAGTTCTGCGCTCGTGTGCCTGCGTACGGTTTAGTACTGCGTGTCATAAATACGATGGCGTTCGTTGCGCCGCATTTGGGCTGGGGCAAGGCGCGACGAAGGAGCATACCCTGATGGGTCTGCGACTGAGGAGCAACGCCGCCCCAGCCCAAATGCGGCGCAACCCGCTCGCTCCTCACAGACCCATTACGGGTATGCTCGTCGCTCGCGCCTCGGCTGGAGCGAAAATCCCTTGCCGCGAACGTCACCGTATTTATGACACGCAGTACTTAGCTCAATCGATCGTCCAGAGCGTCAGCGAGTCCTGGTCCTTGATGAAGAGGCGGTTGCCGGCGAGCACCGGGTAGGCGTAAGTCTGCTTGTCGGCGACTTTAATGCTCGCCAGTTCGGTGTATTCCTTGTCGCTGGGTTGGAAGACGGTGAGTGTGGACTTGGAGGTCAGGCCGAGCAGGACGGCGCCGGCGTCCACTACCGACCCAAACTGGCCGCGACCGCCGGCGGGGTCGGTCCAGGCCGTCTTGCCGGTTTCAGCGTTGAGGCAGAAGAAGTTGCCGCGTTGGGAGAGGCCGAAGATAAGGCCGTTCTTGAGCACCGGGGAGTCAAACTGGACTGCGTTTTCCGGATTGCTCCAGAGTTCTTTGGCGGTGAAGGCATCCCCTTCCTTCTCAATCTTCACGGCCTTGGCGCCGCGGCCGGACCCGCAATAGATCACGGTTTGCCCGTCCACAATCGGGGTGGCGGCATTGTAATTCATGCCCTGCGGTGCAAAGGGCGCCTGCCACAACAGCTTGCCGTCCGCCGCGCCGAGGCCCACCACGCTGGCCGCCGTCAGGGTAACGATCATCTTCGTGCCGGCGGCGGTCAGGAGCACCGGTGACGCGTAGCCCGGGCCTTCGGCGGTCCATTTCCATTTTTGTTCTCCGCTCGCCAGGTCGTAGGCCACCACCGCGCCCTCACGCTCCTTCCCAAGCTGGACGATGCACAGGCCGTCCACGACAATGGGCGACGTGCCCGTGTGGAATCGGGGCCAGGCCCCGGGAAAATCGTCCTTCCGCCACTTCACCGCCCCGCTGGCGGCATCCAGGCAGGAGACCGTGCCGCAGACGCCGAGCGTGACCACCTTGCCGTCGGCCACGGCGGGTGAACTGCGCGGCCCGCCGTGGATCGTGGCGTCCGGTCCGCTGATGGCCGCCACCGCGTTCTTGTCCGACCACACTTCCTTGCCGGTGCCGGCTTCCAGGCAGCAAGTGACCTCGTCGCCTTCCTGGCGCGCGAAGACATAAATCTTGTCGCCCACCAGGGCCGGCGTCGCGTCCCCCGACCCGACGGCGATTTTCCATTTCTGGGTCAATTCCTTGGGCCAGGTCTTGGGGGCGGTGAAACCGGCCACTTTGCCATCACGATTGGCGCCGCGCCATTGCGGCCAATCCTGCGCCGGCGCGCCGCTGACCCCGGCCAGGACCACGCACCCGGCGACCACCGTTAGGATTCGGTTTGTATCTTTCATAGCAACTCCATTTTGATTGTTCGTTATTGAGAATTATGAATGCGTTCTGCGGGCCAGAATACACCCCCCCTGCCCCTCAAAGGAAGCAAAAAGAACAAGTCGGGCCGCGAAACCTCCGGGCGAAGGACCACCACCCAGCGCTGGCGGAGCCGACGCCTTGGCTACACCTTCCAAGGCCCGCGTTTAGGCCGGTCGAGCCACTGGTTGGCTTCCTGGTCGCCGATGAATCTTTCCTTGGCCGGGTCCCACTTCAAATGGCGATGGTTCCAATAAGCCAGGTTGCCCAGGTGGCAGACGGTCACGGAGCGGCAGCCGATTTCCACGTCGCAAATGGGCCGCTTGCGGGTGCGCACGCAGCTCAGGAAGTCTCCGGGATGATTGGAGCTCTTGTAGAGACGGAGGGCGTTGTCGGGGAGCGGTTCGTCGCCGATGGACTTTGGGGTGGCCTCGAACTTGCCCCGGTTGACAAGGATTTTGCCCTCGCTGCCGATGAAGAGCACGCCGCCGCTGTCGCCGTGGAGGACCTCGACGCCGTTGGCATAGAGGTAGCGGACCCCGCGGGTGGCTTTGGGATCGTCCGGGGGGATGATTTCCACCGGGCCGCTTTCGTCCATGCCCAGGCCCCACTGGGCGATGTCGAAATGATGCGCGCCCCAATCGGTCATCATGCCTCCCGAATACTCGCGATAGTTGCGCCAGTTCGGGTAGAAGTCATGCACGCCGCGCGGGCTGAGCACCGAATTGTAGGGCCGCAGCGCCGCCGGGCCGAGCCATAAATCCCAGTTCAGGCCCGGTTCCATGGCCTCCTCGGGCAGGTCGCAGGGCACCGAGGGGGGGCCCACGTCCACGATGACCCGTTGCACCTTGCCAATGCGGCCGTTGCGCACCAACTCGCAGGCCTTGCGGAACTCGCTCATCGAGCGCTGCATCGAGCCGGTCTGGAAGACGCGATTGTGCTGGCGGGCGGCCTGGACCATGGCGCGCGCCTCGTGAATGGTCAAGGAGAGCGGCTTTTCGCAATAGATGTCCTTGCCGGCCTTGCAGGCGGCAATGGCGATATAAGCGTGCCAATGGTCGGGCGGGGCCAGCACCACCGCGTCAATGTCCTGGCGGGCGAGCAGCTCGCCAAACTCCTTGTAGGCGGCGCAGCCCTTGAAGTCAGTCATGGCTTTGGCGCTGTAGAAGTCGTCCACTATTTTGCGATGGTGCTCGCGCCGGGTCGTGTCCACGTCGCACACCGCCACCACTTGAGTGTTGGGGTGGGTCAGGAAATTGCGCATCAAATCCCGCCCCTGCTTGCCGGTGCCGATGAAGCCGAGGGTGATGCGTTCGTTGGGCCCCTTTTGGCCGGTCGCCGCCCGGCTCCAGGAGAGCAGGAGCGGAGCCGTGCAGGCGGCGGCAGAGGTGGTTTTCAGGAATTGGCGTCGAGTGAATTGTTTTTGCATGGCTTTAACTGTTTGTTGCTTGGACGACATACCAGCACGAATCTTCAAAGGCAAGTCAGAACGGGCCAAGCCGTTAGGGCGAAGCTCCTGGCTGCTTGCGGTAAGCACTCGGGCTGCGGCCGGCCAGTTGGTGAAAGCGCGTAGCGAAGTACTGGCTGCTTTGAAAGCCGCACCGGAGGGCGACCTCCGTGATGCTCAAAGCGGGCTGGCCGCGCAACAGGCCTTTGGCGGCCTCGATGCGGCAAAGCGCCAGGTATTTCATGGGCGGGAGATTGGTGAAGTGCCGGCAATAATCGGCAAAGGCCGTGGCCCCCAGGCCGCACTGCCGGGCCAGGTCCGGGAGCGTCCAGGGCGCTTCGAGGCGCTCGGGCAAGGCGTTGAGAAAGCGCTCGACGGTGCGGCGGGTGGAGAGGAAATGGGCGTCCCGTTTCACCTGCCTGGTCTCGAGCAACTCGAGCAGCGCCACGAACAATTCGTTGATATGAAGCTGCAACCGGCTCTGCGCCGCCAGCGGGTCGGCGGCCTGGACCAGGGCGGCGAGCTTCTCGAAGCAGGCGCCGATTTCGTCGTTGGCGCGCCAGACCGGTTGTTGGTTGTGGCTGAGGAGGGCGGTCAGGCGCCGCAAGTCGGCGGGCGAGAGGATGAGCCAGTCCGGCCAGTGCCAGGCCTGGTCGGGCCGCCGGACGCCGACCTCCAGAATAAGCCAGCACAGGCGGCTGGGACCGACCCTGGGATTGCCCACCCGGTGCCGTTGCCAGGGGCGGGTGATGGTCAGGTTCCCGCTTTCGAGAACGAAGCTCTCCTGGTCAAGGAGGAATTCCGTCTTGCCCCGGGCCAGATAAGTCAGTTCGAGGCCCTCATGGCGGTGCCAGTCCAGTCCCCAGGTCGGCGTGCGGAGGGCGTCCCAAAAGCCAACCGTCGAGACCTCCGGGAGCATCCGGGCCGGGAGCCTCCGGCCCGGGTAACCACGGCGGGCCAACGCCCGGAGCCGGACCTCGCCCCGGCGCACCGCTGCGCGCAGCGGCTCGCAACGGTCGGCACGATAGGTTTCCCGGGAACTCAGGAACACTGCCGACCCGAGACGATCCTGGTTGGTTCTAGTGGAACGGGGCATCGCAGCACCAAATACGTGAGCGTATTTATGAAACGGCCCTTAGGCGCGTTGGGCGCCCCCCTGTTCCTCGGGCACGACCTGAAACGCGCGCTGGATCTCGCCGGGAATCGCGCGCGGGCGGCCGGTGAGGGCATCGACAAACACCCAGTCGGTTTCCCCTTGCGCCAGCACCGTCTGGTCCGCCGCCCGGAGGAACTTGTAGCGGCGCAGGGAGCGGACCTTGCGGAAGTTGGCGATCCAGGTTTGCACCGTGAGGACGTCCCCAGCAAAGCCCGGGCGGAGATACTCGATGCGATGGGCGCGCGCCACCCAGGTCGCGCCGGCCGCCCGCGTCAGGCGCGTGCAGCCGGCGGCTTCGGAGTGACCTATGGCCGCCTCCTGCATCCACTGCACGTAGGCGACATTGTTTACGTGGCGGTTCTCGTCCACGGCCGCGTCCGGCACCTTGACTTCGAATTGATAGACGGGAGCCATGTGGCCGCTCAGGAAGGGAGACGCAGCGCCGCCGGGCCACCCCACGCTGGCCGCGCCGGCCCCCGCCGCGGGCCGGCAAGCCGAGCCGAACCAAGCAAGCCCATCGCTGGCAGAGCCGTTTTCATCCGCCCTCAGTTGTGCCAAATCCCGGCCCTTCCAATCAAGTCCCTTCCCACCCTGGCCGCCGTCTTAATGCTCTCTTAAGGTGATTTTTCCTATGGTCCAGCGCATGAATCGAGGACTTTAGGTGATCGGCTTGGCCGTGCTGGGCGCTTCAACGGCTTTTGGGCAGCCGCACGGTGAATTCCGACCCCTCATTCACCTTGCTGGAGACCGACACGCTGCCGCCATGGGCTTCGACCATGGCTTTGACCAGGCTCAGCCCCAGGCCCAGCCCCCGTTGCGAGCGGCTTTTGTCGCCGCGGTAGAGCCGCAGCCAGATTTTGTCCTGCTCTTCGGCGGGGATGCCGATGCCGGTGTCGTGGAAGGTCGCGACGGCCGCGTCCGGCTGTTCGCCGACCCGAATGGTCACCTGGCCGCCTGGGGGCGTGTATTTGATCGCGTTGTCGAGCAGGTTGGCAAAGACCTGGCGCATGCGGATGCGGTCCACCGCGGCGATAACCGGTGAAGGGTGGTTGGGGGGCGGTGATGGGAGGAAGTCGGCGCGGATGGCGATTTTCTTTTCCTCGGCCACGTATTCATAGAGCTCGACGACCTCGCGGGCGAGTTGGCCGAGGTCCACCGGTTCGCGCCGGAGTGGCATCATGCCCGCCTCAGCTTGGGTGATGTCCATCAGGGTGTTGAGGATGTTGAGCAGGCGTTCGGATTCCTCGACGCAATCGGCCAGCGCCTCGCGGGCGGCGGCCGGCTCGGCGCCGGGGGCGAGCGCGACTTCGGCGGTGCCGCGCAAGCGGGCTAGCGGAGTGCGCAGGTCGTGCGCCACGTTGTCGAGGGCTTCACGCATGGCGCGGATGAGGGCCTCGTTCTTGTCCAGCAACCCATTGAACAGGCGCACCAACTGGTCCAGTTCGTCGTCGTAGGCCTGGCGGACCGGCACGCGGGCACTGAGCTGGCCGGTGCGGATGATCGAGCGGGCGGTGGCGACAATCTGCCGGACCGGCTGCATGGCGCGGTGGGCGACCAAGGCGCCGGCCAGGAAACCGAGCAGCACCGTGGCCGTGCCGGCGGCCAGGAAACTCCGCCGGACCGGATTCAACAGGGCCGCGCGGCTGTTGGTGATGCGGCCGATTTGCAGCCGCGAGCCGTCGGCCAATTGCCCCTGGGCCAGGGTGAAGTCCCGCTCCTCGTTTTGGGGGATGCGGATGACGCCCTGGCGGAGGTAGCCGGCCCAGCCGGGCACGTTGGTGAAGGTCACCCAGTCCGGCGGCGCGCTCACGTAAGCGGTGATGCTCAAGGGGCCGACCAACTGGACGAAGAGCGTCTGCCGCACCTCGGGCGGCTGGCTTTGCGCCCAGTTCCGCAGCGCCGCCAGTCCCCCGCCGTCATACACCGCCGCCACCTCCTTCCACCGGGCCTCGAGCACCTCCCGGTCTTTGCTGCCGACCGCCGCCGCCAGCAGGTAATAAGCGAAGGCAAACAAGGCCAGGCTGCTCAGGGTAAAGATGAACGCGTACCACAGGCTCAGCCGCACCGCCAGGTGCCGGCGCGAAGGCTCAAGCAGGCCGGAGGACATAACCGACTCCTCGGATGGTGTGGAGCATCGCTTTGTCTCGGTCCACCTTGCTCCGCAGGCGGTGCACCAGCACGTCCACCACGTTGGTCTGCGGATCGAAACTGTAGTCGAAAACATGCTCCAGGATCATTGTCTTGGTGACGGGGCGATTGGCGTGGCGCATGAGGTACTCGAGCAGCGCGAACTCGCGCGGCTGCAGTTCGATCAGCTCCCCGCCGCGGCGCACCTCGCGCGTGAGCAGGTCCAGCGCCAGGTCCCCCACCGCCAGCCGCGTCGGCTCCGGCGTTTGGGTCGCGCGCCGAATCAGCGCCTGGATGCGGGCCAGCAGCTCGGAAAAGGCAAACGGCTTGGTCAAATAATCATCCCCGCCCGCCTGCAGGCCCCGCACCCGGTCATCCACCGAGGCCTTCGCGCTGAGGATCAGCACCGGGGCGCGCGCGCCCCGGCCGCGCAGTTGTTGGATGAGGCTCAACCCGTCCAGCCGGGGCAGCATCACGTCCACCACCGCGGCGTCATAGGCGATGGTCTGCGCCCGGATGAGCCCCTCCTCGCCGTCCGCGGCGTGGTCCACGGCGTAGCCGCTCTGTCTCAGCCCGTTGACGACAAAGGAGGCGATCTTCTTGTCATCCTCGACCACCAGTACGCGCATAGGCCGCCAATTTCCAATTTCCAATTTCCCATTGTCAATGAAAACCCTCCCGTCCCCGGCCCAGGCCGCGGCCGAGCCCGCAGCTCCCGAAAACTGCCGAAAATTGCCGCGCTTGCCACCATCTTAGGCTTGACGCCGGCCCGACAAGCTGTATCGTGGCCCCACCATTGACGAAAAAAGATGACGCTATGAAAGGAAAATACTATGGCTAAAGTGACACGACAGATGGTGGAAAAGGCAGGCATCAATGTGGAGCAGTTGGTGGAATTGTTGGTCAGGAACGCCGCCGCCGAACTCACCACGTTCTATTACTATACGATCCTGCGAGTGAACCTGATTGGATTGGAGGGGGAGGGGCTAAAAGAGATTGCGGAAACAGCGCGCATCGAAGACCGAAACCACTTCGAGGCCCTCGTTCCTCGCATCTACGAACTGGGCGGCAAATTGCCGGAGAACATGAAAGACTTTCATGATGCCTCGGCCTGCCCGCCCGCCAAGTTGCCTGGTGACCCAACGGACATCCAAGCGATGCTCAAGGTCCTGGTGGAAGCCGAGCGATGCGCGGTGCGGGGATACACCCACATCTGCAACCTCACGGCCGGCAAGGATCATCGCACCTACGACCTGGCCCAAGCAATTCTCAACGAAGAAATCGAGCACGAATCGTGGTTCTCCGAATTCCTGGGCGAGGGCCCTTCCGGCCATTTCTTGCGGCGCGGCGAGACTTCGCCCTTTGTCGGCAAGTTTCTGCGGTAACGGCGGGCGCAGCCAAAGAATACTGCGAACTGGCGGCCAGCCAACTGCCTCATCGCTGGCAGGACACCGCCACCCGGGCAAGCGGAAAGTGATGGCGGCCATCCCATCAGGGGTCGGGATAGCCTTCCAGGCACCCGTTCTCGCTCCAGATAATGCGGGTCGTCACGAAGTCGGGCCAAACTGAGACAAATCATGCAAATGCTCCCGTGGTCATTTTCACTGGCAACCGCAATTTGGTTCGGGATCATGGCCCGTAGGGCTGGACGTAACTGGGTCCCGTGGGCCCTGGGCGGAGCGTTGTTTGCACTGGTGACCACGACCTTGATTTGGGGTGTCAGCCAGGCGGCCTTCATACCCTTATCGCATGGAGCGGTGGTCCGGTTCCGAATCAAGACGGTGGCCGCCGCCTGCATGATCGTCGGTTTCCTCGGCTGGTGGTTGACCTTGAGCCTGCAGCCCTGGCGCCTCGGCGCCCGCCAAGAAAGGAAACAGGCCAACCAGCTTGCCGGGGCAAAGAAATGACTCGCATCTGGTTGGGCTTGGCAGATTTGCTTCAACGAAAGGTCAGGCTTGCTGCGGGGTGAATTGCTGAAAAGGTTTCCCGGAGCGTTGCTGTTGCGAAGGGAGGAAGGCTGATGCACACATTCCGAGTCTGGGCCCCATTATGTAAAGAGGTTGAAGTCCAGGTTGACGGGCGCCGCTACGCGATGCGCGCCGGCCCGGGCGGTTGGTGGGGAACTGAGGTCTCCGCAGCCAAGCCGGGCAGCGCTTACGGCTTCGTGGTCGATGACGAAGGACCCTTTCCCGATCCGCGCTCGGCCTGGCAGCCCAGGGGGGTGCAGGAGCTGTCGCGCGTGCTCGACCAGGCGGCCTTTGACTGGACCGACACCGGCTGGCAAGCCCGGCCGCTTTCGGCGGCGGTGGTCTATGAACTGCACGTCGGCACCTTCACCCCGGAGGGCACTTTCGCCGCCGCCATCCACAAACTCGACCATCTCGCGAGACTGGGCGTGACCCATGTCGAGCTGATGCCGGTGGGTGAGTTCCCGGGTTCGCGCGGCTGGGGGTACGATGGCGCGGACCTGTTTGCGCCCCACCACGCCTATGGCGGACCTGAGGCCTTGAAGCGACTGGTCGCTGTCTGCCACGCGCGGGGCCTGGCCGCGCTGCTGGACGTGGTCTATAATCACCTCGGCCCTGTCGGCAACTATCTGAGCCGGTTCGGGCCGTACTTCGCCAGGCGTTACTCCACCCCTTGGGGCCCAGCGCTCAACTTCGACGGCCCGCACAGCGACGAAATGCGCCGGTTCTTCTGCGACAACGCCCGGATGTGGCTGCGCGACTATCATTTTGATGGGCTTCGCCTGGACGCGGTGCAGGCGATGTTGGACACCTCGGCGGAGCCGTTCCTGGAGCAACTGGCAACCGAGGTCAAACAGCTTGCAGCTCAACTGGGCCGCCGCCTGGTGCTGATTCCTGAAAGCGACCTGAACGACCCGCGCCTGCTCCGGTCCCGCGCGTGCGGCGGCCTTGGCCTGGATGCGCAGTGGAACGACGACTTCCACCACGCGCTGCATGCGGTGCTGACCGGCGAGCGCGAGGGCTATTACGCCGACTTCGGCTCGCTGGCCGACCTGGCCAAGGCCTTGCGCCAGGCCTACGTTTATGACGGCCGCTACTCAACGCACCGGCAGCGCACCCATGGTCGCCCGCCGGTCGGACTGGACGGTCATCGCTTCCTCGCTTACCTGCAGAATCACGATCAGATCGGCAACCGCGCCCTGGGCAGGCGCATGAGCCAACTGGTGAGCGTCGGCCGGTTGAAGATCGGCGCGGCGCTGGTGCTCACCTCTCCGTTCGTGCCGATGCTCTTTCAAGGCGAGGAGTGGGGCGCCTCGACGCCCTTCCAATACTTCACCGACCACCCGGAGCCCGAACTGGCCAAGGCGGCGCGGGAGGGACGGCGCCGCGAGTTCGCCGCTTTCGGCTGGAAGCCGGAAGAGGTTCCCGATCCCCAGGCCCGGGAAACCTTCAGGCGCTCAAAGCTCAACTGGTCTGAACTTTCCCAGAGCCTTCATGCCGGATTGTTCGAATGGCACCAGCGCTTGATTCGTTTGCGCCGCTCCGAGCCAGTGCTGGCGGACGGTTGCCTGGGCCGCCTTTGCGTTCAGTTTGATGAGGCAGCCCGCTGGCTGGTGGTAGAGCGCGGCCCAATCCGCGTGGCCTGCAATCTCGCCGACCGGCCTCAACGCGTCCCGCTCCCGCCCGCGAGCCAGGAGACGTTGTTGGCTTCGGAAACAGGAATCGAGCCGGCCGCCGCCGGTATAGACATGCCTCCGGATTCGGTCGCGGTCCTCAGGCTGGTAGATGCTGGAGGGCGCCGTTGCCGCGCAAAAACGAGGCCGTCTCCAAGCGATCCAGCCCGAGGATGATGGGATAGACCAATCCCCGCAGCATCTGCAGCGCCGCTTGTCCGCGCCCCCTGCTGGCGGCTGTTCGGCGCAGCTTCCGTCTGTCCCCGGGCAACCTGGCGCCCCCCTGCCCTTACAACTTCCGGGCGGTCAACCGGATGCTGACAATCCTGCCCTTGAGCCTTTGATCATTCTCCGCCATCGGGAAAGCCGCCTCCGCTTCCACGGTGATCCCCTCAAAGCCGGCCTGCGCAATGGCCTGCAGATAGTCGCTTTTCGACTGAGCAGCCTTGAGCCACTCTCCCCAGACCTCATCCTGCAGGGCGGCTTCAGAAAAACCGCCCGAGGTGACTAGATCTGATACGCACATCCTGCCGCCGACTTTCAGCACGCGGTACACTTCCTTGAAAGCACGCACCTTGTCGGGGCAGTGGTTCATTACGCAATTGCTGATAGCCACGTCCACCGAACAGTCGTCGAGCGGCAGCCGCTCGATCGGTGCGTGCTTGAACTCGACGTTCCCAAGATTCGCTTTCCTGGCGTTCTCCTTGGCTCTCTTCACCATCTGGAGCGTCACGTCCACGCCGATCGCCCGGCCGGTTGGGCCGACCCGCTGCGCCGCGAGAAACGCGTCCAGGCCGCCCCCGCAACCCAGGTCCAAAACGATCTCCCCTTGGCGCAGCCCGGCTTGTGCGACCGGGTTCCCACAGCCGAGGCTCATCACCGCGTCCACAGGCACGGTCTCTAGTTCTTCCTCCGAGTAACCTATTGCCGTCGCATGCCCCACCGGGTCTCGGTGGCCCGCGCCGCATTCGGCTCCGGTCGCAGTCTTGACGTAGCGTGCCCGAGACCGCCGCCTGTCTTTCTCACGCGATTTCACCCAACGACTTCCAGGCACAAAGCGATGGCCTCGCGAATTCGTTCCCTGAGCTTATCGAGCGAGCCTGCCTGCGTATGACAACCACGCAACTCCGGGACGCTGGCCACGCAGTACCCCTCCGCGTCGCGCTCGACAATTACGCTGAACTCTCTCTGGCGGGACTTTCTCATGGGAATGGTATGCCAGCAAGCTGCCGTGCGCGCAAGCGCACAAAACAAGAAGCCCTCCGCGCGGGCTTTCGCGCGGGAGGGCTTGCTGTCCGGCGTGCGGATTAGCCCGGATTAGCCCGTTTGGTTGCTTTCGTCCACGACGACGTAGTGGCTGCTGCCGTGCTCCCAGACCCGAAGGAGCGTGTGCTTGTCCTTGGCGTTTTCGGTCAGCCGCACCGCGTCATCGGCGCTTTTCACCGGCTGCCGATTGATTTCCTGGATCACGTCGCCCGGCTTGAGGCCCGCCTCAGCGGCGGCGGAATCCGGCTTCACTTCCGTAACGACCGCGCCCTTGAGCGTCTCCGGCAGGTTGAATTCATGGCGGGTCTGCCGGTCCGGGTCGCTCACGGCCACGCCGTTGAGTGTGCCGGTGTCTTTGTTGTTGTGCGTGTTGCCCTGGGCGAGTTGCTCGGTTCCGGGCAACGGCTTAATGGTTGCTTCCAGCGTCCTGGTCGAGCCATCGCGCCAGATTTTGACCGGCACCGTTGCGCCGGGCTTGGTCTCCCCCACGGCGAGTTTCATGTGCCGGCTGTCGGCAATGTTTTTGCCGTTATACTCCAGCACCACGTCGCCCTCCTTGAATCCGGCTTTGTCGGCCGGGCCGTTCGGCGCCACCTCGCCCACGAGCGCGCCGGTCGGCTCCTTGAGTTTGAACTCCTTGGCCAGCGCCGGGGTGACATCCTGGAGCCAGACCCCGAGATAACCGCGCGTGACGTGGCCGTATTTGACCAGACTGCCCATCACATTGCGGGCGAGGTCCGACGGGACTGCAAAGCTGACGCCCTGGCTGCCGCCGGAACGGCTCAGGATCGCGGTGTTGATGCCAATGAGCCGGCCCTCAACGTCCACCAAGGCGCCGCCGGAGTTGCCTGGATTGATCGCCGCATCCGTCTGGATGAAGTCCTCATAGTCCTCAATGCCCATGTTCCCTCGGCCGGTCGCGCTCACAATGCCCTGGGTGACCGTCTGGCCGACGCCGAACGGGTTGCCGATGGCCAGCACCACGTCGCCCACCTGCACTTTGTCGCTATCGGCCATTGGGACCACCGGCAAGTCCTGCGCGTCAATTTTGACCACCGCGACGTCCGACTTCGGGTCGCGGCCAATTACCGTGGCGGTGAACTCACGACCGTCCTGCAAAGTGACTTTCACCGCGTTGGCGCCGTCCACCACGTGATTGTTGGTCAGGATGTAGCCGTCCTTGGTGACGATCACGCCCGACCCCAGACCATGCTCGCGTTGCGGGCCGAGCTGGCGCGGGGGGAACATCTGGCCGAATTGATCGCCGAAAAACCGTCTCCAGAACGGGTCGTTGAAACCGGGCCCCTGCTGGCCCGAGAGGTTTTTGATCGTGGTGGTCGTCTCGATCTTAACCACACCCGGCGCGACCCTTTTCACAATGGGCGCGAAGCTTCCGCGCGGCAGGCCATCCCGCGGCACGGAGGTCTCGTCCACCGGCACATTCACGGCCACAGGGCCAGATTTGATTTTCGCTGCTGACATGTCGGTAAAAGCCAGCGCTGTAGCCGCCAACGCGACGGCACTGGCCAGAACCAGGACGGGCAGCCGTTTTTGTAATTGATGGTACGTCGTTTTCATAATTGTCTCTGTCTCTGTAAGCTTAGAAGCTCCCACCATGACCAGAACCTGTCTGGAGAATTACAGATTTGTAAGCCACATGCCGCCAAACCGCCGGTCTGTGAGGTGAGGCGGACCCCAGGAGGGAAGGCAAACTCCCTGGCCGGAGAAAGGATCAAGACAAGCGACAGAACCTTGTCAAACGCAAGAGGGAAAGCCCGCTGCCGGCACGGCCAGCAAGATGCCGGCGAGCGGAGTCACTCAGGTTTCAGGCGCGGCTGCGGTTTGGGGTGTCGGTCTCGCGCGCCGGCTCAGCATTAAAAAGTAGGCCGTCGGCGTCGCCACCAGGGACAGCAACACCGAGATGCACAGCGCGCCGATGACAGCGATGGCGAGTGGCTTAAGCATGTCCGCCCCCCTGCCGATGCCATAGGCCAGCGGCAACATGCCGAACGCCGCCGCCAGCGAGGTCATGAGCACCGGCCGCAAGCGGCGATGGCCGGAGCGGACCAGCGCATCCTCCAGGCTCACACCCTCGGCCCGCAAGTGCTCCACGAAGTCGAGCATCAGGATGCCGTTCTTGGCCACGATGCCGACGCCGATGATGGCGCCGAGGAAGGAGACGACGTTGAGGGACGTGCCGGTGATCCACAAGGCGAGCACGGTGCCGAACAGCGCCAGCACCGCGCCGAAGACGATGGCCACCGCTTCGTAGAACGACCGGAACTCAATCAGCAACACGGTAAAAACCAGGAAGATCGCCATCGCGAGCACCAGCATGAGGTTTCGGAAGGATTCTCGTTGCTGCTGGTAGAGGCCGCCAAACTCGATGGTGCCGGGCGGGATGGTCTTGTCCTGGCTGAGTTTGGCTTCGATTTCCGCCATCGCGCTGCCGAGGTCGCGGCCTTCGAGGCGCGCAGTCACGGCTACGTTCTGGCGCAAGTCTTCGCGGCGCAGTTCGAGCTGGCCGGGCTGCTCGATGACGTCGGCGACCTGGGAGAGTTTGACGAGCGCGCCGTCGGGGGTGCGCAACGGCAATTCGCGCAGCGTGGCCATGCGGTCGATGCGTGCTCGGTCCACGAGGACGCGGATGTTCACCACACGGTCGCCTTCCAGCACGGTCGAAGCTTCGCGGCCCAGCATGGCGGTGTTGACGGCGGTGGCGACATCATCGGCGGTAAGACCGAACCGCTGGGCTTCGGTGGAGCGCACCCGGAGGCTGATGGTCGGGCCGGCGTAGATCAGGCCATCTTTGGTGTCCACGACGCCTCTAACCTGCTTCAATTGTTCCTCGACTTGCGGGGCCTTCCTTTTCAGGAACTCGAGGTCGGTGGAAAACAACTTTACCTCGATCGGCTGGGGCGACCAGGTGAGGTCGCCGATGAGGTCGCTGAGGACCCCGGGGAACTCCCACTCGATGCCGGGCAGGGTGGAGTTGAACCTGGCGCGCAATGCGCGGATGACTTCCTCGGTGTTGCGTTTGCGCTCGGGCTTGAGCTTGACCAGAAAATCGCCCGTGTTCGGTTCGGCGATGGAGAGCGCGAGGCGGGCGCCCGTGCGGCGGGAGAAGCTTTCCACGTCGGGCATGGCCAGGAGGATTTGTTCGGCGAGCAAGAGTTGGCGATGAGTTTCTGTGAGGCTGGTGCCCGGCGGCGCGATGTAGTCGATGACGAAGGCGCCTTCGTCCATCGGGGGCAGGAATTCGCTTTCCAGGCGTTGATAGATCCCGCTGCCCAGCAGCAGCACCGCGCCACACGCGCCGAGGGTCAGCCAGCGATGGCGGAGCGCGGCACGCACGGCGACTTCGTAAGCGCGGATGACTTGCTGCAACAGGAATCCGCCTTCGTCGCTCCTGGGCGCATGGCCATGTTCCAGATGCCCACGGTCGCGTGTCAACCAGGCGGCGAGCGACGGCGTCAGGGTGAGCGCGAGCACCAGCGAGGTCAGCAGTGCCACCACCATGGTGAGGGCCAGCGCGCGGAAGAACACGCCGGCAATGCCCTCCAGGAACGCCAGCGGAATGAAAACGACCACCGGCGTGAGGGTGGAACCGACCAGCGGCACCAGAATCTCGCCGAGGCCGGCCTGAATGGCCTCGCGGCGCGCAAGGCCGCCGGCGATTTTGACGTAGATGGCTTCCACCACCACGATGGCGTTGTCAATGACCAGCCCGATCGCCGCGGCAATGCCGCCCAGCGTCATGAGATTAAAGCTCAGCCCGGCGGCCTGCATCGCCACCAGGGTGATGAGCACCGTCACGGGAATGACCAGGACGGCGGTGAGCGTGATGCCCCAGTTTTTCAGGAAGAAATAGAGGATGAACACCGACAGGATCAGGCCGAAGCCAATCGCGTCCCAGACACTGCGAACCGAGGCGCGAACGAACAGTGATTGGTCGTAGTAATAGGCGGTCTTCATGTCCGGCGGCAGGTCCTTTTTCAAATCGCGAAGCACCTCCTGGAGGCCGTTGGCGATGTCCAGCGTGCTGCCGTCGGGTTGGCTGCGGATGTTGAGCAGCACGGCGTTCACCCCTTCGGCGGTGACGACGTTGAAGACGGGTTCCGGCCCGCGCTCGACGCGGGCGAAGTCCTTGATGCGAACCGGATGCGAGTTCACGACGGCCACGGTGAGGTCCTCGAGGTCCGCGATGGAATGCACGCGTCCGTCCACGACGGCGAGATAGAGCGTGTAGTTCTCCTCGTGCATCCCGGTGGGCGCGATGAGATTGTTTTTGGCCAGCGCGTCGGCGACTTGCGCCAGGCCCAGCCCCGCCGCCTGCAAACGGCGCGGGTCCACGATGACGTGATATTCCGGCGTGCGTCCGCCCACCAGGTCCACGCGCGCCACCCCGGGGATGCGCAGGAAGCGCGGCTTGAGTTCGTAGCGGGCCGTCTCCCACAGCTCGGTGATGCTGCGTCGGGGGCTTGTGAGGCTCACGCCAATGATGGGGAACGCGGAGAACGTGAGCCTCCAGACGGTGGAGCTGGCCGTGGCGGGCAGCGTGGAACGAATCTGGGAGAGCCGGCTGTTCACGTAAAGCTCCGACTGGATCATGTTCACCTGCCAGTTGAAGAAGACGCTGATTTCGGCCGAGCCGCGCCCCGTGATTGAGCGGATGGTGACCGAGCCGGGAATGTCTTTCATCGCCTCTTCGATGGGCCGCGTGACGGTGGCCATCATCTCGTCCGCCGGCATCACGCCGTTGTCCACGAGGATGACGACGCGCGGGAAATTCGTTTGGGGGAAGACCGACGACGACATGCGGAGGGCCGAGTAAACCCCCGCCAGACACAATGCGACGCTGATGAACGCGATGGCGAGTCTGTGGCGGATGGCGAATTGGCCGAGGACGGTAGATTTACTCATGGCGAGGGGTTCATCCAAGGTCACTTGCCCAGCACGCGAATCTTCGTCTCCTTGGGCAACCCGTAAGCGCCCTCCGTCACCACCGTCATGTCCGCCTGCAAGCCGTCCGCTTCAACTTCGACCAGGTTGCCGTCCCGTAGGCCGGCCTTTACCGGCTTTTGCACGGCCTTGTCATCTTGGACCAGCGCGATGACGGTTGCGCCCGCAGCATCTTTCACCACGCTCGCCACCGGCACGGCCAGACGGTCCTTGTGCTCTGCGCTGACAATGCGAAGCGTCACAAACTGGCCGGGCCGCAGACCGGAGTTGGGGGGAATGCTGGCCCGCACGAGCGCCGTACCGGTTTTTGCGTCCAGCCCCGAGCTGATGTAAGCCACCGCGCCCTTGAGAGGAGGCGCGGGCTGGTCCGCGAGGACCTCGGCCGGTTGACCCGCCTTGAGCGCAGCCAGTTCACTGCTGGGCACGTTGGCGCTGACGACCAGACGGTCCAGATCGATTACTTCGGCCAGAACGCTCGTCAGGTCCACGGCTTCGCCGGGCTTGACGTTGAGGCGCAGGAGCGTGCCGGCCAGGGGCGATTGGACGCGCAGGAGGGCCTGCTGGGCGCGGGCGGCGGCCAGTTGTTGCTCAGCTTCCTGCAGGGCCTTTTGCGAGGTGCCGTCCACCTGAACAAGTTTCTTCTGTCGTTCCAAGGTCTTTTCGGCGAAGGTCACGGCCACATCGGCCGCGCGGCTGTCGAGTTGGAACAACACGGCGCCTTTGTCCACGCGCTGGCCTTCGACGCACTTGACCTCCGCCACCACGCCGGGAACAGATGGCCCAACGCGCGCGCTGGCGGCGGGGCGCTCGCCCGCCGGCTCCGCCTCGACCGTGCCGTAGGCGATGACATAGCCGCGCAAGGTGGCCCGCGCGATTTTGCCGACGCGGACTGGAACTTCCGTGTCGGGCTTCTGCTCTGCCTCCTCTGGTTTGGCCGGCTTGAACCAGACGAGCCAGGCGAGGCCCGCAACGGCCGCCAGGAGGACGCTGATGAAGACAATCTTTTTCATGGGTGGGTGTTTACTGGGTTGGATTCCGAGGCTCGCGGGGAGGTCTGCCAAACGGAGACAGGCAGACCCAGCGGACCTTGCAGCGCGTCTTCCAACCGCACCAGCGCCTGCTGCGACTTCACCAGCGCGTCGAGACGAGCCAGCGCGGAAGCGCTCAGTTGCAGGCGCAACGCCGCCAATTCGCCCTTGGAAAGCTCTCCCGCGTCGAACATCGCGCGCGACCTTTGCTCCTGCTGCTGCAATCTCGCCAGCAGTTCATCGGCGGCCGCCCGCTTCCGCAAGGCCGCGCCATACCCCGCCAGCGCCTGGTCAATCTCGGAGAGCACACGGGCTTGGAGGGCGTTGAATTGGGCGGCGGACTCGGCCCGCTTGGCCTTGGCTTCGGCGATCGGGCCTTGGTTTTGGTTGAGCACCGGCAGCGTCACCGTGAGTCCAAGCGACCATTTGCTGTCACCTTGATCGAACTGGTAGCCCGGACTGAGGTGAAGGTCAGGGTATTGCCTGGCAATTTCCAGTTGCAGCGCCGACTGGCTGGCGGCGTAGTTGGCCAGCGCGCTCAGAATATCCGAGCGATTGAGCAAGGCCTGCCGGCGAGCGTCGGCCACCGCCACTTCGTCCGGCAACCGGCCCAGGCCATCGAACGAAAACTTCACGCCCTCCAGCGCGCTGGCCGGGACGCCAACAGCCTCGGCCAATTGAACCCGGGCCTCGGCGCTTTGCCGCTCCGCGTCCCGCAAGGCGAGCCGCGTGCCGTCCGCCGCGATGCCCGCCTGAGCGACTTCAAAAGCCGAAACCGCGCCCGCCGCGTGCTGGCCTTCCAGCAACCGAAGATTCTCGGCCTGGAGCGCCTGCTGCTCCCGCAGGATCGCCTCGGTTTCCCGCGCCGCGTTGAGTTCCACCAGACTCCGTCTTACCCCGCTGCGCACCTGCCAGGCGGCGGAGGCGACTCTCAACCGCGCGGCTTCCGAAAGCCGAACCGCCTGGGCGATGCGATAGCCGCGCTTGCCGGCCGTCTCAATCGGAATGTCCAGCGTCCCCAGCGGTATCCAAGGAGAGGGTGCCAGGGTGGTGAAGTTGTAACCAGGCGTGACGTTCACCGTGGGATTGGGCCGCTCCCCGGCAGTGACTTTTCCAGCCTGCGCCACGGCCCACTGGGCGCGGGCCAGGTCGAGGCTCGGGTGATAGAAGAAGGCCGCCAGCGTGAGCGACTCGAAATCCCACGAAGGCGCGGGCCATGCGGTCAGTTCGCGGTGGAGATTCTTTTCCAAAAACGACTTGAGGACAGGGCTGTCGAGCGAACGGCGCTCCAACCTCGCCCCCGTTTCCGCCGGCGAGATCGGCTGGTGCTCGAACCGGACGCAGCCAGCCAGAAGGCACAACAGGATGATGCTCAGACGGTGACTCATACGAGCCAACACTCAATTTGAATTGGCCGCAGAAATCAAGAACTACATGGCTCAACCGCGCGGCTCTCCGTCCGCTGCTTTCCTCTCAAAGCGTCCATGCCTCAGCGCCAGAGTCGGGAGTACCAGCAGATTCAGGGCGGTGGAAGTCAGCAGCCCGCCGAGAATCACCATCGCCATGGGACCCTCAATCTCGCGCCCGGCTTCACCTGCGCCCAGGGCCAGGGGCAGCAACCCGAGCGCGGTGACCAGCGCGGTCATGAGGATGGGCAGCAATCGTTCAGAAGCGCCACGGATCGCGGCGTCGAGTCCCCACGTCAGGCCTTCCTCCTGCACCAGGTGCTCGAAGTGCGAAATCATCATGATCGAGTTGCGGGTGGTGATGCCAAAGAGCGTCACGAAGCCGACCAGCGAGCCAAGGGAAAGCGACCCGCCGGTCGCGAACACCGCCAGCACGCCGCCGATGAGGGCGAACGGCATGTTGACCAGCACCAGGAGCAAATTCCGCGGGTTGCGGAATACGATACTGAGCAGCAAAATGATGCCGACCCCGGCGATGGCCGAGTGCAACAACAGCTCACGCTTCGCCGCCGCCTGTGCCAACCCGGAGCCGCCAAACGTCGGATACACTCCTGCGGGAAATGAAAGTCTGGCCGCAATCTGCTGCTTCATTTCCTCGACGAACGAAGCCAGATCGCGCCCCGCCACGTTGGCGGTCACCTGTTGTCGGCGCCGCGCGCCTTCATGGGCAACCAGGTAGCGTCCCGTGGCCGGATAAATCTCGGCCAGCTCCCGCAAGGGCATCAGTTGGCCCTCGGAGTTGCGCAACAAAAGCGCGCCGATTTCCTCCGGCGCCTGGCGGCTTGCCTCGTCCAGGATCACGGTCACATCGAACACACGGTTGCCTTCGTAAGTTTGAGCGACCTCGGTCCCCTGATAGGCGGTTTGAACCGCATCCAGCACGTCAACGGGCAGAAAGCCAAACTGCGTCAGCCGCTCGGCTCGCAACCGCATGACCACCTGGGGCGAGCCGGGCTGCGACTCGATTTGTACGTCGGTGGCGCCGCTGATCTCCGCCAGCGCCTGGCGCACCTCGCCGGCCTTTTGGTCGAGCACCTCGAGGTCATCACCGAAAATGTTGACCACGACCTGCGCCGTGGTTCCCGAAAGGGTTTCTTCCATGCGCTCAGCCAGGAAGGGCATCACGCGAAACGTCAAACCAGGAAACTTTTCCAGTGCCTGGCGAATTTCACCCAGGGCGCCTTCCGCCGCCTCGCCGCTTAAGGGCTGCAAATCCACGTCCAATTCGCTGTAGTGCGTGCCCCAGGTGTCTTCCCCATTCTCCGCCCGTCCGGCCTGCTGCGAAACCGAGCGGATGTGCGGATTCTTTAATAGCCCTTGCGTAACTTGCCGGCCCAGGCGCAAGGAGGCCTCCAGCGAGGTGCCCGGCAGCGCGGCCATGTGCACAATGAAATGCCCTTCCCGAAATTCCGGCAAAAACTCACCGCCAAAGAACGGCAGCGTGGCGGCCGCCGCCAGAAACATCACCAAAGCCACACTGATGACGGTGCGCGGCCGCTGGCTCAGCGAGCCAAGCCAGCGGCAATGCTGTGCTTTCATCCAGCGGACGTACCGTGGCTCTGCCTGCGGCCTGGTGCGCGAGAGCATCGCCAGGCACAGCGCCGGTGTGACGGTCAACGCCACCGCCAAAGAAGCGAGAATGGCCAGAATAAACGCGCTCGCCAGAGGCATGAATAGCTTTCCCTGGATGCCCGTCAGCGTCAGGATCGGAAAAAACACCAGCGCGACGATGAACGTGGCATACACCACGGCGCTGCGGACCTCGAGCGACGCCTCCAGCACCACTTGAAAGAGCGGGCGTGGCTGCGCGCGGCTCAGGTTCTGCCGGGCACGCCGAAGAATGTTTTCCACGTCGATGATGGCGTCATCGACCACGACGCCAATGGCAATGGCAAAGCCGCCCAGCGTCAGCGTGTTTAAAGAAACCCCGCAGCGATCGAGCACCACGACGGCGGCCAGCAAGGACAGCGGAATCGACGTGAAGGAAATGAACGCCGTCCGCCAGTCCAGCAGAAAAAGGAACAACACCACCGCCACCAGGAGGCCGCCGAGCATCAGCGATTGGTTCACATTCTCAATCGAGGTCTCGATGAAGTTGGCGGCCCGAAACAACCGCCCTTGCACGGTGATGCTTTCGGAGGCAAACGCCGGCGCCAGCTCCGCCAGCGCGCTTTCCACGGCGCGCGTCACTTCCATCGTGTTCGCGCCATATTGGCTGTAAACCCCAACCACGACACCGCGTTCGCCCATGATTTGGGCATCGCCGAATTTTGGCTCCGGCCCCTCGATGACCTTGGCCACGTCCTTCAAACGCACGCTCACGCCGTTATGGTGGGCGAGTGCCACTTCACCGAGTTGCGCCGCCGTCAGCGATTGGCCTTCCGTGCGCAGGACGATTCGTTGGTTCCCGTTATCCACAAACCCGGCGCCGCGGACCGCCGTGGACTGCCGGGCGACCGCCAGCACATCCTGCAAAGCCAGGCCGTAAGCCAGGAGACGGTCTGGTCTTACCTGAATCTGAATTTGCCGCACTTCACCTCCGAAAATCTCCACCTTCGCGACCCCCGGCACTGCCAGTAGTCGTGGCCTGGCCGTCCAATCCGCAAACGTTCGCAGTGCCATCGGCGTGAGGTTGGTGGAAGTCAGTCCGAGAGCCAGCACCTTGCTGGTGGAGGAAATCAGCGGCCCCATTTTCGGCGACTTCACCCGCTGAGGCAGTGAGCCGGCCACTTGCGTCAACCGCTCGCTCACCATCTGGCGGACGCGGTAAATATCCGCGCGGTCACTGAATACGGCGGTAATGGCCGAGAGCCCTTGAATCGATTGCGAGCGCAGGGCGACCAGGTCGGGCGCGCCGTTGAGGCCGTTCTCCAGCGGCCGGGTCACCAGTGCTTCCACTTCCTCGGGCGATAATCCCGGCGCTTCGGTTTGGATGACCACTTGTGGCGGCGCAAACTCGGGGAAAACATCCAGCTTGGTGTGCGCAGCCACGTAAAGGCCGTAGGCCGCCGCGACACACGCCAGCACGAGCACCACGCCGCGATAGCGCAAGGAGAACTGAACGATCCGTTTGAGCATGGCCGCTACTCGAACATCTTGATCCGGTATTTTTGCTCCTCCGACAGGAGGGCCTGCGCGCCCTGCACCACGACACGCTCGTTGGCCGCCACCCCGGCACTCACGAACCAGCCGTCCTCCGTATGATGGTCCAGAGCGATTTCCCGGCGCGCGAAAGTGTCCGCTCCGGTTTGCACGTAAACCCAGCCGTGGCCGGTGTGCCGCACCACGGCGGAGTCAGGGATAGTGAAACCGTTCAGAGGTTCGCGTTGAAGTTGCAGGTAGCCGCCCACCGCCATTCCGGGGACCAGCCCCAGGGAACTGGTCTTCACCAAAAACAGAAACCCCTGGCCTTGCATCTGCGGGTCCGCGTTCGGAGCCGGCCCCAGCAACTGCGCTGAAACCGAAGTATTCCCGGAGGACGCCACCACAATGCGCGCGCCGGCAGGAGGCGCATCCAGCACCTGGCCCGCCGGCAAGTCAAGGCGCAGCAGCGCGCTTTCCCGAGCGGCCAGCGAGCGGACCAAAACGGCAAGGTCCGGCCGTTCGGCAAGGGCTGCGCCCCACCCGGACATCAGCCGCGTGCGCAGAGACTCGACCAGGATTTGGTCGCGGCGCGCGGCGGCTTCCGCGGCTTGAAGCGCCCGTGCGGAAGCATTCTGCTGTTCGTTCAGCAGCTTCAATCGGTCGAATTCCTTCTGCGACGCGGCCGCCGCGGCTTGCGCCGCCGCGAGTTCAGCCGCTAAGCCCGCCAGCGGAGCGGGGTCAAGCACGCGGCCGTAGCCTTGCAGCTCCGGAGTCATTTTGGCGGAGGCGACCCGTTCGACCTTGAGGGCGATTCGCTTCTGTGTCGCCTCATCCAGCGTGAGCAGGCCTTCGCCGTTGGGGCCGGGCTTGACGCGCGCTGTGGCCGCCACCGGCTGCTCGCGTGCTGCTGCCAGCTTCCGTTCCTTGCTCATCTGCCGGTAGGCAAAGACCAGCGCCGCGGCGCCCGCCGCCAGAACCAGAATCAGGATAATCGTTCGTTTCATGCTCGGAAGATTCCCGGCCTCAGCTCCGGCAGCCGTTATCGGATGCGGAGGTCGAGGAGCAGACGGTAGGGGCCGGCGCGCCATTCGTCCAGAGGATTGTCCATCCCACCAGGCGAGGTGCGGCGGGCCGCTCAGGGCTGCTTGGCGACGATCTGGATGGGGATGGCCGGCGCGTAGCCGGTGGTCGTTTCCTTGGCGGTTTTCAGCGTGCCGGTGAGGATGAGGTTCTGTCGGAGACCAACGGCAGCATCCTTGGCCGCGCCAATCGCGAGGGCGACTTCGTCCTTGTCGGCGGGGATGACGGCGGGTTTGACGGTGATGCCGGCGGCGGCGCCGTTGAGCGCCAGGCTGATCTCGCCCTGAATGCCTGCTTTGCGGAAGGCCTTCACGGGGACTTGAACTTCGCCTTCCGGACGGAGGTTGAGCGGTTCCTTAGACGGCAGGTTGATGGAGAGTGTGAAGGAAGGCGCTTCCGACAGTGTCACGGGATATTCTTTGGTTGGAATGAAGTGCTTGTAGTTGAAGGCTTGGGTCGCCTCTTCCGTAGGGTCCGCGATTCGGACGGTCTCGGCATCGCCGATCCTGGCCTTGCCCACGATCACCGGAGCGAAGAGGCTCATGGCGGCGTCGCGGGGCGCGGTGATCGTCAGGCGGGCTTCGTTCTGGCCGGCAGGCAGCACGGCGCCGCTGGCGGCGAATCCCGGCGGCAAACCCTCCACCGAGAGGTTGATCTCGCCCTGGAAACCGTCTTTGCGCAGAGCCGTCACGGTGATCACACTGGTATCGCCTGGTCCAATCCGGGCGGTGTCCGGCATGACGCGCAGCGCAAAATCGGGGCGCGGCGGAGCGATGCTCAGCCTGTAGGCGTATTCTTCGCCGCCGTTTGCCTGCACATCTCGGAGGCGCAGAATGTAATCGCCCGCGGCGGGGAAGTTGAACTCCAGGCGCGGGTCGGCAAAGTGCGTGATGAGAGGCTCGCCCGTGTCCGTGTCATCCACCTCGCCCAACTCTTCCCCTTTCGCGTTGAGCAGCGTGATGATCGCGTCGAGCGGGGAGTCCAGCCGCCGGGCCAGGACTTCCAGGACCAGCGTCTGCCCCTTTTGCGCGGCAAAGATGAAGTGATCCACATCGCCGCGTTTCTGAATGCGGCCGTTGATCGTCACGGGCACTTCGACCCGATTCGCCTGCTGGAGCGAATCGTTCGGCTCGCTCTCGAACACCTCTTTCGCATCGCCCACCGCGAACGGGAGCGTGTTGCCGGGCAGGCCGTTCGTAGTGGTGGCGCTTAACGAGCGCAAGGCCGGTGAGTCGGCCGGAATTTTGAAGTCCAGGGCGGCGGCGGGCAGGTTAACGCCGTGCAGTTCCACGTGCGCATTGCCGCCGCGCTGCCCGCCGAGAGGGAATATGTGGGTGACGTATGGGAAAGCGCCGATGCTGAGTCGGTAAATGAAATCCGGCCGGCCGCGACTGACGATGTCTTTTACTTCCAGCAGATATTCGCCGTCAACTGGGACGTTATAGACCAACACCGGATCGGGATTGAAGCGGAAATCATCGGCATAGGCCAGTTCCTTGCCCTGGGCATCGTAGAGCGTGAGGCAAGCATCGAGCCAGCCCGGCACCGCATCGGCGATGCAAGGAATGATCTTTCGCGCCTCGACTGCACAGACGAGGCTCTGCCCCGCCCGGGCGGCGAAACGATAGATGTCCCGGTCGGCGGGCAGTATCTGGCCGTTGATCAAGATCGGCAGCGCCGCCAGGCGTTGCGCCTGGCTGAGCTGGGAGTTCGGTTCGACCTCGTTCAGTTCGGGCAGACTGCCGACGAAGAACCGGAGGCGATTGGAGGCGCCACCAGGCGTCACCAGCCGGAGGTCCCGCTCTTCCAGCGGCGCATCCGGAGCCAGTGCGATCGCAACGCGCACGGTGGTCGGGTTCTCGACTTTCACCACGCTGCCGGTGGCTCCGCCGCCCAGGATGCGAACGAGGCTGGCGTTTTGAAGGTCCGCGCCGCTGATGGTCGCTTGCACGGTGGTTCCCCGCTGACCGCCCGCGGGAAAGATGAAGTTGAGGCGAGGTTGAGGTTGCTGGGCGCAGGCAGTGAAGCTGATTAGGACAAGCATGGCCACGAGCGCCGCGATCTGCGGCCAAGCGGCCGGCGGGCAGAAAAACGGCGGGCAGAAAAACTCAGGGCGCGGAATTGTGCTCCGGTTTTTCTGTCCGTGGTTTTTCTGTCCCCTGCCCTTGCCCGCTAGACTCGTTGAGGAACCAGGTTGATCACGCATTGAATTGTTTCATTCCACCGTCGGCGGAGGAATCTTGTTTCCCGAGAGCGCCTGCCGGACCAGCTCGGGATTCTGGAAGAGGCTCGTGAGCTTATCGGGCGGAGTCTTTAAGTTGGCCGTTTTCCACGCCAGCGCACCCGGAGAAGAAGTCGCCAGGTAGCCGGCGGTCGTGACGAGCAGCCACTCATCGCTGCGTGGCGAAAGCTGGACCAAGGTGGCCAGGAGTCTCCAGTCGGCGACGCTCCAGAGCTTGACCGTCCCGTCGGCGCTTCCCGAGGCGACGGTCGTCCCATCCGCACTGGCCGCCACGCAATGGACCCAGCCGCCGTGTCCGCTCAAGGTTGCCAGCAGGTTGCCATTGCCGGCATCGAAGACCCGGACTTGCTTGTCGCTGCAGGGGACCTGGAGCCGGTTGCCTTGCGCGCCCCAGACCACATCCAAGGGCATGGCGGCGCCAGTCTCGATTGTCCGTGCCAGTTGCGCGTTGTCCCGTCGCCGAATCCGGATTGCCCGCTCGCTGGGGCCGCCCACGGCCAAGGCGAGGAATTGTCCGTCCGGGCTGAAGGCCAAGCCCTGCACGGTCTCGACTTGTTCCATTTTGACGACTGCCTTCCAAGTCCCCGCTTCCCAAACGCGCGCCGTCCGGTCGGCGCCGCCAGTGGCCAGGAACTTGCCATCGGCGCTGAAGGCAACGCCGAGCACTCGCTCGCCATGCTCGCCCAAGGTGGCGACCAGCTTCTTCTCGTCTATGCTCCACAAGTAGGTCAAGGCATCCGCCGCCCCGGCGGCCAGGAGTTTTCCGTCGGGGCTTAAGGCCAGACAACAGACCACATCTTTTGGTTCTTGAAAGCCTGCGGTGGCTTGACCGCTTTCAACCTCGAATATCCTGACCGCGCCCGAACACCGAGGCGTCCCTTCGGCGACCGCCAGCAGCCGGCCATCTTTGCCGAAGACGAGACTCTGGACCGAACCGCTCAACTGGCCGGCTCCGATTCGCTTCCAGAGCGTCGCCTTCGCCAAATCCCAGACCAGGACTTCCTGATAGCCTCCTGCGGCCAGCTTCTTTCCGTCCGGGCTGAAGGCGAGCGCCGCCACCGGACTGGAAGGGCCTAACGTGACCACGCACTCGACGGAGCGGTTAGACCCAGAGGCCATGGGGAAGGGAATCGTCAGCGAGTGTTTGCGGGGGACGATCTCCTGGCCGCCAGCGTGACCGAGCGGGAAAAGCCAGAGAGACACAAGGCACATCATGCCCACGGCCTGCCGCAGCTTTGTTCGTAGCGATCCCATTTCAATTGGGCGGGCGGACGACCTACATGATCTCCGTCAGCAGTCCTCCGCTCTCGATCTGGCCGGCCGCCTGGGGAGTGACATAGGCCACACCGCAGCCTTGCGGATGAGGCAGCCTGCCCGCGGGATCAATGCCCAGCAACTTATACATGCTGGCCGCCAGGTCCCAGGGATAAACGGGTCGCGCCTTGACCTGTTCGCCCTTGTCGTCACTCTGGCCGACGACCACGCCGCCTTTGAATCCTCCGCCGGCCACGACGCACGAATAACAGTACGGCCAGTGATGGCGCCCGCCATACCACGGGGCCTCCCAGTAAACCTTGGGCGTTCTCCCAAACTCGCCATACCACACCACCATGGTGCTCGAAAGAAGTCCCCGCTGGGCCAGGTCCTCCAGCAAGGCCGAGAAGGCCTGGTCGAGCACGGGCAGCAACTGTTTCATGGCATCGAAGTGCTTCACCTCGGTATCCCAGCCGCCGTGGTTGATGGTGATGAACGGGACCTCGTTTTCAACCAGCCGGCGAGCCAGGAGGCAGCATTGCCCAAAGTGATGGCGGCCGTAACGGTCTCGCAGTTCCTTTTTCTCCTGGGACAGGTCGAAGGCGGTCTTGGCATCCCCAATCACCAGCGCATAGCTCTGCTCCCGGAATGAATTCACCGACTGGACGAGCTTCTCTCCGCCCATGTCCCGGTCCAGGGCATCCACCGTCTGGAGCAGCCCGCGCCGCTGCTGCAGCCGTGCCGCGGTCATGTCCGGCGGAGGGACGATGCCCTGAACGTTGAATTGGGCCGCGTTGGGGTCTCCACCGGTAACAAAGCTCTTGTAATTGCTGCCCAGAAACCCTGCCTCGGAGAACCGGCCGATGGGCGAGGTGAGCGTGATATAAGGAGGCAGCTTGCACTGCTGCCCCTTCTTGAGAGCGACCACGGCGCCGATGGCAGGATAGGAAAGTTCGACCGATGGATTCCTGCCCGTCTGGACGACGTAGGTGGCGGTCTCGTGACCGCCGTGGGAATGGGTGAAGCTGCGAATGATAGAGTATTTGTCCGCCTGCTTGGCCAGCAAAGGCAGGAGCTCGCCGATTCTGATGCCCGCCACATTGGTCGCGATCGGATTCTTCAGCGGACCGCAATACGCCTCACCGGCTTCCGGCTTCGGGTCGAACGTGTCCAGGTGAGTTGGCCCGCCAGCCATCCAAAGCTGGATGACCGATTTTGCTTTTGGCTCTGGCGCCTGGCCGTGCGCCTTCATGGTAAGCCAGTCCTGGAGGGTAAAGCCCAGCAGGCCGAGCGCGCCCGCGCGGAGAAAATCCCGGCGGGCTACGCCTGCGGCATCACGGGGCGCCGTTTGAGTTTTCCGGTTCATAAATTGTCCATGCTTTCCTATCAGACGGTTAGCGAGGCTGCGCCTCAGACCGCCTCTGGAATCGAGTCCCGGTTCGGAATCGGGATTCATTGAGCATTGAGTATTGCTTATTGGTCATCGGCTTTCCCCGACCCGGGCCTCGTCATCATTGGGCGGAGGGCCGGCGCGCCGGCCCTGCGCACCAACTCCCGACAGGTCGGGACAGGCCGGCCCAGGCGCGTGTCGGGCAGGGCGTCCACGACCTTGCCAATTCGCGCCGCGAAACACCACAGCCGGTCCGAAAGTTCATTTGGCGTCATCCGCGGGCATTCTTCAATAACCAATGATCGTTTTTCAATGCTCAATTTTCAATTCACCTAAAAGTCCCGATTCCGAATCGGGATTGCAATCGCAGCGAAACTTGACCTGATTACAACGAGTTTTGCCGGTTAAGAACTCTAGTGGTTCAAGAGAAACTCCTTGGTATTCAGCAGCGCCCACAAAAGGTCCCGAAACGCCTGCTGTCTTTGTGCCGGGGTCGGTGGCGCTTTGACTGCCTCGAGCTCCTGGGCGGCCCCGGCCAACTTCGCGGCCGCAGCCTGTTCCTCGCCCGCCAGCTTGTCGCGCGAGGCCTTCGCTTGGTCGGCCAGCTTCCGCTTCTCCGCGGCGGCCTGCTCTGCCGCCTTGAGGGCCGCCGCCGCCTTGTCCGCTTCCCCCTTCGCGCCGGCCACGACTGTCTCCGCTTCCGCCCTTCCTTTATCAGCCATTTGGAAAACTTCCGCGGCGGCGGCCACCAGGTTCTTGACCTTCGCCAACCCCTCCTCGGCCGGCTTCCTCAGCGCCGTCGCCGCGGCCAGCTTCTGGGAGGCGCCGTCGGCTTGAGCCTGCGCCTGCTGCTGTCGCTGCTGCGCCTGGGTCAAGGCGGCCTTGGCCCCATCGGCAGCTTTGCGCTTGCCCTCGGCGTCGGCGGCGGCCTGTTTCTGCTCATCCGCGGACTTGTTGGGAGCCTCGGCAAGCTGCTTCGATTTGGCCGCGGCCTCCTGAGCCGCCTTCTCGGCGGCATCGTATACTTGCTGCGCTTGGGTCGTGGCCCCGCGCGCCTCAGCCAGCGCCTTGTCCAGGGCGGCCTTCGCGGCGGTCGCGTCGGTCACTGCCTGAGTCAATGGGGCGAGCCTGGCCTCGACCGGTTTCATCTGATTCCCAGCCAACCCCTCCACCTGCTTTGCTTCCGCCGCCTCCTGGCGCCTGGGCTCCGCGGTCTTGTTGGCCTCGGCCAGCGCGGCCGCGGCCTGCGCCACCACAGCCTTCGCATTGGCGATCATCTTTTCAAAATCTTGAGCCGTTTTCTCGGCCGAATCGCCTTCGGCCTTGGCTTTCTCAAATTCCCCTCGCCTCTTCGCCACGACCTCCTCGGCGGCTCTCTTTCCGGCCTCTGCCTGCTCCAGAGCGGCCTTGGTTTTCCCGGTCACATATTCCAGCAGCTTGTCTCGCTCATCCGCTGCCGGCGGGCGAGACAAAGCAGCGAAATAGAGTTCCTCGATCATCGCCAAATCATTCGTGCCCGAGCCCAGCAATCGCTCAAGCCACGGGCTGTTGGCCACCTTCGCTTGGATTTCGCTCGAGTTGATCAGGTAGAGTTCCTGGCGCATGGAGACTTCCGCGCTTCTCTCCGATTCATAGGATGTGTCTCTCGGCGGGCGGCCAAAAAGTTCGAGGACCGGATGCTCGAGGTTGGCGTCCGAAAGCTGCCGCGCCCAGTAACCGGGAGGCAGGGTGATGGCCGGCGCCGGCACGATGCTGGAGAACGTTTCCGAAGTCGCCGTGACCTGGCACAACGCGTCCAGGAACTGCTCCGCGCCGAGGCGTTTGATGGGGTAGTGGGAGAAGTGGGCAATGTCCTTCGCGTTCCACTGATTGGACTTCGAGGAGAGTTGGTAAGTCTTCGAGTTCGTGATCAGCCGATAGATATGTTTGAGGTCATACTTCTGGCCGACCAGCTCCTGCGCCAGGTAATCGAGCAGCTCCGGGTTTTCGGGGGGATTGGTTGGGCGCAGATCATCCGGCTCCTGCACGATGCCTCTGCCGAAAAGCCAGAACCAAACCCGGTTGACGGCATTCCTGGCGAACCAGGGGTTTTCAGGCGCGGTCAACCACTGGGCGAGTTTCATGCGCGCGTCTTCTTCCGGCGGCAACTCCAGCGGCTGGCCGCCGGCCAGCCTCGGCTTGACGGCCTCCTTGGTGATCGGGTGACGCAAGACTTGTTTGGGATTGAGGAAGACGATTTCCTCCTTCCATTCCTTGGTGGCCTTGTAACTCACCTGGGCGAAGAACGCGGCCAGGTCCAGGTCCTCGGCGAGGCCCCAGTTCTCAAGCGGATGGCTATGACAGCGCGCGCAAGCGAGCCGCGTCCCCATGAAAACCAAGGCGGTCCCTTCGGCGATCGTTTGCGGGTCCTTTTGGGGGAGCGCCCGCAAGTAGTTGACGGGGCCGTTTCGGAAGTTGCTGCCGGTGGCGGTCAGGAGTTCCCGGACAAACGCGTCGTAAGGCTGGTTGTGCGCCAGGCTCTGCCGAAGCCAGCGGTAGTAAACTTCCGCCGCCTTCGGCCAGAGGTTGACGGGGTACTCGCTCTTGATGCGAAGCAGATCGCCCCACTTCAAGGCCCGGCAGTCGGCGAACTCTTCGCGCTCGAGCAATCGGTCAATCAACTTGCTTCTCTTCTTGGCATCGGCCTCCCCAAGAAAAGCGCGCGCCTCCCCCGTCGTCGGCAACGTGCCCAGCAGATCGAGATAGACGCGGCGGATGAACTCCTGATCCGTGCAGAGCGAGGACGGCGGCAGGCCGAGCTTCTTCAGCTTGGCGAAGACGAACTCATCTATCCGGTTATTGGGCTGGACTTCGGGGAACGGAGAGGCGAGCGGCTGCGCGACCACGATGCGGGCCACATCGGACTTGCGCAGGTAAGATACAAGGACGACGCCTTCGCCAAAGTCGTCCGCCTTGACCCTGCCACACTCATCAACCACGGCGATGCTTCCGGCCGCGGAGCTGTAACGGGCGTCGCGGGTCACGTTCTTGCGAGAGCCATCGGAGAAAATGGCGACCGCCTCCAGTCGCAGACTTTCCCCTTTCGGCAGGTTCCGCTCCCGAGGAACCGCCTCCAGCGAGACCAGCTCCGGCTCATTCTCTCTCCGCCACGGGGCGTCCTGCGCCACCCACTGCGCCACCATGGTATGATCCAGAGAGCCAGCCTGAAGTTTGTTGCCCCCTGCATGAGGCAGGCTCCCAGTCGCTTTCAAAAGAAACAGGCTCTTCAGCGGCTCAACTTTGTTGACCAGCCGTCCTTTCGTCGAACTGGTCAACGTCCCGTAGTCCGCCGCGGGGTCCGCTCCGAACATCGAGAGCCTGAAGCCGCCTTTGCCCATCGCCGAGCCATGACATTGAGCCGCATTGCAGCCGAGCCGACTGACCGCCGGCATCACCTCGCGGAGGAAGAAAACCGAATCATCCTTCGTGTTCTTCACCGTGGCCCGGACCTCGGTGCCCAGCCGGGCCTCGCCCATTTTTGCGATCACCATGATCGTGGTCTCGCCGTCGGCGACCGGCGTGATGATCCCTCCCTTCTCGAGCCCGGCGATGCCGGCCTTGACCGGCGCGAACTCGGCAGTGGCGGTCAGGTCGGTCGTGGTTCCGTCCGACAGGCAGCCCGTGACCAGGAGCGCCTGCGACGACCATCTCCCCTCCAGGACAAACGGCGAAGGCTCGACGCGCACCGAGGCCAGCTTGGGCGCATCCCCGCCTTGAGCCGGAACGGAAACCGACATCGCGCAGGTGAGCAACAGGAGTGGAAGTGGCCGCTGAGCTGCGTGCCCAAGGCCCCCGGCAGGCAGCAGGGCTTCGCGGTGGCAAAATCCTCGCCCGATCGCCCGGAACAGCCGGCGGCCGCAGCGTGGTTGCGACATCAACGCCCTCTTCATGGTGTCCTTCGTAGGCCAGCCGCAAGCGTAGCACGCTGTGACCGCTTCGCCAAGCAGAATTCCGCGGATGGCGAGGGTAGCGGGCACATCACGACACTGCCACCAATTCTACTCTGCCCGCGCGCAGCGCGGTACTCTTCCGCCCCGGAGATGTTCTCTGTTTTGCAAGTGGCTTTTTCATAAAAGTTATTCACAGGGCGGCAGCTTGTGGGAGGCTTGGGTTACGATAAGTAACATATATCTCATGTGATGTAT
>JBEKRX010000053.1:0-46922 GCA_049518415.1 Verrucomicrobiota bacterium
AACCGCGCCGCACTGCCCGTGCCGTCGGCGCTGCCCTGGGTTCCCGCCAGGCCCGCCAGCGTCGTCACCACCCCGCCCGGCGTCACCTTCCGAATCGTGTTGTTGCCGGTCTCGGCCACATACACGTTGCCCGCGCTGTCCACCGCCACGGTGACGGGGCCAACGCCGTAAGGGCCGCCGCCAAACCGTGCCGCGCTGCCCGTGCCGTCGGCGCTGCCCTGGGTTCCCGCCAGGCCCGCCAGCGTCGTCACCACGCCGCCCGGCGTCACCTTCCGAATCGTGAAGTTGTAGGTATCTGCCACATAGACGTTGCCCGCGCTGTCCACCGCCAGGCCGAATGGCTCGTTGAACCGCGCCGCGCTGCCCGTGCCGTCAATGGCGCCCGCGCCGGCTTCCGGCGGTCCGGCCAGCGTGGTGAACGTGTATTCCTGGGCTGTGGCCCGAGCCATCGCCGCCATGGCCAGGGCGGCCAGGACCAGGCCCGCTAATAGATTAGTTGTGATGTCTTTCATAATTCGCTTGAGGGTTGAGAGCTGAGGGGCGGGAACTGAGGGCCGAGGGCCGGAACGGACCGGTCCAAATCGAGGGACGCGATCCCGACAAGGCGGGGTCTTATTGCGCGCGCCCCTGCCATTCGGGGATGGGCCGGCGCGGTCGCGCCACGCCGGGGGGCAGAGGCAAACGGGCGCGCAATTTCCCTGTGCAACCGGAGCCTGGTCATTTTCCCAAACCCCGTTGTCGCCCGGTCGGTGCCTTGCCAGCACACGTTCATTTGCCGCCCGAGGGACGCCGCCCGCCAGGAAACGCAGGGAGCAGGCGGCGCCTGGCTCAACCCGCTGCTGCCTTGCGGTAAAAGGAGAGCAAAAAATGCGGGTTTTGTCAATACGTAATTACTCAGAGCCTGCTTCTTGTCAGAAAAATGGGGTCAGAAAGATGAAGAAGAAGGTTTCGTCAATAAGTAATTACTCAGACCCTGCTTCGTCTGGTCGCGCCAGGCGGGCCATTCCCCTGAAAGGGCGGGCGCCACTCAGTCAGTCCCAGACGTACGCTCATGGAACCGCACCGCCTGACGCCTCAAAAGGGCGCGGAACTCCTCCTGGAGTGTCTTGCGTCGGTGATGGCTCTCCTGGTCGGCGTTGTAGTGTTTGACCTTCGCCACAGCGCTCTGGCCAATCGAGGCTCTATTTCTTGAATCCGCCCGGCTCTCTAATGGGCGCCCTTTTTTTTGCCTTGACAGATTGGGCCGGTTGTTGGTTGAATAGGGATTATCCTATGAATCGCTGTGCAGCCACGGTCGGGTCGCCGGCAGACTCTCCGGCGGGAGAGGCACGTGATTCGTCATGTCAAACCCACGATACGCAAACTTAACCAAACTATGAACCGCACTTCAAAACGCTTATCCAGGCTCCTGCCCGCCTTTGCGGCAGTCGGGAGCGCGGCAGTGCTCTTGTCTGGCGCTGCTGCTCGCGCCCAAACCATCCCCAACCCCAGCTTCGAGGCCGACACCTTCACGGTGTACCCCGGCTATATCAGCGACCAAACCCCGCCGGCGATTACCGGTTGGACCGTCGACGCGGCCAACGGCGCCGGCCTTAACCCGGCAGGCGGCAGCCCGTTTGCGGACAACGGAGCGGTCCCGGCTGGAAATCAGGTCGCCTTCATCCAGTCGGGCGCCAATACCGCTGCGACCACCCTGAGCACCACCATCTCCGGCCTGACGGTCGGGACGACCTACAAAGTCACTTTGCGGGCCAACGCGCGCGGCGGGCAGGCGCCCAACCTGAGAATCTTGCTCGACGGCACGGAAGTCATGGCTATGAGCATCCACTCGGCCGGCGGCGCCAATCCCTATTGGTACATCGCCTTTGAACTCACCGCCACTGCCACCTCGCAGGTGCTGGGCCTGATGAACGATACCCTCACCGACAACACCTTGCTGGTGGACGATCTCCAGATCGCCCCCAGCAGCGGCCGGTGGGTGGTGGACGCGTGGAATGACGATGCCAGTTCCGGCCTGGACTCCAGCCTCTACTACACCCACGCCTACAAGTTCGGCAACAACATCAACTTCACGATTAACGGCGTCCCCTTCACCGGTTTGGGCGGCAACTCCCCGGCGGTGGCCGGCAGTTTTTCGACGACTTGGCTGAGCTCTGGGCCCGCCAACCAGCCCAACAATATCACGGGCGACAGCGCCCAGTTGGCCAACAACTTCGACTATGGCTACTCGATTCCCGTGGGCAGTTCTGAGAGCATCACCCTCAACGGCCTGACCCCCGGAACCGAATATGTAGCAACGATCTTCTCCTACGCCTGGGACGACCCGGGCCTGGACGCGCGCTGGGCCACGTTCAGCGTGGGCGACGACCGCCTGACCGTTCAACAGGACCAATTCGGCCTCAACAACGGCATCCGCATCTCCTACCGCTACACGGCGGACAACACCGGCACGGCGACCCTCAACTTCACGCCCGTCAACAACGCGGCCAACGTGAGCTTCCACGTCTGCGGGTTCTGCAACCGCGAGGCGGTGAGCCGCAACGTGGCCCCCATCATCGTGGCCCAGCCCCAAACCGCCGTCGTGTCCCCGGGCCTGACGGTCAACTTCACCGTCGTCGCCAACGGCCTCCCCGCGCCCACCTACCAGTGGCGCTTTAACGGCGCGGACATCGGCGGCGCCCAGGACGCGACCTACACGGTGGCTGCGGCCTCGGATCTCACCGCCGGCAATTACGACGTGGTGGTTTCCAACTCCGTCGGCTTGGTCACCAGCGCGGTCGCCCGGCTCGTCGTCGGCATGGCCCTGGCCAACCCCAGCTTCGAACTCGACTCTTTCTCCGCCTGGCCGGGCTACTGCGGCAACAACAATACCGGCGGCGCTGTCAACGGACCCATTACCGGCTGGACACTCGACGCCCCGACCGGCGGAGGCATCAACCCCATTGCCGACAGCCGCTCCCCCTTCGCCGACAATGGCACCATCCCCAACGGCGCCCAGGTCGCCTTCATTCAAGGCGAGACTGTGCTGCACCAGACCGTCAGCGGGTTCACCGTGGGCGAACCTTATTCCGTCCATTATTATGAAAACGCGCGCTCGGGCCCCACGCCCGGGATCGAAGTCAGGGTCGGGGGTGCGACCGTCCTCGCCGCGCACGCCATCACGCCGGTGGGCAGCGGCCCGTACTATGAGGTCTATAGCGACGTGTTCACGGCCACGAATACGGACCTCGAACTGGCCTTTGTGAAGAGCAGCCCGGGGGGTGGCGACTCGACCGCGCTGCTGGACAATGTCACCGTCGTTCACATCGCCCCCGGCACGGCGCCCTTCGTCACCCGCAATCCCCGACCCGTCCTGCTGTCCGTGGCGGACTCCGCCTCGTTCTGGGCGCAAGGGGTCGGCAGCCCGCCGCTCGCCTACCAGTGGCTCAAGAACGGCGCGGACCTGGCAGACGCAACCACCCCGGTCCTGACCCTGGACAACATCCAGAAACCCGCCGAGGCCGATTACTCGTTGCGGATTACCAACAACTTCGGCAGCGTCACCAGTGCCGCCGCCCACTTGACCGTCTATGAGCCGATCCCGGACTTGTTCAATACCGGCGTGGACAGCAACCGCGTCGCGGTCGCCGACGGCGCCACCGACCCGCATTATCAGATCATCGTGAACCCGGACACCGGTTCGACCGATGCCATTGTCGAGGATTCCACCGTCTTCCCCATCAGCACCGGCGCCTGGCTGGCGGACACCGCCACCTCGAGGTGGATTGGGCCGCAGTTCAACACGGTCGGCAGCGCCGGCGGCTCTTACACCTATCGCATCGTGATCGACCTGACGGACCGCGACCCCAGCACGCTCGTCATCCAGGGACAGTGGGCCTCCGATAACGCCGGCCAGGACATCCAGGTCAATGGCCACTCGACCGGCAATCCGAAAAGCCTCGGCATGACCTACTACACCGGCTTCGCGATTTACGGCACCAACACCAGCTTAAACTGGGTCGCCGGCCCCAACAACCTGGACTTCATCGTTCAGAACGACGCTCTCGGCTACACGGGCCTGCGCGTCGAGATCATCCGGAGCAACCTGCGCATCCCGCCGGGCATCCCGCCGACAATAACCACGCCGCCCGTCAGCCAGACCGCAGTGGTCGGGGATACGATCACCTTCACCGCCGCGGCCCGGGGCACGGCGCCGCTGAGCTATCAGTGGGAGAAAGACGGGGCCGCCATCCCCGGCCAGACCACCCTGACGCTGGTCCTGACCAATGTAACGGATGCCGATTCGGGCAGTTACCTCCTGAACGTTTCCAACTCCGTGGGCAGCACCAACAGCCAACCGGCCATTCTCGTCGTCTGCCGCCCTATTCCTGGCGTTGTCTTCGGCACAGGCGTGGCAAACGACGGCACGTTGCTGCCCGCCGGAGTGACGGACCCGCACTACATACTGTCGGTGAGCGCTGACCCGAGCTACGTGGGGCCGGACGCGATTGTAGTGAACAACAGATGGCCCATCCAGTCCGGCGTCTGGGTGGTGAATGGCCCCGATTCCGAATGGATAGCGCCCATGGCCGCGGCGTACAACGGCAACTACGAAGGGAGCTACACGTACGAGACCTCGTTCGATCTGACCGGTTATGACCTGAGCAGCGTCCGCATCGTGGGCGCATGGGCGCTTGATAATTCCGGCACGGACATCCTGGTCAACGGCGTCAGCAGCGGCTTGACCTGCGGCGCCTTCAGCAGTTTCACACCCTTTACGCTGACCAAGGCCAACGGACTGGTCGCCGGCAAGAACATCCTGGACTTCCTGGTCAATAACGCCCCGGCCACGCCGAACCCGACGGGATTGCGCGTGGACCTCAAAGCCGTCGTGCCGATAGTGCCGGGCACACCGCCGATGTTTATGAGGCAGCCCCTCAGCGTGATCGACGCCGCAGTGGGCCAGCCGGTCACTTTCACCGCCAGCGCCATAGGCAGCTCGCCCTTGAGCTACCAATGGAATAAGAATGGCGCGAACATCCCCGGCGCGGCCTCACCCACGCTGGCTATCACCAATTGCTACTATACTGACGCGGGCAGTTATGCGGTCGTGGTCACCAACGCCGCCGGCTCGGTCACGAGCGCCGCGGCGACGCTGACGGTGATGCCGCCGCCGACGTTTGCGAATCTGACCAACGGGCTGGTGCTGCACCTGACCTTCGAGGGCAACCAGGTAACTGATTCCTCCGGGCGCGGCAACGATGGAACCGCGAACGGCCAGCCCACGTTCGTCCCGGGCCGGCTTGGCGCCAGTGCCATTTACGTCAACACCGACCCGTCCAGCACCACCTTCAACTATGTCTCGGTCGGCCCGTATCCCGACCTGGCTTTCGGGCTGGCCGACAGTTTCTCGGTCGCTTTCTGGGTGAAATACACGGGTCTGCCCAACGACCTGCCGATGATCGGCACTGCCATCAACTCAACCTGGCAATTTGGTTGGGTGTTTACCGACGACGCTGGCAAGATAGAGTGTTCGCTGGCGGACACGGCCAACGAGGGCACCTACCTGCGCGATCCCCTCGCGGGCAGCCCGGTGACGCATGACGGCAACTGGCACCAGGTGACGGGCGTGTGCGACCGCGGGCTCCAAAGGGCCTCGGTCTATGTGGATGGCGTGTTGGCGGAGAGTTGGTCCATTGTCGGTCTGGGGACGCTGGATTCGGGCAATCCAGTCATCATCGGCCAGGACCCCACGGGCGTGTACGGCGTTGCCGGCGCCTACACGGTTGACGACGTGGGGGTGTGGCGCAGGGCGCTCGAGGCCCACGAGGCGGCCAGTATCTACGCCGCCGGCCAGCGCAACCAGAGCTTCAACGTGTATGGACCCGTCCTGCTGAACATGCGGCCCTTGGGAACGAACATTGACCTGACCTGGCAGGCGGGCACGCTGCTCTGGTCCACCAGCGTCAGCGGCCCGTACGACCCGGTGCCCGGCGCCACCGCTCCGTTCTACCGGACGAACGCCGCGGGTGCTGCGATGTTCTTCCGCGTGAAGCTCTAGTCTTTGGCGGCGCCCGTCTCGGCTTGTGGTGCAGCAGCTCGCTCGCGGGCGGCGCAGCCGCACGTGCGGGATTGCGAGGCCAGGCGGCGCACAAGCCGTGCGGGGCGCGGATGTTCGACCGCGTAGTGTCCGAAGACTCGCGTTTTGCCCTGGAACCTCTGAGGAGTCGCCGTGCAGGGTTTTGGCCAAGCAGGGTGGGAGTTCTGGCTAGAGCGCCTGCTGCCATTGCATGCTCAGGTCATGAACCAGCTTCAATCCCTGCTCCTGTGCATGGCCGGGTGGATTAGCCGTCACCAGCAAAGCGTGATCGAATACCTCCAGGAGGAGGTCAGAGTCCTCAGAGAACAACTGGGCAGAACGCCCCGCTTCAACGACGACCAACGCCGCAGACCGGCGGCCAAAGCCAGGAAAATCGGTCCGGACAGGCTCAAGACGTTCGCCACCCTGGTAAGCCCGCACACGCTCCTGAAGTGGCATCGGCGGTTAGTTGCGCGGAAATACGATGGCACTGGCAGACGGACACCTGGTCGGCCACCCACTCCTGGAGCGGTACGCGAACTGATTCTCAAAATGGCCCGAGAGAACCTCGGGGTAGCGAAAAACCCGTCGCTCGGCGGCGCGGTTGATTTTTCACCGCGGGCTGCCAGATTTCTCACCGAGGTCCCATTTGCTTTCGTTGGTCCTCCGTACGCTCGGCCCCGGCCTTCAATCTCGCCGGGAATTGATGCTGGAAAACCTGGCTCTGCGCCATCAACTGGCCGTGCTGCGGCGCCCAGCCCCCAAGCCCAGGCGCAGCAGTTCGGATCGGTTCCTCTGGGCGCTGCTCCGGCGATTCTGGCCCACGTGGCACCGGTCGCCGGTGCTGGTTCAGCCTCGGACCGTTGCCGGTTGGCACCGCCTGGGTTTTCGCTTGCTCTGGCGCTGGAAATCTCGGACCGGCGCCGGGAGCCCCTCCCTGGACCGGGAACGGGTTACCCTCATCCGCCAAATGTGGTCCAGCAATCCAACTTGGGGCAGCAAGCGCATCCAGTCCGAACTGGCCAAACTCGGCATCACCGTGTCAGATTCCACCGTCCGCAGGTGCCGCCCCAGGCCTCGCGGCTACCGCCGCGATCAGACCTGGAAGAGCTTCCTTCAGAACCAGGCCAAGGAGTTGGTTTCAGTGGACTTCTTTACCGTCCCCACAGCCACCTTCCGGGTGCTCTACGTGTTCCTCGTTTTGGCCCACCAACGCTGCAAGGTGCTGCATTTCAATGGGACCGATTCACCCTCGGCCGCCTGGACCGCGCAGCAACTCACCGAGGTGCTGGAAAGCTATTTTGCGTATTATCACCGCCGGCGCACTCACTTGGGTTTTGGACAAAGATGCGCCCGAGCCCCGGCGGATTCAACTGCCGCAGGAGGGTAACGTCGTCGTGTTCCCGGCAGTTGGTGGCCGGCATGATCACTACCAACGCCGGGCCGCCTGAAATCGCTGGCGGGCGCGCGCCCGCCCCAAGCGGGCCGGTCCAGGAGCACCAACGGCGCGAGATTCCCGGGAAAACTATGCTCGCGAGCTGGCCTGCTCTGTCACCCGTGGCCCAACCCGGCCGCTCCTCGGATTCCGAGCAAATCGGTTCCACGGCAAGGTTTATCCTCAATCTCGCCTTTCAACCCCGGGCGTGCGAAGCCTCGATGACCAATGACCATTACTCAATTCTCAATTCTCAATGAACCTCTCTCCGAACCGCAGGTTTGTTTCCCTCTTCTCGCCCTCGAGCTTCCGGCGGCCGGGTCTGCCCAACTGCGCCCCGGGGTCTGCGGCTGTGCCTCGTTAGAATTTCCGGAAGGCGCTGGATCAGGCTGGGATGCCGCAACCGAGCGGAAGACTGCATTGGCCACATTGCCTGGATTGGCCACATTGGCCATTTTTGCCAAAAAACTGGCCGGGCCGCGGTTTAAAAACAACGGCACAGCCCGCTCGCTCGGCGGCACTTTTCCTTGACTTGCCCTACCTTTCCCGTATGATCACAGCCCAGAAATGCCAATGACTGAGAGGTCCCTTTCTCCGCGTTCCCCGAGCCCACCCCGCCGCGAGGCGCCGTTGCGGCGGTTCGGGGGCGGTTGGCTCGCCGCTGTTCTATTCCTCCTGGTCGCCGCCGCGCCCGCCACCCGGGCCGACAGCGTGGTGGTTTTCAACGAGCTCATGTACCACCCGGCCAGCAACGGGCCGGTGCTGGAATGGGTGGAACTGCACAACCAGATGGCGGTGGACGTCGACCTCTCGGGGTGGTCGCTCTCCGGGGGCGTCGAGTTCAACTTCGCTCAGGACACGGTCATTCCGGGCGGCGGCTACCTGGTCGTGGCGGCCTCGCCTTCAGACCTGATGGCGGCCACCGGGTTGACCAACGTGCTCGGACCCTATGCCGGGCGCCTCTCCAATTCCGGCGAGAAACTCGAACTGCTCAACAACAACCAGCGGCTGATGGACAGCGTCAGCTACGGCGTGGACGGCGACTGGCCGGTTGGCCCCGATGGCTCGGGCGTGTCATTGGCCAAGCGGGATGAAGAGGCGGCGAGCGAGGCCGCGGAAAACTGGACGGTGAGCGCCCGGGTCGGCGGGACGCCGGGCCGGCGCAACTTCGCGCTCACGCTCTTCGAGGTCACCAACACCACCCCGCTGGTCATCGACGGGACGTGGAAGTTCCAGGCTTCCGGCAATGACCTGGGCACTGTTTGGCGCCAGGCGGCATTCGACGACAGCGCCTGGCCTGCGGGGCAAGCCCTTTTCCAGGCGGGCGACGCGGTGCCGCCGCTGGGCGACCCCCAGCCGGTGCCGACCGTTTTCAGCACGGGCGTGGGCGCGGATGGGACCGTGCTGGCACCGGGCTCGGCTGATCCCCACTACCTGCTCACCCTATCGGCGCAGAGTGTCCAGCCACCCCCGCCCACCGCGGCCACGGTGATCCAGAATCACCCCAACTGGCTTGCGAATAACACCCAATCGAGCTGGCTCGGTCCCGTGAACCCGGGCGCGACCCCTGTCGCCGGCGGCGACTACAACTACCGCACCACCTTCAGCCTCGACGGGTTCAACCCCGCCACCGCCGCGCTCACGATGAGCGTCGGGGCCGATAACAGGCTCACCAACGTCCTGCTCAACGGCGTCTCCCAGCCGATCACCTTTGTCGGCTTCTCCTCCATGAGCGGCAACTTCACGCTCACGAACGGCTTCGTCGCCGGCGTCAACACCCTCGATTTCTTTACGGTCAACGACGGCACCAGCCCCAATCCCGCTGGCTTCCGCGTGAACCTGTCCGGCGCCGCCCGGAAGCTTTTCACCACCAATACGACTTTACCCGTGGGCTGGACCAATTACTACTTCCGCACGCAGTTCGCCCTGGGGGTGGCGCCCCAGCTCGCTGCGCTCCAGCTCCGGACCGTCATCGCGGACGGTGCGGTGGTCTATCTGAACGGCACGGAGGTGCTGCGCTGGAACATGCCGACCGGGACAGTTACCGCGGCCACACTCGCGGTGACGAACGTGCCGGCCTCCACTTATCTCGGGCCCTTCAACCTGCCGAACACGGCGCTCGTCACCGGCACGAACGTGCTCGCCGTCGAAATCCACCCGGCCGCCGGCGGAGCCAACCATATATTGTTTGGGGCGGACCTTTCCCTCACGACCACCAACATCCTGGCGCTGCCGCCCATCGCGCTCGCTCTCAATGAAATCGCTTCCGCTACCAACGGCGCGTTCTGGCTCGAACTCATCAACTACGGCGCCTCCAGCCTCGACCTTGGCGGATTGGTCCTCGCGCGGCACGGCAGCGCAACCAACAACGAGTACGTCTTCCCGCCCCAGACGCTGGCGGCGGGCGCGCTGGTGCAAGTCACCGAAGCCACGCTGGGCTTTGGCGCCGATGCGGGGGACCGGCTATTCCTTTACAGCGCCGATCGCGGCAGCGTCCTGGATGCCGTGGTGGCCAAAACCGAGGCGCGCGCGCGCTGGCCGGACGCGACGGGCGCCTGGTTGTTCCCCACCACCCTTACCCCGGGGGCGTCGAATCATTTTGTCTTTCACGGCGAGGTGGTCATCAACGAGATCATGTATCACGGCCCCGTCCTGCCCGCGGCGCCGGCGACCTACGGCACGAACATCTTCATCAGCATCACCAATGCCTGGAAATACCACGCCCTGGGCGTGGACCTGGGCAGCGCGTGGCAGGCGCCCGGCTACGATGACAGCGCCTGGCCGGCCGCGCCGGCGCTGTTCTACAACACGCCCGCCGTGCTGCCCGCGCCGAAAAACACGGAACTCCCCCTCGATACCGCCGACGGCATCCCGATTATCACTTATTATTTCCGCACACCGTTCTTGTTTCCCGGTCCGGCCGGCAGCGCCCAACTGAGCTTGCACCCCATCGTGGACGACGGCGCCGTCTATTACCTCAATGGCGCCGAGATTTACCGGCAGAACATGCCGGCGGGCGACATTCACTACACCAACTTTTCCCGCGTGGGCGTGGCCACGCCGACTTACAGCGGGCCGTTCACCGTGCCGGTGACGAACCTGCTGGCCGGGACAAACCTCTTCGCGGTCGAGGTGCACCAATTTACCACCAATCCCATTGCCGCGGACATGGCCTTGGGGGTCGAAGTCAGCACATACGGCCAACTGTCTGTCGCCCAGCCGGTCCAGAACTCGCCCGAATCGTGGGTGGAACTGTTCAATCGCAGCACCAACGCCGTGGACCTTGGCGGCTGGGCGCTGGCCGGCGGCATCCAATTCGGCTTTGCCCCGGGCACGCTCATCCCGGCGGGCGGCTACCTGGTCATCGCGAAGGACGTGGCCTTCATGCAGGCGAACTACCCTGGCCTCACGGTCGCGGGGCCGTTTGCCGGCAAGCTCTCCCATCACGGCGACTCGGTGGTCTTGAGCGACCCGGCGGGAAATCCCGCCAATCAAGTCCGCTATTTCGATGGCGGGCGCTGGCCGGGCTACGCGGACGGCGGCGGCTGCAGCCTCGAACTGCGCGACCCGTGGGCGGACAATTCGCAGGCGGAGGCCTGGGCCGCGAGCAATGAATCCGGCCGCTCCAGTTGGAGCAACTACACGTATCGGGCCGTGGCGGCCAATACCATCAATGGGCCCACCCTGTGGAACGAGTTCGTGATGGGCCTGCTGGACGCCGGCGAGTGCCTGATCGATGACCTCCACGTCGTCGAGTCCCCGGATACCGGCCCGATCGAGATGCTCCAAAACGGCTCTTTCGAAAACGGTTTGACGGCCTGGCGCGCGCTGGGTGACCACAGCCACAGCCGCGTCGAAGTGGACCCGGACGACCCGGCCAACCACGTCCTGCACCTGGTCGCGACCGGCGCCACCGAGCACATGCACAACCATTTGGAAACCACCTACGCGGGCGGGCGGGCGGTGACCGACGGGCGCGTGTACCAGATTTCCTTCCGTGCCAAATGGCTGGCCGGCAACAATCGCCTGAACACGCGCCTTTATTTCGACCGGGCGGCCAAAACGACCCTCCTCCCGATGCCTTCGCAGCACGGGACGCCGGGGGCGCGCAATTCGGTTTATGCCACCAACATCGGCCCCACCTTCGCCGGCTTCGGCCACAGCCCGGTGATCCCCCAGCCCAACGCGCCGGTCACGGTGAGCGTAAGCGCCAGTGACCCCCAAGGCGTCAGCACCGTCACCCTTTGGTGGTCCGTCAATGGCGGCGCCTGGCAAAGTGCGCCGATGCTCCCGCAAGGAGCCGCCGCCTGGCCCGGCTACCTGGGCTATTCCGGCGCCATCCCCGGCCAAGCCGCGGGCGCGCTCGTGCAGTTCTATGTCCAGGCCGCCGACGGCCTGGGCGCCCTCTCGACTTTCCCCGCCCGCGGCCCCGACTCGCGCGCGTTATTTAAAGTGGACGAAGGCAAACCGTTGATGACCCAGTTGCATCGCCTCCGCTTGCTGATGACCGCCGCCGATGCGGACCTGCTGCACGCGCACACCAACGTGATGAGCAACGACCATCTGGGCCTGACGGTGGTGTACGACGAGTGCCAGGTCTTCTATGACGTTGGCGTGCACCTGCAGTCCAGCGAGCGGGGCCGCGACAACCCCTCGCGCGCGGGCTTCGCGGTGAGGCTTAACGCGGACCAACTCTTTCGCGGCGTTCAGAACAACTTTACTCTCGACCGCTCCGGCGGCTACTCCGGTTTGGGCGGCACGCATGACGAGATACTCCTCTGGCACGCGATCAACCATGCCGGCGGGCTCCTGGGTCTGGACTGCGACCTCGTCCAGGTCTTTGCCCCAAGGGCCGAGCAAGACGGCACGGGCATGATGCGCATGTCCTCCTTCGACGGCGACTATTTCGATAACCAGTTCAAAAATGGCGGCAATGGCAACCTCTACAAGCTCGAAATATACTACTACCCGCTCACCACCGCCACGGGCGACCCCCAGGCGCCCAAACTGCCCCAACCGGACGACGTCATCAACGTGGACATCCAGGACTGGGGCGACGACCCGGAGAACTACCGGTGGAGCTTTCTGCAGCAGAATCACGCCGACCTGGATGATTACAGCCAACTGATCGCGTTCAACCAGGCCTTCAGCCTGACCGGCACGGACCTGGTCGCCCGGACCAGCCAACTGCTAGACCTGGACCAATGGATGCGCACGCTGGCCTTCAAGGCCTTCACCGGGGACGTGGACACGTTCCTGGCCGGCCTGAACCACAATTTCATGATCTACTTCCGGCCCGGCGACGGCAAAGCGCTGGGCGTCCTGTGGGACCAGGACTTCACGTTTGTGGCATCCGTCAACAACGGTTTCCCGGGCACGAGCTCCCCGAACACGTACAAGATAGCCACGCTCCCTGACAATTACCGGCGTTACTACAGCCACCTGCTCGATCTCATGACGACCACGATCAACACCGCCCATCTCAGCCCGTGGGCCAGGCGCTATGCCGGCTTGCTCGGCCAGGACTGGGGCGGCGTGGTGAACTATCTCCAGCAGCGCGCCGACTTCATCCGCAGCCGAATGCCCCCCACGGCCCCCTTCGCTATCACCACCCATGGCGGCGCCGGTTTCGCCACCACGAACAACCCTCTCACCTTCGCCGGCACCGCGCCGCTGACCGTCAAGGACATCGCCGTTAACGGCGTCGTCTATCCACTCACTTGGACCAGCTTCACCAACTGGACCCTCACCGTGCCGCTGCCCTCCTACATCAACCTGCTCTCCGCCCAGGGCCTCGACAACTCCGGCGGCCTCCTCGCCAACGCCACCGCCTCCATTACGGTGACCAACCTGGGCGCCCTCGCCGCCAGGGCCGTCGTCATCAACGAGTGGATGGCCGAAAACAACGCCCCGGGCGGCTTTCCCGACCCGGTGGATGGACATTTCAAGGACTGGTTCGAGCTTTACAACCCCAACAATTCCCCGGTGAACCTTGCCGGCTACTATCTCACGGACACTCTGAGCCAGCCGGCCAAGTGGCAGATTCCAGCCAATACTGTCATCCAGCCAGGCGGCTTCCTCCTGGTCTGGGCCGACAACGAAACCAGCGAGAATGGGTTGGGCACGAACGGGGACCTCCACGCCAACTTCCAGCTCAGCCGCTTGGGGGAAGCCATTGGGCTGTATGCCCCCGACCTGACGCCGCAGCATACCGTCGTTTTCGGCGCGCAACTGCCGAACGTCAGTCAAGGCCTGTTTCCGGATGGCAACACCAGCGGCATTTACTTCATGACCAACTGGACGCCCCGGGCCAGCAACCGGCTGGGCCCTCCGCCGGCACCGCAGATGGGCGGGCCCGTCGCGCAGACCGATGGGGCCGTCGTGTTCCAGGCCAGCGTCATCCCCGGGCGGACCTATCGGGTGGAATACAAGGATGACCTGGCCGCGCCCGCCTGGGCGCAGCTCGGCGCCAATCTCACCGCCGCCGGGCCAACCCTGACCGTCCAGGACAACCTCGCCGGCCAGGGGCACCGGTTTTATCGGCTCGTGCTCTTGCAGTAGGTTTGAAATGAAACTTCACAGATTTGCAGGGAACCCGATCCTCAAGCCGCATCCCGACCACGCTTGGGAGGACCTGGCGGTGTTTAACCCGGCGGCCTGGTACGACGAGCAAAAGCGGGAGGTCGTGCTGCTTTACCGCGCCGCCGAATCGGGGCCGGAATACAAGTGCTGGTTCGGGCTGGCCACGAGCCGGGACGGTTTCCACTTTACCCGCGTCAGCGACCAGCCGTGCCTCAGTCCGAGCGTCGAGGGTTTCGACGGGGCGACGATTCAGGACCCGCGGATGGTCAAAATGGGGGAGTGGTTTTACGTGACTTACGCCTGCCGGCATTTTCCGTTCGGGCAGTTCTGGATTCCGGGGGTGCGCGCCCGTTATCTCAAACCGGGGTGTCCCGAGGAGTTTCCGCGCTGCCTGCGGCTCAATGCCACCCTGTCCGGCCTGGCCCTGACCAGAGATTTCAAGTCGTGGATTCGCGCGGGCTGGCTGACGGACCCGCTGCTGGATGACCGCGACGCGATTCTGTTTCCCGAGAAGGTCAAGGGCCAGTATGTGCTGGTGCACCGGCCGCTGGAGTGGGTCGGGCCGGCCTACGGCACGGAGCAGGCCTGCGCCTGGATCAAATTCGCGGACGACCTGCTCGGTTTTCCCGCCGCTCCGAGCCGGTTGCTGGTCAAGCAAAGGTACCCCTGGGAAGCGTTCAAGCTGGGCCTCAATACCCCGCCCCTCAAGACCCCGCATGGGTGGTTCACGCTCTATCATGCCGTCGGCCCGGACAAGTTTTACCGCCTGGGCGCGCTGCTGCTGGACCTGGAGGAGCCGGGCCGGGTCCGGCACCGGACGCCCGACTGGCTGTTGCAGCCGGAGGCGGATTACGAGCTGGAGGGCTTCTACCCCGGCTGCTGTTTTGCCTGCGGGGCGGTGGTGATTGACGGCAGGCTCTTTGTCTATTACGGCGGGGCGGACAAGTACTGCTGCGTGGCGACGTGCAGTTTCCCGGAACTGCTCGGATACCTGCGCTCCTGTCCGGCGTAGCGACTGCGGACTTGGGACTTTCTGACATGCACCCCGTAGATCTGACGATCATCGTCCTTTACCTCATCCTGATGTCGGTGGTTGGCTGGTGGGTGGCGAAGAAGGCCTCGCGCAGCGCCGAGTCTTATTTCCTGGCGGGCAAGAGTCTGCCGTGGTGGATCATCGGCGTGGCGCACGGGTCGAGCGGCGTGGACATCACCGGGACGATGTGGTTCGTGATGATGTTTTTCATTTATGGCGTCAAAGGGGTGTGGCTGCTTTGGATCTGGCCCTTGTTCAGCGTCGTTTTTCGGATGATTTACCTGGGGACCTGGGTGCGGCGCTCGAACGTGCTCACCGGGGCGGAGTGGATGCGCACCCGGTTCGGCCACAGCCGGGGGGCGGAACTGGCCTATTTGAGCGTGGTGGCGTATGCGCTGGTACACGTGGTGGGGTTTCTTTGCTACGCGTTTCGCGGCATTGCGGAGTTCACGAAACCCTTTTTTCCGTGGGACTTCTCTTATGAGACCTACGGCACGGCGATGCTGTTGGTGACCGGCATCTATTGCGTGGTCGGCGGGATGTACAGCGTGGTGATGAACGACTTGATCCAGTTTGTGCTCAAGGTCATCGCGGCGGTCGGCATCGCGGCGATTGCGATTCTCACGATTCGCCCGGAACAGCTCCTGGCGGCCGTGCCGCCGGGCTGGGACCACCTGTTCTTCGGTTGGAAGCTGAACCTGGACTGGTCGCACCTGATCCCGGCGCTTCAGGACCGCGTGGCCAAGCCGGTCAGCCAGGGCGGCGACGGTTACTCCCTGTTCCTGTTTTTCACGGCCATGTTGTTTTTCAAAGGGGTGTTGGTCAGCCTGGCGGGGCCGACGCCCAACTACGCCATCCAACACGTGCTCTCCACCCGCAGCCCGCGCGAGGCGGCGCTCGAGAACCTGGTGATGGCGGTGGTGTCGCTGGCCCCGCGATTTCTCCTGATTGCGAGCATTTCCGTGCTGGCCATCGTGTTCTTTCAATCCGACCTGGCGCAGTTGGTGGCGGCCAAGGGGAAGAACGCCAAGTTCGAGGAGCTCCTGCCGCGGGTCTTGAACCGCGGTTATATCCCGGTCGGCTTCAAGGGGGTCTTGATTGCCGCCCTGCTGGCGTCGTTCATGAGCACGTTTGTCTCGACGGTCAATTCGGGGGCGGCTTACGTGGTGAATGACATCTACAAACGCTACATCAATCCCGGCGCGCCGCCGCGGCGCTACGTCCTGCTGGGATGGCTCACCTCGAGCGCGGTCATCCTGCTGGGCATCGGCTTCGGGTTCGTCACCAAAGACGTGCATTCGGTCACCAAATGGATCACGGCGGCGCTGATCCCGGCGTTTGTGATTCCAAACGTGCTCAAGTGGCACTGGTGGCGGTTTAACGGTCACGGCTTCTTCGCGGGCATGGTGGCGGGCACCGGCGGGGCGCTGGTGATTCCGCGCGCCTTCCCACTTATGCACGAAGTGTTCACCTTCCTGCTGATTCTGGGCGTGAGCGCGGCGGCCTCGATCAGCGTGTGCCTGATGACCAAGCCGGAGCCCGAGGAAGTGCTCGGTCGGTTTTACCGGAATGTGCGCCCGTGGGGATTTTGGGGACCGGTCGTGGCCAAGTGCCGGGCCCGCCAGCCGGGCTTCCAGCCAAATCGGGAGTTCCGGCGCGACCTCTTCAACCTCGTGGTCGGGTTGGTCTGGCAAACCGCCATGGTGGCGGCTCCCATCTACCTGGTCATTCAGCACTGGCGTCAGTTCTGGCTCTCGGCCGCGGTCTTCGCCGCGACTTCGCTGCTCCTCAAGTTCACCTGGTACGACAAGTTGGGACGGGGCGACGGTTACCTGGCCGACGCGGAAGAGCGGCCCGCGCCGGCGTAACAGCGTCCCGATTCGGAATCGTGGTCCGCGCGCCGCTGAGGCTTTGGGAGAGCTTTCGCGGCTTGTCTTTTGCGCCCAAACCAGCGCAGGCAGCGCAAAAGATATTGAACCTGGGCGCGGAGGTTGTAGGATGGGGCGGGCTGGAACCTGAAACGCGGGACCGGGTGCAGGCCGGTGCTCGGAAATGAACGGCATGATACTGCTCTGAACATTCAACAGTCCTATGACAACCGAGAGGAAAATCAGCGTCGTCCTGGTCTATAAGCGCGATAGCCAGCCGGACGGGGAATTGGTGGGGTTCATCGACAGCCAGCTTGGGGGCAACGGCTGCTCGATTTTTATAGACCGCTGCCTGACGGTCGGGATGGAGTGGGCGCGGGAAATCGAGAAACGAATCCGCTCCGCAGACGCCCTCATCCCCTTGTTGTCAGCGGAATCGATTCAAAGCGAGATGCTGAGTTTCGAGGTTGAAACCGCGCACGAAGCGGCGCAATTGCAGCAAGGCCGGCCCCGCTTGCTGCCCGTTCGGGTCAACTACACCGGCCCGCTGCCCGAGCCCCTGGCCAGCATTCTGGACCCCATCCAGTATTTCCTTTGGGAAGGCCCCCAGGACAGCCTGGGGCTGGCCACCGAACTGGGCGAGGCGCTCAAGCACTTGCCGGCGGAGCAACCACCCGGCGGCGCGCGCGTGCCCGCTCGTGCGGCCTCGCCGCCCCCGGCCACGCCCGCGGCCAGCCCGGCGCGCCCGCCGGCCATCGAAGGCATCGGTGGCGCCGTGCCGCTGGACTCGGAGTATTACATCACGCGGCCGGCGGACGGCAACCTGCGCGCGGCCATTGACAAACAGGACAGCGTCATCCTGATCAAAGGGGCGCGCCAGATAGGCAAGACTTCACTGCTGGCCCGGGGCCTGGAACACGCCCGGCAGCAGGGGCTGAAGGCGGTTTCGACCGACTTGCAGAAATTCAATGCCGAAAGTTTCCGGACCGTGGACCGGTTGTACCAGGCCATGGCGGAGTCGATGGCCGAGCAACTGGGCCTGCCGGTGGCGCCCGCGGAGAGCTGGGACCAGCGCCGGGGCCCCAATGCGAATTTCGAGCGGTTCCTCCGCCGGGAAGTCCTGGCCTGCATCGGCGCGCCCCTGGCCTGGGGGCTGGACGAGGTGGACCGGCTCTTTGTGACCCCGTTCGGCACGGAGGTCTTCGGCCTGCTCCGGTCCTGGCACAACGAACGCGCCCTGGACCCCGGCGGCCCGTGGTCGAACCTGACGATTGCCATCGTTTATGCCACCGAGGCCCATTTGTTCATCACCGACATGAACCAATCGCCGTTCAACATCGGCACGCGGCTGGCACTGGAGGATTTCACACCGCTGCAAGTGGCGGAGCTTAACCGGCGCTACCGCACGCCGCTCAAGTCGCAAGACGAGCTGAGCCGCTTCTATCGTCTGGTCGGCGGCCACCCCTACCTGGTCCGGCGCGGTCTCTATGAACTGACCACGCGGAAGCTCGGCTTCGAGGCCTTCGAAGAGCAGGCCGCGCGGGACGAGGCCTGGTATGGGGATCACCTGCGCCGAATGCTCGTGCTGCTGGTGCGCGATGCCGCGCTAACCGAGGTGATGCGCGGGGTGTTGAATAACCAGCCCTGCCCCACTGCCGAGAGTTTCGACCGCCTGCGGAGCGCGGGGCTGGTGGTCGGGCACATCCCGGAAGAGGCCCGCCCACGCTGCCGGCTTTATGCGAGTTACCTCCGCAGACACCTGGCGTGAGCCTCGTCCGGGCCGCCAATCCGAAATCCGCTATTCCATGGGGCGGGACTTTTGCAAGCGGCTCTCGGATGGCGGGCTTCTTTTGGAGTGCGGAGGGCGTGTCTGGTTACTTTTGCCCAGGGCAGTGAGCTACCCCTGACCTCTATGGCTGAAGACTCCGGCAACCCTCCTGGCGGCGCGGCCCTGGCCGGCAGCGACTTTTATGTGACCGGGGGCACGCTGCGGCCGGACGCCGCCTGCTACGTGGAACGCGGGGCCGACAAGGAGCTGTGGGAAGGACTGCTGCGAGGGGAATTCTGCTATGTCCTGACCTCGCGCCAGATGGGCAAGTCCTCCCTGATGGTACGCACGGTGAGGCGGCTGCGCCAGGAGCAGGTGGCCGTGGCCGTGCTGGATCTCACTGCCATCGGACAAAACCTGACGATCGGGCAGTGGTATGACGGGTTGCTCTCGCGCCTGGGCCAGCAGTTGAGCCTGGAGGAGGAGCTGCTGGCCTTTTGTGAGGGGCATGCCCAGTTGGGGCCGCTCCAGCGCTGGATCACGGCGCTCGAGCAGGTAGTGCTCCAACGGCTGTCGAGCAAAGTGGTGATCTTTGTCGATGAAATCGATGTCGTGCGCAGCCTGCCGTTTTCGACCGACGAGTTTTTCGCGGCCATCCGCGAGTGCTACAACCGGCGGGCGCGGGAGCCGGCTTTCCAACGGCTGGCCTTCGGGCTGCTGGGCGTGGCGACCCCCAACGATTTGATCCGGGACACCCGCACGACCCCCTTCAACATTGGGCACCGGATCGAGCTACATGACTTCACGGGCCTGGAAGCGGGGCCGCTGGCCAGGGGCCTGGGGACCGATGAGCCGGCGGCCAGGCATCTGCTGGCGCGCGTGCTCTTTTGGACCGGGGGCCATCCTTACCTGACCCAACGCCTGTGCCGCGCCCTGGCCGAGGCGTTGCGGCCCTCCTGGGATGAGGGGGTTCCGGGCAAGGCGGTCCCGCCATTGCTCCCCACAGTCCGGGCGGTGGATCGCCTGGCCGGCCAACTGTTTCTGTCCCGCCAGGCCCGGGACCGGGATGACAACCTGATCTTCGTGCGCGAGCGGATTCTACGCAGCGAAGTGGACGTGGGGGGGCTGCTCTACCTCTATCGCAAGCTGCATAGCGGGCAGCGCGTGGCCGATGACGAGACCAATCCGCTGGCGAGCGTGTTGCGCCTCTCGGGGATTGTGCGGGGCGTCAACGGCGTTCTGGTGGTGCGCAACCGCATCTACGCGGCGGTCTTCGACCTGCATTGGATCCAGACCAACATGCCCGAGGCGGAGGTGCGGCGGCAACGCAAAGCTGGGCGCAAGGGCATGGCCCTGGGCTTCGCCTTGGCAGCCGTGCTGCTGGCGGGCTACCTGGTTTTCGGCCCCATGGTCGTTCGCTACAACCAAACCCGGCTGGCGGAACGCACCGCCCACGGCCTGACCCTGGCCTACCGCGACATTGTCGCTTACCAGGACACCTTCCAGAGCACGTTCGACCTGGTGCTCGGCGGCACGGTGGTCGCGGTCTCCGGGTCCGGCTCGCTGATCTTCGAGGAGCCAAACAAGGTCGACCTTGCCATCCGCTGCGATTTGTCCGCGCCAGGGACCGAACTGCGGTTCGTGCGGGACGGAGGGCGGTGCTGGTTTTATGCCCCGTCGTTGCAGCAGTACGTCTCGTTCGACACTCCCCCAGGCGCCCTGCGCTTAGGCCCCCGATGGCGAAGACCTCCTGGACCTGGGCCGTTCGAGGTTCCCCCGGGCCCCATGTCTCCCCCGCCCGGCACGCCCCCCGACCGGCCTCCTCCCCTCGAAGACCACCCCGGGGAGGATGAACGCAACGCGCAGTTCTACCAGGTCACGCCTTTCGACCTGCCGCCTGCCCTGGCCCGCCAGCTCGGTCCCATGCGCGTGCTGCCGCTCTACCGGCTGTTCCTGGGCGCCGAGGCGCCGGATCGGTTCGCCAGGGATGCGCACGACGTTCAATTCGGCGGGCACGCCAATGTCGAGGGCGAGCTGGCCTACATTATCCACTGGAAACAAGACGCCTCCTCCCTCTTGGGCCCGCTGCACCTGAGGGACCGGCCTTCTGAGCGTGCGCAAATCCCCGTCACCGCCTGGGTCAGCAGTTCGAACCACCTGGTCCTGCGCCTGAGCCTGGACCTTTCGCCCTGGGCCGGGCAATTGCTCAGCGCCGGCAACACCCTGCCGGTGACGGGCTTGAAGATAACCGAATCCCACCGATACATCCGCACGGCGCCGGCACCCGCCTCGCCCAGCCGTTTCCGGTTCCAAGCTCCGCCCGAGGCCAAAGTGGTAAGCATGCTCGACCTGCCGGCGCCGAACCTGCTGGTCCTGGCCTCACCCCAGCGCGAGTTCTCGAAGTTGATCCCGGAGCGGCTCCCGCAAGCGACGCCCAACCTGATCGACCTGACCGAATATTATAACGCAGCGATGGCGCAGAGCTGGCACCCCGGCATGGCCAATAACACCCTGGACATCCTGCCTTGCGGCCTGCTGCAACTCGGGGAGGTCGCCTTTGATGTGCGCGGCATCGTCCAGCTTGCCAGCCGCCGATTGACGGCGGACGGCGGTCATTACCCCAAGGAGATCACCGGCATCAAGGTGGCCCAGACCTGCCGCCTGCTTCACTTCCTTCATGCCGCCGGGTGGTCCTCGCCCGATGACACACAAATTGGCTCCTACGTGGTGCACTACGCCAATGGCTCGGAACAAGTCATCCCCATTGTCTATGGCCAAGACGTGCGCGACTGGAACGCGGACAACGACACCCCCACCAAGGTCAAACGCGGCATCGTGGTCTGGAACAACACTAATAAGGCCGGACTGCACGTGCGCCTCTTTCGCACCACCTGGGTCAACCCCATGCCGGAAACCGAAATCACGACGCTCGATTACCTCTCGAACATGGCCGAGGCGGCCCCCTTTTTGCTCGCCATCACGGCCGTACCTTAGTACTGGGTGACGTAAATACGTCACCGTATTTACGGCTCACAGTACTTAGTCTGCCGTTCCACAAATGCGCCCAGGCATTGCGAGTGGAGCGGCCAGGCACCCATAGCCCAAGGGCGTCGCGCAGACATTCTTGTGTGCCGTTTCGCAGGTTTGCAATCTGCTTGGCCGCCGGGGTGTTCCGGGCGCATCACTATTGAGGTTTGTGGACATTGAAAGAAAGCAGTTACAGGCGAAACGCAAGCCTGGAAGGCGCCGCCGAGTTGGCCAGCCGGCTTGGCGCGACCGGACGAAACAACAGGCGCTGAGTAGTTAGCGGCGCGCCGGCGAATTGGCGGGCCCAGCCGACCAGGATGTCGGCGCCAGGCGGGTGCCTTTAGGGCACGCCGTAGTCAGGCCCTGGCCTCAGCCCGGTCCCCTCGGGGGGTGCAGCGGCATTAGTTTGAGCGGCAGCGGTCGGCGGCACGGCCCTGGCGGCCTTGGGCGGAAGCGCTCGAGGGGCGGTGCGGCGGGCTTTGCGCGGAAGCGCTCGGGGAGCGGTGCGGCGGGCCTTGGCCGCAAGCGCTCGAGGAGCAGGGCGGCGGGCCTTGCGCGGAAGCGCTCGAGGGGCGGTGCGGCGGGCCTTGGGCGCCGGGGCCTTTCTGGCTGCCTGGGGTTGCTCCTGGACGGGCCTGAGGTCTTCGCGCGCCAACGTCTTTGCCGCCTGGACGGCGGCTTTGGCTTGCCGGCGGGCTAGCTTGGCCGCCTTCTTGGCTTGCCTGAAGGTCTTCCGCGCGGCCTTGAGCTTGGCCTTTGCCCGGCGCGCTGCCTTGCGAGCCGCCTCAGCCTCCGCTTGCGCCTCAACCGCCCTGGCCGCCAGGAAAGCGGCGCCCAGACCGCCCTCCCCGTCCATTTTCTCACTTGCTTTGGTCTTCATTTTTTTACTCCTGGTGCACCGGTGCCGCCTGGGGTTCATGCACCCGGCCCGGAGCACCGCTCGGATTGTGGTCTTTGTCAGAAGCTTGTAACATCCTGCCCGCTGCCCTGCAAGCCCTGGATTGTTACATTTCGCCCCCTTGAACGTCTGGCGGTCAGTCGTGTCGAAAGAGCAAGCCGCCCTGCCGGGCGTAGCGCGAAATTAACAAACTAGACTTGCCAACCACATCGGCGTCGATGCAACTTTGGCCAGGCGCATGACGAACGAAAGCGAAGCCGGTTCAGCGAAGAAGAAATTCGTCCCCGTTATCCTGCCCTGGCTTGTGGCGGCAGGCGCCTTGGCTGTCTATGGTGCTACGCTCAACCATTGGGTCTCGTTCAACAGCCTGCTGTCCGTGGCCAAGCTCTCCGGCTGGACCTGGCAACCGGAGTTGAGCGGGCCACTGTGCTGGCTGCTGACGTGGCCCCTGCGGCGGCTGCCCGCCCAGATGGTCCCGCTGGCCGTTAACCTGTTCTCGACGCTCTGCGCGGTATTGACCCTGGCCGTGTTGGCGCGCTCGGTGGCCCTGCTGCCACATGACCGCACCCAGGAACAACGCGAAAAGGAAAAGAGCCAATTCTCGCTGCTGTCGATCCGCAGCGCCTGGCTGCCCCCGGTGCTGGCCGTCCTGGTTCTGGGTTTGCAATTGACGTTCTGGGAGGATGCGACCTCGGCCTCGGGGCAGGCGAGTGACCTGGCGGCGGTGCCGTTCGCCAATCACTGCGAGATGCTCGACCTGTTGCTCTTTGCCTACGTCATCCGCTGCCTCCTGGAGTTCCGCATCAGCGACCGCCAAGCCTGGCTGTCGCGCGGCGCGTTCGTTTACGGCCTGGCCATGACGGGCAATTGGGCGATGACCGCCCTGCTGCCGGTCTTCGTGGTCGCGCTCATCCGAATTAAAGGACTGAGCTTCTTTAATGGCCGGTTCCTGGCGCGCATGGCCATGTGGGGCGTGGCCGGCTTGTCGTTCTATTTCCTGCTCCCGGCGGTCCAGAGCTTGGCCGATGTCTCGCGGGTGCCATTCTGGCCGGCGTTGAAGTGGAACCTGGGCCTGCAAAAGGCCGCCCTCTCGACCCTTTACCACTATTTCGCACATTCCAAGCAGCAGGCCTTATTGCTGGCGGTGACTTCGCTGGTCCCGGTTTTCGTGCTCGGGATTCGCTGGACCTCGTATTTTGGCGACAACAGCCGGCTGGGCATCTGGCTGACGACGGCGGCCTTCCGGGTAGTGCATGGGGTGTTCCTGCTGGCCTGCATTTGGGTGGCCCTGGACCCGATTTTCAGCCCCCGCAACAGCGGCTTCGCCATGCCGTGCTTCACGCTGTTCTACCTGGGAGCGTTGAGCGTCGGCTACTTCAGCGGCTACTTCCTGTTGGTTTACGGAGGCCCCTCCCGGCCCTCGCGCCGGCGCTCCTTCGCCCGGCTGCGCGCCGGGTGTGTCCTTGGCGCCATCTGGCTGCTGCTGCCAACCGTGCCGGCGCTGATGGCGTGGCGCAACCTGCCCCAGCTCCGCTTGACCAATGGCCCGATGCTCCAGCAATACGCCGCCCTCCAAGCCCAAGCGCTCCCGCCCCAGGGGGCCCTCCTGCTCAGCGATGACCCGCGGCGGTTGGCCCTGATCCATTCCTTCCTCACCCGGGAGGGCAAGAGCAAGGATTACCTGTTTGTGGACACGACCGCTTTGCCCATGCCTGAGTACCATCGCTTCCTGAAGAAAGAATATCCAAACCGCTGGCCGGTGAACATGCCCAGGGACTCTCAACAGCTCATCCCGGACGTGCCCCTGATGCGAGTGATCCTCACACTGGCTGCCAGCAACCAGGTGTATTACCTCCATCCGAGCTTCGGCTATTACTTCGAGCTCTTCGACGCCGAACCCCACGGCCTGGTTTACAAGCTGACGCGCTGCCCGACCAATACCCTGCTGGCCCCGCCCCCCACCAAAGCATTGCTGGACGAAAATAAGTCCTTCTGGACCAGGGCGGACCAGGGCACGCTCAAGTCTCTGGCGGCAGGCATCTCGACCGAGCGCCCGCCCGGGGCCGCAGCCTGGTTAGACAGGCTGATGGAACGGGTGCACCTGAAAAAAATGGCCAACCGTGATGCCGTGATCCTCGGGACCTTCTACTCCCGCGCCCTCGACTATTGGGGAGTCGAGGCGCAAAAAGGGGGTGAACTGGCCCTGGCGGCCCGCTATTTGCAGCGGGCGCTGGATTTGAATCCCGAGAACCTGGCTGCCCAGGTCAATCTCCGGTGCAACAAGGTCCTCCAGGACGGCGGCGAACTCAGGCCTCCGGCCGAAGGGTCAGTGGAAGACCTCTTTGGCCCATACCGCAGATGGGATAAGGTACTGAGCGGGAACGGACCGTTTGACGAGCCCACATACTGCCAGCAACAGGGTCTGGAGTTTGCCAAGGGCCGGCTTTACCGCCAGGCGGCCCAACAATTCGCGCGGGCCAAGACCCTGGCCCCGAATAACCTCGCCAACCGCCTGTGGCTGGCCAGAATGTGCATCCTGCGCGCCCTGCCTGATGAAGCCCTCGCCGTGATTAAAGAAATCCACGACCATAGCCAGGTGCTGGACCTGAATCGGACCAACCTGCCGGACCTGCTGCTGGTGGAAAGCGCCACCCATCTGACCAAGGCTGATGTCAAAGGGGCGGAGGCCGCCGTGCAAGCGGCCCTGGAAAAGTATCCTGGCGATGCCACGCTGCTGGCCACGGCGGCCCAGGTTTACCTCAGCTACGGCGTGCTTTCCAACTCGGTGACCAGCATCAGCGCCGCCCTGGCCAAGCATCCCGAGGATGAAAACCTCCTGGTGATGGCTTCGCAGATTTACATGCACGCCAAGCTCTACACCAACGCCATCGCCAGCATCGACTTGGCCCTGAAAAAACACCGCGCCAACGACCTCGCCAAGGAGTACATGCTCGCGACGGCCGCCCAAATCCAGATGAACGCCGGCCTTTTCTCCAATGCCATCGCCTGCATCGACCGCCAACTCCAGCTCAACCCCAACAGCCCCCAGGCCCTGGCCTCCAAAGGTTATGCCTGCCTCCAACTCGGGGCCTTGGACCAGGCCGCCAACCTGCTGACCCAGGCGATCGACATGGAAACCAACAATACCCCCGACCTCCGCGTTTATGCGCGGCTTAATCGGGCGGTCACTTACTTGCGCCGCGACAAGCTGGAGCAGGCGCAGCGCGATTACGAAGTCCTCAGACAAGGCCTCCCCACGGCCTACCCTGTCTATTACGGCCTGCAAGAAATTGCCTATCGCAAAAAAGACACCAACGCCGCCATCCGCTACTGCGAACTCTATCTTACCAACGCCCCGCCCGAGACGGACGAAGCCAAACTCGTCCGCGCCCGGCTCCAGGAGTTGACGTCCGGCCGGCGCTGACCCCAGGGCGGCGCCGCCGCAACCGAAGTCTTGAAAAACTTCGAAACCAGGCTCGCTGCCAAGGCCTCCCCCCGCCGCGCCCAAGGCGGCGCTGTCGGGCGGTGGAGGATCTACGAGGAAATGCTCTGTGCGCCAGCAGCGAAAAGCGTCGCCAGTTGCGCGGATTTTGACCCATAGTAATCCAGGGCATGCGGGTCACACATGTCATCACACGCTTGATTGTCGGGGGCGCGCAGGAAAACACCATCGCCTCCGTGTTTGGCCTGCGCCAAAAACCCGGTCTCGAGGCCGATTTGGTTTCCGGCCCGACCCGCGGCCCGGAGGGTTCGCTGGAGGCGCGCTTCGCCCCCTGCCCCGGGCTGCTGACCATCGTGCCGGAGTTGGTCCGCCCCCTGCACCCGTGGAAGGATTGGCTGGCCGCGCGCCGGCTCACGCAATTGTTTCGCTCCCGCCGGCCGGAGATCGTCCACACGCACAGCGGCAAGGCGGGCGTCCTCGGGCGCCTGGCCGCCGCCCGCGCCGGCGTGCCCATCATTGTCCACACCATCCATGGCCCTTCGTTCGGCCCCTTCCAGGGCCTGGCGGCCAACCTCCTGTTCCATTGCGCCGAACGCCGCGCCGCCAGGGTCACCACGCATTTCGTGGTCGTCGCCCAGGCCTTGCAAGCGCAATACCTCGCCGCCGGCATCGGGCGTCCCGAGCAATACACGAAAATCCTCAGCGGTTTCGTCCTTGACCCATTCCTGGCGGCGGGCAACGACCTCCAACTCCGCGCCAGGCTCGGCCTGGGGCCTGAGGATATCATCGTCGGCAAGATCGCCCGTCTCTTCAAGCTCAAGGGGCACGATGACCTCTTTGCCATCGCGCCCGCGCTGGTGCGCGGCTGCCCGGGGCTGAAATTCCTGCTCGTCGGCGACGGTCCCTGGCGCCCCCGTTTCGCCGCCCGCGCGCGCGCCCTCGGGCTGGAAAGACATTTCGTGTTCACCGGCCTGGTGCCGCCCGAGGCGGTTCCGGGCCTGATTGGGCTGATGGACATTGTGGTGCACCTGTCGCGGCGCGAGGGGCTGGCACGCGCGCTCCCCCAGGCCCTGGCGGCCGCCCGGCCCGTGGTGGCCTACGATTGCGATGGCGCCCAAGAGGTTTGCCTGGACAATCAAACCGGGTTTCTCTTGTCTCCGGGGGACCTGACCGGCCTGAGTGAGCGCCTCCTGCGCCTGGCGCAAGACCCGGACCTGCGCCAGCGCCTGGGCCGGCGTGGCCGCCAACTTGTACAGCAACGCTTTGGCGTCCAGCGGATGGTCGATGATTTGTATCAGCTCTATTTGCGCCTGGCGCAGTCCCGGGCCGCCACATGACCTTTCCCTTTAACGCCTATCTGCTGGCGGTCCTGAGCGCCTTGGGCACGGTGCTGCTGGCCCTGCCAGTGTGGCGGCGATGGTGCCTCCGCGCGGGGTTGATGGACGATCCCGGCGGGCGCAAGATTCACGACCAGCCGATCCCGCTGGCCGGCGGCCTGGCGGTGATGACCGGCCTGGTGGTGCCGACCCTGCTCGCCTGGCTGGTGCTCTGGTGGGTGGGCGCGGAGGGCGGCCTCCAGGACGTCCTGCCGCCCTCCCATCGGCCAGCCCCCCAGCCTGCTCTCCAGCCGCTGCTGGAGCCGGACGCGGCCTTCCTCCTGAAGTACGGTTTCAGCCACCGCATCGTCGAATTGGCGGGTATCCTGGCCGGCGCTTTCGGCATCCTCGCCGTCGGCTGGCTGGACGACAAATACGAACTGCGCCCGCGCGCGAAATTTGCCGGCCAATTCCTGGTCGCCGCCCTGGTCGCGGCCAGCGGCGCGCGCATCACGCTGTTTGTCCCCAGTCTCCTGTTCAGTTACGCCGTCACCATACTGTGGCTGCTCACCCTGATGAACGCCTTCAACTTCATGGACAACATGAACGGCCTCTGTGCGGGCCTGGGCGCCATCGGCGCGTGGTGCTTTGGCCTGCGCGCCGCCGCCGACGGGCAATACCTGGCGGCCCTCATGGCCCTGCTGACCTTCGGGGCGCTGCTGGGCTTCCTGCCCTACAATTTCCCTCGCGCCCGCGCCTTCCTGGGCGACGCCGGCAGCCACCTGGTCGGCTACCTCCTGGCCGTGCTGGCCATCCTCCCGCACTTCTATACACCGCAACACCACCGGCGCTGGGCCGTGCTGATTCCCTTGTTCGTGCTGGCCGTCCCCCTGCTGGACCTGGCCTGGGTCGTCCTCCGGCGCTGGCGCCTGGGCAAACCGTTTTACCAGGCCGACACCAACCACCTGTCGCATCGGTTGGTGCGCCTGGGCCTGAGCCAAACCCAAGCCGTGCTGCTGATCTGGCTGGCCGCCGCCCTGGGCGGATTGGCCTGCCTGTTCTGAGCCGCAGGAATTGACTGGCATAGCAACAAGATTGTGAGCGGGCTCGTGGAGGAGAAAGGCAAGCGCGCCTGGCACACCAGAAGCTGCCCTGGGAGCTGAAGCCGGCGCTCAAGTTGCTGGCTCCATTTAAGAAACGGCTCCAGACGGTGGGCGTCGAGTCGACCTACAATTGGTATTGGCTGGTCGGTGGCTTGCACGAACAAGACTATCCGGTCGTGCTGGCGAATCCGGCCAAGATGGACCAGACCACGTTCCACGGTCCCACTCTGCGCCAAACCTCACGTAGAGTTCAGCGGAAAATGAAACTATTGTTCGCTTGCCTTCTGCCGCCGAAACCCGCAGGCTCGTTAACAGTTAACCGGAACGACCTGAATAGTTATGAAAACTCCATTCATTACCGAAAACTACTTCCGATGCCGGCTGCTGATTTGGGTGGTGGCCGGCGGATTGGCTCACTATGCCTGGTCGGCGGACCTGGACCCCATCCTGCGCGGCGCCTGGACAGGAAACTGGGTACCGAGGACCTTGGCTGTGGAGGTCCAGGATCGCTACGCTTATGCAGGCACCGAGCGGGGCTTGTGGGTGGTGGACGTCACCAATCCCGCCAACCCTTGCCGGCTGGGGAGCTTCAGGACCAGCAACCCAGTCCTTGACTTGGCGGTGTCGGGCCAATTTGCCTATGTCGCTGCGGAGGAGGATGGCCTTTACGTGGTGGACGTTAGCAATCCAGCCAAACCACAAGCCTTGGGACGCTGCTTTACCACCGGTTACGCCCTGGGGGTGGCCGTGTCAGGCGGTTACGCCTACGTCGCGGCGGAGGCAGGGGGCTTGGACATTATCGACGTCAGCACACCATCCAACCCTCGACGGGTTGCAGGTTCAGGTCCCACGGGGAACTACTGGGACGTTGCGGTATCCGGGAATTACGCCTATGCGGCCGACAGTGAGCACGGTTTGCAAGTGATTGACATCAGCAATCCGCTTCAGCCTCAGTGGGTAGGGCTTTGGGAGACACAACCCACAGGCAACACGGGGCCTTACGGTGTGGCAGTGTCCGGCCAATACGCTTATTTAGCGCGAGGTGCCAACGGTGTGGAAGTTATCGATGTCTCCATTCCCGCCAATCCCACGCGGGTGGGAGGCTGCAGTACCGACGGTTCGGCGATGCACGTGGTGGTGTCGGGGTCATACGCCTATGTGGCGGACCAGTGGGGTGGTCTGCAAGTCGTTGATATCAGTGATCCCACCCAGCCTGGGCGGTCAGGGGCCCTGGCCACAAGCGGCCAGGCCGGCCATGTGGCGGTGTCCGGTACCCTGGTCTATGTGGCTGATGGCGAAGGTGGCCTGCAAGTGATCGAGGTCCAGGATCCCGCCCAGCCCAAACGAAAAGGAGGTGTCGGCACCGATGGTCCCCAGGACGTCGCACTGGCCGGCGCTTATGCTTGCGTGGCCGTCGGCAGAGGAGGCTTGCAGGTAGTCGACATCAGCGATCCGGCTCATCTTCAAAAAGTGGGAGGAGTCGAAACTCGTGGCGCAGCTTTCGGGGTCGTCGTGTCGGGTCACTACGCGTACGTGGCCGCTGGGCCCGCCGGTTTGGAGGTAGTCGACATCCGGGATGCGACCAACGCCTGGCGGGTTGGGGGCGTGGAAACGGGTCAGTCCGCGGTGGATGTGGCGGTCTCAGGCCATTATGCTTACGTTGCCGCTGCCAACTCCGGCCTTCAGGTGATAGACATCAACGATCCCGTCAATCCTCAACGCGTAGGGGCGCTGGCGACCAACGCTTTTGTCCTCGGCGTGGCCTTGTCCGGCCAGTACGCGTATCTGGCGGGTTATGGTTTGCAGGTCATCGACGTCAGTGATCCGACCAATCCCACGTGGGTAGCTACTTACGGTGCGGGCACTCGCACCGAAGACCTGGCCATCTCGGGCAATTATGCCTATGTGGCGCCAGAATATGGGGGTCTTTGGATCATTGATATCAGCGATCCTGCCAACCCTTCGGCGGTAGGAGGATATCATACCACTGGCCTCTCGAAGAGGGTTGCGCTTTCAGGAGGTTATGCCTTCCTAACGGGCACAGGTGCCGGTCTGGAAATCATCGATATCTCGGACCCAACCTATCCTCGCCGGGCTGGAGCCGTTGCGGGCGGGGCTAGTGGTCTCGCGGTGTCCGGGCGCTACGCGTGCGTGGCCGACCCCGATGCCGGCCTGCGTGTGCTCGACATTCTCAATCGAGCCAATCCCCAAGTGGTGAGGCGTCTCAGCGGCGAAGCCGGGGACGTGGCTATTTCCGGGCATTACGCTTACATCGCGTGTGGCAAGGGATTTCGAGTTTTCGACTTGGCCAGTCCGCAAAATGCTCAGCCCATCGGAATCTGGAGTGCGGGCGAAGACGCTGATGGCAGAACGCTGGCGATTGCGGTGTCGGCTTCTTACGCCTATCTGGCGTTTGGGGAGGACGGCTTCCTCGTGATCGATGTCAGCGACCCAGCCAGGCCCCGACTGGCGGGAGCCTGTTCGTATAGTACTCAGCAGGACGTCCAGAGCGTGACGCTCGCAGGGAATTACGCCTACGTGACCGATAGTGAGGGTGGCTCTTTGCATGTGATCGACGTTACGGATCCCACCAATCCCAAGCCAGTGACAGCGATCAAAGGTCGGGGCAATGCCCAATGCGTGGCCATGTCCGGACCTTACGCCTACCTGGCCGATGATCTGGAGGGTTTGATCCTGCTCGACGCCAGCGATCCCGCGAATCTCAGGAGAATAGGGGTTTATGGCCTCAACGGCGGCGCTTACTTTGTGGGAGTGTCGGGGCAGCACGCCTACGTGGGAGACTCCGCTGGTTTGCACGTGCTGGACCTCAGCGACCCGGCCAATCCGAGGGAGTTGGGCGGGTGTGATTGTGGGGTGGCCGATGTGGCGCTCAACGGAGACTACGCCTATGTGAGCGATGCTCCTGGGTTGCTCGTGCTGGACGTCTCCGATCCGGCCAAGCCCCGGCGCGTCGGGGGCAATACTGCTTTCGCCGCGCGGGCGGTTGTCGCCAGCAGCAACCAAGTCTTCGTGGCGGCGAGCTCTGATGGTCTGATCGTGCTGAACCCGTTCACACCTCTACCGACTCCGTTTGTGGAACGACAGAGCCTCGGATTCCGCGTTCGTTTGGAGGCCTGGCCACCCCTCTGGGCGACGAACTACATAGTCCAGGAACATCCGCCTTTCCCCAATCCCGCGAATATCAGTCAGGGCGGAAGCTTTGATTCGAAGAGCGGGATTATCACCTTCGGACCTTTCAACGACAATCTTGCGCGCACCCTTACCTATGAAGACCCTCCGCCCCTCGGCTCCTACGGCCGCTTCGTCTTTTCTGGTGAAGCGGCAGCCAATGGGACCTCCGCCGCGATTGTGGGCGATGGTTATCTCGAGATTCCGCCGTTTCCGGCCTTGGACGTCCGCTTGTTGCTGCGGTGGCGGCCATTGAGCCAGCAGGTGGCTATCCAACTCATCGGGGGAAGTGGAGCCCCCTGCTTTATCCTGGCCAGCACCAATCTTCAGGACTGGGCCTATCTGGGTGACCTCGGCAATGTCTTCCAGGGATTCGAACTGGTGGATGCGGAGGCGCCGAATCATCCGTACAGGTTCTACCGCGCCCAGACCATTCCGCCCCCGGCCCCTCCCCTTGGCAGCCGGGAATACCAAGGCGTCAATGCCCAGGGGCAGCTTGATCCTCACAGTTTTCCATGGCGCAACCCTCCAACCGGCCGATCCCTTCCTAAGCTCCAACAATTGTATGAATAAGCATCACTATTTACTTTGAAGAGAGGTCACACCATAACTTTTCATGGTTTTCGGGACTCCTTAGCTTTGCGGCGCAGGTGAAGCTTGTGGTTGAGGCTCTTCCAGCTTCCCAGGTTGGCAAGCGCCTTCCGGACCTTGGACTGGCATCCGTCTGCTCATGAGTTTTCGCTGGGCATTCGTATCTTCAGACTCGCCGTTGCCGGCTGGTAGTGGAATTCTGTATTCTTCCCGACCAGGCGCGCCAGGCGTTGCTCGCCGGTTTCAACCAGAAGTTTTTCCATCGTTCGTAAGAGCGTCGGGATGTCCATCGGTTTCTCCAGCAGAGCGCCGGCGCCGGCGCTGAGCGCAGTAAAGAGTTGGTTCGGGCGCGCGGTGGCGATGATGATCGGAACGAGTGGATGCTCCCGGGTGAGTTGCTCAAAGGTATCCCAGCCATTCTTGACCGGCATGTTCAGGTCGAGCAACACAAGGTCAACCGAGCACTTGTTGGCCAGATCAAGCGCCTGCTGTCCGTTCTCGGCCGGAATGACCAAGTAACCTTCGGCCACGAGCACGTCGTTCAGGGAATCGCGCACGGTGGGATCGTCGTCCACTACAAGGATTCGTTTGCTTCTCATAGTTCTTGCTTCCGTTCAGTGTTGAATTGCAGAGCGGCTCGCGCGCCGCCTTGGTTCCGGTTGCTCAGGCGGATTGAACCGCCGTGGGTCTCCGTAATCCGGCGGACAATCGTCAGCCCCAGACCCGTTCCCTGGCCGGGCGGTTTGGTCGTGAAGAACGGTTCAAACAGCTTGCCCGCGTTTTCCGGCATTATGCCGTGGCCCGTGTCGTCAACTTCAACAATCACGCCCGCCGGGGCATCGCTGTCTGCGCCGCGCCGGCAAAGACGAGTGCGAGGTGGTGTTGACGGACCTGCGCCTGGCGGGACTCGGCGGTCTGGAACTCGTGCGGCAACTTCACGAAACTCAACCCCGCCTGCCCGTCGTGCTGATGACCGCCCACGGCACGATTGAGACCGCCATCGAGGCCACCAAGCTCGGCGCTTACGATTACCTGCAAAAGCCGTTCGAGATGCGGGCCCTGATCAGCGTACTGCATAGCGCCGTGGATGCCGGCCGCCTCATGCGTGAACCCGTGACTCTGCCCAACGCCCCGGTCGAGAGCCGAACGGCCCTCGTCGGCACCAGCCGCGCGATGCACGACGTGTGCAAGGAAATCGGCCGCGTCGCCGCCAAGCCCGTCACCGTGCTCATCCGGGGCGAAACGGGGACGGGCAAGGAGCTGATCGCCCGCGCCATCTACCAGCACAGCCCTCGCGCCAAAGCGCCGTTCATCGCGATCAATTGCGCCGCCATCCCGGAAAACCTGCTGGAAAGCGAACTGTTCGGCCACGAACGCGGCGCGTTCACCGGTGCTGACCAGCGGCGCATCGGCCGCTTCGAGCAGGCGAACAAGGGCACGCTCTTCCTCGACGAAATCGGCGACCTGCCGCCCAACACGCAAGTGAAACTCCTGCGCGTTCTCCAGCAACAAACCTTCCAGCGGGTAGGCGGGGCGGAGGCGATTTCCGTGGATGTGCGCGTCATGGCCGCCACCCACTGTAATCTGGAAGCGATGATTCGCGAGGGGAAGTTCCGCGAAGACCTCTTCCATCGCCTCAACGTGGTGTGCCTCCAGCTCCCGCCCCTGCGCGAACGCCGCGAGGACATCCCGGTGTTGGTGCAGCACTTTCTCCGCAAATACGCCGGCGACTTCGGCGTTGAAAGTCCGACGATTTCTTCCGATGCCGTGGCCGTGCTGCAAGCCGACTCGTGGCCGGGCAACGTTCGCGAGCTGGAAAACATGACCCGCCGCCTGTTGCTCGCCGCGCGTGGACTCTCCGTCAACGCCGACGCGGTTCGCCAAACCCTTGCCGCCCGCAATGCCGAAGCAGCCCCGACTGGCCGCTCCTTCACGGCCTTCGCGGGTGATTTGCTGGCGCGTGCGCAGAAGGGCGAGCTGCAGGACGCTCATGCCCGCCTGCTCGCCGAAGCCGAACGCGAAATCCTGACGCAGGCCATTACGTTGGCACAAGGCAATCAAGCGAAAGCCGCCCGCTGGTTGGGGTTATCCCGGTTTACCTTGCGCGAAAAACTCAAGCACCTTGGCTTGCATCCAGACTCCACCGAGGCCAGCTCGGAAACGGACGGCTAAACGCCGGAAGACAGAACGTGTCGGGCGCACTTGAAAAGCGGCGACTTGCCCCGTGAGATGCAAACCCCGCCGATGCCTATCTGGCGGGGTGAGCCGCCGCGCCGGCCAGCGCGCGGGCGGGGTGAGGCGGCGACGGCCCTGGTTCAAAGGGCTGGCGGTTCAAGGACGAAATCGTGCTGGGCTTTGAGTGAGCCTGCTTTGATGAGGAGCCGGTATTTTACGCCCAGGTATGGCGGGTCGGCGGCGACGCCCTGGTAGGCGGGGCGCATGCCCGGGACGTTCATGCCGTAGAGGAAGCCCTTGGTGGGGACGGAATTGGAGTCGGAAACCAGAGCCCAGAGCGGGTGCGGGTATTTGTTGGTCTGGATGTCAGTGACGGGGACGACCTGGATCGAGGTGAGCTTGAGCTTGCGGTTGAACTCGAACAAGAGGGGGACCGAGCCGGCGCCGTCGGTGAACCTGGCGGCAAAGGCGTGGAAGCGATGGGAGATTTGAATAGGCGGGTTGGCAAACCAGTCTCTATTGCAGTACAGCCCGAGGCCGCCGGCCAGGGTGATTAGCGCCATGAGCAGCCAGTGCTTTTTCGTCATTGGTAAGTGATAGACGCAGGCCGGGCGAGAATATTCGAGCCGAGACTGAGAAGCGATGGGATGCCAAGGGGCGGGCACGGCGGCCGAGGGCGGAAAAGCCGCGGGCGACTGAGAGCAACCAGGTGGAGAAAGTCGAATTAAGAGCTATGAAACTGATGCTTCAGAACGCGCGGAGAGCAAGCCGCCGGGCCAAGTCTGGACTCGGCGAGGGAAGAGGCGTCCGCCAGGCAAAGCGGCTCGGTTTTACCCTGATCGAACTGCTGGTGGTCATCGCCATCATCGCCATTTTGGCGGCCATGCTGCTGCCGGCCCTGGGGCGGGCAAAGGAAACTGCCCGGCGCATCTCCTGCGTCAACAACCTCAAGCAAATGGGCACCGCCGGGGTGATGTATGTGGACGACAACCGCGGCTATTTCCCCCCTCGGTCAATTGAAAGACGCTGGCCGGCCGCCTTCTACGACAATTACAGAGATTTGCATCTGTTGCGTTGCCCGAGCGATGGTCCCAAGGTGCCGAGCACGGGCAGCACTGATACGAACCTATACCCGGCGGATGCCGCCCCGCGGAGCTACATCATCAATGGCTGGAACGATTATTTCAAACGAACCATGAGTGACACAGATTTCCAGGCCTATATGGCCGCTGCCAGCCAGACGTGCTTCAAACTGAGCGACATTCCGCATCCCCCGGACACGATCATTTTGGGGGAGAAGAAAAGCCTTTCGGACCACTATTACATGGACCTGCTCGAGCCCGGGCGGAGCGCGGATTTTCCCGGCCTGGTGCTGGGCAACGATGAAACGGAACTGGAGCAGGGCCGTCACGTTGGCCTTGGCCCGGGCACCCGCTCCGGGGGTTCTGATTACGCGATGGCGGACGGCAGCTCGCGGTTCATCAAGTATTGGCGGGCCCTGGGGCCGCTGAATTTGTGGTGCGTGACGGATGCGGACCGCTCCAGCCCCACCTACGCGCTCAAATTCTGAGGGGGACTGGCTCGGCACGGCGCAGCCGCAGTGGCGAGGCGGCATTGCGCGGCGGATGATTGGTTGCGTGTGCCGGGCGCCCGGTGTTACGCTGCGCAGATGAGCACGAACACCGGGTCGGAAGCGGCCGTTCCCGGGGCAGAAAAATCTCGCGTCGGAACAATCATTCGCTGGGGCGCGCGCATTACCAGCATCCCGATTTTTGCCCTGGTGGTGACTGCCCTCGTTCCGGCTTTGGCCAGCTTCGCCATCTCAGCCAAGGAGGACAGGATTATAGCGTTGGGTCTTTGTGGGGCCTGCGCCGGCTTGCTGGCGGGTTGGCGGTGGGCGGGTATCGGCGGCGGGATGATCGTGGCCGGCGCTGCCCTGATGCTGACACAGGGTGAGAATTTGGCCTACCCGGATCCATTTTCAGTAGCTTTTGGGCTGCAAGGGATTCTGTTCTTGGTCTCGGGCATGCTCAATTCACGGAGCGGCCCAACTGCGGCGCCCGCGCTGGGCTGGCTCCGGAAAGGAGCTCTGGGGTTGCTGGGGCTTTGTGCCCTAATCGGCGCGGCGACCATCTATCGCGGACCAGGACCAACGCCTGTGCCGAGGGACAAAGAAGCTTTTATTGGCGTGTGGGAGGACGGTGCAGGATTCAGGATGGCAATAACGACCGATGGGCACGCCAAAATCAGTCAGGCCAAAGACTCAAAAGTCGAGCGCTGGAACAGCCCCATTGTTCCGGGGGGAAGCGGGGTGTTCCTGGTGTATTTTCGGGGCGATGAGCGTCTGGAGTTAACCACCGGACTTTTCGGCGGCTCCAAGGTCTATCACATCGATAGCAATCCCCATGCGCAAGGTAAACAGATCAAGATGGTGCTCAACGGCAGTGACCCCTATAAGACCAGCAGCGGAATGGTCCTGGTGAAGAAACCGCCGCCTTGAGCGGCGGCAGGTCCAATTCCATTTCGCGTTCCAGATGGAGGCTTGGGCTGCTACGGTTCAGCGGGCGGCGCTGCGGCTGCGAACACAGCGGAAGCCGACGAGGCCATGGACATCGCGGGCGAAACAGACGTCGGTAAAGCTGGGCGTCTCGTCGAGGCGATAGGCGGAGCGGCAGACGTCGGGTCGCGAATTCCAGCAGCCGCCGCGCACGACGCGGGTCAGGCCCCGCTCCGGGCCGGCAGGGTCGCGTTCCGGGCCTTTGCGATAGTAGTCTGGCTGGTAGAAGTCGTTGCACCACTGCCAGACACTGCCATACACGTCGTACAACCCCCAGGGGTTGGGCTGCTTGCGGCCCACGGGAGAGGGGCTGCGGGTGCTGTTGCCCTTGAACCAGGCGTACTTGCCCAGTTGGGCCGGGTCGTCGCCGAAGAAGTACTTGGTCCGCGTGCCGGCGCGGGCGGCGTACTCCCATTCGGCCTCCGTGGGGAGCCGGTAACCGGTGCTTTTGAAATCGCATTTCCAGGTCTTGGGGTCGTAGCAGGGAGCCAAGCCCTCGAGGCGGGAGCGGGCATTGCAATACTGCGCGGCATCTTGCCAGCGGGTCTGCTCGACCGGGTTCTTCGGCTCGGTCCAGCGTGAGGGGTTGCGGCCCATGACCTTTGCAAAGCTTTCCTGGGTCACCAGGTACTGGTCGATATAGAAAGGGCTTAGCCAAACGCGATGGAGCGTCTCGTCGGGTTCGTTGGCGGCAGCGCTGCCCATCTCGAACCAGCCGCCCGCAAGTGGGACCAGGGTGAGGCCGTCCTGGTTGGTGATGATGGCCGGCGGTCCGGTGGTGGCGGTCGGGGCGTGGTTGCGGCTGCAGGAGAGGCCCAGCACGGCGACCAGGCCACAAAGCCATAAGCCGGGGGTGAGGCCCTTCCATCGTTCGCCAGGCCTAGCAGGTCGTTTCATTGAAAGGGAAACACATTCTATTTGACCGCAAAGAAGGCAAAGAGCGGAGAGAAGACGCAGCCCAGGGACAAAGGCCGGTTTTTGGCGGGCCATTTCTTCCGACCAGGGGGACTTCCGAGTCATGGTCCGTCCACCGGCGGCAGCCAGTCATAATCCCAGTGGTGGCCGACCCAACCGGGCGGGCTGAGGGTGATGGTGGCGCCGTCGGCCAGGCGCACGATGCCGAGCGGGGCATGAACTTTCCAACTGCCGTCGTGGGGGATCCTGACGAAGGCGAGGTAGCGGCCGCAGTGCGACCAGCGGCCGCAGGGGTCCTGGCCCAGCTTTTCTTTCGGCAGCGTGGTGATTTTCCCGTCGGTGCCCTCCGGCAAAGAGGGGTCGAAGCGGCGGACGGCCAGGCTGTCGCCGGCATTCCAGCACATCCACTTGGCGTCGGGGGAGAAGGCGGGATGGCACTCGCCGAGGCGGAGCGGGTGATTAGGCATTTTGCGGATAGCGCCCCCGGCGGCGGGCAGGAAGTCGATAGTGTACTGGGCGCCGAGATAATCGCGAATCTCGAAGATGAACCACTGGCCGTCGGCAGACAGGTCGACGATGTCCAGACGGCGTGGGAGTGGGAGCGGCTTGCTCCGTTGCCCGGTCTGGATGTCGGTGAAAACCAGGCCGCCCTTCTCACAGGCGACGGTGCGCCGGCTATCGGGCGTCCAGACGTAGCCTGCATCGGCCGGGCGGATTTTGAAGGTTCTGGTGTCGAGCAGGAAATCGCCATAATTGTAAGTAGCCCACCGGCCGTCGGGCGAGACGCGCGGGGCGCGCTCTTCCTGGGTGGGCGTGTCGGTCAGTTGGTTGAGTCCCGAGCCATCGGCGTTGATCAGATACAGGTCGCGCGGGGGATACTCGCCCTTGGCGTTTGGGGGCTTGTCCGGGTGCATGGCGATGATGAGCCGGTAGCCGGTCTGATGCAATTCTTCCTTCAGGTCCTGGATTCTGGGCGGTGCGAAGGGGTCGCAATGGGCGGGCAGGTCCCAGGCAGCACGCAGGGAGGGCCTCTCGCCGGCTGGGCATAGAACTGCCAGGTTCAGGGCGGTCATAGCCCCGGTCAAAACTACCCCGAGCTGCCTTTTGCATGAGGTCCGACCCCGCTCTTTCTGGCCGGAGGGCCGAGGGAGAGGTGAGTCAGGTGGAAAGCTCGGGGCGAAATCCGAGGCCCAAGGCGCTGTGCGTGGGATATTCATATTATTGAGCAATCCGGAGCCGGTAAAACTCCTGGCTGCCGTCGGCGGAGTTCGTCCAGGCGGTGGTCTTGCCGCCCGAGGGGAACTTCGTAGCGGCGAGGTTAGTGATGGCAGAGACCGAGGAGCCAGAGAGCACGTCATAACTTAGAGACGGCGCGCTGTCCCACTGGAGCGCGAGCTGGCCGCCGGGCTGAGGGAGCAGGCCGCGGATGCGGAAGCAGTAGCCCTCGTAGTAATAGACGGTGCCATTGAGGTTGCCGACCAGGAGGTCCACGACTCCGTCGTCGTTCCAGTCCACCAGGTCGAGGCGCATGCGCCCGCCGGTGCTGATCGGGCTCAGCCCGCTGCCATCCACCGGCGCGCAAATGGGCTGGCGGGCCTGCAAAATGGGTTGCGAGTTGCTGTTGGTGTTCCGGCACCAATAGACGCCCGTGTCCGAGCTGCATACGAGGTCTTTGAGGCCGTCGCCATCCCAGTCGAACACCCGCACGACCGAGCGGATGCCCAGGGACAGGTCCACTCCGCCGGCCTTGATTTTGACTGCCGGAGCAAAGATGGGTGACTGGGCGGTGTTGGTGTTCTTGAAGAAATAGACATAGCCGTCCCCGGCGCCGCAGAGCAGGTCTGGGAGGCCATCCTCATCCCAATCTTGAACGCAGGGCGTCGCGCGCAGGCCCACGCTCAAGACAGAATTGCCCACCATGAGCTGCACCCCAGGGGCCAGGATGGGCGCGGCGTCGGTGTTCGTATTGCGATAGAACCAGACGTGGCCGTCAGCACCCGAGCCAACCAGCAAATCCCGCTTCCCGTCGCCATCGAAGTCGCATACCCAGGGGGCCGGAGCGCCGCAGCCGGGCGAAGGGAGGCAAATGTCGTTTCCGTCCGCCGTTTTGAGGTTGGTAAAATTGGTGAAGCGGGGTTGAGCATCCGTGCCCAGGTTCAAATACAAGGCGATTTTGCCGGCGCTTTGGTAGCCCACCAGGAGGTCCTTCTTGCCGTCGCCGTTCCAGTCCGTCACGCACGGTATGGCGTAACCGCTGCCGGGAGTGCCGGGGCAGAGCGCCGCCCCGCCGTCACTGAGGAGTTCGGCCGGACGGAGCTGAACCGGAGCCGCCCCGCAGGACGAGCCAAGGGTTGCGCTCACCGCCAACAGCCCGCCGAAAAGCAATGCGCCTCTGCGCGTCGTTAACCCCGTTCGTCGGTGGAGAAAAATAACCGGTAAAGGGGTTCCCTTTTGCATGTGTTTCGCGGTTTGCATACACCATTGGACCTGTTCACCCGGCAGAGAGCATTGCCGGCATAACAATTCCTGGTTTTGCACTGCCGAAAGCCAGCTTAGGCCCAGGGCAGCCGTTTGCAAGCCTGAAAAGCAGTGCTTGGGGCGGAGTTTCGGACCTCAAGTTGGCTCTATACAGTGTCGCCGCGCTTTGCTAGGTTGCCCGCCGCTATGACATTGGATGACTTTCTACTGGAAGCGGAAGACAAGATGAGCAAGACGGAGCAGGTGGTCATCAACGAGTTTGCCGGCGTCCGCACCGGCAAGGCCTCGCCCGCCCTGGTCGAAAACATGCTGGTCGAAGTTTACGGCTCGCAGATGCGGGTCCGGGAGCTGGCCGGCATTACCACCCCTGAGGGGCGCACCCTGGCGATTCAGCCGTGGGACATCAATTCGCTGCACCCGATCGAGAAGGCCATTCTCAAGAGCAACCTGGGCCTGACGCCCTCGATTCAAGGCAAGGTCATCCGCCTTTTCTTCCCGGAACTGAGCCAGGAGCGCCGCCAGGAGTTCGTCAAGATCGTCCGCAAAATGGCCGAAGACGGCCGCGTGGCCATCCGGCACGTCCGCCGCGATGCCATGGAGCAGTTGCGCAAGCACGGCCATGACAGCGGCATCACCGAAGACGAGGTCAAACATGAGGAGAAAGAACTGCAGCAGTTGACCGACGATTACATCGCCAAGCTGGACGCGCATCTGGCGCTCAAGGAGAAGGAGATTATGACGGTTTAGCCCGGCCGGGCCGCCACCGGGCCGGCAGGGAGGCGTGGAATGAAATCCCGACTTGTCGGGACCGCGTCGCTGGAATTCTCGGGGCCAAAGAGTGGGAGGCGGCCTGCCTGCCGGCAGACAGGTGGAAGGCGTCCCTGTCAGCGAATTGGCCCAGCCGGCGAGCAAGGCATCCTGGCAAGAGGGGAAGGTTCTGAGGGATAGTAAAACAGGGCGGGGTTACTGGCGGGGCACACCATTGGTCAGAGGGGCCTCGAAGCGGATCACGGTTTCGCCCGTCCTGGCATAGCCCAGGCGCTCGCGGGCCAACCGTTCCACCGCCTTTGGGTCGTGGCGCAAAGCCTCGTAGGAGGCCTTGAGTTGTTTGCCTTCGTCCAGCGCTCTCTGAATCCGGTTGTCCAGTTGGAGGATATTCCGGCGGTAGCGTTCGTTTTGCTTGATCAGCGGCAGGTACCACACCGCGACCAGGAGCAGGACCGCCACAAACAAAAGCAACAGCGCCACCCGGGTGAGCTTATCCCAGATGCCGAGCTCGACGTTCATCGGGCCCAGTAAACCATGAGCGGAGCCAGGAGTAAACCTGAATCCTGCACCGTCCGGCGAATGAACGCCCCGGCGCGGAGAGTGTCAATTACTCCATAAGCAGCCGGCCGGAACGCCTCAGCCGAATCTTGGGTGCAAGCCGAGCGCCAATGCCTGGGATGCTTATATTTGGTTGTCAGCGTGAGGTTCCTCCGCTAACACTGCTGCCGCATGATCAAAGCGTTGCTGCTGATTTTTGAGCCCGCCGCGACCTGGGAACGGATTTTTCGCGCCCAGCGCAGCCTCGGCTTCATCCTGCTGTTGTATCTGCTGCCGCTGCTGGGCTTTACTTCGGCCGTGGAGGGCTACGGCCTGGTGCGCTGGGGCAAGTACCAGTACCATGGCGAAGTGCCCCGGTCCAAGTACTATTCGGTGGGGGAAGCCGCCGCCTTCGAGGGGGCGCAAGTTGGGGTTGCGTTGCTGATTATTTTCACCGGCGCCAAGCTCGTCAAATCGATGTCCGAGACCTTTCACGGCCGGCACAACTACACGCAGGCCTTCACGACGGTAGCCTACGGTCTGAGTCCGCTGTTCCTTTTCCATTTGCTGGATGCCCATCCCGAGATGTCGCCGTGGGTGAGCTGGGCGCTGGGCATCATTTTGTCCGTCGCCGTCCTTTACCACGGCGTGCCGCGCATGATGGAGCCAGACCCCTCGCATGCCTTCGGGCTGTATCTGATGAGCGCCTTCACGTTGTTGCTGGCCACGGGCGTGCTGCGCTTTCTGGCCGCCTGGTACCTGCAAGGCAAATTCAGCGCGGCCTAACCGCGCTCAAGGCGGCGGGCACGGTGGGGGCGAACCCCCGCTCCGACGCGTCGGGACTGGTTTCGCATTTCGGGCGGCAGGTCTGGATACTCTTGCTCGGCGCTGCAACACCCCCGCTTCAATGTTTCACCGCTTGAACGTTCCCACGCTTGAACGTTTCAACGTTGCAACGGCCTTTTTCACCTGCCACCCGTTCCGTTCCAGCGCCCCCCGCGCAGCCGCCTCGTCCGCCGCAGTCAAGGCCTGGACGATGCGCACCGCCCGGCCGCGCAGTTTCCTGTTGGCCGGGTTCAAATCGATCATCAGGTTGCTCACCACTTTGCCGAGGCGGACCATGGCCAGGGTGGTGAAGAGATTCAAGATCAGCTTGGTGGCCGTGCCGGCCTTTAAGCGGGTGGAACCGGTGAGCAGCTCCGGGCCCAGATTCGGGGCGATGACAATCGCCGGCCGGAGCGCGCGTGGGATTCTTAGGTAAGGATTGAAGCCGAGCAGGATGGTGGTGGCGCCGCGCCGCTTCGCTTCGGCCAGCGCGCCCCAGACAAACGGGGTCGTGCCGCTGGCGGCGATGCCCACGAGCACGTCCCGGGCGGCCAGGCCGCGAAACTCCACCGCCCGCCTGCCGGCGGAGGCGTCGTCCTCCGCCCCTTCCACCGAGCGCCAGAGGGCGTGCTGCCCGCCGGCGATGACCCCCTGGACCAAGTCGGGCGGCGTGCGAAACGTCGGCGGACACTCGCTGGCCTCGAGCACCCCCAGCCGGCCGCTGGTTCCCGCACCGACATAGAACAATCGGCCGCCGCGGCGAAATGCCCGCACGATGGCGCGCACCGCCCGCGCCAGGCGGTCTCCTTCGGCGAGGAGCTTCTGCGGGATCGTCGCATCCTCCGAGAGCAGGAGCCTAATGGCTGCCGGCAGCGGCAGCTTGTCCAGCTCCATCGAACGCGGATTCCGCTCTTCCGTCGGCGATAACCTGGACGTGGTGAGCCCCGGCGGCGCCTGGGCGCCGCCCCGCGTGAGACTCCGGACCTCGGACCTCGGACCTCGGACCGCCGCTCCCGCCATCTTCCGGGCCAACTCGACCGCCCCCCACACGCCCTCTCGCGGCAGGGGTGTGACGACCGCCCCGGGCCAGAGCCGCCGCAATTGGCGAGTAACCTGGGCGCGGAAACGGGGTTGCCGGAGCAAAACGCTTCCGGCCAGCACAAACCGGACGCGGGTTCCGGGGGCGGCGAGTTTGCGCGCGCATTGGGCCGCATCGGCGGCCAGGCGGCCCGCCGCCGCCGTCAGAATCTCCGAGGCGAGTTTGTCGCGCTCGGCCCAGGCGGCAAAGACCTCGAGGGCGAGGCCGGCCAATTCGGCTTTGGTGGCCGATTGCGCCCAGTCAATCAAGTCGTTTGGTTCATTGAGTTGCAGGGCGCGAAGGAGACGGGCGCCCAGTTTCGGCCAGCAAGAGGTCGCGTCGTATTGGCGGGCCACCGCCTTCAAGGCACTGAGCCCGATTTCGTAACCGCTGCCCTGGTCGCCCAGCACGTGGCCCCAGCCGCCGATTTTCGCCGTCTGGCCGGCGGGGTTATGGCCGAAGCAACACGAGCCGGTGCCGCTGAGGATCAACACCTGCGTGAGCGGTTGGCGCGGCGCGGTGTCCGCGGCGGCGGCGAGGGCCGTTTCGAGGTCGTGCGTGGCGTAGCACGGGACGCGCGGCCACACCTTGCCGGCCGCCCGGCGTATCCTCTGCCTGTCCCGCTCGGCCCAGGCGCCGGCCAGCCCTATCCCCAAGGCCGCCGGCTGTGGAAAGGCCGCTCGAATCGAGCGAAAATGCGCGGTGAGCTGCGCGTCGGTCAGCAGCTTCAGATTGGCTGGCCCCGCTTCAAGCCTGCCGAGCGCCCGTCCGGCGCTGTCGGCCAGCAGGGCGGTCGTGCGCGTCCCGCCGCCCTCCAGGCCTAAGAACAGTGGGCCTTGCAAATTGGAACTGGTCGCCATGGCCGGCATTATTCCTCAAGGCGGGAGTTTGAGGAAGAATTTCTCCGCCGAGCGGCAGGTGGCGGCGCTGAGTTCTGCGAGCGAGCAGCCTCGGACCTGGGCCGCCATCGCCGCGGTCTCCTTCAGGAAGGCCGGCTCGCAACGCTTGCTGCGGTAGGGCACGGGCGTAAGGTACGGACAATCGGTTTCCAACATGAACTGGTCCAGGGGCGTGGCGGCGAGGGCGGCGCGGACGTTCTGGGCGTTTTTGAACGTGAGGATGCCGGTGTAACTGACCAGCGAACCCAGCGCCAGAATCCGCTCCAGGGCGGCCGCATCGCCCGCAAAGCAATGAAAGACCCCGCGCACCCGAGCCGCAAACGGCTGGAATTGAGCCAGGGTGTCCGCCAGGGAGTCACGCTGGTGGATGACGCAATTGAGGCCCAGTTCGGCGGCCACTTCCAGGTGCTGGCGAAACAACTCGGCCTGTCTCCGCTTCTGCGGCTCGTCCTCGGCAGGCCCAAAGCCGCCCTGCCGGCTCGGCAGACGATAATAATCCAGCCCGGTCTCGCCCAGGGCGACCACTTTCGGATGCCGGGCGAGTTGGCACAGCGCCGGCCGCCAATCTGCCGGCGCCTGGCTCGCGTCGGACGGGTGCCAGCCCACGACCGCGAACACGTCCGGGAATTGCTCCGCCAGTTGGATGGCCCGCCGGCTGCCGGCCAGGTCCGTAGCGATGCAAATAATCGTGGCAATGCCCGCGGCCCGGGCGCGCGCGATCACCTCCGGCAAGTCAGCGGCGAAGGCGGCGTCGCCCAGGTGCGCATGGGTGTCGTAAAAAACCGGCATGACCATTAACGGTCCTCCACAAAACAGGGTTAACAATTTTGGCGAGGCTGCGCCTCAGACCACTTCTGGAATCCCGATTCGGAATCGGGATTCGGAATCGGGATTCATTGAGAATTGAATATTGAGTATTGCTTATTGGTCATTGAGTCCGCAGTCCGAAAGTTCATTCGGCGTCATCCGCAGGCATGCTTCAATAACCAATGATCGTTTTTCAATGCTCAATTTTCAATTCACCTAAAAGTCCCGATTCCGAATCGGGATTGCAATCGCAGCGAAACTTGACCCGATTACAACGAGTCTTGCCGGTCAAGAACTCTAGAGAGCTATTGGCTGCGCATCAACTGGAAACTCTATATTGTGGCGGCCGGGGGTGCAACCCCAAAGCCGGTAAATCTCCTTTGACTTGCCTCCGCCGGAGGCTTATTACCGCTGCCATGAACCGGTTCAACTTGCGCCGAGGCGCCCTCCTGGCGGCTCTGTGGCTTGGGCTTATTCCGGCCGGCGCGGCGACTTTCCGCGTGGCCACCTACAACGTGGAAAACTACCTGGACGCTCCCACCCAAACGCGGCCGGCCAAGCCTGGCGAGGCCAAGGCCAAAGTCGGCGAGAGCATCCTGGCCCTCAAACCGGAGGTGCTGGCCTTGCAGGAAATAGGGAGCGTGAGCGCACTGGAGGAACTGCGCGGGTCCCTCAAGGCCCAGGGCCTGGACTTCCCTTATTGGGAGCACGTTGCCGGTTTCGACACCAACATCCACGTCGCCGTCCTGAGCCAGTTCCCGTTCACCGCCCGCCGCTCGCACACCAACGAGGATTTCCTCCTGGGCGGACGCCGCTTCCGCGTCAGCCGCGGCTTCGGTGAAGTGGACATCCGGGTCAACACGAACTATTCTTTCACCCTCATCACCGCCCACCTCAAGTCCAGGCGCGCCCTGGGCGAAGCCGACCAGGCCGAGTTGCGCCTGGAAGAAGCCAAACGGCTGCGCGAGAAAATCGACGCCCGCCTGGCCGCCAATCCGAATCTGAACCTCGTCGTGCTGGGGGACCTCAATGACACGAGCGATTCCGCTTCCACCAGGGCCGTCATCGGCCGCGGCCGGCTCAAGCTCATCGACACGCGCCCGGCCGAACGCAACGGCGACAATGCCCCAAACTCCGATCCCGCCCGGCCACCGCGCAACGTCGCCTGGACGCATTATTACGGCAAGGATGACACCTATTCGCGGATCGACTACATCCTCCTCAGCCCCGGTATGGCCCGCCAGTGGGTCACCAACGAAACCTATGTCCTGGCCATGCCCAACTGGGGCGTCGCCTCCGACCATCGCCCGCTCCTGGCGACCTTCGAGGTGGAGGATTGAGCGCCGCCAGCGTAGTTGAGGGAAAGCGGGGCGATTTTCCTCACGCTTCGCGAGGGACGGCCGCCGTGGTCCCTCAATCATCTCGAAAGCGTTTTCTGGCCCTGCCGCTGCTCCCGGGGTCGAGTGGAGTGGAGGCGCGCCCAGTTTAGGCCGACGGCTTCCGTTGTTTCTGCTCTTTCGAGCATCGTGGCAAACAACCGCCAGGCCATGCCGAACGTTTCCTCCACCCCCTC
>JBEKRX010000054.1:0-45556 GCA_049518415.1 Verrucomicrobiota bacterium
TTCCGCCTGACGGGGACTTGCACCCCGCTGTGTGTACGCCATCACAGGCGCACTCTGGCACCCCTCCGGGGTGCGACCGCCAGTCCCGATTCGGAATCGGGAGCCCGGTGGTCGTTCCCCCTCTACCCTGAACGACCACCGGCTACTTTCTACCAACCCTCCGGGTTGGAGAAAATCGGAATTTGTTTTTGCACGGGCGCTAAGGGGTGAGCGGTCACTTCGTTGCGGTGCTCTTGTCCGGTTTGCCGTCGGGCAGCTTGAGCTTGAGTTCCAGGGTCGCCTGGGGGCGGCCGTTCTCGCGTGCCAGCGTGAGCGTGGCCTGGTCCACGCAATCCAGGGCCGCCAGGAAGAAACCGAGCTCGGTTTCGGCCTGTTCGCGGCTCTGGCCTTTGTCGACCATGTTCTTGCGAATGAACTCTTCGCGGTTGGCCAGCAGGATGGTGTGGAGCTGGCCGCCCTCGAGCTCGAGCCGGCCGTGAGCGGCCTGGGACGGCTTGGGGGGGCTGGCCGACTCTTTCTGGACCGCGTCGATCAAGTCCTGCGCCAGACCGTCGGTGGAGCTGAGGATCAAGTAATCGCCCGGCCGCGCCAGCGAGGGGCGGTAGTTGTAGCGGGCCTCGAGGGCCGATTTGTCCTTGTCGCCCGGCGGCCGGTAATACGAGAACGTGTATTTCACGCCGCTGTGGGAGGCGCGGTCGATAATCAGCCCGGGCTGGGCCTGCTGGCCGCGCGTGAAATTGGCCAGGCCGATGGCCTTCTGCCAGGCCTCCTCGACGGTCTCGCCGAAGGCTTGGGGATGACGCAGGCGCAGCACGGCGGCGAAGGCCGGCACTTGCACGGCAGGCTTGCCCAGCGCCGCATCATAACGTTGGGCGGCCACCACCACGCGAATGTCCGGCCTGGCCTCGCCCAGCACCCCGTCGGTCAATTCGATGCCGCTGAAAAAGATGCCCATCATGTTCTCGAAGAACACCAGACCCGAGGTCCGTTCCGGGAATAGGTCGTCTTTAGCGGCGTAAAACCCCCGCAAGTCCCGGTGCAAGCTCAGGCAAGCGATGCCGCCGGGGACCGCCAGGCCGGGCAAAAGGCCTTCGTCCGGGTGACGCGCCGTGGCAAAAGCGGCGGCCTTGGAGGCCGGCCCCGCCTGGCCATCCGTGAAGGTCTTGAGCACCAGTTTGCCCTCTTTGCGATAGACACCCAGGGCGAGCCAGTTGGCCTGGCGCAGGGCCTCTTTGGTGTCGGCCAGGAGCAGCGCCCCCAGCGGATTGCCCTCCTCGGCCAGGGCTTCCTTGACCTTGGGGGCCAGGCGCAGCAACTGCATATTCACAAACACCGTGGCCACGCTGTTCTGGCCCACCGCTTGCCGGGCGGCCTGGTAATGCGCAGTCCCGGCCAGAGCCTGCCCGCCGGGCGCGGCCCGCCGGTCCAGCGCCTGGTCCAGCGTGCCCGGGCGGTTGGCCAGCAGCAGACGGTTGCCCAGGATGGCGTGGGCCTCATTCGTGCCGAGCGTCCAGGCGGTGGCCCCTCGGTATTCACGGGAGGCAACCTGCTCCGCATGGTCTTGTTTGATCGCTTCGGCAGCCGCAAAATGCCGCACCGTCTCCTCCAACTGCTGCAGCATCTTCTCATCCTTGGCATCCGCCAAAAGCAAGGTCCCCCCGGCAGGCTCGATGGCCAGCGCCAGGCCGCCGCCCAGGAGCCGCCGCAAGCCCGTCCGCCAGTCCGTGCCGAGTTGCAATTCGAGGTAGGCCACAATCCCTTGGAGTTGCTGAAGCTTGGGGTTGGGCTTTTGATCGTCCAAGAGGGCCGTCACGGCCTTGGCCAGTTCCGGACTGAGCAGCGGCTCCAGCAAGGCCAGCGGCTCGGAAACCTCCAATACCAGGGCCGCGTCCTGGGCCATCCATTGGCTGGCCGGGGGCAAACCCTCAGCCGAACCCGCCGGTTGAACGACCAACACTGGCAGAGCCAGCGCCCAAAGCAAGAGAGCTTTTCTGTACATAGTTCTGATCCTATATACGCGCGGCGAGAGAGAAAAGTTACAGGATTCTTGGCGGGGCCGGCCAATCAGGGGCATCCTGACACTGCCCCCGAGCGCGGGCGGAAGCCCTCCCCCCTTCCCCCCTCCCATCCCGCCAAGGCGGGACGGGAGGGGGGTGATCCGTTCTTCCACTTTACCCAGGGCCCCGGCGCGCCGGGGTCCCGCTCGGAGCGGGGCGGGCCTTGCCCTGGGCTGGTATGTTTCGGCCCCTACAGGGCCGGAAGAATGCTGCGCTGCGCGCGGGCAGAGTGGAATTGGTGTCAGTGTCGGGATGCGCCCCGGCCAATCAGGAGCCTGTTGGTGCAAACAAGGCCAGGGGCTTGTGGCTGCTTCGCCTTCTACCGCTGGCGCTGTCCAGACGCACCCGCACCATCTGGCGCGTCGCTTCCAGTATTGCAACGCAATAGCCGATAGGCAATAGCCAATCGCCGATAGCCCGCACCACCTGGCGCCTCTCTTCCAGTATTGCAGCGGCGCGCAATAAGCGGTAACCTTTGGCTTATGAAGAATAAGGCCCCCTCAGCCCCGCGCACGCCGGCGCCCCGGGAAATCCAACCTCCCCGCCGCGTCCGGCGCGCACTGGCGGCCATGCTTTGCGCTGCCCTGGTGCTCTTCCCCGCCACGCTCCGGCTCTGCGCCGACCAAGTGGAAATGCAAAACGGCGACCGTTACGCCGGCACGGTCCTGTCCCTTGACGCCAACACCGTGGTCTTGCGCAGCCAGGTCCTGGGCAAGGTGAGCCTGCCGCGCAGCCAGGTGGCGCTCATCATGCTCGGCCCCTCCGCCACAACCAATGCCGCGCGGCTGCGCCCGCCCTCCACCAATCAGCTTTCGCGCCCGCTGCCGGCCGCCGTTGCCAGGACCAATGCGGAATTGCCCGCTCTGCTTCGCCAACTGGGCGGCAACACCAATTCCATCCGCGAGGTGCAAGACCAATTCCTTGGCAACGCCGGACCCGAGGCCAAGCGGGAATTCAACCAGATGTTGGGCGACCTGACGAGCGGGAAAATGACGCTGAGCGACCTGCGCGCGCAGGCCAAGGCCGCGGCCGAGCAAGTCCGCGCCCAGCGCGGTGAGGTGGGCGGCGAACTCGGCGGGTTGCTCGACAGTTACCTGGCCATCCTCGACCAATTCCTCGACCAGACCACCCCGCCACAAGCCGCCGTGACCAACAAACCCTCCAAGTGACGCGCGCCGGGCTGCTTCACGTTGCAAAGGTGGTTTCTTGAGGGCGACTAACTCGTTACCTTCGCGCCATTCACCAGCTTAAGAATCGCCACCACGTTGAGCGTCGCTTTGGGAACAAACGAACTGACCTCGACGAACTCGGGCAGCTTCGCGCCGTCGGGGCTGTGCTCGGAGCAATGATCGTTGTCGCCCCAGGGACCGAGCCCATCGAGCGTCGGCACGGAGTCCCAAAGGCCATTGCCGTCGCTCAGGCTGCCGCGTTCCGCGCCCCTCACCGTCAGGCCGAGCTGCGCGCCCGCTTGTTGCCAGAGTTCGCAAAGACCATCGGTCGCCGCGTTGCGCGGCCAGGCGCGGCATTCCTCGAGCAGTTCGACTTCCACTTCGCAGGCGTAGCCGTCCGCCGGGCTGCGCACCTCGCCGCGACCCGCCAGCGCCAGCAGGGCCTTCCGGGCCTCGGCGCAGGCCCGGGGCGCGAACGCCCGGAATTCGCCCTCCGCCGTGGCTTCGTGCGGCACACGATTGAGCACGGTCCCGCCGCCAATCGTGCCGACATTGAAGGTGAGCTGGCGTGCATAGTCCGTGAGCGCGGCGACGCGCTGCACCGTCTGGGCGATTTGAACGATGGCATTGGCGCCAAAAGGGTGGCTGCCGCCCGCATGAGCGCCGCGGCCCCTCACCGTAATCCGCCAGGCGCCCCGGCCTTTGCGCGCCACGACCAACTGGGCCTCGCCGCCCTGGCGCCCTTCCGCCTCGAACACCAGCGCCGCCAGCGTCCCGGCTCCCAGGCGGCCCCGGCACACGTGCTCGAAGTCGGGCGAAAACCCCTCCTCGGACGAGTTCCAGAACAGGTTCCAGGTGATGGCCTCGAAGACCACCGGCGCGTGTTGCCGCAAGGCCGACAACACCAGCCACATCATCACCGTCCCCCCTTTGATGTCGAGCGTGCCCGGGCCGAAAATGCGCCCCCCTTCAGGCTGCCACTGGAAGTGGTTCCGCGCCTCCTCTTCCGGCGGAAATACCGTGTCGAGATGCGAGACCAGGGCGATGCTTTTGCCCGACCACCCTGACCGGGTTAGGACCAGGTGATTGCCCCAGCCCGGCTTGGTCGAGGGCACGAACTCCGCCTGGAAGCCCAACGGCGCGAAGCACTCCGCCGTGAACCGGCCCAGCCGATTCACTCCCTCAGGATTGCCCGTGAAACTGTTGATGCCGACCATCTCCCGCAGCACCTCCAGGGCGGCGGGCAGCCGTTGGTCCAGGTATGCTTTCAGCGACGCTAAATCCTGCATGGCCCTGAACATGAATCCTGCCGGACCAAAGGTCAACCCTCAGCACCGCAGCGCCGGCACCTAAATGCAGAGCCGACAGAAAAACTCAGGACAAAAAACCTGACAACTCGACAACCTGACAACCATGTCTCCGCTTTATTCCAATTGGAATTAACGCTTTTACGCCTCAACGCCGTCATTTAACCTGTCCCCCGCATGCCACAGGCGTCCAAACAACTATTGACCTCCCTGCTCAAGGACGTGTCGCGCTCGTTTTATCTCACCTTGCGCGTGTTGCCGGGCCGGATTCGCCCGCCCATCGGGCTGGCCTATTTGCTGGCGCGCACGGCGGATACCATTGCCGATACCGAACTGGTCCCGTTCGAGCAGCGCTTGCAGGCCCTCGCCGCCCTACGCGAGCGTATCCTCGGCCTGCGCGACCGGCCGCTGGACTTCGGCGAGTTGGCCCGGCGCCAAGGCTCTCCCGCCGAACGCCGCCTGCTCCAGCAAGCCGAAGCCAGCCTGGCCCTGCTCGCCGCCCTGCCGCCCGCCGACCAGCAAGCGGTCCGCCAAGTGCTCGACACGATTACCAGCGGCCAGCAACTCGACCTGCGTCGTTTCGCCGGCGCGTCGGCGGAGCGCATTGTCTCGCTGCGCACGGATGAAGAACTGGACGATTACACTTACCGCGTAGCGGGCTGCGTCGGCCAATTCTGGACTCGCATCTGTCGCGCGCACCTCTTCCCCAAAGCCGCGCTCGATGATGCCTTCCTCTTGGCCAATGGCGTCCGGTTCGGCAAGGGACTGCAACTGGTCAACATCCTGCGCGATTTGCCCGCAGACCTCGGCAAAGGCCGTTGCTACCTCCCGGCGGAGCGATTGGCCACTCGCGGCCTCGGCCCGCCCGACCTTTTGCAGCCTGCCAATGAGCCGCGCCTGCGTCCGCTCTACGATGCCTACCTCGCCCAGGCCGAAGCTCACTTGCGGGCCGGCTGGGACTACACCAATGCCCTGCCGCGCCGCAGCGTGCGCCTCCGCCTGGCGTGTGCCTGGCCCATCCTCATCGGCGTCGAGACCCTCCGGCTCTTGCGCTCCGGCCCCGTGCTCGACCCCGCCCGGCGCCTCAAAGTCAGCCGCCGCCAGGTCCAGCGCCTCCTCTGGCGCTCGGTCCTCTCTTATCCCTGGCCCCCTGCCTGGCGCGCCTTGGTGCCCGCGAAACCTGCCTGAGTTTCAATTGCATTGATAGCGAATCTCCGAGCCTGGCCCTTGGAACTCGCAGGCCCCGATATAGACACTGCCGCTCACGATGCGGGGGTTGCCATCCAGGTCGGTGGGGCCGGCAACACACGCGTTGTTCCTGGCGTGGACGTAGAGCGAGTTGGATTGCCAGCGCCGGTTCCCAGCCGCCTCGCCTGGGTGTGGGTCAAATCTTCTCGGGCAGGCATTTCACCCCAACTTTCTGGGCCGCCGCCCGCAGGTCCATGTCCAGCGAGGCGAGTGGTAGGCCCCGCCGCATTGCCAGTTCAAGGTAGCTGGCGTCGTAGAGCGTGAGCTTATGTTCCCGAGCCAACGTGAGCGCACCAGCCAGCGCCTGGGTCGTTGTCTCCTCGTCAGTTGCGATGTTGAGGGACTCCAGGAGCCGAAGGAACTGAGCGCTCTCAGCCTGGGTCTTTTCCTTCCGGCGTTCGGCCGCCAGCAGCACATTGCCCAGCTCCAGGCGCCAGTGCTGCGGGATGAGCGCCCGCCCGCTTCCGCCAATAATGCCGAGCAGCTTGTCGGTTTCGGGCGAGGCCTCGTGAACGAAGAACCAGGTGAGGGTCACTGAGCAGTCGAGCACGAACTCCCTGCTCATCGCCGGCCCGCCTCCTTCCAGGCCAGAATCTCCGCCGTCGTCACCTTGACGGGCCTGGCCGCTCTTAGGGCCTTGATCGCCTCGACCGCCCGCCTCGATTCCTCGAGCGAAGGCCGCTTGACCGGAACCAGCCGGGCGATTTCGCTGTCACGGCGCGTTATGGTAAACTCTTCGCCCTGGCTCACTCGGTCGATGAGCTCCGAGAGTTTATTCTTTGCCTCGGCCAGAGGCACCGTATTGGAATGACCGCTCATAGCTTCTCGTGATTTATCTAGCCTGTGTCTAGCTTACATCAAACCTTCACGGGTTGCAAGACTTACGGGAGTTGGATTGCAGGCGCAAACCCCCACCCCCCTGGTCCGCGAACAGCGGCGTCTTGGTGAGGTTGCCGACGCCTCCAGCGTCGGGCGTCGGGCAACGGTTGTTCAGCGTGCCCCCCACACGCCCAGCCGCCATACCAGCTTGCCCGGTTGCCGGTCGGGGTCCGGTTGTCCAGCGCGCACCGGGACGCCCCGCACGCCGCACTCCGCACTTGATTAGCCCCCTTACCTCCGCATAATGCCCACGCAGGCCACCGGCGCGGCCAGGCCCCGGCGCGGCCTGGCAGCAATAGATCGAATCAGTCAAGACTGCCTATGCGTGTCGCAACTCGAGCCAAAGCGTTGGGAACCTCGCTCCTCCTGTTCACCTGCCTGGCGCTCGCAGCGCCGGGCGCGGCCCCGGAACGCCGCGTGCTGGTCTATACCAGGAACCAGGTTGGCCCGGGCCTTTACGTCCACGACAACATCGCTGCCAGCGCCGCCGCCATCAGGAAGCTGGGCGCCGAGAATAATTTCGCGGTGGACGTGTCCGACGACCCCGCGGTGTTTACGGAACAGAATCTCAAGCGTTACCAGGCCTTGGTCTTCGATAACACAAACAACGAGATTCTCGATAACGACGACCAGAAGGCCGCCTTGCAGCGCTATATCCGCGCCGGGGGCGGCTTCGTGGGCATCCATTCGGCCTGCGGTTCGATGCGCCAATGGCCCTGGTTCTGGTCCATGCTGGGCGGCAAGTTCAAACGCCACCCCAAACTGCAGCCCTTCACCATCACGGTCAAAGACCCCAAAGACCCCTCGACCGCCCATCTCCCCGAAACTTTCCAGTGGACCGACGAATTCTATTTTCTCGATCACATGGCGGACGACCTCCACGTCCTGCTGGCGGGCGACCTGACCAAACTCGACGATCCCGCCAAGGACGATTACCCGGGCAAAAAATTCGGCGACGAGTTTCCCCTGGCCTGGCGTCACCAGTTTGACGGCGGGCGCGAGTGGTACACGGCCTTGGGGCACAAGCCGGAGCATTACTCCGACCCGAAACTGACCCACCTCATCCTGGGGGGCATCCTTTGGGCCATGGGGGAGACTAATTCCAAATCGCGTTCAAGATGAGACTAATTCGCTTGTCCTTTGGCCCGCTGGCTTCGTTGCTCGCTCGTTGCAGATCGCTGCGGATATGCGCCTCGCTCGCGTCTCGCCAGCGGGCCAAAATCCGGCGCGCCTTAGTCTCATCTTGAACGCTCATTGGAATGAGTAAAGACCAATGAAGACCTCACTGCCTAGACTGCCACCGCCCGGCCTTTCCCGGCGTCAATTCCTCAAGGTCTCCCTGGCGGGCACGGCCGGCGCCCTGGCCTGCCCGGCCGTTGTGCCCGCTTCCGTCTTCGGCCAGAGCGCCCCCAGCAATCTGATCCACGTCGGCCAGATCGGCTGCGGCCGCATCGCCCACGAGATGGATATGCCGGGCATCCTCAAGCACTACCAGGTGGCCCGGATGGTGGCCGTTTGCGACCTGGATTCCAAACGGCTGGCCAAAGCCAGGGAACGGGTCGAGCAATACTATGCGGACAAGACGGGCAGCCAGGCCGCGCTCAGGGTCAAGAGCTACGGTGATTACCGCGAGTTGCTCAAAGACCCGGGCCTCGATGCGGTGGCCATCAGCACGCCGGACCATTGGCACGCCGAACTGCTCCTCGCGGCGGCGCTGGCCGGCAAGGACGTTTATGTGCAGAAACCGCTTTCCCTGACGCTGGCCGAGGGCCGCGCCGTGAGCGACCTGCTGCAGGCCAAAAAGTGCGCCTTCCAAATCGGCAGCCAGCAGCGCTCGGACGCCCCCTGGCCCCAGTTCCGGCGCGGCTGCGAACTCGTGCGCAACGGGCGCATCGGAAAACTGCACACGGTCCGCATCGGCCTGCCCACCGACCCGGCGGGCGAGCCGGAACCGGAAATGCCCGTGCCGCCCAACCTCAATTACGACCTGTGGCTCGGCTGCACCCCGCCCGCGCCCTATACCGAGAACCGCGTCCATCCGCAGCACCGGCGCCAGGGAAATGATCTCGTCGAGGACGTCAACGTTGCCGATCGGCCCGGCTGGCTGCGCATCGAGTCCTATTGCCTGGGCATGATCACCGGCTGGGGGTCCCATCATGTGGACATTGCGCACTGGGGCATGGACACCGAGTTGACCGGACCGATTGAAATCCAAGGCCAGGCCGAGTTTCCCAAAGCAGGTTTGTGGAACGTCCACGGCCCTTACCATATCGAGGCGAAATACGCCAACGGCGTGACCGTGATCATCGACAACCACTACAACAACGGCGTGCGGTTCGAAGGCTCCGCAGGCTGGCTCTTCGTCAGCCGCGGCGGCGCCCGGGCCACCGCCAGCGACCCGAACAACACCAAGGACCAGCCGATTGCCGCCAGCGACCCCAGGCTCCTGGAATCCAGGATCGGCCCGAACGAGATTCATCTCTACAAGAGCCAGGACCACCACCTCGACTGGCTCAAGAGCATCCGGACGCGCCAGCGGGCCGCCACCACCCCGGAAGTGGCCCATCGCTCCACCAGCGCCTGCGCGATTGGTTGGATCGCCATGAAACTCGGCCGCAAGCTCCGCTGGGACCCCGTCCAGGAAGCCTTCCTCGAGGACGACGAGGCCAATGCCTTGCGCTCGCGCCCGCAACGCGCCCCCTACGGCACCCTAGCGGTGCTGAAAAAAACTGGTCTATGAAGCTACACCTCGCTTCGCTCACCGGTTTGCTTTTTGTCAACCTCCTGCCGACCCAACCGGCGCGCGGGGACGCCGCCGCCGTGCGCCTGATCAACCTCGATCCCGGCCACTTCCACGCCGCGCTGGTCCAGAAACTCATGTATCCGCAGGTCAGCCCCACAGTGCATGTCTATGCGCCCGCGGGTCCTGACCTGGAGGAACACCTCAAACTCATCGAGGGCTTCAACTCCCGCCCGGAGAATCCCACCCATTGGCAGGAGAAGGTCTATACCGGCGCCGATTTCCTGGACCGGATGGCGCAGGACAAAGCCGGCAACGTCGCCGTCATTGCCGGCAACAACGCCCGGAAGACCGAATACATTGACCGGGCGATCGCGGCGGGCCTCAACGTCCTGGCCGACAAGCCGATGGCGATCACCCCGGCCGGGTTCGAGCTGCTGCGCCGGGCCTTTGCCTCCGCCGCCGACAAGAAACTCCTGCTCTACGACATCATGACCGAGCGCTACGAGATCACCAGCATCCTCCAGCGCGAATTGGCGCGCACGCCGGAGGTCTTTGGCAACCTCGAAAAGGGCACGCCCGCCCGCCCGGCCGTGGAAATGGCCAGCGTGCATCATTTCTTCAAAGAGGTCGCCGGCAAACCCCTCACCCGGCCCGCCTGGTTCTTCGACGTGCGCCAGCAAGGCGAGGCCCTCCCCGACGTCGCCACCCACCTCGTGGACCTGGTCCAATGGGAATGCTTCCCCGAACAGGCCCTGGATTGGCAGAAGGACGTCGCCGTGCGCCGCGCCCGCCGCTGGCCCACCATCCTGACCCTCGACCAATTCAGGCGCGTGACCGGTCTGGACCACTTCCCCGACTTCTTGAAACCGGACGTTGCCCCGGACGGCGCCCTGTCTGTCTTTCAGAATGGCGAAGTTGCTTATGCCGTGCGCGGCGTCTATGCCGAAGTGCGGGCGCTTTGGCGGTTCGAGGCCCCGCCCGGCGCCATGGACACGCATTATTCGCTGCTGCGCGGCACCCGCGCCTGGCTCCGCATCCAGCAGGGACCCGAGCAGCACTACGTCCCCATACTCTACGTCGAGAACAAGGGCGACGCCCCGGCCGCTGCCTTCGAGCGCACGCTGCGCGCCGCCGTCACCAAACTCACTGCCACCTGGCCCGGTCTGGACCTCAAACCCGCCGGCCAGGACTGGGAGATCGTGGTGCCCGAGAAACACAACGTGGGCCACGAAACCCATTTCGCCCAGGTGGCCGAGCGCTACCTGCGTTTCCTGGCGGCAGGGCAGATGCCCGCCTGGGAAGTGCCCAACATGCTCGCCAAGTACTATACCACGACCCGCGCCTACGCCCTCAGCCACGCCCAACCATGAAGGGGGTTGCCTGGTTGGCTGGTTTGAGCCTTAAAACGCCTTGGTTAATTGAACAAAAGCGCCAATGCAGGCAATGCAGGCAACCTCCGCAACCGTGCAACCAATGCGACCAATGCGACCAATGCAACCAATGCAACCAATCCCCTTGTCATTCTCAGGGGCAGGGGTATGCTGGCGGGGTGAGTGAGAAGTCGAGCAAGTGGCTGCCGTATGTGTTCATGGCGGTGGCGGCGCTCTCGCGCTGGCCCGGGTTGTTCCCGCCGAATTTCAGCGCCTTTTACGGGCTGGCCTTTTGCGCCGGCGCCTTCTTCCCGCGCACGGCCAAATGGTGGCTGCCCTTGGGGACGCTCGTGTTCACCGACATCGCCCTGAACCTCTATTACTTGTTGGCGCTGCACATCAACGCCTTCAAGCCGGTCCAGTTGGTCAATTACGCCGCCTTCGCCCTCATCATCTGGTTCGGCACGCGGTTCACTCCCCGCTCTTCGTTCCTGCGCCTGCTGTCGGGCGGAATCCTCGGCGCCGTTCTCTTTTACCTGATTACGAACACCGCCGCCTGGCTGGCCAACCCGCTCTACAGCAAAGACCTGGCGGGCTGGATTATTGCCCTCACCAAAGGCACCAACGGCTATCCCACTACCCTCGAATTCTTCTTCCGGACACTCGTCAGCGGGGGCCTGTTTACCGGCCTGTTTGCCGGCGCCATGAAGCTGAGCCAAGCCCCGGAACCGGCGGAGGAAAAAGAGGCCGAGCCGGAGCCGGCCCAAGAGCCGGAAGGCGAAGATGCGCCGGAGCCGCAGGATGCTTGAGGCCAAGGCCGGACGTGGGCATGGCTCGGCGCGGCCGAGCCGCCACCGAAGGAGCGTCCCGCTTGCAATCGCGCCCCGCGCGTTCCGTTGTTGCCCTTTGGCTGCCGCGCGCGGACGCGGCCGCCGCCCTCGCTGCAATTCATTAGTGCGACCATCAAGGCCCGCATTCTGAGCCATTATGGACCCCAATAGCCGATAGCCGATAGCCGATATCGACCATCAAAGCCCTCGTCCTGAGCCATTATGGACCTGCCGGAAGCCAAAGGGACCTACATCTTGCTCGCCTCGGTGCCGAACATGAAACGTTTGGAGGTCGGACAACTCGGCGCCTTCGACCTGCTCCCCGGCTTTTATGCCTACGTCGGCAGCGCCCTCGGGGCAGGCGGCCTTCGCGCCCGGATTGGCCATCACCTCGAATCAACCGCCGCCCCGCACTGGCACATCGATTATTTGCTCCAGGCGGCCACGCCGCTTGAGGTCTGGTACGCGACCGCCCACCGGAGGCTGGAGCAGCATTGGGCGCAACTCCTGGAAGCGGCGCCTCAGTTTCGCATCCCCATTCCCAGGTTCGGTTCCTCCGATTATCACCGCAGCCGGGCCAGCCACCTCTTTTATTCCAAGCGCCGCCCATCCTTCCGCTGGTTCCAACGGCAAATCCGCGACCTGTTCGGCGCCGACATCCAGGTCGGGCAATGTCCTCTCGACTCATGACCGCAATTTGTGACCGTGCGCAGTATAATTCCAAATCGCGTTCAAGATGAGACTAATTCGCTTGTCCTTTGGCCCGCTGGCTTCGTTGCTCGCTCGTTGCAGATCGCTGCGGATATGCGCCTCGCTCGCGCCTCGCCAGCGGGCCAAAATCCGGCGCGCCTTAGTCTTATCTTGAACGCTCATTGGAATAAGCTGTGACTGGCAGACCATCATTGCCGCGTGGCCGGGGTGCCGCCAGCAACCCGCCCAACCGGTTTGAACGCATTTCCCTCGAGCGGGATGCCGATTGGGACCCGGAACAAGACCCGGCGCCCAGGACCCAATTTTACCGCGACCTCTCGCAGACCATCATCGCCTATAACGACAGCCCGGATATTCCCTTCAGCGCGAGCCTCAACCCCTACCGCGGCTGCGAGCACGGTTGCGCCTATTGCTACGCCCGGCCGACGCACGAATACCTCGGATTCTCGGCCGGACTCGATTTCGAAACCAAGATCATGGTCAAAGAAAACGCGCCCAACCTCCTGCGCGCCGAGCTCTCCTCGCCCCGGTGGATGCCCCAGCCCATCGCTCTGAGCGGCGTCACCGATCCCTACCAGCCCGTCGAGCGGCGCCTCAAGCTGACCCGCCGCTGCCTGGAAGTCCTGGCCGAGTTCCGCAACCCCGTAACCGTCTGCACGAAGAATGACCTCCTCCTGCGCGACCTCGATTTGCTCTCCCAGTTGGCAGAGCGCCAGGCGGCGGCCGTATTCATCTCTCTCACCACCCTCGATTCCGAACTCAGAAAGCTCCTCGAGCCCCGGACCTCCCCGCCCCGCGCCCGCCTGGCGGCCCTCCGCCGCCTTGCCCAGGCCGGCATCCCCGCCGGCGTGATCGTGTCGCCGGTCATCCCGGGTCTGACCGACCACGAAATTCCGGCCGTCCTGGCGGCGGCGGCGGAGGCGGGCGCGAAATTCGCCGGCCACACCAACTTGCGCCTGCCGCACGCAGTGGCCCCGCTCTTCGAGCAATGGCTCGCCCATCACCTGCCGGACAAAAAGGACAAGGTCCTCGGCCGTATCCGCGCCCTGCGCGGCGGCAAGCTCAACCAGTCCGCATTCGGCCTGCGCATGCGCGGCGAGGGGATTTTTGCGGACCAAATCGACGCCCTCTTCGACGTGGCCCGCCGCAAGGCGGGCCTCGGCGGCAGCTCGCCCGCGCTTTCGGTGGCCGCCTTCCGCCGCCCTGCTGGGCCGCAATTGCGCCTGGGGTTTTAGATCGGGGCGACCCGGGTTGGGACAGTCGGAACGCCGCATGCCTACGGCAGTCGCTGCTGAAATGTTGACTTAGGGGCCCTTTCCGGTTGCACGCAGCACTCGCTCTCGCCACCGCCGCACGCTGGCCACGTCAAAGCGTTCGCCCTGGAAAACGATTTGCGTCACGGTTTTCCCGCTGGGGCTTTCGCGCTTCAGGCAGGCGCTCACGTCCATCCAGCGGATCTCGCCATCCGACGTGCGGACGACGAGCATGACGGCATAAGCCTGCTGCTGCCAGTAATCGGCCCAGCGTGGGTTTTTGATCTGAAAGACCTCCGCACCATCGCCCCGGCGTCTCTTGAGATAGGAGTCGCCGGACTTGAGCTGCACATAGAGACGCTTCCCGGAAGCACGGCCCTGGTCATCCTTGAACTCGATCTCGCCATCAATCCCGTGGTCGCTATTCGTGTAGCCGCGATAGATTTGGCCGGCCTCGGCAACAATGGAGAAGGCATGCCCGACGAGAATCAATTCGCAGCTCTCATTATCGATCACCACCTGTGCCTCGACTACCATCCCGCGGACCTGCTCCTTCACCGCCGGCGAATCGAACTTCTCCTCGATCACATCGCGCAAGAGGATCGGTTTGCCGCAATCCGGACAGAACACCCTCCCTTTTCCGGCCGGAGCCAGTGCCTTGGCGATCTTCGCCTGGTCGCTAAAGGCCTGCCCGAAAGCATCGCATTTCTTGTCCGGGCAGAAATAGCGCCTCAGCCGCACCACGTTTTGCGCGTGCTGCATGAGGTGATCATGCACGTAACGCAGAAACAGCACACGGGAGTTCCCGTCCACGTCGGGTTCGAAATAGACCTCCAGAAGGGAAGTGCCCTCGCTCTCCCGCGTCAGCGTGAATCCCAACTTCGTCCCGGTCTGCGTCTTGAAATCTGCTGCCGACCTCCAGAGGTCCCTGCTCTGAAACGCCACCGTGTGGTGCAGCCGCACCACCAGCGTCGCGTAGAGGTCGTCCGCCGGGCCGTCGAAGCGATACGTCACCAGCACGCTGGGGTGACTCGGCTGCTCCTTCCGCTCGCGGCGGAAGTAACTCGGAAAGGTCAGCATCGCCGAGCCGTCGCACGGCTGACGCAGACACCACGCCCGGCTGATGAAGGTATCCAGCAAGGTGCGCAAGACCACCGCCTCGTCATCGCGCGGCAGGCGCTTGAAATCCTGGTAATCCAAATCCCCGGCCAGCAATTCATCCTCGCGGATGCAACCCAACTCCTGCGGATGTCTCCGCACCTTCCGCACCACGGCGGCGGCGTAGCGGCTGAGCACCTCTGGCCGCAGCAGGATGAAGCCGCCAAAGTCCAGCCGCTTGATCATTCCAGGCCCGGCCAGCAGGCCCACCACCGCCTCCAGCTCCGCCAGCTCGAAGTTCTCGCCGCGTAGCGTCATCTCGATCCGCTGCTTCAATTCGGCCAGGCGGATCAGGACCAGGCCGCTGTCGCGCAGGCTGAGGATTTCCTGCTTCATCCGGTGGTAGAGCGCGGGCGAAGTCGTCTCCGGGATGCTCTTCCAATCGATGGCTTGCACGATGGCTTCGCGCAGTCGGTCGCATCCTTTTCCGGTCTTGGCGCTCGTCTCATGCAGCGGACCGAGGAAGCCGCGTTCGGCCATGAACTTCTCCATGCTAGCGGCGCTGACAACGAGGCCACCGCGATCAATGCGCGCCGCGGCGAGCAGCTTGGCAAACGGCTTCGGCGCCGCCTTCTGGAGGTCGCGGTCCCAATGACCAAGCCCCTCAAAAGGATTCTCGTTCTGCGGATTGAAAACCAGCACCGCCGCCGCCGTCTCATCCATGAAGAGCTGATGCACCAGGCGATAATCCACCTGCCCCGCAAAATCCCACAGCCAGATTTCGCGCTCCACGCCGGCTTTCTTCTTTTCGTGTCGCAGCGGCCAGTGGGTCGCCCAGGCACCGTCGGTAGAGGAAAGCGGTTTGTCGTCCTCAACCTTGATGCCGTGGGCGAGGTACTTGGCAAGCCCCGTCTTGCCCACGCCGCTCTCGCCGACGAGAAGGATTTTGGCGTTCGTGTACTGGACTTGGTCCGGCGGCAAAATGTCCCTTTCGACTTGCTTCAAGGCCAGTGTTGCTCCTGCACCTTCCGTGTCGACATGCACAACTGGGCCGCAGGTGCGGGGCTTGAAACTCTTCGTGCGTTGAAACTCTTCAAGTGGCATGGGCCAGACTCTGACTGTTCCATCAACGGAGCCGGACACGATCCAGCGGTCATCCGGCGTGACACGCACGGAGCGAATAGACTTGGAATGGCCGCGCAATATGCGGAAACAGAATTTGGATCTCAAATCCCATGTTCGAATTGTCTTGTCAGATGAACCGGAGACAATAATCGCGTCATCGGCAGTCACCGCGAGCGAGAAAATACGGTGCGTGTGGCCTTCCAGCTTTGCGGAGCATCGCATGTTCGCCATATCCCATACGCGGATAGTCTTATCGTGCGAGCCTGAAATAAGCGTCGCCCCGTCGTGGGTTAGTGCAAGCGCGATGACACCGCCAGAGTGACCTTCCAGCACTGCTCTTTCCTCTCCCGTGACGATATTCCAGATAGCAATTGTATTATCCTCCGATGCTGAAACCATTGAGCGGCCATCAGGAGACACAACGATGGCCTTGACTGACAGCCTGTGCGCGTTGACCACGCAGGTCTGTTCGCCAGTGTTGAAGTCCCACACGCCGACAGTCCCATCATAACAGCCCGCTACAACCTTTGTACCATCCGGAGAAACCCCAACGCAACATGCCGGTCGTCGCGGAAATCGGAAGACGCGAACCCTTTTCATGTCTCGAAGTCGCCAGACCTGAACCGCTGGCGAGCTTGAACTGCTGATGACATGCTCCCCGTCGGGCGTCACTTCAAGCCCCCTCACTAATGGGGCGCTCTCGGCTTGGCGCCCCACGTCTCGACTTGGCAAGGATCCCTGACCCGAGTCCAATCTGATTTTCTTCAACCTCGACTTGACGGTGTCGGCAATGATCCATCGTCCGTCTGAAGTGATGGCAACGGTATAAATACTGTCGTGATGCGCGAAGACTATTCGGCCTTCGCCTTTCGTCACGCTTTCCAAGTCCTGTGGTTGCGTTGGCTTCTCTGAAAATGGCCAACAGGCCTCGAGCAGCTTCGCATACTCCTGCTCACGGTCCGCCGGGAGCCAGTTGATGTAAAGGAATTGCGCCAGGGAACCTTTGATGCGGGCGTCGTCGAGCCGCAGGGGAATGAAGCGGCGCTCTTTGTTCAGCGGATCGCGAAACCGGAACGTGTGGCTTTCCAACTGCGCCCAGTCCGAGCCGAACGCATTGGCCGACATGCAGAGCACCAGCACGCGCGAATGCTCCAGCCCTTCCTCGATTTTGGCTGGGATGCTGTCGCCGGGCTTGAGCACCCATTCATCGAACCACACCTTCAGCCCGTCCTGGCGCAACCGCTCCGCCAGCGGGCACACAACCGCCTTGTCCTTCGCGCTGTGGCTCAGGAAGACGTCGTATTGGAATTTGGGGGTCATGATCGCTTTCTGCTCACGCGGTAGGGCACGCTGTCTTCCTTGATGTGGAAACCGATTTCGCGGCCGGGTTTGGCTGGCGGAGTCATGAGTTCGCGGATGGCGTCGAAGAGAGACTTGATGGCTTGGTCATGGCCTTCGAGACGCCGCTCCAATTCGGCGAGTTTTCGGGCCAGTTCAGCGTGCCCGGCGAGGGCTTGGCGCAATTGGACGAAGGCGCGCATGATGGCGACGTTCACCTGGGCGGCGCGTTGGCTACGCAGTACGCTGGAAAGCATAGCGACACCCTGCTCGGTAAAGGCGTAGGGCAGGTAGCGGCGCCCGCCGTAGTCCGAATTTGAGATTCCAGTTTGGAATCTCAAGTTCTCCGCTTCCTCGGAGCTGAGCTGGAACATGAAGTCGGGAGGAAACCGGTCGAGGTTACGCTTGACGGCTTTATTGAGATTTCCGGTGCTGACGCCGTAGAGGAGCGCCAGGTCAGCATCCAGCAGGACCCTTTCGCCGCGAATAAGGAGAATGGCACGCTGGATCCGTTCGAGCGGGATGGGGGCGGAGGATCTGTTCAACGGGAGCGTGCCGGGGTTGGACGGGGGACGGGGCCGGAGCATAGAGTGCCGGCTGGGTGATAATGTCCCCTGGCCAATAGGGGCCCGCGTTGGTTGCTCAGCCATAACAAGACCTCGGGGCCAAGGCTGAACCAACCAGGGAGGCTGGTCAAGAGATTTGTATCCGCTCTGTGTCCCGTACTTCGTGCCAACGAACGCGTGGAGCGCGGGGAGGGGATTTTTGCGGACCAAATCGACGCCCTCTTCGACGTGGCCCGCCGCAAGGCGGGCCTCGGCGGCAGCTCGCCGGCGCTTTCGGTAGCCGCCTTCCGCCGCCCCCCGGGCCGGCAGCTCTCCCTTTTCCCAGCTTCGTAATGGGCATTTTGCTGCAAGAACTTGAGGTAAATCCTCCATTCTTAGCCATTTCTTGCCGAAACACGCGAGATTCAGGCCGGATTCAGGTGTTGAGAATGCTTTGTCAACTCATTCGAAATCAACGCCGTGCCGGCTGCGGAGCCCTTGAAAACTTCCGCGGAAATAAGTTGTTTCAGCGTATCAGAGCTGTTTTTTTCCTTCGACATTTTCCATCGCGCTTTGTAATTGCTGGGCCAGCTCGTCCACGGCGGGCTTTGCAAAAAGCCCGGCGCGGTTTCCGGAGATGCTGATGACCCGGGCTGTTTTCGCCAGGGATCGCATCATCAGGCGCGGGTCTTCGTGCGTAAATTTCGTGCCGACGGTGATGAACAGGGTAATTTCGCCGGGATAAAAACCCGGACGGTATGACCGGCTGGCGCGACTGTTCATGCGCGCCACAAAGCGCCGATATGCCCGCAGCAGGCGGCTGTTCCGGCCAAGGCCGAGCGCGCGGATGATTTTCCAGCGCAACATCCCCCAGGCTTCATGCACCGGTGTGCGCAGGGAAACGTAAAGCCGTTTCCGCCATTTTTGATGCTTCGGACTCGGCCTGGGAAAATGCGAATCCAGCAGGCCGAGCAGGGCGACTGTTTTCCCCTGCTGCACCAGCATTTGCGCCAGTTCAAACGCCACCAGTCCGCCCATGCAGGTTCCCGCGAGCAGGTAAGGCCCGGTGGCATCTTTGGCGAGAATTTCCGGCAGATAACGCCGCGCCATTGCGGGCACACTCATTAACGGCCAGCTTTCGCCCTGAAGCGCGATGGATTGCAGGCCGTAAATTGGACGACCCGTCAATCGCCGCGCCAGCAAACCATACGACGCGACGTCGCCCTGTCCGCTGTGGATGAGAAACAGCGGACGTTCGCCAGCGCCAGCGCGCAGCGTTACCAGCGGGCTCGGCGACGGAATGACCGCGTGATCCACCAGCAACGCAGCCAGTTTTTCAATGGTGCTGTGTTCCGCCAAAGTCGAAGGTGGCAGGGAAACGCCAAACAACTCCTCAATCTGCAGCAGCACTTCCACCGATTGCAAAGACGTTCCGCCCAGTTCAAAAAAATCGTCCTTGCGGCTGATCGGTGAAATGTTCAAGGCCGATTCCCAGATTCGCGCCAGCCGCGTGTCAACCACGTCACGCGGTCTTTGGCCGCGGCTCAAACCATTTTTGTTTTCAGGCCTCGGCGGCAATGGCAGGGCGCGTCGGTCAATCTTTCCAGCCGCTGTCTGCGGCAGTTCTTCCAGCACCACAAAATCATTGGGGATCATGTGCTCCGGCAATTGCCTGCGCAGTTCGCGCCGGAAATTTTGCGGCGACACCTCCGCGCCCGCGCGCGGAACAATGTAAGCCATCAGGCGTTTTTCGCCCGACTCATATTGACGCGCAGACACGACAGCTTCCTTCGCCAGTTCCGTCGCCAGCAAGGCGGCTTCAACCTCGCCCAAGTCCACGCGCTGGCCGCGGATTTTCACGAGCTGGTCCGCGCGTCCCAGATGTTCGAGCAAACCCTCGGGCAAAAATCTTCCGAGGTCGTTCGAGATGAAAACCCGAAAACTTGGATCGCGCCCGTCGGCCAGAAATTTTTCCGCCGTCTGTTCGGGCTGCCGCCAGTAGCCCTGCCGCAAACGCGCGCTGCGGACGGCGATCTTTCCTTCGCCGCCGTGTTTCACCGGCTGATTGTTTTCGTCCACCAGAAAAACTTCCACGCCGCGAACCGCGCGTCCCGCCGGCACGCGCGGATTTTGCAGCACGGTCTGCTTGTCCATCGTGAAGGTGCTGATGATCCCCGTTTCGGTGGAACTCAACGATTGCACCAAGCGGCAGTTGTCCGGGCACTGCCGCCGGAAAATTTCCACATCGGCGCGCAAAACCGGTTCGCCGCCGAGCCGGATGAGGCGCACGGTTTCAAAGGAATTTCTCCCGTCGGCCGCGCGCGCCAGATGACGGAAAATTGTCGGCACGGAATGGAAAATCGTGATGCGTTCGCGCGGCAGCCAGTCTGCGAGCCGCTCGACGCCCTGCGAGCGCACGTGAAACAGGCAGAGCGTCGCTCCGTTGAGCAGCGTGGCGAAAAGCGTCGCGCCCGAAGCCGCCAGGCCGCAGGAAGCCAGCAGCGAAACACGGTCTTCCGGCGCCAGGCCAATCAGTTCCGCGTAAATCTCCTCCTCCTGCACGATGCCCCGGTGATTTTGCCACACGCCCTTTGGCGCGCTGGTCGAGCCGGAGGTGAACATCAGCCACGCGCCCGCATCGGCGGAAATTTCGGGAAAAGCCTCGCGCGGAAAATCCGCGGAAAAATTCTCGGCAGCTCGCAAAACCTGCAATCGTTCCGATGCAAACGAATTTGCCAGAGCCAAATTGGATTTATCGGCCAGCAACAATCTCGCGCCGGAACTGGCCAGCATCGCGGCCAGTTGTTGTGCCGGGTGGCCGGGGTCGAGCGCGAGATAAATTTTATTCGCCTTGAGCGCGCCAAGGACGGCGGCGATCAAGGGCGCGTCGTGCTCCATGAGCAGCGCAACCGGCTCTGAAGTTTCACCAACCCGCTTCAAAATGTCCGCCGCGACAGAATTGGAGCGGCGGTCGAGTTCCGCATAGGTCCATTGTCCTGCGGGCGCGCTGACGGCAATCCGCGCGGCGTGGCGCGCGGCGCTTTCCGCGAAGCGCCCGCAAATGGAATTTGCGTCGGCTTGCATTCGCCTTTAACTCGACAGCAGTTTTTCCGCGCCATAAACCGCCTGCATCCGCGTGTAAAAAAGCCGGTCGCCCTCGCCGTGTTCCGGCGGGCCAAGCCCGGACATTTTCCAGCCACCAAACGGCAGCGACGCATCCACGCCGGCGGTCGCGGTGTTGAGTTTCAACATTCCCGCCTGGGCCTCCGCCAGAAACTGTTCCTGAAGTTCAGTTGAATCACTGAACAAGGCCGCCACCAGTCCGTGACGGACGCCATTGCACAATTTCAACGCCTGCGCAAAATTATCGGCGCACTGCACGACCAGCAACGGACTCATCGTTTCCTCCTGCACGAGCGGATGACTCGGATTGTCGCAGATGACAATCACCGGCTGCGCGTAAGCACCAGCCTTCACCCACGATTCTTTTGCGCGCGATTCAGAAAGAAATTCAATCCTCTGCGCCGCGCCGGAATTTTGCGCCGCTTGAATCAACGCCGTTTGCTCCTCGCGTTTGCCCGCATGAATCACCGGGCCGATGTCCGTGGATGTTTCCAGCGGATCGCCCCAATTCAGTTTTTCGGCGGCGATTTTCAGTTCGCACAGAAAAGTTTCATATCTTGCCTCGCTCACAATCGCGCGGCGATTCGCGGTGCAGCGCTGGCCGGCAAAACCGAAAGCGCCCCACGCGATTTGCGCGGCCGCCTGCGGCAAGTCCGCGTCGTCCCAGACAATCGCCGCGTTGTTGCCGCTTAATTCCGCCTGCAACGGCAGGAAGCGTCGCGCGCAAATTTCCTGAATCGCAAAGCCAGCCCGCGCCGAACCGGTGATGGTGACGGCGTTGACATTTTCGTCCGCCGCCAGTTTCTGCGCCGTCGTATGGTCGCCGGTCAAAACTCGAACCGCATCGCCTGGAACGCCGGCCTCCCACTGCAGTTTAAAAATGACTTCCGAGATTTTTGTGGCGGCGGGCGCAGGTTTCCAGACGACTGTGTTTCCGTAAATCAGCGCCGCCGCAATTTTGCCAATGGGAATCGCGACCGGATTATTCCACGGCGAAATCAGCGCGACGACGCCGAGCGGTCGATGACGGACAACTCCCGCAGGCTCGCGCTTTTGAAATTCAAATGCGGAGGCGCGGCGAATCACGTCACGAATGTTTCCCGCCGCGCGGCGGACTTCTTCGAGTCCATGCGAAACAGGCTTCCCGATCTCAACAGCCATTTGCCGCGCCAAATCCGGCGCGGCAGCTTCCAATCGCCCGGCGACTTTTTCCAGAATTTGGCAACGCGAACTTACATTTGTCCGCCGCCAGATTTCCCACGCCTTTTGTGCGCACAAAGTTGCCGCAGCAATTTCATCCGCGCCGGCGACTGGAATTTCAAACAGGATGCTTTTAGTTTCTCGCGGCGAGCGATGGATCAATTCTGACGGCGCGTTGCCGTCCAGTCGGGACAGGATTTCGTTTGCGGAAACAAATTCGACGCCGCGTTCAGCCAGCCAGCGGCGCGTGGCGGCGGCATAAACCGGGTCGTTGCTGGCAACGGCATCGTCAGGAATGAAAATGTGCAGACCGCGTTCCAGGCCTTCCGCAGCGGCGGCGCGGATGCAGGTGTGCAGGTGCAAACCGGCGATGACGAGCGTGTCGCAATTTATTTTGTTTAGCGCCGCGTCCAGTTCGCCGCCGGCAAATCCGTTGAAGCCACTTTTGTTGATGACGGTTTCATTTTCAAGCGGTTGCAGCGGCGCGGGTGTTTTGTGTCCGTCGCTTCCGGCGAGGCAGTGCCAGCGATTATTTCTTTTCCAGTGCGGCAGCCGCCGGTCGTCGTCGCGGCGAACGGTTGTCCAGATGTGGATGACAGGAATGTTTTTGCGGCGGCAGCCTTGCAGCAGCGCGGCGGTCTGCAAGATCAAGTTTTCGCGCGCGGGTTGCAGGCCGGTTGAATCCAAAAAATCGCCCTGCAAATCCACTAGCAGCAGCGCGGGTTTCATGCGGCTGGCGCGGTCTCGGCTGAACGGAAGACTTGCGCGGCGACTTTTTCCGCCATGGCTTTCGTGCCGAGAATCTGGCAGCCCGGTTCGGCGATGTCGGCGGTGCGCCAGCCCGCGCGCCAGGTTTCGGCGAGGGATTTTTCGACGAGCGTGGCGGCTTCGTCCAGTCCGAAACTTTCGCGCAGCAGCATGGCGAGCGAAAGGATTTGCCCGGCGGGATTGGCAATGTCCGTGCCAGCGAGATCGTGCGCGCAGCCGTGGTTGGTCTGATAAACGCCGTGGCCGTGCGGATCGAAATTGCCGGAGAACGTCACGCCGCGCGACGAAACTAAAACGCCACAAATGTCCGCAATAATGTCACCGAAAAGATTTGGCGCCACGATCACGTCGAAGCGCGCCGGGTTCTGGATCAATTCGTAGGCGGCGAGGTCGACATTCATGAACTTCGCCTCCAGGCCGTGACGTTTTGCGACGGCGCAGCCCACGTCCCGCCAGAGCGCGGTCACGGTCGGCACGCCGCCGTCCTTGACGATGATGTATAGATTTCCTTTGCGGTGCGCGGACGCGCGCGCGGCGATTTCAACGAGACGGTGGACTTCTGGTTCGCTGTAACTGAACGAGTGCTCGGCAACGCGGCCCTTGTCGGTGGCGCGGTCGCCCCACTGGCCTTGGTAAACGCCCCCGATGTTGTCGCGGACGATGAGCATGTCCACGTCCTTCAAGAACTGTGGCAGAATCCTTGCCACGCGCGCGAGTTCCGGCGGCGGCTGAACGAGGACAAATTTGCAGAACAAATCAAGACGCCGGCGCAGATCGTAAACGTAACGTCCGCCGCCCGGACCATTCAGGATGGCGCCGCCAAGCTGGAAAATGTCGGCGCAAAATTCCATCGTGTGCTCGGGCAGCCACTGGCCATATTCCTTGACGGCGTCCTCCCCGATCAACCCGCCGAAACGAACCTCGAATTTCAAATTCAAGACCTGCTCGACGGATTTCAAAACCTGTAGCGCCGAGGCGATGACCGCCGGGCCGACACCCGTCCCTTCGAGCACGCCGATGATCAGCCGGGAAACCCGCGCGGGTTGCTGGCCGGATGTTTCGCCCGCCAAATATGTTGAATATCTCTGATTCTTGAATGCGGATGCCATGCTCTCAAGCGTCCATTCTTCCCATCAAACCAAATCCTCAGTTGACCGAATAATGCATTCGATTTAGCAATTGTTGTTCTTTAACACAAGTAGAAATGAACGACTGCAGCAATCTCGGAAGGTGGGCTGGCTCTTGCCTGCAAGTGAATTCGCGCTCCTGCGGGAGCCCAACTTCTCCCAACTGGTTTGCCCCAAGCCTAACGCCTCGAACCGCGTGAATACCGCTTCCTCCGTCGCGTCCAAAATTCGTGAGAAACATCCCGCCCTATGAAGCGGTCGGCCATCTGCTTCTCTGCGGGGCCGCCTCTCTGGTTGCGCTCCTGCCTGCCTCCGTTGTCCGCGCCGCCGCCCCAGCCACCGCGGCCGAGGGCACGCCGCTGCCCGCCGGCGCAGCCCTTCCCCAATGGTCCAAGCCCACTGCGCCCCGGCTCCCGCCCGGCGCCCGTTCCGTCCGCTCAGGCGACCTGGAACTGCTCCACGCGCCGGAGGCCTTCGGCGCCTTTGTCCTCCGCGTCGCCGGCCAGCCGATGGCCCTTGGCCTGGACCGGCCCATGATCGGCTATCTCAGTGGCGGCGAAGTCCGGTGGTTTGACCTGGCCAATGCCGCGCACAAGCAGGTCCTGGTTCGCCAGCGCGAGGACGTGCTGGTCGTCACGCTCGCCGCCGATGACCCCGAGGGCGGTCGCTGGGAATTCGAGCAGCAATTCAAGCCCGGCTCCATCCCCGGCGCACTCGACCTCACCGGCACCATTAAAGTGAATCACGACCGTTTGCTCGCTTTCCTGCCGCTTTTCGCCCTCTTCCCCGGCGCCGGGACTTTTGGGCCAACCAAAGGCCAGGCCCTCTTCGCCGGCTTGGAATACCTGGATAACGAGCCGAGCAGTTCCGAGGCCGACCTCCTTGGCCCCGCCTCCAAACGGCAGGTGCCGGACAGCCTCAAAATCACCTTCCCGCTCATGGCCGTTCAAAGCGGCCAGCGTTACGTCGCCTTGACCTGGGAACCGCAGCCCTGGCTCAGCGCCCTGTTCGATTCGCCCGACCGCCTCTTCGGCTCGGGCGGGCATGTCATGGGCCTGCTCTTTCCCGGCTCCGATGGGAAGAACCGCCAGGAAGGCAGCCTGCTGCCACGGCTGGCCGAACGGCTCCCGGCCAACCAGCCCCTGGTTCTGCGCGCCACGCTCCTGGGCGGACTCGCAAAGAGCGTCGTCCCCGCAGTCGAGCAATACGTTGCCCTGCGCGGCCTGCCCCCGCTCCCGGACGCGCCCAGGGACCTGCAACGCTATGTCGCGCTGGCTGCCGGTGGCTGGCTCGACTCCAAAATCCGCGAAGGCAATCTCTTCCGCCACGCTGTGGCCGGCGGCAGCTTCAACCCGGGCCACGCCGCCGACGCTGCCCTGTGGATGGACTGGCTGGCCGGCCAGACGCGCCAGCCCGACTTGGCCGCCCGCCTGCGGGACACCGCGCGGAGCGCGCTGGCCCCTATCGCCCCGCCAAGCTTGAACTCCGCCGCGGTCGGACACGTGCGCTACCCGGCAGTCTCCTTGGTCTATGGCCACGTGGCTGAAACGGCCTCGGCCGCCGCGCAGGCCGGGCGTGATCTGCTGGCCCGTTTCCAGGCGGATGGTTCCGTGCGCTACCAGGCGCAGCCGGGCGGACCCGACTACGCCAAGACTCACTTTGCCAACGAGGCCAGCGGGCTGACCGCGCGTCTGGTCATGGACCTGCTGGAAGCGGCAGCTTTTTCCGGCGACCGCCAACTGCTGGATGCGGGCCTTCACCATCTGCGGGCAATGGACAGGTTCCGCCAGGGCGTGCCGCGGGGCGCCCAGACCTGGGAATGCCCGCTGCATACGCCGGACATCCTCGCCTCGGCTCACCTGGTCCGGGCCTACACCCTCGGCTACGAACTGTCCGGCGACCCGGACTTCCTCGAACAGGCCCGTTACTGGGCCTGGACCGGCGTGCCCTTCGTCTATCTGGTCAATCCCACCTCTCAGCCCATCGGGCCTTACGCCTCGGTTCCCGTCTTCGGCGCCACGCAGTGGCAAGCCCCGGTCTGGCTCGGCCTCCCGGTGCAGTGGTGCGCACTGGTCTATGCCGACGCCCTCTACCGCCTGGTCCGCCACGACCCCAAGGGTCCCTGGCGCCAACTGGCGGACGGCATCACCCTCTCCGGCATCCAACAAACCTGGCCCCCGAGCGATGCCGCCCTGCAAGGCCTGCTGCCCGACTCGTTTGTGCTGCGCGCCCAGCACCGCAACGGCCCGGCCATCAATCCCGCCACCGTCCAGGCCTGCGCCTCACACCTTTTCAACCTGCCCGCCTATGACTTCTGGTCCTTCCGCCAGAACGGCCTGCGCCTCCACGCCCCGGGCGAAATCAGGCACCCCCGGGAAAAGCCCGGCCAGGTGAGTTTTGAAATCCAGACCTGGCTCAAACGCCCGTACTTCGTGCTCGTCAACGGCTTGGCCCGGCAGCCGCAGATTGCCATCAACGGCAGCAAAGTCGATGTCTCCGGCCAGCATCAGTTCCTCGAGCAGGACGGCCGGCTGATCCTCCAACTCGAAGGCCCCGCGCCCGTCGAGCTGACATTCTAGCGAGGCTGCGCCTCAGACCGCCTCTGGAATCGAGCCTGCCCGCATGGGGTTCACCGGGCATTGAGTATTGAGTATTGGTCATTGGTCATTGAGTCCGCAGTCCGAAAGTTCAAGCGGCGTCATCCGCGGGCCTTCTTCAATAACCAACGATCGTTTTACAATCCTCAATTTTCAATTCACCTAAAAGAAGCGCTGGCTGAGCGCACTTTTGCAGTCGCAGCGAAGCTTGCCCTGATTACAACGAGTTTTGCCGGTCAGGAACTTTAGCCTGAATATTTCCCACTGGCGAGGCCGGAGCGCCGGCTTCCAGCCGCCGGTCGCGGTTCGGATGCGCAAAGCGAGAGCCCTCCCTGATTCTGGCCCCCATGAGCAGCACGCCGGCCGCGGCTGCCGCCTGCCGCATCCGCATTTCGGATTTCCACGACTCGCCTCCCCGCTCCTGCTCTCGACCACTCCCGGCTCACCCCTTCAGCCCCTCCTTGGTTTCGGCCCGGAGGGTCTCGAGTTCCGGCCGGAGTTGTTCTTTGATCTCCTTGGTCATCCGATCGATGAACAGAATGCCATGCAGGTGGTCGGTTTCGTGCTGGATGGCCCGGGCGAGCAGGCCGCCGCAACGGAACTGCATCGGCTCACCTTCCCGGTTTAGCGCCCTCACCTCCACCACCTCCGGCCGGATGATGTCCGCATAGATCTCCGGGAAGCTCAGGCAGCCCTCGGGGCCGGCGACCGGTTCGCCGACGGGCGTGATTTGAGGGTTGATGAGCGCCAGCGGCATGAACTGGTTTACGTCCGCAGGTTGCCCGTTCACCTCCAGTGTGGAGGGGCGGTCCGCGGCCTCGCGCACGTCAATGACCAGGACCTGAACCGGGACCCCGACCTGCTGCGCGCTCAAGCCGATCCCTTTGTCGGCGTACATCGTCTCGATCATATCGGCGATGAGCTGCCGGATCGCCGGCGTGACCGCCTCGACCCGGGCCCCTTTCCGCCGCAGCACTGGCGTTCCGTATTTAACAACCATTAAAACCATTTCAGAATTGCACCATCCTGCCTGACCTGCAACCCCCGCTCCTCTCCCGTCACTCCTCACTCCACCCTCACCCCCAGCAGCTCCAGCAACCGCTCCAGTTCCGCGTCGCTGAAAAACGAGATTTCCACGGCGCCTTTGCCCTGGACGTAGCGCAGATGGACTTTGGTGCCCAGGCGCTCGCGCAACCGGTTTTCCAGGTTTGCCACGTGGGCAGCCTGAGGCGGGGGGGCGCTGGCGCCCGGCTTCGAAACCGCCCCGCTTTCCCGCGCTTGCAGACGGGCCACCAGGACCTCGGCCTGGCGCACGTTGAGCCCGTCCTTGAGAATGCGCTCGGCGGCGGACTTTTGCCAGGCCTCGCTGCCCAGGCCCAGAATCACTTTGGCATGGCCGACCGAGAGGCGGCCTTCCCTGATATAACCCTGGATGGCCGGCGCCAACTTCAACAGCCGCAACGCGTTCGCCACCACCGCCCGGCTCTTGCCGACTTTGGTGGCCACCTCCTCCTGCGTCAGCCGAAATTGTTCGATCAGTTGGGTGTAGCCCTGGGCCTCTTCAATCGGATTCAGGTTTTCCCGTTGCAGGTTCTCGATTAGCGCCAGTTCCAGAACCGCCCGGTCGTCCGCTGCCCGGACAATGACCGGCACCTCGGCCAGGCCAAGCAATTGCGCCGCCCGCCACCGCCGCTCCCCCGCGATCAGTTCCAGGCGGCCCTGGTGTTCCCGGACAATGAGCGGCTGCACGATGCCTTGCTCCTTAATGGAGTCGGCCAACTCGCGCAGCCCCTCGGGCGAAAACTCCTTCCGGGGCTGGAAAGGACAGGCGTGAATACGGTCCAGCGATACCTGTTGCACCCGCTCGCGCAGGTCCGGCGCGGCTCCTGCAGCCGCTGTTGAAGCGGGCGCCGGCCCAGGTGGTTGAGCGATGCTATTGCCGCCCAACAACGCTCCCAGGCCACGGCCCAAAGCTGGCTTTGCCATGCCCCCAAAGTGTCCCACCCCGCTAAACTTGTCAATCCGGCGGCGCGGACGGGGCGTCCACGCTCCTCGGTTCCAGCTCCGTCTCCAACGCTTCAACGCTTTATTCCAACGCGAATTGGAATTAACGCGCCTTTGAGCAATGGGCCTTATAGACTGGCCTCATGAAGACCATCCAACTTCTCTTTCTGCTTTTGTCCGGCGCGGTGCTCCGCGGTGCCTCCTTCACCAACGGCGGTTTCGAGGCCGGGTTGGAGGGCTGGCGGTTCTGGACCCGGGCAAGCGGGGCGGGCACGCTCAGCGTGGACAACCAGCAGCGCCACAGCGGCACGCACTCCGGCCGGGTCCAGCATCGGGGGGACGAAGACTGGAGCCTGGAGCCGGGCCAACGGCTCGCGGTCCGGCCGGGCGACTTGTTCGATATGGAGGTCTGGGTCCAGACCGAGGGGGAAGGGAGCGTGACCTTTTGCGCCTCCACCTGGGACCAGGCCGGCAGGGCGGTCGATTGGTCTTACGCGGAACGCGCGGCTGTTTCGGGTGGCGGCTGGCAACCGTTGCGCAGCCGCGTGCTGGTGCCCGAGGGCATCGTCCAGCTCCAACCGCGGCTCATCGGCTACGGCCAGGTCACCCTTTGGGTGGACGATTTCGCCATCCGCCAGGAGACCCGCCCCGATTGGCAGCGCAATCCCCAGCTTCCGCCCGCACTGGCGGTGAGCAACCAATGGCTGACGGTCACCCTGACCACATCCAATGCCGCGCTCAGTGTGCACGACCAGCACACCCGGCGCGACTGGACCCAAAAGCCGCAGACCGCTGGCCTGCTCCTGAACCACGCGCTCGCACAGGGCCGCCAAATACAGATGCGCCTTTTACATGCGCCTTCCGGCCTCCAGGTCACGGGCCGCCTCGACTTGTCGGCGGACCGACCCGAGTTTACGCTCGAGTTGACCGCCGCCGGCGAAATGCGCTCTCCGCTGCGCTTTCCCTATGCCTTCGACACCGCGCCGGGCGATTACCTCGTGGTCCCGATGAACGAAGGGATTTCCTACCCGGCCGAGGATGAGACCGTGCCGCTGCACCGCCTCATCGCCTACGGCGGGCACGGCCTCTGCATGGCCTTCTGGGGCGTCACCGATGGCCAAGCCGGACAGATGGCCATCTTTGAGACCCCGGATGATGCGGCCATCCAGATGCGCCGCCTGGACCGCCGCCTGGTGCTCGCCCCCGAGTGGGACCCGCAGAAGCAGGCCTTCGGCTACGCCCGCCGGCTGCGTTACATCTTCTTCGCCCAGGGCGGCCACGTCGCGATGGCCAAACGCTACCGGGCCTATGCCCAACAGGCGGGTCTGTTCAAAACCCTCGCCGAGAAGCGGCGCTTCAATCCCAACGTGGACCTGCTGATGGGCGCCGTCAATGTGTGGTGCTGGGACCGGGACGCGGTGGGCATCGTCAAAGAGATGCAGGCGGCGGGCATCACCCGCATTCTCTGGAGCAACCAGCAATCGCCCGAAAACCTCCGCGCCCTCAACGACCTCGCCGTGCTCACCAGCCGCTACGACATCTACCAGGACGTGATGAACCCGGAACAGTTTCCCAAACTGCGCGGCGTCCATCCGGATTGGACCACCCCAGCCTGGCCCAACGACATCATCCTCGGCCCCGGCGGCCAATGGCTCCAAGGCTGGGGCGTCGAGGCCAGGGACGGCTCGATGATTCATTGCGGCGTCCTTTGTGACCGGCGCGCCCTTGACTACGCCCGCGCGCGGGTGCCGGCGGATTTGGCCACCCACCCCTACAACTGCCGCTTCATCGATACGACCACTGCCGCCCCCTGGCAGGAGTGCTATTCCACCAACCACCCCATGACCCGCACCGAGAGCAAACGCTCCAAGATGGAACTGCTGCGTTACATGTCCGAGGACCTCCACCTGGTGACCGGGTCCGAGACGGGACACGACGCCGCCGTGCCGTTCGTGCACTATTTCGAGGGCATGCTCAGCCTGGGACCCTACCGCGTCCCGGATGCCGGCCGCCGCATGCAGGTCCTCTGGACCAACGTGCCCGACCTCGTCGCCAGGTTCCAGCTTGGCCAGGCCTACCGCCTCCCGTTGTGGGAACTGGTCTATCATGACTGCGCCGTCGCCCACTGGTACTGGGGCGACTACAACAACAAGCTCCCCGCCCTCTGGGACAAGCGCGACTTGTTCAATGTCCTCTACGGCACGCCCCCCATGTTCATGTTCGACCGCAAACTCTGGGCCCAGGACAAGGCCCGCTTTGTGCAAAGCTACAAAAACACCTGCCCTTACGCCCGCCAGGCCGCTTACGCGGAGATGACCGACCACCACTTCCTGAGGCCGGACCGTTCCGTGCAACAAACCACCTTCGCCAACGGCCAGGTCGTAACCGTCAATTTCGGGCCGGCGCCCTGGCCCCGGCCTGACGGCACCCAGCTCGAGCCGATGGGATTTGCCGTCACGCACGCGACCCAAGAGTGAGCCCGGCAAGCTGGCCATGGCGCCGCGAGTCAGGCGGGAACCGCCACTTTAGAATCTCCCATCACCTTTTCGCCGCTCGATGCTCCCTGCCGTACCGGGGCGCCGTTTCTGCCAAAACCAGCGCCAACTGCCCCTCCGGCGCTTCCCGGTCCACGTTGCCGTTAAGTTCCACCTCAATCTCCTGCCCTTTGAACTGCGGATAGAGCGCGGCCAGGCGCGGAATCGCCCTCTCGGCAAGATGGAAGTAGGCCGAATCGATCTCCAGCCCGGTCGAGGCGTACCCGATCGCTTTTGCGGCTGCGATGGTGGAGCCCGACCCCATAAACGGATCGAGAATCCTTCCCTCGCCCAACGGCAGCAGCGCGCGCACGATGATCCGCATGAAATGCTGCGGCTTGAGGGACGGATGATCCGAAATCGCCTCCTCGCGTTTCGGAGTTCGCCCGCTGGGAAGGGCATCCGGCAGCGGCTTGTCTGCTGAGAGCCGGCGCAATGCTCCCGTCTTCCACCGCCGCAGGTTCTCCGCCACGGTGCCCCCCGCGATCGGTTTCCGAAACAGCATCCACGGCTCATAGGCCCCCTTGGGGCTGACGCACACCTCGGGGAACTCCGCTTCCGCATTCTTGGGCCGGTCACCGCCCCGAAAGCTGTATTAGAGCCGCATGATGGCCGGCCGCACCTCGAACCCCGCCGCGGCCATCGCGCCCTGCACGTGATATTGCAGAATCGGATGCCCGGCGACACACACGTGCGCCCCCGGCACCAGCGCCTGCAGGAGGAGCTTGCCCCAATCGCGAAAGTAATCGCGCAAGTGCTGTTTCTGTTCTTCGGTGAGGACCGTAAACCGCGGCAGCGGGTCGCGTTGGCTGCCACCCATCTTTGGCGGCAGGCGCCACACCCCCCCGCGCCCGGCCCGCAGCTTCGCCAACTCCTTCTCCGTAAATTCCAGGATGCCGTACGGCGGGTCGGTGCAAACCGCGTGGAACGACCCGGCCGGGCACGCCCGCAGCCACTCAAAACAGTCCGCCTGTTCGATCCGATACATGCCACATCAAGTTCGTCCACATCATGCTCGCCGTGTTAAACGGCCATACGCAGCCCCAGCCGGACTGGACCTACAGCAAGGTCAACGCCATAACCGGGAGCAGGCGAACGGAAACCTACAACACGAATCTCGTTGGCACCACGAAACTGCGCGACGGCTCCGTGTATCTCGATCCAACAGTGATCAATTTCAAGCGCTGGCGCGCCAAACGCCTCGGTGACAAACCCTCTCACGCGCTTTCCTGACACCTCGCTCAGTGGAATTTGCCGTCACGGAGGCGAAGCGGCACGGCGGCGGAGCTTCCCCAGCACCAAGGCGGTAATTTCCGTTGCCGCTGGCACTTTCCCCGCCAGGGCCGTCACCCAATAGGCCAGGCCGGCAACCGTTCCCGGCACGAAGACCGCTCCGAGCTTGAGCGGCAGGCTCCCGTGCCCCAGGTTTCGGTCCCAAAGAAAGCTCAGCCCGGCGGCCAGGGCCCCCGCCAGCAAAGCCGCCGCCAGCAGCACCAGCAAGGTGCGCCGCAGTCCGGCCAGGGTGAGATGCTTGAGCTTGCGACGCAAGGCGTAGGCCAGGAGCGCCGCGTTCAAAGTAGCGCTCAAGGTGTTGGCCACAGCCAGGCCCGCTTCCCCGCCGATGCGCGAGCCCTGCAAGTATAGCACCAGGCCAAGGGCCAGGACCAGGTTCAACACCAGGCAGAAGACGCTGATCTTCATGGGCGTCTTGATGTCCTTGAGGGCGTAAAAGGCCCGGGCCAGGATGTTGTTCACCGAGAACATCAGCAAACCCGGCGCCAGGCAGGCCAGCGAAAGGGCCACCCGCTGGGTGGCGCTCGGGCCGAACATCCCGCGCTCGAAGAGCAGGCGCACAATCGGTTCGGCCAGGGCCAGGGCGATGGCGGCCGCCAGCAGATTGAGGCAGGCCAGGTGGCTCAGCCCCTCCTGCAGCGTCTGGCGAAACTCGGGATACTTCTTCTCCGCCGCCAGCCCGGAGAGGGTCGGCAGCAGATAAGTCGCCAGCGAGATGCCGAACATCCCTTGCGGCAACTCCATCAGCCGCACCGAGTAGTTGTACGTCGAGACAATCGACTCATCGAACCAGAACGAAAAGCATTGGGTCACCAGCACGTTGAGCTGAAACGCCGCCACGCCAATCGAGCCCGGCAGCATCTGCCGGATGACCTCGCGCACGGCCGGGTCGCGCCAGGGCGAGACCCACCGGTAGCGATAGCCCTCCCGCGCCAGCGTCGGCAACTGGAACGAGGCCTGTGCCAGGCCCGCCAGCAACACCCCTATCGCCAGGCCAAAAATCTGGTGCTCCAGGTCCCGGCCCATCCGCGGCGCCAGCCACCACACGCTGCCGATCATCACCACGTTGAGAATCGCCGCCCCGAGGGCGGGGATGAAGAAATGGCCGCGCGCGTTGGCCATGCCGATCAACGCCGCCGCCAGGCATACCAACACCATATAGGGGAACATCAGGCGCAGCAGTTCCAACACCAGCTTCCGGTCCGGCCCCAAATGCCCAAAGCTCAGCCACAGCGAAATCCCTACCATCGCCACCACGCTGACGGCCCCGGCGGCGGCGACCAGGCCGGAAAGCACAGCGTTGGCGCAGCGCCACATCTCCTTTGCTCCTTCCTCCACCTCTTTCTGTTTGAAAATCGGGATGAACGCCGCCGTCAACGCCCCCTCCCCCAGCAGCCGGCGAAAGAGGTTCGGCACCTGGTAGGCCAGAATGAAGGCGCTCGCCACCGGGGTGTTGCCCATGAACGCCGCATACACCATCTCCCGCACCATCCCCAGCACACGGCTGGTCAGCGTCGCCACAGCCATCGCCCCCGAGGATTTCAACATCTGCGACATCGATTCAGTCTAAAGTCCAAGGCGCAAAGTCCAAACCGCTTAGAACTTCCCAAGGAACGCCTGCACCTCATCGTCCGCCACAACCACGAAGGCCGTGAGCGCCCCGGGCCTGGCCAAAAAGAGGATTCTCAAACCCATCCCCGCCCGGCATTCATACAGATTCGGGTGCCACGGCGGCACACCAAGCCGGAAGCTGCCAGGCCACGCACGAGGCTGCTCATGGCAGCGTGAACTCCGGCAGTTTCACAATCGCCCCGCCTTTGAGCGCCGATTGATGGGCGCAAAGGCCGACGCACGTCCAGTTGGCCGATTGCCGCGCATTGGGGAACGGGTCGCGGCCCTCGACCAGCGCCATGATGAATTCGTGCGCCAGGTGCGGGTGCGAGCCGCCGTGGCCGGCGCCTTGCGTAAAGCTCAGATGCGTCTTCCGGGCCAGGTCGTACACCCCCTCGGTCGTGAAGCGCTGAATCGGCTTGGGCAGCCGCTTCGCGTAATCGGGGGCTTTGACCAGCTTGGGAATCCTCGGCTCCGGGAGTTTGGCGCGGTGCAGCACCAACGGTTCACCCTCGATCAGCGGCCACTCGATCGAGGCCCTCGAACCATAGACATCGAAGCTCTCACGGTATTGCCGCGCGACGTCGAAGAGCGACCGATAAATGCGGGCGCTCAAGTCGGCGTCTTTGAACTTGAGGTGGGTCGTTTCCACCGCGAACGGCGAGTGGTATTGGGCGATGAGGTCCTGGCGAATGGTGCCCGAGCCAAAACAGGAGACGTATTGGGCGGTGGCATTGGTCAGGGCGCACACCGGGCCGACGCAATGGGTGGCATACCACATCGGCGGCAGGCCGGGCCAGTAATTGGGCCACCCGTCCATGTCCTGCTGGTGACTGGCTTGCAGGAACTGAATCTTGCCCAGCACCCCGGTCCGGTAGAGCTCCTGGATGTAGAGAAACTCGCGGGCGTAAACCACCGTCTCCATCATCATGTACCGGCGGCCGGTCTTCTTTTGCAGCTCGACCAGTTTCCGGCAGTCGCCCACCGAGGTGGCCATCGGCACCGTGCAGGCCACGTCTTTGCCCGCCTTCAGCCCCGCCAGCGACATCCAAGCGTGATCGGGGATGGGCGAGTTGATGTGCACGGCCTCCACGTTCGGGTCCCGCAACAACTGGCGGTAATCGCTGTAGCGCTTCTCCACGCCAAAGGCATCGCCGATCGCGTCCAGCTTCTCCGGCGTGCGCTGGCAGATGGCATACAGGTTCGCCTGCGGATGCCGCTGGTAGATCGGGATGAACTCCGCCCCGAATCCCAGGCCGACGATGGCGACATTGATCTTGTCTTTGCTCATGCTGTTCCCTTGGTTGGCGTTGATTTGGCCGCCGGCGCTCTTGCCTGCTTGAGAAACTGCCTCGCCTTTTCCCGGGTGGCGGCCCGCGAATTCCTGGTTTGCCGGCTCACGAACCGTATGACCGGCCCCGGATTCTGGATTAAGTCATAGAAGCTACCCAGGGCCAAAATCGCATGGCCGATCGCCACGTTCCGGCACTCGGGGGTCTGGTAACGGGCGCGCGCGACTTTGAGCACCTCAGTGGCAATCCGGCCAGCCAGGTGCGGCTTGGCCCGGGCAATTCGGGCCCCGCCCTGGATGACCTGGGCGGCCGTGATCATCACCGGGCCGCTGATGGGAGATAAGTATTTCCCCAATATCGCCCCCAACTTGTCCTCGGCATCGACGCCTGCCAACTGCGACAGGACGAAGGCGCCCTCCCACTGGAGGATTTTGTTCTTCGCGTCGAGCAGGCCCGCAAAAAAATCAAATTGCGGGTAGAGCAGGTCCGGTCGCTCTTCGCTGAGCAGCCGCAGCGCCTTGGCGCAGCCGAATTTGATGCGGGCGGCCTTTGCGCTCAAGCCCGCGAGCAGGTCTGCTCTCAAGCGCGGATTCCTGGCCGCGCGCCTGGCCAGTTGCTGCGGATTGGAAGCCGCTTGGCCAACCTCTGCAAGTGAAGTCGTCATGCGGCCAGATTAGTACCGGCCCTCCCTTGGGTCAAGCCAAGCGCTGTCGCAAGGCTCACAGGCGCCGGAAACTGTTCTGGCCAGGGGCGCCGATTTTGAGTAATGCAAGGGCCGATGAATACACGCAAGCTGTCACGACGCCACGCCCTCACGCAAACCGGGCTGCTGCTTGGCACGGCGGTCTTGGGTGACCCACTGCCGGGTGCAAGGGCCTCGGCGCCACTGCCAGGCCCCCAGACCGACCGCCCGTTCCGCTTTAGCCTGAACATGGCGACCCTTCGCGGCCATAAACTCGGGATGGTCAAGGAAATTGAGATTGCCGCCCAGGCGGGCTACGAGGCGATTGAGCCTTGGGTCGATGTGCTCCAGGCGTATGTGAACCAGGGCGGCGCGCTCAAAGACCTGGCTGGGCGCATCACCGATGCGGGGCTGACCGTCGAGGGTGCCATCGGCTTTTCTGAATGGCTGGTCGAGGACGAGGCGCGGCGGGCCAGGGGCCTCGAGCGGGCCAAGCGCGAGATGGACCTGGCTGCGCAGATCGGCGCCCGGCGGTTCGCGGCCCCGCCGGTGGGGGCGACCGATTTGCCCAAGCTTGATTTGGCCAGGGCGGCCGAGCGCTACCGCGTCTTGCTCGAACTCGGTGAACAGGTGGGCCTGGTGCCGGAACTTGAGTTGTGGGGTGCTTCCAGGAACCTCGGCCGGCTGGGCGAGTGTGTGGCCGTGGCGATGGAAACCGGCCATCCCAAGGCCTGTGTGCTGGCCGACGTGTTCCACCTCTACAAAGGCGGTTCCGACTATCGCGGCATGCGCTTGCTCGGCCCCCAGACCATCCAGGTGCTGCACCTGAACGATTTCCCAAACGATCCGCCCCGAGAGAAGATCGATGACAGTTACCGTGTCTTTCCCGGAGACGGGATCGCGCCCCTGGCGGAGATCGTCCGCACCCTCCGCCTGACCGGCGGACAGAAAATCCTGTCGCTCGAGTTATTCAACCGACAATACTGGGCGCAAGACCCCTTGGCCGTCGCCAGGACCGGCCTGGCCAAAATGAAAGCCGTCGCCCAACAGGCAATGGCTTGAGCAAATCCGAAAGGCGAAACTCCAAAGCATGAAACTGCCCCCTCCCCCGCATTCGTGGCGGCTGAGTCCAAAGCAGGCCATCGCGCTGCAAAAAAAGATGAGCGGGCTGGTCTCCCGGAGCCGGCCGGCGGAGGCATTTCGTTTTGTGGCGGGTTTGGATGGGGCCTTTTCGCCTGACGGGCGCCACTGCATTGCGGGAGTCGTGCTCTGGGATTTGCAGCAGCGACGCGTGGTCGAGCAGCACACCGCCACGCGCAGACTCAACTTTCCCTATATCCCCGGACTGCTTTCCTTCCGCGAAATCCCGGCCTGGCTGGCCGCGCTGCGCAAGCTGCGGCAGGCGCCCGACGTGCTCATGTGCGACGGGCAAGGACTGGCTCACCCGCGCCGTTTCGGCATCGCCTCGCACCTAGGCGTCCTCTGCGGCTTGCCCGCCGTCGGCTGCGCCAAGAGCCGCCTGGTGGGCACACATGACCAACCCCCCGCCCGGCGCGGCGGCCGTGCGCCCCTCTGCGACAAGGATGAGGTGATCGGCACCGTCCTTCGCACCCGGACCGGCATCAGGCCGGTCTATGTCAGCATCGGCCACCGCCTCGACCTCCCCACCGCCGAGGCCCTGGTCCTCGAATGCGCCTTGAAATATCGCCTGCCCGAGCCGACTCGTCTGGCGGACCGGTTGGTGGCCGCAGCCAAACCAAAGCCAGTAACACCGCCCCCGAAAACAACCACGAGCGCGGACGCCTCCTCCGCGCATCCCTCTCGCGCAGCCCACTAAGCCACAAACGGCGGCAACGGGCAATCCAGCGTATCGGCGATGGCGCGGAGCAATTCGGCTTCCATTTCACGGATCACGCCGTCGGCAGCCACGGTTTGGGCGCAGGCATTCAGGAGGTTCTTTTTGATCTGCGGGGCGGCCTGGGCCAGGCGATTCAAGGCGGCATCCACCTGGGCCAACTCGCACTGCTCGGCGGGCACCAGCCTCAGTTCCACCTGCGCCGCATGGCTCAAGGGTTGGGCCCCCTGCTGGAAGGCGAGTTCGATTGTCTCGGGTGTCTCCTGGCCGAGGTGGGCCAGCGCGGAGAGCAGGATCGCGCAATCCGGCGCGAGCGGTTTGAGGGCGTAATACTGGATGATGGGTTTGCGGGCGCCGCTGAAGTGCGGGTCCAGGTGGCGCAGCACGACCTTTTGCACCACGTATTCGAACAGCTCGATTTCGCCGTCGCTTTCCACCAGGGCCTGCACGGCGGCGGAAAACTGCCGATATTGGTCCGGCGACAGGCTACGCAAGGCCGGCAGGGCCAGGTCCACCAGCGGCAGTTTGGCCCGGCTCGCCACGGCCTGGACTTCCGGCAGGACGCGCAGGGTTTCCTGGACCACCCCGGCGGAGGTGGCGCCGGCCAGTTCCTCGACTTGCTTGCGGCGCGTGGCCTCATCGCCGCTCAGCAACAGCGCATAGACCAGCGTGCTGGCGCCCAGCGGCTCGCGGGCGGCGCTCTGCACGCCCGGCGGCAGGGCCTCGCGCAATTCCTCGGCGTAGCGCAGATGGGCGGTGGTCGGGTTGCCGGCGTTCGATAGGACCGCCTGGGCGGCCAGTTGGGGCGGGACCGTGAGCCGGCCCGCGGCAGGCAAACCGATGGGCACGCGTTGCGGCTTCGGCGAGGCCGGTGGCCCCGCCGCGGCCGGCTCGGCCGGGAGCAGGCGCGGGAACTCGCCGTCAAACCCTGGCTCCAGGGCGCGGATGCGCTCGGCCAGCGGCGGATGGGTCTCCATGAGCTGCAGGAACGACCGGCCCATGCCGTTGCTGAAAAACAGATGGCTCGCCTCCGCCGCGTGCGCCGCTTTGAGCCTGGAACCGTAGCTCAGCCCGCCGATCTTCTTCAGGGCGCCAGCCAGCCCCTCCGGGTTGCGCGTGAACTGCACGGCCGAGGCATCGGCCAGGAATTCTCGCTGCCGGCTGACGGCGGCCTGAATCAGGCGTCCGAACAGCACGCCCACCCAGCCAACCACCAGCAGGGCCAGGCCCAGCAGAGGCAGGGGATTTCTGCGGCCGCGCGTTCGCAACAGGAGGCGGCCGATGACCGTAAGGCAGACAATGCCGAAGATAATGCCCATCAGGCGCAGGTTGAGCCGCATGTCGCCGTTGAGGATATGGCTGAACTCGTGGCCGATTACGCCCTGCAACTCATCGCGCGAGAGCAATCGCAGGCTGCCTTCGGTCACCGCAATCACCGCGTCGCTCGCCCCATGCCCGGCGGCGAAGGCATTGATGCCCTGCTCTTCCGGCAGCAGATAGACCGCCGGCACCGGCAGGCCCGCGGCGATGGCCATTTCCTCGACCACGTCGAGCAGTTTGCGTTCGTCGGGGTCAGTGCTGCTGGGATTGACGGGCCGTCCGCCCAGCAGCGTCGCCACGGCGCTGCCGCCCCGCGCCAGTTCCGCCGTCTTGAAGAGGCAGCCCATCGCAATTACCGCCAGCGTGCCCAGCGCCACGCCGGAGAACAGCGCCGGGTTCCACAGCGCCGCCGCCGACAGCGCCTTCTCGCCGTAATAGAAGTTACGGTGAGGAAGCGAGCCGACCTCAAAAACCAGGCACGCCGCCAGGTAAACCGCCACGATGAGCAAGGCCACCCCGGCCACAAAGTAAGCCACCAGCAGCTTGGTATTGCGGCGCGCTCGGTCCTGGCGATCAAAAAAGTCCATTGCCAGTTGGAAATTCAAAATGAAACCTTGGGCGCTTCCTTTTCCTGCGGCCGCTCCAGCACGAACAGTTCGGCGGGGCCGAAGTTGAAGGGGTTGGCCAGCAGGTTGGTGGGGAAGGTCTCGCGCACGGTGTTGTAATTCATCACCGCGTCGTTGTAGGCCTGCCGGGCGAAGGCCACCTTGTTTTCGGTCGAGGTCAGTTCTTCCATGAGGCTCAGCATCGTGGTGTTCGCTTTCAGGTCCGGGTAGGCCTCGGCCAAGGCGAAGAGGCGGCCGAGGGTGCCGCTCAGGGCGGCCTCGGCGCCGGACAATTCCTTCATGGCGGCGCTCTCGCCGGGGCTTTGGGCGGCGCGCACATTGGCGGCGGCGGCGGCATTGCGGGCGGCGGTCACCGCCTCCAGCGTCCCGCGCTCGTGTTTGATGTAGCCCTTGGCGGTCTCGACCAGGTTGGGAATCAAATCGTAGCGGCGCTTGAGCTGCACATCGATTTGCGCGTAGCCGTTTTTGTAGCGATTGCGCAGGGCGACCAGCCGGTTGTAGGCGCTCACCGCCCACATCAGCACGAAAAACACCGGCACCGCCAGCACCACCACCACAATGACCAAAACAATAGTCATAAAAGTCCTTTCGTTCGCTGACTAACAGCTAGGCCAAAGTGCCGGGGCTGGCAATTACAAATTGGGGGAGGGAATGGAGTCGGCCGGGGGCAGGAGGACTAAAACGCAATGCCTGATGGACCTGGGGTGCGGCCAGTTTTTTGGAAAAAATGGCCAATGTGGCCAATGCAGCCAATGGGACCAATGCAGGTGGCCAATGGAGCCAATGTGGCCAATGCAGCCAATGGGGCCAACAGAGTGTTCGGCCAGGCTGCGGTCCCGCCGCGGCGGGAGGGCGCCGCGGTTCTCTGGCATGCTTTATTTGCTACTGAAACTGTTGTGAAATCCCCCTGTGCCATCAACTTTCGGCTGAAATCCAGACCAGCGGCTTGACACGGGGCCAGGGGGCGCATTACAAGAAAGCTCAAAAACCGGCGTCAGGCCCTCAGCCCTTTGCCTTCGCCGGAAAGCTGTGCGCTCTGCCAATATGAAAACTTCCTGTTCTTGCTTCCTCACCCTGGCTCTCCTCAGTTCCCTTGTGCCGGGCATCGCCGCCGAATCCTCCGCGCTCGAGGTCGGCCTCGCGGTGCGTGACGTTACCCCGGAGTTGCCCATTCGCCTGGCCGGCTACGCCGCGCGCAAGCGGGCGGCGGACAAGGTCGACCTGCCCTTGTTCGCCCAGGCGATGGCACTGAGGAATTCCTCCGGCGAGCGTTTTGTGTTCGTGGCGCTGGACAATTGCGAGGTCAGCCACGCCTTCATGCAGCCGGTGCTGCAACAGTTCGCCGACACCCTCCACCTGGAGCGCGGCACGGTGGCGGTCGTCTCGAGCCACACGCACTCCGGGCCGGTGCTGAGCGAGACGCTCTCCGGCATGCCCGTCGCGCCGCCCGCCGACCAGGAATCCATCGAGAAATACACCCGCTTCCTCCAGGCCAGGTTGGTCGAAGTGGTCGGCGCGGCGCTGGCCGACTTGAACCCGGCGCTGCTCGAGTACGGCGTCGGCCGCGCCACCTTCGCCATGAACCGCCGCGTCTATCATGGCGACAAGATGGATTTTGGCGAGAACCTCGATGGCCCGGTGGACTGGGAGGTGCCCGTGCTGCGCGTCAAGGGCACCAACGGCGCCACCCGCGCCATCCTCTTCGGCTACGCCTGCCACGGCACCAGCGTCCAGAATGGCGACGACTGGTACGCCGTGTCCGGCGACTACATGGGCTATGCCCGCCAACTCCTGCAGGCCGACCAACCGGGCGCCGCCGCCCTCTACCTGGCCGGCATGGGGGCCGACTCCAATCCCTCCCCTCGAGGCTGGTTGCTCAACGCCAAACGCCACGGCCTCGAACTGGCCGGCGCCGTCATCGGTGTGCTAGACCGGCCCATGCGCCCCGTGCGCGGCGGCTTCAAGCTCGCCTACGACGAGGTCGAACTGCCCTTGGTCGACCCCCCGACCCGCGCCCAGATCGAAAACGACTCCCACAGCCAGGACCAGGCCATCAAACAGCGCGCCGAGCTTTACCTCAAATTGCTCGACGCCGGCCAGCCGTTGCCGCGCTCGATGAAACTGCCGCTGGCCGCCTTGCGTCTGGGCGACGACCTGACCTTCGTGCTCATGGGCGGCGAAGTCGTGGTGGATTATTCCCGCCGTCTCAAACGCCTCCTGGCGCAAGACCATCCCTGGATGGTGGGTTATGCCTACGAAATCCCCTGCTACATCCCTTCCGTGCGCATCCTCAAGGAAGGCGGCTACGAGGCCGAGTCGTCCCTCACTTACTACGGCCTCTACGGCCCGTTCCGCACCACCATTGAAGACCTGCTGGTCAACCGGGCTACCGCTATGGTGGCGGGGCTGCGGGGGCGGTAGGGGGGCGTGGAGCGTGGGAGCGTGGGAGCGTGAGAGCGTGGGAGCGTAGAGTGTGGAGTGTGAGGGCGTTCTGCACGCTCGACGCGAGCAACGCGACCTGGGGGCTTATTCTTGCGCGAGCTTTGACCTCAGCGCGTTTCGGAAATTCGGCCCGGCCAATGTCGCGGAGGGACTCCCTGAGAATAACCGAGTCCCGCGGCGGCGAGACTTGGTCGGGAGCGCAAAGGACCCGAATCCGTCCCGAAGGGAGGGATCGAAGCCGCCCCTGGCAAAAACGGGGCCTGGGTTGACGGTTCAGTCGTCCCTTTGGGACGAGGAGGGCAGGAACGGCGGCCTGCCGCGGTCCCGCCTTTGCGGGACCGGGCTATTTTCGGATGTTCCTTCGGGACAGCGGCGTCCGACAAGGGACAAATCTATTTGACGCTTTTCGGCGACTGGCGCGGGCCGGCCTGCGGGAGGGCGGCGTTCGAGACGGGACAAGCGGATTTCCGAAAGGCATTAGGTTTAGGCTGGAATCCGGGGTGAAAACTTTCTCAACGAGAGCAGCCCTTTCCTCAAGCTCGGCGACCGCTGGCAGGCTGCCGCGTCCGCCGTCCAGCCGCCGCTGGCGAATTGGATCAACTGACCCGCATAGTTCCGTCCCACCTTGCTTGTGCTGCCTGATGCGGGAATGAGGTCCTCCCGGATGTCTCGCTTTCGAGAGCGTCGCGCCAATTGGACGAGGTCCGCTTTGGGGTCGGGGATGAGGTCTGGCCATTGCGGAAGCCGCGCCTCGCCCACCCCCAGAAAGCGCGCGAACCGCTCCGCGTCCGCCACAAGCCAAGACTCCACTTCACGCACAGCTATTCGTAGAATGAGATTGCAATGCGGTCCGCTGGGCAGCCACCGGCTGATTAGCCCCGGGGGGCAGTCCTCGTCGTCCAGGTCTGTCAAGATTATAAACGGCTTATGCACGGCCGCCTGGTTGAATCGGCTGATGTTCTGGCGCAGGTGATCTTTCCCCCGCTTTCCATAGCAGGCGGTCACTTCAAAGCGCGGGCCGGACTGTTCGATCAATTGTCGCAGCACCACCTCATCCAGCACACCCTCCACCGCGAGGCTGACGGGGATCCGTTTCACAGGCTGAACAGCTCCAACTGGCTTGCGTGTTTCGGTTCGGTGTGAGGAAAGACCGCATCGGCAATTGACATGCCCGCTTGGAGAAGAGCTCGAATTTCAGTCACCCGGGCTGAGGGTGTTACGCGCGTCCCTTCGACGTTCGGCTCGAGCATCAAAACCTCCTCGGCGCCGATACCGGAGTCCGACAGTAAATCCACACTGTGCGTGCTCAGGAGCACCTGCCGCCGGCGCGCCTTCTGCATGCGATAGATCAGCCGCGCCAGGTGCCGAATCACCCCGGTGTGCAGCGACAATTCCGGTTCTTCCAACAACAGCGGCCCCTCTCCCTCCTGCAAGGCCCACAAAAGACCCAGCAGGCGGAGCGTTCCATCCGAAAACTGTTCCTCGCTTTGCTTCCCGGCCTTGGGCCGCCAATGCTCATAGACGCCAACCAAATGCGGCGCTCCTCGCAGGTCCTTCTCCAATTTCAATTCCTTGAGTTGCGGCACGGCAATGGCGAGGGCGTTCTGGATCTTTCGGAGGCGGGAATTCCGTGTCTTTTCCGTGGTCTTAGCAACGCGCTCCAGGAAATGGTGGCCGTAGGCGTCCAACGCGCCGCCGTCCTCGGACAGACTGCCGGCGCTGCGAATAATCTGCGGGACCAGATGGAGGTATGAAACGCTCTCGAAGAAGCGCGCGATCTCGCGGAATTTGACGTTGGCATTGATCTGTTCCAGGGCCGTCTGTGACAGCCGCAGCGGATCTTGTTGGTCTGCCAGCTCGGGCCGCGTCAGGATGGATTCCTCGCCCTTGTGCACAGTCTCTCGAGTTAATCGAGGATTTCGATTGTTGTCCTGACCAAAAGCGATTTCATATCGCCAGCGCATCTCATTTCCTTCTCCCAACTCGACCGAGATGACCACGTCCGGGTATTGGCGCGCTGCCAGGCACCGGATCTTCGACACCCCCCCGCGATCCGAACAGGCTTTCTGCAGGCCGCCGCCAGGACGCACGATGTCTCGCAGAAACCGGGCCGCATCGAGGAAGTTCGACTTGCCCGAGGCGTTCGGCCCGACCGCGAAAACCCGGTCCGGCAAGTCAACATCCACCAGCTTGAAGTTTTTCCAGTTTTCCAGTTTGATATGGCTGATCCTCATTGGGCTGCCTCCGCTTCGCTCAGTTTCTTTACCACCAACAACTCGTTGCCCCGGTCGTCTATAACCTTTACCGCAATCTGGCCGCGCGCGCCACCCTCGAAGGGCTCGCTCAGCGTGCCGGCCAGGTGTTCCCAGACGCTGTCGGCATACACACCCCGCAGTTCGCGCTTGAGGTTGTCCCACGCCGCCGTGCGCGGGAAAAACGCCTGGGCCACAAAAAAGGCCAGCTCGTTGTAGTCGGTGTCCAGGAGCCACGCCGGCACGTCGTCGCCGTGGCGGTGCGCAGTCTCCATCGTCACGGGATCGAACACGTCCAGCCCCAGCAAACTTACTTGATATAACGCCTTGCCCTCGCGCGATTTCTTCGCCAGCCTGGTGAGCCTGATTTCAGGCGCGCCGGTGACGCTGAAAATGTGGCTGGCGCGCGTCGTCTTCAAAAGATCGTGCATCTGCAAATCCATCGTCGCCGCCGCGTAGGTCGCGGGGATGCCGACCGCCGCTTCGCAGCTCCGGATGAGTTTGGTTGTGGCGTCCTCGACGGCGAAGCCGATGACGTGGAGGTGTTTGTAGCTCTTGGCGTAGGCCTCGCGCTCAGCCTTGCCAGCCCGATCGAGGAACGGCGAAGACAGGCGCTTCAGTTCGGCGGCAGCATTGCGGACCGCGGATTGCAGGTTGTAGATTTCCTTTGGATCGGTCGCTTTCTCGAGCTTCGCGGCAGCTTGCTCGATCTGCCCAATCAGGCTTTCGGCCGCTTCGCGGTCGGCGTTGATGTCCCAGGAGAGCTGCGGGTCGAGCGAGCGGTCGTAGCGGCAAGTGGCTGGGTCTTTCTTTTTCCTGCATTGCGCCTGAAGGCCGATGTCCGGGTGCAGAAGGGCTTCCTGCTCCCTATGGTCGTAGGCCTTGGGCCCTTTGGCGGGTCTTGGGCTGGCGGCGCGGCGTGGCATGGGCGGAAGATTAACGCATCGGGCCGCGTCTGCAAAGCCGGGAATTGATTGCGCAGTTCACGGGGCGCGGCCCGCCGGCACTGCGCTCCGGCGGGCCTTGCCCTCGGCCGGTATGTGGATAGAGAACGGTTTTCGCCGTCGCCCCCCACCCAAACCGGACGGGCGGTTCTCCCGCATCCGGCTTTCCAGTTCGTGGCCGCTGATGAACTGGCTCAGGCACTCGACTCAAGG
>JBEKRX010000055.1:0-70441 GCA_049518415.1 Verrucomicrobiota bacterium
GTGCCCTCCTGGTGGTCGTAAGAGGCCAGGATTCGTTCACGCAAGTCCAGCGATAGTGTTCGCATGAACCCAGTATGCCACAGCCGCCGGATTCTGGCTACAGTTTTATTTAAAACGCTCTAAACAGCAGATGGACGGGAAACGAACCGAAAGGGGGCCAGCCATGACCTCCGCGTCCCTGGCCCCTTGCGGTTCAAATGGATCACAGAAACTGGTCGGGAGCGCGCCAACCGAAACAGGACAAAGAACAGGTCCATCCGGCCCCGAAAGTTATACGAAAGCTATATCTTAATTGCCCCGCTCCGTGGTCCACCGATCGGGGTCCACTTCAACCCGCATTGGCGCTTTCCTTCAATCCACGTTGCACCGGGCCCTTAACGGAGATTTTTGAAGATTCATTATGAGATACACATCCTTCCCAAGAGGCTCAGAGTGGCGAAAGTGGGATTTGCACCTGCACTCCCCAATGTCCGGCTTAGCGAACAAGTTCCCCACGAACAATGGCATGCCAGATTGGGAACAATACCTGCAGCGCCTCGAGGCATTGGCGGACATTCCAGCAATCGGGGTTGCGGACTACTTCCTGATCGAAGGTTACAAGAAGCTTAAGGAGTTCAAACAAAGAGGGCGCTTGGAGAAAATTGAACTAATTCTTCCAAACATCGAATTTCGGCTCGATACCGTCGTTGGCGCCAGACGCATTAACTTCCACGTCATTTTCAGTGACGAGGTGTCGTCACAGGACATTGAGGACCACTTTCTCTCGAATATAGATATTGCGATAGAGGGCAGCCCAAGGGAACGGGCGGACATTCGTAAACTCAGGCGAAGCTCGCTCGAAGAACTCGGGGCAAGACGCAAATCCGAACACGCTCCTTTTCGCAACCGGTCGGACTTTGAAATCGGCTGTATGACGGCTGTAGCCAGCCTCGACCAAATTATGGATATCCTTACGACAAACAGCCTTTTCAAGGACAAGTACCTGACAGCGCTCGCAGAGGAAAATACGAGCTTAATGGACTGGAACGGGCAAGATCACGGGGTCCGCAAACTCATGCTCCAACACTCGCACATTCTCTTTAGCGCAAACCCAAGCACGATTTCTTGGTGTCTGGGAAAGAAACATCCACACCCAAAGGATTTTGTGCAGGAATTCAAGACCCTGAAACCATGCGCTATCGGCTCTGACGCTCACGACCTAGCCACAATCGGCGCTCCACCGAACGGAAAGTTCACCTGGATCAAAGCCGATGTTACTTTCAACGGCCTAAAGCAGATTATCTACGAACCGGAAGATCGGATATTCATCGGGAGCACGCCGCCTGATGAAAAGGACAACACTAAGGTAATCACAGCACTTAGGATAAAGGACGCCAACGGCTGGTTTGCAGACCAGACGATTGAGCTCAACCGAGATATGGTCGCGATTATCGGAGGCAAAGGATCTGGAAAAACGGCCCTGGTTGATCTGCTGGCGTATGCCGGCGGACATTTGGATTTCGAGAACCAGGAAGCGTTCCTCAGGAAAGCCGAAGAGGAAATCTCTGGCACAAAACTGTGCTTGACCTGGGAGGATGGCACGGTAGGCCCTTGGTGCGAGGTGTACGACGAAGCAACTCGTCCCGACGAGTCCAAGGTCCGTTATCTGTCGCAGAGCTTCATCGAGCAGCTTTGCTCCTTCGATCAACACGAGAAATTGGTGCGTCAGATCGAAAACATACTGTTCCAGTATGTGCCGAACGATATGAAGCTCGGCGCAAAGGACTTCGAGAACTTGAAGGAAATTAAGACCCGGCCACTTCAGTTAGAGATCGAAAAAATCGCGACGTCACTCCAAAAGCTGAACAAAGACATTTTTAACCTTGAGATCGAGCTGGCCGGCAAGGATGCATTACAGAAGGACCGCGAACGCCTCGTAAAAGAGAGGGCCGATCTCGAATCTCAACGACCCCCGGCCGCCAACGAAGAAGAACAAAAGGAGCAGGAACAGCTCCAGCATCTTCGTGAAAAAAAGGCGGCAATCGAAAAAACGATAGAAGCCCATCGAATTCAGATTTCCCAACTGGAAGAGTTTCGCACCCGAGCCAGCTTGTTGAAAACCGAAGTAGAGGAATTCAACGCCGACATCAAGAAACACCTAGCGACCTGGGGCCTTGAAGATCAGGCTGCCGATCTCATCTTCACTGTGCCGGCACAAATTGACATTATACTGAGAGGCAAAATCTCACAAGTCGAAACAAGCATCGAAAATCTCGAGGGTCGAGAACCTCGAGAAGAATGCCTTCCCTCAGCACCGTTAGCGGCGGCCACCCTGGTTTCCACCGCAAAGCAAATTACGGACATAGAAGCAAAATCCAAGTTGGAAGCGCAGCGAAAGCGCAAACTCATCGAATTCAGCAATCGCGTTGCTGAAATCACGACGCGAATCGCCACCGCGGACAAAACTATCGAGGCTCTGGAAACGACAAAAAGGCAGCTTCTCGACCAAAAGGTGAAAGAGCGCGACAGCCACTATCTGGCGTTTTTCGAAAAACTGGATCGTAAGAAATCGGTTCTGGAGCAGCTGTACAAGCCATTGAATGAACCGGTTGGCTCATCCGGCGAGCGTGGAAAAGTCGAATTTTACGCCCGTTTCAACTTCAATATCCGGCGTTTTGTATCCCAGGGCATTAATCTTTTCGACGGAAGAAAATCTGTAGTCCGCGGCGAGGCCGGTCTGAACGAAGTGGCTCAGGAGTTCTGGAAGCAGGTAAAAAAGCTACTGCCCAACATGAATCAGGAGCCAATGCTGAATTTGCTTTCCGGTTTGCAGAAGACAACCGGCGGCACGAGGCAAATAAAAGCGCAGCTGAAATCGGAATTCAGCCAGGCTGATGTCTATGACTGGCTCTATTGTGTTGATTATTTCGATGTTGAATATGGAATCAAACACGAAAACGTAGATTTGGACAAGCTTTCAAAGGGAAGGAAGGGGGTCGTCCTGCTCCTAATCTACCTGGACGTGGATAGGGACTTTCGTCCTCTTGTCCTCGATCAACCGGAGGAGAATTTGGATAACCGCTCAGTTTATTCAACGCTGGTTGAGTACTTCAGAAAGGCTAAAAAGAAGCGACAGATTATACTTGTGACTCACAACGCAAATCTCGTCGTCAACTGTGATGCCGAGCAAGTCATCGTCGCGAACTTCGACTTGGAAAAGCAGGCCCAACGCAACATCATAGAGTACGTCTGCGGCTCCCTGGAATTCAAGAAAGGCCGGGATCACTCGATGGCATCAGTTCTACATACACAAGGGATTAGAGAACATGTGTGCGAAATCCTTGAAGGAGGAGAGGAGGCATTCCAGCGCCGAGAGCACAAGTACGGGCTTTGAGCGGTCGTTTTACACAAATTAAAGAATACCCGTTGGACAGCCTTTGTCCCACCCCATATGGTAGATTTTAGCCATGATTTGCAGAAAGAAAACCTACAGAGTCGGGGATGCGGCCATCGTAAGACATTGTTGGGGTGGTTATCGGCTGCCCGCGGGGCTCCCAGACGGGGCAAGCGTCAAAGTCCTTTCGATTGAGATTGGTTATGTTTATGTCGAGTATGAATGCAGATGCTTTATGGTTTCGATGGCGTGTGTCGAAAGCGGCTGGGAATACAGGCTCCAGGGAAAATGGCGCGACGAAACCGATCCGTTGATTGCCACGCAGTTAAAGGGCGCAACCACCCGACGACCCCTTCAGTTCGCTTTTCCCTAACGGCAGGAGCGGGTCGCATCTATGTGTTTCTATACTCGCCTTTGAATTCTGGCCATTTTCTGACGCAATTCCGCAGCTCGTTCCATTGGCCGGCCGAAGCGGGTCAGCCCCTGGGCTGCGGCCGCATACCCCATTCCCCCCGCCGGCCGCCAGGGCCCAGGCAACGACACTGAGCGCCGCCAGCATAGTTGAGGGAAAGCGCGGCGATTTTCCCACGGTCCGTGAGGGACGGCCGCCGTGGTCCCTCAATTATCTGGAAAGCGTTTCCTGGCCTTGCCGTGGCTGTCCAGACCCCCTTTCCCAATGCCCCCAAAGCAAGAGAATTGGTAGCAAATAAACCAGGCCAGCGAAGCACGGCGGCGTCCCGCCGCGACGGGACCGCCACCCGGCGCAGCACTGCATTGGCCCCATTGCCTGGATTGGCCACACTGGCTCCGTTGGCCACGTGCATTGGCTACATTGGCTGCATTGGCCACATTGGCCATTTTGTCCAAAAAACTGGCCAGGCCCCGCCCTAAAAACAATGCCACAGCTCAGCACAGCGCTTCGTCGCTCTCCTCGCCGCAGCCAAGGGCTTCCCTGGTCCGGCCGACCGATTCCGAGCGCGAGCAGTTGGAGGCCTTGCTCGCCAGCCAGCCGGCGTTGAAGGCCGAATTCGATGTAATGGCTGCCGTCTGCCACCAGCGCGTGCGGTCAATCTCCTTTGCCTGTTCGCCGCCTTCCCCTATCCTGGCGCTCGTATGATGCACTGCGCTATCGAACAGTTGAGCAAGTTTCTCCAGCCCGCCGGCGTGGCGGCCGGGTTGCTGCTGGGCTGGCTGGCCCAGGCCGGCGGCGTGGCCGCCGGCCAACCGGCGGCGCCCGGTGCGGCCGCCCAGGCCGACGACCCGTACCAGTGGCTGGAGGAGGTGACCGGGGAAAAGGCCCTGGCCTGGGTCAGGCAACAGAATGCCCTGAGCACGCGGGAACTGGAGGCCGCGCCGGAGTTCGAGCCGATTCGCCAGCGCCTGCTCTCCATCCTCGACTCCAAGGAGCGAATCCCCTACGTCGCCAAACACGGCGCCTGGTGCTACAACTTCTGGCGCGACCAGAAAAACGTCCGCGGCGTCTGGCGCCGCACCACGTTGGCCCAATACAAGCAGCCGGAGCCCGCCTGGGAAACCGTGCTCGACCTCGATAAGCTGGCCGAGGCGGAAAAGGAGAACTGGGTTTGGAACGGCTACGACATTCTCTATCCGACCTATGATCGCTGCCTGGTCTTGCTCTCGCGCGGCGGGGCCGACGCCTCGGTCGTGCGGGAGTTCGACTTGAAAACCCTGACCTTCGTGCCCGGCGGCTTTGCGCTGCCCGAGGCCAAGAGCGCCGTGGCCTGGCGCGACCGCGACACGCTTTACGTCGGGACCGACTTCGGCCCCGGCTCGCTCACCAGTTCCGGCTACCCCCGGCTGCTCAAGGAGTGGCCGCGCGGCATCCCCCTGGCGCAGGCGACGATGGTTTTCGAAGGCAAACCCGAGGACGTGAGCGTGGCCCCGGCCGTGGTTCATGATCACGGCCGGAAATACGAATTCATCTACCGGGGCGTGACTTTTTTCACCAGCGAGCAATTCGTCCGGCGCGGCCAACAATGGGTCAAGATTGACAAGCCCGAGGATGCCCAGGTGGGCACCTTCGAGGACCAGCTTTTGCTGACGCTGCGCTCGGACTGGACGCTGGACGGCCAGACCTATCAGGCCGGGGCCCTGCTGGCCACGGACTTCGCGGCCTGGCTCAAGGGCGACCGCAAATTGGCCCTGCTCTTCGAGCCGACCGCGCGCAAGAGCCTGGCCGGCCTGAGCGAGACCAAACAGTTCCTGATCCTCAATGAACTGGACAATGTCCGCAACCGGCTCTTTGTGCTCCAACGCCAAAACCGCGCCTGGACGCGCGCGCCGCTGGAGGCGCCGGCCTTTGGCTCCGTGAGCGCCAGCGGCCTCGATCCCGACGAGTCGGATGACTATTTCCTGACCGTCACCGATTTCCTGACCCCCTCCAGCCTTTACCTGGGCACCCTTGGGCGGCCCGAGCGCCAGCGGCTCAAGAGCCTGCCCGCCTTCTTCCGGGCCGAGGGCCTGGACATCAGCCAGCACGAGGCCACTTCGCCCGACGGCACCCGAGTTCCTTACTTCCAGGTCAGCCGCAAGGGCCTGGAGTTCAACGGCAAGCAGCCGACGCTGCTCTATGGCTATGGCGGTTTCCAGCTTTCCATGCTGCCGACCTACAATCCCTCGGTCGGCTCAGCCTGGCTGGAGCGCGGCGGCGTCTATGTCCTGGCGAACATCCGCGGCGGCGGCGAGTTCGGCCCCAAGTGGCACGAGGCCGCCCGCAAAGCCCACCGCCAGCGCGCCTACGACGATTTCATTGCCGTGGCCGAAGACCTGCTCGCCCGCCGGGTGACCTCGCCCAGGCACTTGGGCGTGCAAGGCGGCTCCAACGGCGGCCTGTTGATGGGCGTCATGCTCACCCAGCGCCCCGACCTCTTCCACGCCATCGTCTGCCAAGTGCCCCTGCTGGATATGCGGCGGTTCAACAAGCTGCTGGCCGGCGCCAGTTGGATGGACGAATACGGCAACCCGGACCAGCCGCAAGACTGGGCCTATCTCAGCAAGTACTCCCCCTACCATAACCTGGCCAAGGAGAAAAAGTACCCGCGCGTGCTCTTCCTGACCTCCACCCGCGATGATCGCGTCCATCCCGCCCACGCCCGCAAAATGGTGGCCCGGATGAAAGAGCAGGGACACGACGTGCTCTATTACGAAAACATCGAAGGCGGCCACGGCGCCGCCGCCAACAACCAGCAGGCCGCCTTTATGTCGGCGCTGGCGTACACCTTTTTGCTCGAGCAACTGCTCGGGCCATGAGCGCGTTCATTGCCCGGCCCCGCCGCACCGCGGCTCGCCCCGTCCTGTTGTTCTGAGACAGCGCCGTCCAAATTCTTGATTGATTTCTCCCCGGCGGCGGCCTAGAATAAGGCAGCGGTTAGCCGCCGGCAATACGTGAACAAAAAACTGTAATCATAATCATAACCGCCGACGGCTTGGTTCACACCGCGACACGAGAAAGGTCTGTATGAACACAAGCACATATCCGAACCGGGGCTTCACGCTGGTGGAAATCATGATCGTCGTTACCATCATCGGTATATTGGCGACGATCGCGGTCCCCAACTTCGTCACAGCCCGCAAGCAGGCGCAGCAGAAGGCCTGCATCAGCAACTTGCAGCAAATCGACGGCGCCATTCAGCGCTGGGCGCTGGACCTCAACAAGGCCGAGGGCCAGCCGGTCACCTACAGCGACATCAGCATCTACCTCAAGAACTCCGTCGTCTGCCCCGCGGGCGGCAAGACCTTCGAGGACAGCTACACGATTACGACGGTGGACGCGGCGCCGGCCTGCCAACGCGTGCCCAGCGGTGCCTATCCCCATGTCGTGGCGCAGACTCAGTAGGCCTTATTCCAACGAGCGTTCAAGATGGCACTAAGGCGCGCAGGACTTTGGGCCTCTGGCGAGGCGCGAGCGAGGCGCATATCCGTCCCGACCTGTCGGGACAACGAGCGAGCAACGAAGCCAGAGGCCCAAAGGACAAGCGAATTGGTGCCATCTTGAACGCGAATTGGAATTAGCCGACCCCTGCAAACCAGGGCCTGGGAGTAGTTTCCCGGGCCTTTTTTGTTGCCTTTTCCTTTGGCTCGCCACGCACACCGGCGCCGGCGCCGGCCCGGGCGGCCTGGCTTTGCCCGTCCCGGCGGCGCCCCAGTTCACTGTACCAGGACTGGACACCGAGACTGAAAACCGGACAGTGCCACCCAGCCTGCCCCGCCGGCACTTCCGCCCGCGGCTACCCCGAGCACGACCCTCCTGAGCCAAGCCCGACTGGTCGGGACTTCCGCGGGGTGTTAATCACCGGACCCCGCTCCGGACCGGAATTACCGGGGCAGTCGCCAGGCCGGCCCTGTTGAACGGCTCAACGCGGCCACGCCTCAACGCGGCCACGCCCTGGTGTGCCGCTCCCCCCGTTGGTGCGCCGGTGCCTGGCCTTTTGCCGGATGGCACTCCGCTTGCTCCACCGCCACCGGCGCGGTCGCAACAAGCAATATGTGAACGCGAACCGTAATTGTAACTAACCGCTTGTTGCCCGTTCACGCCGCGCAGAAAGAAAGGCAAAGCTAGTATGAAAAACACCTCCCGTAAGTCGGGCTTCACGTTAGTCGAAATCATGATCGTCGTGGCCATCATCGGCCTCTTGGCCGCCATCGCCATTCCCAACTTCGTCCGGGCGCGCAAGACCTCCCAGACGAATGCCTGCATCAACAACCTCCGTCAGATTGACGGCGCCAAGCAGCAGTGGGCCCTGGAAAACGGCAAGAAGAGCGCCGACACCCCGGTGGCGACCGACCTCCAGGTATATCTCGGCCGCGGTGACGCCGGTTCGATCAACAATATCTGCTGCCCGCTGACCACCCCGGTCGCGCCCCTGGGCGGCTACACCATCAATGCCATCGGCACTGCCCCGCAGTGCCAGAATCTGGACGCGGCAAACCACAACGCCGTTTTGAACTAGCCGGTTCATCGCCAAGCGGGTCAGGACAGGCTTGGGTGTTCCCAAGCCTGTCCCTTTACGGAGGCTCTTGGGTGAGGGTGTAAATCGGGGGCCCGAGGTCGCGGGCGCCCTGGCGGAGTTTCCTCCCGCGGACTTGGCACCAGCGGTGCTTCTCCAGCCCGTATGTGAGTTGTGCCTCGTCCGGCCTTGCTTGGTTCACGCCGGGTCCGAAAGTAAAATGCGTATGAAAACTTACCCTCCTCGCCAGGCGGGCTTTACGCTCATCGAAATAATGATCGTCGTGGCCATTGTTGGGCTGCTGGCCGCCATTGCCATTCCCAACTTCGTGCGCGCCCGCAAGAGCTCGCTCACTAATGCCTGCATTAACAACCTGCGGCAGATCGATGGCGCCAAGCAGCAGTGGGCCCTGGAAACCGGCAAGAAGAGCGCCGACAGCCCTTCCAGCACCGACATCCAGCCCTACCTTGGGCGGGGCGACGATGGCTCGTTGGGCAAAGTCTATTGCCCCTTGATCCACCCGTCGTCTCCCATGGCCGGTTACACGGTCAATGCAGTCGGCACCCCGCCCTCCTGCAACCAGTACGATGCGTCCCAACACCCCGCCTCGCTCAATTGAGACGCTGGCGCCGGTGGCGCAGCGGCGCACTGGCGTTGGCGGCGGATGACTTGATTCCGAGCCGCGTTGCAAAGACGTGACCGGCGCCCCGAGGCGCGCGGCACTCGACAAAGATTGACAGGCACGGCCTTTTGGCCACAAACTAGGCAGAACAGTGCCTGGTATTTGGCTTTCAGGCTGAGCATGAGTGCTGAGGCGACAAAGGTCACAACGGAACCTGGTCTGTCGGTCCCCGCTGCGCCGAGCGCGGTTATCCGGATCCAGGGCCTGGTGGTGGAGTATCCTGCCCGGGGCTTCGGGCAGAGCGCCACCGTGGCCGTCAAAGACCTCAACCTCGACATCTACCAGGGCGAGGTCTTCGGTTTTCTGGGGCCCAATGGCGCCGGCAAGACCAGCACCATGCAGGTGCTCCTGGGGTTCCAGCCCCCGACGCGCGGCGCCGCCTACATCTACGGCGTGGACGTGCGCGAGCCGATTGCCCGCCAGCGCATCGGCTACCTCCCGGAACTGACCTACTACTACAAGTTCCTGACCGCCGAAGAACTGCTGCGCTTTTACGGGCGCATCTTCCGCCTTCCGCGCGCCCAACTCGAATCGCGGATTACCGCCGTCCTCAAGCTCGTCGAGTTGGAACCGGTCCGCAAACGGCTGATCAAGACCTACTCCAAGGGCATGCAGCAACGCATCGGCTTGGCCCAGGCCCTCATCAACCATCCCGATCTGCTCATCCTGGACGAGCCGACCAGCGGCCTGGACCCGCCCGGCCGGATGCAAGTGCGCGAACTCATCCACCGCCTGAAAACCGAAGGCCGGACCGTTCTGTTCTCTTCCCACGAATTGGGCGAGGTCGAGACCGTTTGCGACCGCATCGCCATCATCAACCGCGGCGAACTCGTGACCGTCGGCCGCGTCGCCGACCTGGTCCGCCAATACCAAATGGACCTCGAGCGGGTTTTCCTCAAGCTCATCGGCTACCAGCCCCAACCCCAGCCATGAATGTCATCCTCTGCCTGGCCGCCATCGTCATCAAGGAACTCTACCGCCGCAAGGATTTCTATGTCCTCTTCGTGATTACGGCCGTGATCACCCTGATGATGGGTTCCGTGAGTTTCTTTCACGAAGCCAACATCGTGCGCTATGTCAAAGACATCTGCCTGCTCCTGATTTGGATTTCTTCGCTGGTCATTGCCATCGTGACCACCGCCCGCCAAATCCCGGCCGAACGCGAGTCGCGCACCATCTTCCCCTTGCTCGCCAAGCCGGTGACGCGCGGGCAGGTGGTGGTGGGCAAATTCGCGGGCTGCTGGCTGGCTTGCGGCCTGGCGCTGGTGGTCTTTTACCTCTTCTTTGGCCTCGTCAGCGCCGCCAAGGAGGGGCACCTCCCGCTCGGGCAATACCTTCAGGCCTTTTGGCTCCACTGGGCCACGCTGGCGGTGGTGATCAGCATGGCCTTGCTGGGCTCGCTGGTCTTCAGCGCCCCCTCGGCCAATGCCACCATTTGCTTCACGGCCGTGGTGGCCATCTTTATCCTGGGCGGCTACCTGCATAAGCTGGCGGCGCTCCAGCCGCCCCTTATCGCCTTGCTGCTCTTGCTGCTCTATTTCCTCATCCCGCACCTCGAGTGGTTTTACACCCTGCGCGAGCGCCTGGTGTTTGACCACAGCCTGATTGGCTGGGACGACTGCCTGCTGGCCACCGCCTACCTCGCCGCCTACGCCGCGGCCTTCCTCTTTGCCGCCTGGCTCGTCTTCCGCCGCAAGACCCTGACCACCTGATGAAGATTTACCCCGCCCTCATCCTGGCCTTGTTGTTGGCCGCGGCCTTCTCCCTGGCCACCTGCCTGCAGCCGCGCGCCCTGGCCTGGACCCAAGGGCGGGCCGACCACCTGGTGCAGGTCTTGCTGGGCGATGGCCGGCAAATCCTGGCCAGCCAAATGTTCATCGAGGCCGATGTCTATTTTCACAGCGGTTACTACCCATCGGCCTTTGACCAGGCCTATGCGCCCACCGACGCCCGGCACATGACCCGCCCCGTCGCCAGCGAACCCGCCCACGCGCACGACGCCGCTGACCCCGACCATCACGAGGAAGAGGAACACGAAAAGGCCATGAGCTTCCTGGGTGAACCGCGCGACTGGCTCGAGCGTTTCGGCCGGAAGTTTGCCATCACCGCCCACACCCACCTGGACCATGGCAAGGCGCGCGAGATCCTGCCCTGGCTCCGCCTCTCCGCCGACCTGGACCCGCACCGCATCGAAACCTACACCGTGGCGGCTTACTGGCTGCGCCAGGACCTCGGCAAAGCCAAAGAGGCCGAAGCCTTCCTGCGCGAGGGCCTCAACGCCAATCCCGCCAGCTACGAAATCCTCCTCGAACTCGGCCGGCTCTATTACGACAACTACCACGACCCCGTCCGCGCGCGAAATCTTTGGGGCGCCGCCCTCCGGCGCTGGACGCAACGGGAGGCCGGCAAACCCACCCCGGACCTCCCGGCCCTGGGACAGATTACCGTCCGCCTGGCCCACCTCGAGGAGGATGACCGCCATTATGCCAAGGCCATCGAACTGCTGGAAATCGCCCTCGCCCACAACGCCTCCCCCCACCCCGAGGCCTTGGCGGCGCAGGTCCAGGCCTTGCGCGCCAAATTGGCCCATCCTCCCGCCCCCAAGTAGGGCGGCCCGGGGCGGGCACAGGCCCATCCAAGCCCGCCCTGGCGCAGCACTTCCGCAGGCTCCGCAAATTCTCCGCTCCGGACCCGAATTGAGTTGCGGGGCCCCACACACATCGTCCAAACCAAGGCTATGGGTCACCCCCGCGTAGCAAAGACTGACGATATGACTCCACTCATCAAAGCTGCGAGGTAACTGTTCAGGTGCTGGATCAGGTTTGATGTGAATGCTCGCGCCGGGTCGACTTCACGCTTTGTCCATCCAGGACAACAACTGACCTCAAACCAGGTGACATTTCGTGAGGCGCCTACGACGCCCAGGCAAATGCATGGATGCGCGCCCGAACAGTTACAAATATTTTTCGCTTGCCTTCTGCCGCCGAAACCCTTATACTGGTTACCAGTTAACCGGAACGGCCTGAATAGGGCTCTATGGCAGAATTTGTGGGTAATTGGGGGTGGGATTTGGCCAGTTCGGGGGTTGGGAGGTGCGCCTATTCGCAGGGGCGGGGCGAGTCCGTAACGCGTCGCGACCGGCGGCAACGCGAGCTGGAGGCTCGAAGCCCGTTGCCGCCGCTCGCCCGCCCCTGCGAATCGGACGGCGCGAATACGCTCGGCGAAGGTGGCGAACGAGTGGTCACCGGATGCTGATGTCGCTTGCAGGCCCGTATTTGGCCATGAACAGGGCGTCCGGCGAGGGCACGGACCGCCGCCCAACCCACAAATTCTGCCGAGGAGGCCTGAAGAGTTGCGAATTCGCGCGTCCACGGTTAAATGACAAAGAATAAGTCAAACGAGTAAGAAAATGAGACCCTTCATCCTCGGAGCTCTTTTACTGTCGACCGTCCTAAGCGCCCCGGCGCAGACCTTTACGGGCACCAACGCCCCCAACACCTTCACGAACTTCACCCTGACCCTCTCGGCGGACGCCACGAACCTTGCCCTGACGCTGGGCGGGACGGGCACGGCCTATTCCTATTTGCTGGTACGCAAGGACAGCTCGCCCTTGGATACAATTTACGATTTCAGTTCGCGATTGGACGGCGCGACCAACGCGCTCTACCTGGAGCAACCGGAAGTCGCGCCGGGAACCTATTTTGTTCAGGTGCGCACACCGGCCAGTTCGTCCCAGAGCCATGCTTTCACCCTGGTCTGCGAGACCAATCGCACCGACTTGCGCACGGCCCTTAAGCCGGTGACCAAGGTGCTTGCCGGACCGCTTTCCGGCGGGGCCCGAGGGGTCGTGGCCAGGAACGCCTGGCAGTACTTCCGCGTCGAGCTAACGACCAATACCTTCTGGATGGCCGGCCTGGATGTGACGAATCAAACAGCGCCGGACCTGTATGTCGCCTCGGCGCAAATCCCCACGACCTCGACCTATCTAAAGGCAAGCGTGGGACTGACGAACGACCTGCTGGCCTTCACGAGCAGCGAGGGTGCGCCGGGAGTCTATTATGTCGGAGTCTTCGGGGCGACGCCGCTGGCGGGCAGCAGTGTCGCCTACACCTTGCGGGTGCAAACCATGAGCCTGCCAACGCTGCTATGGGACCCCGGAACGACCGATGCCGGCACGCAGGTCTATACCAACCTGAGCGGAACCGGCGGCGATTATTATTTTCGAATCCTCACCGCCAATCCTTCGCTCGGCGCCTGGCGCACCGTGTTGCAGGTGCTGGCCAACGACGCCAATTTGTATCTCAGCCGCGGCGTCTTGCCCACCCCGAGTGCGGCGGGTTTCAAATCCGAGCAGCCGGGTTCGGACGGCCTCGTGCTGGCCTTGAACTCCGATTTTCAGCCGGGCGAGGACTGGTACATCCTGGTCCGGGCCAAGGCCGGCGCGCAATGGACCCTGGTCAGCGGCTCGCCCTATGTCACGGATTTGGGGACCGTAGCCGCCGATGCTTCCACCGGCAGCGGGGCTGTGGCGATTGGGCCCGAAGGGATCCGGTTCTTCAGCGCGACCGCGCCGCCGGAGATGCTCGCCTGGCGGCTGTGGCTCAACGGCCTGACGAACTCGATCCTGCTCAAAAAGACCACCGTGCCGCTGCCCAGAAATGGCGGCAGCGAACTGTCGCAGCCCGGGCAGCTCTTGGTGGTGCCGCCCTACCTGAGCGCCGCACAGTACCTCATCGGCATTCCCGGAACGAACGGCGCCACCATTAACCTGGATTCGCGCCAGCAGACGATCGTGGACCTCGCCTACGGTTCCAGCACGAACGCCGTGGTCACCGGCTTTGGCTATGCCACCTACCGGGTACAGGTGCCCGCCCAGCAAATTGCCTGGCAACTGACGCTGCCCTCGGCCAACGGCAATCCCTTCATGGCCGTGCGGGAAAATCTGGTTCCCAACGAGAACAACAACGACGCCTTTTCCGAGTTGGGCAGCCCTCAAACCAACAACATTACCCTGGTGCCGCCTCCCACCCCGGCGCAACCCGGCCTTAGCTCGGGGACCTTTTACATTACGCTCTATAGCACCAACCAGTACCAGTTCACCCTCCAGAGCGGCCCGGCGACGATAACGGACATCAATTACTCGGGTGTGGTGACCAACGATGATCCCGGGCGCGTGGGCTGGCGGCTTTACCGCGTGCAAATCCTCAGCCAACAACAAACCACCTTGGGGTGGAACCTGCTGTTGACCAATTTTGCGCCCGGCACCCGCATCGCCTTGCGCCGGAGTTCAGCCCCCGGCATCTGGAGTTACCGGGCCAATACCAGCGTCAACCGGGCCAACTATTACGACCAAATCGGCATCGCCGACTTTCTCCAGCAACCCGACCACCAGGCCGACGTCTGGTATATCGGAGTATTCAACCCGACCAACGCCCTGGGCGCCTTCACCCTAATCACCGGCGAGTTGCTGGCGGCCGACCTCCAGGAAGGCGCGCCCAGCACCCAAACCAACGTTCTGAGCGGACGGTGGGAATTCTTCAAAGTGCAGTTGTTGCCCAGCGACGCGCAAGGGTCCAATGCGGTGGTCGGCTGGGATTTGCGGCTAACCAACGTCACCTCGGGTTTGCCTCGCCTGGTGGTGCGCCGGGATCGGCTGCCGGTTTCCCTCTCGACGGATTTGACCACCAGCGGCGGAACCTGGCCCAGCGGCAAGCAATGGGCCGCAGGCGCCGATTGGACCAAGCGAACCTTTTCGCCCGACGGCAGCACTAATGAGGACGGGCGAATCCTGGCCCTGGGCGTCGGCCGGCCGCTTGAGCCCGGCACGTATTATATCGGCGTGCTCGATAACACGGGCACCAACCTGGGGAACTACACGCTCCTCAGCCGATGGATTGGCGTCGGGCGGAGCATCCCCGTTCAATCGCTCGACTGGAATGCCGGCGCCGCCACCAACACCCTGCCCCCGCGCGAAGCCGCCTACTACCAGGTGGTCGTGCCCACCAACGCCCCGAGCTGGAAAGTCCGCCTGACCCCGCTCACCGGCGAAGCCATGCTGGTCGTGACCACCAATACCGTGCCGGCGGTTGACTCGGAAAAGCGCATGCAGAAGCCTGGCGCTGAGCAATACGCCCGGCTCCCGCAGCCGGGCACCAACTGCCTGGCGCCGGGCACGAACTATTTGACCGTGATCGGTGAGGGGTCGAACGCCACCAACTCCTCACGCATCGGCGCCGGCGCCAACCTCTTTGTCCTCGAATCGCTCGGGCCGCTGCCACTAACGGACCTGGGAACCCTGACCAACACAGACCTGGTGGTTGACGGCGCGCTGGCTGGCGGCGAATCGGCGGCCTACAGGTTCTACGCCGATCCCTCCGTCCTGGGCTTCTGGATTACCCTGGAAAACACGACTGGCAATCCCTGGGTCGTGGGCCGGTTTGGCCCCGCGCTGCCGGACCCGGGTTTCAGTGGCGATACTTATGGTAATGAAGGAGGCGAAACCGCCGGGGCCTCTTCTTCTAGCTTTCTGTTGGAAGGGGCCGGCAGCGGCCTGTTCGTAACCGTGATGGTAAAGGCCCGCGCCATTTCGGGCGTTTATGCGGATTCGACTTACACCTTGAGAGTCAAGGCGATCCTCCCCACGCCCTTGAGCTTTGACGGCGGAAGCAGTGTCATCACCGACCAACCGGCCGCGCAGGACAGCGTGTTTGTGGTGGATGTGCCGACCAATGCGGCGGGATGGGACTTGCGGCTGACGAACATCCTCTCCGGCAACCCCCACCTGACGGTGGCGCGCGACACTCTGCCGATCTGCCTCTACCCTGCTGGGTTCTCTCCCACTCCGTTTGCCGCGACCAACTGGCCCAGCGGCGCCTGCTGGCCGGCCGCCTCGGACTGGACACTGCGCGATTTGGCGCCGGATGGCTCTCCGGATTCAGCCCGCATCCTGGCCATGGGGCTAGGCCGGCCACTCCAGCCGGGCAGGTACTACGCGGCAGTCAGAGGGGGCTCCGGCGACCCTGTCAATTGCGCCATTCTCAGCCGGGGCATCGGCGCCGGGTTGAGCATCCTGCTGACCGACCTCGATTTCGCCGGCGGCCAGACCAACCAACCGGACCTGCCCGCGCGCGAAGCGGCCTATTTCCGCGTGACTATCACCAACCGCGTCGCCAGTTGGAAGGTGCGCTTGTCGAGCCCGGACAGCGAGTCGCTGCTGCTGGTCTCAAAAGATACCCTGCCCAACGTGGGCGCATCAGCATCCTTCACCATAACCAATTCCGCCGGGCGCAAGATGCAAAAAATCGGAGACGAGCAGTTTCTCCTCCTGCCGGATTCGGGGCAGAGCAATCTGTCCACAGGCGCCTATTACCTGGCCGTCGTCGGGGAAGGACAGGCGGTCACCAACGCCACCCAGATCGGCGATGGCGGCGGGAGTTTCACTTTGACGAGCGTGGGCGAGGCGCCGACCAACTACCTGGGCGACATCAACAACACCGACATCCTGGTCACGAACTCCCTCTCGGGCGGAGAGGTGGGCCTCTACCAGTTCAACGTTCCACCTGGGTTCCAAACCGTCGAAGCCCGCCTGGAGAATACCACCGGAAACCCGGTCATGGTCCTGGGCCTGGGCGCGCGCATCCCGGACCCCTCAGCCTCCGGCCTCGGCCTGCCGCCGGACAATTACGGCGCCGAGGGCGGCGAATCCCCGGTCTATGGTGTCAGCACCAATCTTATTACCCTGGTTAATCCCACCAACCTACTCTACAACCTGATCGTCAAGGCGCGCGCCAACAGTACCTTGGGGCCGGACCAAATCCTGTCGAATGCAACCTATGTCCTTCGGCTCCATGGCAGTGTGCTCTGGCCTCTGCAATTCGAGGACTCTGCGACGGTCGTGAACCAGGCGCCGGGCACGTGGCGCTATTTCCAAGTGACCGTCCCCGCCGATGCCCAGGGCTGGGACCTTCGTTTGGTGAACGTTTCCAGCGGCCTGCCACGCCTGGTGGTCCGGCGCGGCTTGTTGCCCAACTCGCTCACCACCCCCCCGTGGAGCTCCGCGGGAACCTATACTAACTGGCCCGCCACCAATCAGTGGGCGCCCTTAGTCGACGGCACCGGACGCAATCAATCCGCCGATGGCACCGTGGACGAAACCGGACGCTATTTGTTCATGGGCATGAACCATCCCTTGCAGCCCGATGTGTATTTCATCGGCGTCGCCAACCTCGTGGCCAGCACCAACATGAGTTACACCCTGCAATCTCGGGGCGTTGGAACCAATTACATGATCCCCCTGCTGGACCTGCCGCTGGCAGGCAGTGTGACGAACCTGGGGCTTCCACCCCGGGAGGCGGCCTACTATCGCGTGGTCATCCCGTCGAACACGCCAAACTGGAAAGTGCAGCTCAAGGCCACGGCCGGAGAATGCCTGTTGGCAGGGCTTCGCGCAGCCCTGCCCAATGTCGACACCATGAATGACAACGGCACCCTGGCGAACGGCAAACGCATGAAACGGCCCGGGGACGAGTATTTCATCCAGTTGCCCGCGCCCGGCTCGAATTCGATCCCCGCCGGCACAAACTACCTGGCGGTCCTCTCCGAAGGCATCAACCCGGCCTCGCCCACCCGCATCGGCTCCGGCAACTGCGCCTATGTGCTCACCAGCCTTGGAGCCATTACGCCCGTGGACCTGGGCCTGGTCACCCCGGAGGACCTGGTTTACCCCGACACCCTCGGCGGCGGCGAATCCCAGCCCTACCAGTTTACGGTCCCGGACGGCACCTATGCGGTCAAAGTGAGTCTGGAGAACCGGGTGGCTAATCCGACGGTCGTGGCACTGGCGGGCGCGCATTTGCCTGACCCGGGCGCCGCGGTGAGCGGACTGAGCCAGGATGCCTACGGCAACGACGGGGGTTATGCCCCGAGTGACGGCCACACCACCATCGTGACCCTGCCCAACCCCGTGACCGGCAAGTACAGCCTGATGGTCAAGGCCCGGGCCGTGTCCGGCAATTACCTCGACGCCTCCTACACGCTGAGAGTGCAGGAGGCGCTGGCCCCGGCGCTGAATTTCAGCAACGACCTCAACACCAACGGCCTGAGCAACACCACCAGCGGCTTGCTCCAGGACAACGAACGGGCCTTCTTCATGATCCTCATCCCGGCCACCAACAACGGCCAGCCGGTCATCGGCTGGAAGTTGGATGTGTCGCAACAGTCGGGTCTGGCCTGGATCCGGGTGCGCAAAGACTCTCTGCCGAGCGACGCCAACGCCTCGGCCCAAACGCCCTTTGTCACCGCCGAGGCGATTATCGCTCCGCCCTACTTGACCAACGGAGTCTGGTTCGTCGAGGTCAAAGCCACCGGCTCCACCGCCTTCACCCTTACCAGCAGTCCGCTCACCCTGGCGCGGCCCAGTTGGGCCATGCCGGCTCCCGGCCAGACTAACTCCACCCCGGGCGTTACCCTGCCAACCTTTGGCGACACCGGCATCGACACCAACGGAGTTCCTGTAGGCGGAGATTCGAGCATCTTTCTCCCTCAGGGCCGGCTGGATTACTACGCGGTGCAGATCCCCGGCGCCAACCTGGGGCTGCTCCGGGCGGAATTGGATGCCGTCAGCGGCAACTCGGTCTTGTACTTGCGCGCGGGCGCGGTGCCGACGCTCAGCCACAGTGCCAGCGGCGCATCCGGCTACCTCTATGACCGTTCCATAACGGCCGCGAGTTCCCAGTCCCAGCGGGCCAACTGGGTGCCGCTGGACGGTAAAACCGAGACCCAGCTCAAGCCGGGCTTGTGGTACCTGGCGGTGGGAGCGCCCACCAACTCCAACGTCCGCTACCGCCTCGCCGTTTCGACCGGCAACGTCACCGATTTGCCCATCCAAAGCAACGGCCTCACCAATCAAACCGTCCTCGGCGGAGACTGGGCCTACTATCGCGTGCCCATGCCTACCGCTCTGCCGCTAAGCTTCAATGTCTCCTTTACCCAGGCCCGGGGTGATGCCCAACTCTTCCTGCGCGACACCGTCCCGGCCGGAAACGGCATCAGCGGAAACACCTGGGACATCAAGGACTGGGCCACCGACGCGAAAAACTTGGCCGGACCGTATTTGAATTACGACGCCCCGGGCACGTATGCCTTCAGCACGCCTCCAGTGCGCCCCGGCCAGGTCCTCTACCTCGGGTTCCTCGCCAAGAGCGACTCAACCTTCAGCGTCTCGGTCACCACCAACGGGGCGCCGGCCCAAGACCCCGCCGTGGTCGCATTCTACGGCGGCACGGCGGCGACCAATGTCGCCGGCTTCTCCTCGGCCTTATTCCGCGTGGACGTTCCGCCGGAAGCCACGCGCTGGATACACACCTCCATCCATGCCACCAACCTCCTGGTCCTGATCGACCAAGGCACAGTCCCGACCCGCGCCACCGCCCGGTGGACCGGTTCCACAACCAACAGCTTCCTAAACATGCTCCTGGTCACCTGGAACACGACCCTGCGAACCAATGTGCCGCCGGCCTGGCCTTGGGTCGCTGGGCAGTCCTATTTCCTGCTGGTGACCAACCTGACAGCCATAGCGCAGGATTTCATCCTGGTGATGGATGGCAAGAACCCGGCCACCGATGACAGCGATCGCGACGGCCTGCCCGATGCCTGGGAGATGTACTACTTTGGTCGTCTCGGCATAAACCCCTCGGCAGACGCGGACGGCGACGGTGTCAGCAATTACGATGAATACCTCGACGGAACCGACCCCACGGACCCGAAATCCTACCGCGCCCGCCTGTACGTGACCACCGACAACGGCGCCGTCTTGTGCGACCCGGATTTGCCCAGCTACCCCCTCGGTTCGACTGTCAACCTGACGGCAGTGGCGGCGAGCAATTATGCCTTTGTCTGCTGGTCCGGCGCAAACACTAGCTCCGCCAATCCTCTGACTCTGGTCATGGATACCGCCAAACACATTTCCGCCATCTTCGAGTTGGCCGGAGACAACTTCAGCACCGCCCTGTCGCTTTCAGGCTCCTCCTGCACCACCAACGCTTCCAACGTGAACTTTACCAAGGAACCTGGCGAACCCAATCACGCGGGCAATCCGGGCGGGACATCGATCTGGTGGCGCTGGACCGCCCCCGCCTCCGGCCCCGTCACCTTCAGCACCGCGGGCAGCACCTTCGACACTCTGCTCGCAATCTACACCGGGAACTCAGTGTCCACCCTCAGCCTGGTCGGCAGCGACCACAACTCCACCGGCGGCGCCAACCGCAGCAAGGTCACCTTCACCGCCGTTCAAAACACAACCTACGACATCGCTGTGGACGGCTACAACGGAGCTTCGGGAATGGTCACTCTGAGCCTGACCTTAACCACCACCGCCGTGCCCCCGCCGCTCATTACGCACCCCGCCGTCCTTGCCAACGCCACCTTCCAGTTCACCCTGGCCGGACAGGCCTCCCAGACGTATTCCGTGGAATACTCCAGCGACCTGGCCACTTGGTTGCCTTTAGGGACCGTAACGACCGCGGCGGACGGCACCGTCCGGGTCTCTGATTCCCCTGTCCCGCAGACAAAGGTCCGCTTCTACCGGGTCCGCTACCCTTAGAGTCTTTGGTCGCAACATCCACGTTTTTGCGTGAATGTCTTGGCATGTTTCCTTTGGAGGGGCCTGATTCTTCGGCGCGGAGCGCCGCATTTAACGCGGCGGGGGAAGGCCCACGTTACCACCGGCTGAAAATGGTTGCGCATCAGGCCATACGCATGCGCCTGGTCCCCATGCAAATCGGGACTGGCAGGCTTCGGCCGGCGTCTTGATCCCGCACCTGCGGGACTGCCGGTCCACGTCATCCAGGCAGACGCCCTTCTGGCGGTCTCCCCGGCTCAGCCGGCGGTAAATGGCTCCCGGATATTCAACTCGCAGTTGCCGCGCCATGACTGTCATCCTGCCGGCACGCACCACCCCTGGTCAATGGGAAAAGTTATCGTTTGACCCCCTCTGATTAAGGCTGGGTCAGCCGGTAGAAGCGCCGGCCGCTGCTGCGCGGAAGGATTACTTCCTGCCGCCCGTTCTGGTTTGCCGGAGTCGTCGTGATGGTGGTCCAACCTGTTGTCTTCAAGTCGGTGTTCTCTTGCAAGCTGTACTCGCTTATGGCATCTGGCCACGAAAGAACGGTGGTGTTGGTTGGACTCAAGGCGATGGCGAGGACCAGCGGGCTGAAAGTCACCTGCAGCGTGTGATCGGCCTGGGCGTTGTAGAGAGTAAAGGTGGTCAGGTTGGTAAGGATCGGTTGGCCATCGAGTGACCAGACGACCACGTCATAGCCGGGATTGGGCGCAGCGGTAAAGAGTTGGTCATCCCCGTAAACCACTGCGACAGCCCCGGTGGGCGTGAGGGCCCCGTGGGCGTTGGCACTGGCTTGCACGGTGTAAGTGTCAGGCGCAAAAGAGACTGCGAGCCAGCTTTCGTTCGTGACATTCCTTAGAGTGTAGGACACGCCCCCGGTCTGGACGACTCGATTGACGCCGTTATCCTCGAGCGTCCAAGCATCGACGTGGTAGTGAGGGTTGGGCGTGGCGGTGAAAGTGACGGCATCGCCCCATGCGACCCCAATGGGGGAGTTGCTGTCATTGGGGTCAATCCGGCCATTGCTACCGGCGCTCGCATGCACGTTGTTGGTGATGCGCGAGAAGAGCACGTAAATGCTGACGTCCAGGTCGCCAAAGGCAAAATGCACCTGGTTGACACTCCACCCGCCTGGGTCCCCATTGACATACCAGTCATAAAGCTCGTAACCCGGATTCGGAGTCGCCGTAACGTCTAAATCCGAATGCGCTGGCAGGGTTAGCGTGCCTTTGGGTGAGATGTCTCCGTTCGGACCGCAGCCGATGCTCACGGTGATTGTTCCCGCTTCGGCCGGAAACTGCAGAACCCCTAGCGCAAGGGTGGTTATCAGCAACGTGCCCCAGGACCGCACGGGGCGCCACGCTGACCTGATCGCGGAGAAGCCCAAGCGGACCCAAGCTGGCGCGTGGGATCGAATGACGCATGGGGGACGAGGCAGGTTGTTCATAGTGTATTCTCTTCCAGCTAAACGGCTTCGGCTGACATGTTCAATCATCGCAAAAGACGCCTCTTTGTAGCGATGCCGTCGCCCTAAGGCAAGAATAATATCGCACCCGTTTCCGGTGAGCGTTGGCGTTTCGCAGGGTTGGCGCCCAACGCCTACCCTGGGCAAGCGGCCCGTAGCACGCCAATCCCGACACATTGGGATTGCGGCCAAGCCCCGACGGGCCGCGGTCAAAAGCCCCTTTGGGTGGCCGCCTCCACCTGCTTTTCCACCCCCAAATGCCTCAAAAAGCGCCGGACATCCTCGTCTGAGACCATTTCCATCGACCTGCGTTCCACGAACCTAGCCAGCCGCCAGTTCCAATCGCGGCAGGTCCGCTCCGTGCGCCAGGCCAGGTGGAGCGTCCGCGCGCGTTCAATGAGCCGCCGCTCCCAGTCCGCCTAGCCCAAATCCCTCCGGCCCAATGGCGGCACTCCATCCACCGACGACCTCTCCCACCCCTTCCGTTGGCGAAAAAACCAGTTCCGGGAGCCCTTCCATCCCTGCAACCGGACCGGTCCCGGGGCATGGCTCCAACCGCGCCACCTCCACATACTCCCTCGCTCTGGCCACACTGGGCAGCCAGCCCTTTTGCCGGCAATAGCCCAGGAACCTCTCCAGAATGCCGCGACAACCCTCGCGCACGCCAGGCCTGCTCAACGGCTCGCTGGCTAATGCCTTGCGCCAGCTTGCCAGCCACCGTCCACCGCCATCTTTGTCTTTATCAGCGTCCGCCGCCACAATGGCAATTCACAAACTCAGTTTGCCTTCCAGAAACCTTGCGCATCTTCCTCAATAACGCGGAATATTTCCCACGCCAATGCATTTTCTCCTTGCTTTGAAAGGCGGTTTCGGGTTATGCCTTGTGAAAAGACCATCGGGAACCCGGTTTGTTTCCGGTGCTTGAGTTTAAGACAATAAATAATGTTGGGCCGTTACCGCCGCCACTTTGTGCCAGACGAACAACTCCCACCAACCGAAGCTCTCGGCGAGCCACCAGCCCAGGAGCCGAGCGAACCCTCCGCGCTTTCCGAACAAGACGAGCGCTCAATATTGTCGGCGGTCGCTGGATTTCTCACCGACTCCACGACCGGTCTTTTCCCGTTGGTAGCATACAGCGTCTCTCAGGATTCGTTGTTGATCCTCACCACCAACATCATCGACCTGCCATACGCCATTCGCATCTTGGAGGATGTGACTCGTGCGGGCTACAACCTTAGTTACAGCCTCCGTCCGGAGATGGCGCAGCGACTCTCCGGCGAAAACCCGCACGTCTTCCATGCTTCGGAGAGAAAAGTGCCGCGTATCCACGAGATTGAGCTCCGCCGAATCGGTCGCCTCGTCGCCACCTTCGGCGCTCCGTTCTACCATGAGAAGGGATTCGCGCTCGTCGACGTGTGCGGATTCTCCCGCTTGGATAACCCAGATCAACTTGCACAGCTCTACAGCCTTACAAACGCGGTGGACTCAGCCATCCGCAGGTCCTACAGGGTTTGTCAGAAGCTCAAGCTCCCCAATCGCTTTGGACGGGCTTCGACCGGTGATGGTTTCTACCTCTGGCACGATCACCTCGGTGCCGCCGCAGACGTGGCCGCTTTTTTCCTTCTCGTCTGCATTATGACCCAGTCCGAGTCCATGCGACTGGCAGGCTTTCCGATGCGGCTCAGGGCCAGTTTCGTCATCGACAGCGCTTTCATGCTGTATGACGCTGACGCACGAACCAACCCTTATGCTGTCGCCTCAAACGCAGTTGGTACGGCCACCAACACTCTCGCGCGCTTTATTGCGGCAGCGAAACCGTCACAGATTCTCCTCGGTGAGTTTTCACCGCGCCGCCAACCCGGGGAGAAGATGGACTCAGCAAGCTTCCTCGCACAGGTCAACGAACTGTTCCGCGAAGAAGGCTTCGGTGCAGCGACGCTGGAGGCCAAGCCAAACAAACTCCTCCGTGTCGATGACAAACACGGTGACGTTCACTATTGCTGGAACATCGCTGGCGAGGTTCCTAAACAGGCTGGGAAGCGGACTACGCTGGTTCACATAGGCCTGCAACCTCATGATGCGACGCGAATCGATGATGTTGACTTCGTTCACACCTAGACGGCTTAACAAAATCGGTCGAGCGAACCGCCGCTGCGCAAGCCCGCCTGCCCCGATCAAATCGGGGCTCTACGCCGGACGGCAATTCGGGAGTGCCTCGTGCGCTCCACCGTCCCTGTCGGCCGCAGTCGCTCACCTTCGACATTCGCCAGACGACAAGGAATGGAGATCGAAATGAAAGAAATCGTGAAGTGCATCGAAAGTCTGCGCGTTCAGCTCGAACGGCACCGCAAGACCGGACTCAAAGAATACCCAACCCGCACGATCTTCATAGACCCGCTCCTCGCCGCTCTTGGCTGGGATGTACGCGACCCGGACGAGGTCGAGCTCGAGCATCCCACGGTCGACGGCAAGTCCGTGGACTACGCGATGAAAGTCAACCGAAAGGTTGTCCTCCATCTTGAAGCCAAGCAACTCGACGACCCACTCGATGACGTCAAGTCGATCACGCAGGTCGTCGGCTATGCGGCCAACGACGGGATTGAGTGGTGCGTGCTGACCAACGGAGTTAGATACAAGGTTTACAAGGCATCGGAAAGGGCGAGCGCGCCCGACAAACTCCTGTTTGAGGTCAGCATCGACTCGAAGGATGCTGGCGGATTGACAGTCGAGGAACTGGCCAGACAATTCAACCGACTCTCCCGCGAGTCCATGGCCAAAGGACTATTGGACCAATTGGGGACCGAAATTTTCACCACCGGCAAAGTCCGGAAAGCGCTGGACCGTCTCTTCGCCGAGGCACCGGCTTCATTCATCCGCCTCATTCGGAAGATAATGGGTGATCCCTCGGTGAGACCATCCCAGATCGAGGAGGCACTCCGGCGCATATGGGACACCGGTAAGCAGACGCCACCGGCGACCCCAGTAGGCACGGACTCCCAGAAAGAGACGCGGCGGGTTTCTGAGCGCCCCTCCGCCGAGTATTCAGAAACCCATCACACGGAAGGCAAGCCGAACGAGGTTGTTGAACTCTATCGAGCCTTGGACAGGTTCTGTCAGGATCTGGCCCCTGGCAATGTGACTCGCTCCTACAAAGCGAAGTACGTCACTTGGTCTCTGGACAAGGCCATATTCTGCTGCGCACACTTGCAGCAAGGCGGGCTTAGGGTCTGGGTGAAAACCGATCGCGAGGCACTTGAGCCCTCACTTTCCTTTGCCAGAGACGTTTCCAAGATCGGACACTGGGGAGTCGGTGACGTTGAACTTGCGGTGAACAGTCTGAGTCGCCTTCACGACGCAGAGCCATTCGTGCGAAAATCCTTTGAAAACGCCACCCGCAAGTAATCCAAAGAGAATGGCGAACAAGACGCTCCACCGAATAACGAGGAGCGCAATGACGTTGCTGGTCCAATCTGGACGCCCTCGGCGCACCCTTCGTCATCGCTCAGCTTCACGCTGGAACGCTTGGAATGTTTAACCAGACCACAAGCAAGACAAAGGTTGCTGTCCTCGGGATAGGCGCATTTGCCCTGGCCGTGCTCTGTCTGTTTGTTTTGAGCGCATATTATAATAATAGGCCGGCGCCGCCAATCAATGGCGACCAGGTGGTGCGCGCGGTCCGGAGATTCTGCGTTGACCACAAGCCCTTGCCGGAGACGGTAACGTTTCACGAACTCATCGCGCAAGGATACCTGGCATCCAACGTGCTCCAGAAATTTGGAGCTTCTGCGATCACCGTCCACCTGAATGCTGTCGAAACCTCGCCGGAGATGTTGCTGATGGACGCGCAAATGCCCGACGGAACACATCAGACCTTGCTGAGCGACGGCAGCGTGCAACAGCTTTCCAAAAGCAGATTCCAAGACCAAACCGCGGCACCGACTGGCGGCGCCGCGGCGCCCTCGGGCAATTCGGCGGGCTCAGGAGAGGGCCACCATCGGTGAGCCTCGTCGCTAAGCGCCCGTGCAAAAACAAATTCCGATTTTCTCCAACCCGGAGGGTTGGTAGAAAGTAGCCGGTGGTCGTTCAGGGTAAAGGGGGAACGACCACCGGGCTCCCGATTCCGAATCGGGATGCCAGAGAATAATGTTCGAATTACGCCTCGCCTTCGGAACTTGTTTTTGCACGAGCCCTAAGGTTCGAGGATGACTACCGATGCGTGTGCGGGCGCCAGGAATTTGCGTGCGGCCTGGCGGACCTGTTCGGGGGTCAGTCTTGAAAGCTGCCGGGCGAGAGCTTCTTTGTGCGGCCCGTAGAGGAATTCGTTCATGCCCCATTGCAGGCCGAGGTTCAACTCCACCATCGCCGGTGTCACCCCCGGGGGCAGCGGTTGTCGCCGCAGCAGGCTGGGGTTGGGCACCTGGGTCAGTCCCTCGGCCAATTGGCGGCTCAACAGCGGCAGCACGGACAGGTCCTGGTCGGGCGAAGTCAGCCGTTGCAGGGGCCGCTCGAGTCTCTGCTCCAGGCCCTGGAACGTGGCACCCGGGCGCAAGCAGGCGGAGATGAAGAAAAAGTTTCCCTCCGGGGTCCGGAGGTCGGCCCCGGCCAGGGCCAGGCCGGCCATCTTCTTGAGTTCCGGGTCGGAGAAGAGTTGCATGTTGAGCCACTGGGCGGCGGCGAGGAGGGCGGGGAAATCATCCGCTGGCGCAGCCGATATGGGCCAGGTGAGGACCAGGTGGCGGGCGGGCAAGTCCCAGGTCATTTCGTGGCGGCCGGGGTGCAACTGGACGGGCGGGGCCGGTGTGGCGCGGGAACCGATGGTCCCCAGCGCCGCGGCGGCCACCGGCAGCGTCTGCGCGGAGTCCAGGCCGCCGGCGATGCAAACGACCACATTGCTCAACAGAGCCAGGCGGCTGTCACGATAGGCCTGAATGTCCGCCAGCGAGGCCCGGGCGACATCCTGTTTGAGGGCCGCCCGCTTTTGGTCGTGGCGATAGCCCTGGGCCCAGGCCGCCAGCGCGAACTTGTGGGTGGCGAAGTTCCTGGCCGTGAAGTCGCATTCGGCGGCCACCTTGGGCTTTTCCGCCTCCAGACTGGCCTGCGTGAACGGCACGCCTTGAAGCCAGCGCCGCTGCTGGGACAGGCCCTCCTTCCAATTCCCCAGGTTGCCGTAGAAGTCCAACCGCATGTGATTGGGCAGGGTCTCGGCGTTGGCCTGGGACAAATCCCCGGGCTGGGTCGAGCGAATCACCAGGTGCTCGACCAGGTGCGCCCATTGGGCCTGGTTGGGACCGTCGCCCGCCAGCCCCATGGGCAGGTAGGTGAAGATGGCCGCGTTGGTGCTGCCGGGAAAACAGACGGACACCACCCGCAGGCCGTTGGTGAGCGTCAGCGACTTAGCCGCCGGGCTAGCCGACGGCCCCCCGCGGCAGGAGGTTGCGCACACGAGAATCCAGAGCAGGCACCCCAGCAGCGGCAGACGCGAGCCAGGTCCGTTGCCCGGGCGCGCGGCGGCCGGTTTCCCCCGTTGGGCATCCTTTCTCGCCGTCATAGTCAATTGGCTGGTCGTCACCATACGACGGTTTAAGTATCCGAAAAGGGCCCCGTGGTGACAAGAGGGCGCCGCTGGGCAGGACCACCGTGGCGGCCGCCATCCCCGGCTGCCAGTCAAGGCGGCACCTTCGTTATCTTCGTTACCTTCTGTAAAAACCAGTGGCAGCAGCAGGGCGCGGTTCCGGATCGACAAATCGGGTGGCGCCGGGCAAGCTTGCGGCGATGCGACCGGTGGACATACAGCCGATTGGAGAAGAACTGGCAATCAAGTGGGACGATGGCGGCGAGAGTTACATTCCCCTCGAAAAGCTGCGGCGGGGGTGTCCGTGCGCCGGCTGCCGCCGGGAGGCGGACATCATGGGGAACCTCCACCAGAACCCCGAGCCACCGCTCCCGCCTGAGGCCTTCCGGCTGGCGCGCCTCGAGACCGTAGGGGGCTATGCGGTCCAGCCAACCTGGGCCGATGGCCACACTACGGGGATTTATCCCTTTGATTACCTCAGGCGAATGGCCCAGGCGGCCTGAGCCACTATCTCCGCCGGCGTGTTCAAAATCTCACACTGTCAGAATCTGGAAGATTCCGCCCCGCCCGGGGGGCTAGATTCAACGGTAAGCTTTGAACCAATGGCATTGGAATGAAACCCCGATTTTCAAGCGCGTGGGCAAGCGGCGGCCTTGGCGGCAGCCTGGCCCTGGTCCTTGGCCTGGCTTGGGCGGCGGCCGCCGCCGCCGCCGGCCTGAGTCTCAGCACGAGTGAAGAGCCCACCGCCGGGACGGTGCTCTGGGGGCAGCAGAAGCTGTTCGTCTATGCCTTCGCCCCGCAGAAGTTCAAACCTTATGTGAAGGAACTCGCCCCGCTGGACGGCGAAAACATCCTCCGCGATGCGCCCTATGATCATCTGCACCATCACGCGCTGATGTATGGCATCCGCGTGAACGGGATCAACTTCTGGGAAGAAGTCGCCGGCAGCGGCGTGCAGAAGGTGATCCGGACCTGGCGGCCGGTCTTTAGCGAGGCCGGGTTCGGCAGGCCGGCGCAGGCGCAATGCGAGCAGTTGCTGCACTGGGTCGCCCCCGCAGAGGCCTTTCTGCCCGATACCGCGCCGGTCGCCCTGTTGGTTGAGCACCGCACCCTGCTGCTGACCGTCAACCCGGCCCAGCATGAGGTCGCCCTCCAATGGAAGTCCAAGTTCCACGTGGGCGGCAAGACCAATACCGTGACCCTGAGCGGCGCGAGCTATCACGGCCTCGGCCTCCGCTTCCGCCAGGACCTCGATGCCCTGGCCGTGCACTCACTGGCAGGCGCGCCTCCCGACCTGGCCAGCAACCGGCAGGACGTTTCCCGCGCGCCCTGGGCGGCGGTCTCTTTCGACGCGCCAGGCCATCCCGTCACCATCGCGCTGGCCGGCCATCCCGCCAATCAGCGTGGCGACGCGGCCTTTTTCAGCATGCTCACCCCCTTCGCCTACCTGTCCGCCACGCAGGGCCTGGACAAGGAGCCGCTGATTTATCACCAGGGCGACCAGTTCGAGTTGAATTACCTGGTCCTCCTTTACCCGGAAGCAAGGTATCCTTCCGCAGCCCTGCGCGAGCGCGTGGAGGCCTGGCGGCAAACCAAACCTTGAAACCCGCAATTCCAACCACCATACCACATGGGCAAAATCGGCCTGGGCGTTAACCTCGAATTCATCCGGCACCACGACAAACCCTTCGAGTGGGGCGTCGAAAAGGCCGCCGAACTCGGCTATGAGTACGTCGAACCGATGGTGCATTGGGGACGCGAACTGTTGAGCGAGGCCGGTTATTTCCACAGCGTCTCGATGCTCGACGACCCCTTGCGCGTGAAGCGCGCCTGCGAGCAAGCCGGCGTGAAGCTTTCCGGCCTCTCGGCCCACTCGCCGCTCTGCAAGCCGGAGATCAGCGTCGAGTACCTCAAGCAGGCCCTCCGCTTCGCCGCCGAATGCGGCGCGCCCCTCATCAATACCGACGAAGGCCCCAAACCTGCCTGGACCACCGAGGCCGAGGACCATACCCTCATGCGTTACACCTTGATGGAAGCCGCCAAGGTCGCCGAACCCCGGCACCTCCTGATCGGCCTCGAACCGCATCAACAATACAGCCAACACCCCGCGGGGCTCGACCGCATTTACAGGCTGGTCAAGAGCCCCGCTATCGGCATCAACTTCGATACCGGCAACAGCTATCTCTGCGGCCACGACCCCTACCAGTGGCTCGCCCATGTCCTCAACCGCCTGGTCCACCTCCATGCCAAGGACATTTCCCCCCAGCAATCCTCCGCCCAACGCGGCAAAGTCACCGGCACCGCCGTCGGCTGCGCTTGCGGCGACGGCGTGATTGACTGGGCGCGCGTCATCCGCCTCTGCCGCAAGGCCAAACGCGACATCGTCTTTTCCGTCGAGTGCGGCACGCTCGAGCAGGCCCAGCGCTCGGTGGCTCATCTCCAACCGCTGCTCTGAGCCGCAGGCCCCCCTGGCGGCCCAAGCCTTCGGCTACAGTTCTCGACCGGCAAAACTCGTTGTCATCACCTCAAATTTCGCTCCCATTGCAGGTAGCCGCCGACGTTAGTCGGCGCACTATTCGTCTTCGGGAAGACCAGCGCCGACTGACGTCGGCGGCTACATGTCGTATGGCGCGGGTGCCCGACCACACGCAGCGTTCCAGTGCCTCCCCACCTGAATATTTACTGACCATTAAGCAATACTCAATTCTCAATTCTCAATGAATCCCGATTCCGAATCCCGATTCCGAATCGGGATTCCAGAGGTGGTCTGAGGCCCAGCCTCGCTAGTCCTATTGGCTGTATTGGCTGTATTGGCTGTATTGGCATTTTTTGTCCAAAACCCAAAGCGCCCTCAAGCTGAATGTCCTCCGGGATTCCCATCAGGTCCTGAACCACGTCTCTCGACCCGCAGCGGTCCCGCGCCGCGCGCCCCTCCGGCCCCCCAATTGTCTTTTGCATTTTCGCGGCTGCCAGATAACATTGCCCTATGACACTGCTCCAACGCGCCCGCGAGGAGGCCGTCGCCGCCATTCGCCGCCTGAGCGCCTTGGCCGCGCCCCTGGCGACCGCATTCCTCCGCCGTTATCGCCCTGACCGCCGGCCCTGCCCCGCAGCCTATGGGCGATGATATTCCCACGCTGCGGCTGGCGCCGTCTGAAACGGCGGAAGAACTGGCGCAGCGTTGCGCACCCCAGCCGGGCCAAGCCAGCCTCGAACCATCCCTCGCCCCCTTCCGCGTCGGCTCCGTCCGCTTTCTCAACGCCGTGCCCCTGACCCGCGGGCTCGAAGACGAAGTGGTTTTCGCTACCCCCTCGGAACTGGCCGCGATGCTCCGGCGCAATGAACTGGACGCCGCCCTGGTGAGCGTGACCGAGACGCTCCTGCGCGACGACTACGATATCCTGGACGGCGTGGCCATCGCCTCGCTCGGCGAGGTCAAAAGCGTTTTCCTGGCGCATCGCGGCCCGATTGACCAGGCGCGCGAGGTCTTCTGCGACCAGGCCTCCCTTGCCAGCGTGCACCTGCTGCGCGTCTTGCTGGCGGAGCGCGGCCTCAAACCCGATTTCAAGCCCCTGCCCGGCTACGACTTCGCCGGCCTGCCGGACTACACGCTGCTCATCGGCGACCACGCCCTGGATTTCTCCCTGGCCCCGCGCGCGCACCAGATTTGGGACCTGGGCGCCGCCTGGCACGAGCTGACCAGGCTGCCCTTCGTCTATGCCGTATGGGCCTTGCGCCGCGGCCTGCACAACGCCGCCCTGCGCCGCCAACTCCGCGGCGCCCGCCAGTTCGGCCTCGACACCCTCGATTCCATCATCCGCAGCCGCACCGAATACGATTACGAGTTCCGCAAGGATTACCTGGGCTGGCATATCCATTACCACCTCGCCGACGACGAAAAGCGCGGCCTGGCCCGATTCGCCGACCTGCTCCGCAAACATGGGCTCGGGCCCCTGTACGAGCCGCGATACGTCCTCTGAGTTGCAGAGTAAGCGTCCCAAAGCGACGCCAATCCCGACACATCGGGATTGCGGCCAAACCCCGAGGGGCGGGGGCCGAAACCCCGTTGGGGCTTTAGATGATTTCGCGCCTCGACACTATTTCCTGAATCCGCCCTGGCCTCAACCCTTTGACAAAACTGTGCTATTGACACCGGGGGCCTGGTCCAAAGACTATCCAGGGCATGACTGAACTCATTCATTCTCCATCGTCACGTCGTGAGTTTCTCAAAAATACTGGCCGGCTGGCCGCAGCCTCGGCCCTGGCCGGAGTCGCCCTTCCCCAGGTCCACGCCGCCGGCAGCGACCTGCTGCAAGTGGCGCTCATCGGCTGTGGCGGACGGGGCACCGGCGCCGCCGGCGAGGCCCTCTCCACCAAGAGCGGCCCGATCAAACTGGTGGCCATGGCCGATGTGTTCGCGCAGCGGTTGCAGGACAGTTACGCCGGCTTGCAGCGGGGCTTCGCCGCCCAAATGGACGTGCCCGAGGACCGCCGCTTCATCGGCTTCGACGCCTACCGCAAGGCGATGGACTGCCTCAAACCGGGGGACGTGGCGATTTTTGCGACGCCGCCCGCCTTTCGCTGGGTGCATTTCGGCTACGCCATCCCAAAAGGGCTGAACGTTTTCATGGAGAAACCCATCACGGTGGATGGTCCCGCCACGCGCAAGCTCCTGGCCCTGGCGGAGGAGTCTGAAAAGAAGCGCCTCAAGGTCGGGGTCGGCCTCATGATCCGCCACTGCAAGGCCCGCCAGGAACTCCATGAACGCATCCAAGCCGGCCAGATCGGCCAACTCATCCTCCTGCGCGCCTACCGCATGGCGGGACAAGCCGCCCAGGCTCGGCACTGGCCCAGCGACCTGACCGAATTGCTCTACCAGGTCCGCCATTTCCACAGCTTCCTCTGGGCCAGCGGCGGCGTCTTCAGCGATTTCAACATCCATCAAATCGATGAGTGTTCCTGGATGAAAAACGCCTGGCCGATCAAAGCCCACGCCACCGGCGGCCGCCATTATCGCGGCGATTCCCTGGACCAGAACTTCGACAACTATTCCGTCGAATACACCTACCCGGACGGCACCAAGCTGTTCTTCATCGGCCGCTGTGAAAACGGGTGCTACGAAGAATTCGCCAGCTATGCCCAAGGCACCAATGGCTCGGCCATCATTTCCACCTCCGCCCATCACCCCGGCCGCTGCCGCCTCTTCAGAGGGCACAATCTCACCCGTGCCGATATGCTCTGGGCCTTTCCCCAGCCCGAGCCCAATCCCTACCAACTGGAATGGGACGACCTCGTCCACGCCATCCGCCAGGACCTGCCCCACAATGAGGCGCGGCGCGGCGCCATGGCCAGCCTGGTCACGTCCATGGGCCGCATGGCCGCCCATACCGGCCAGGTCGTCACCTACGACGACATGCTCCAATGCCCGCACGAATTCGCCCCGGAGCTGGACAAGCTCACCCCGGACTCCCCCGCCCCGCTCCAACTCGGCCCCAACGGCAAGTATCCCCTCCCCGAACCGGGCATCAAGAAGGACCGCGAGTACTGAGCCTATACCGATTTCCCAGGGCCTGGGTTGCAGGGTGGCGAGGGTCGCGGGTCGAGGCTCGCGGAACCCAACGGGAGGCGTGGGCCAAATCCGCTATAGAGTAGAGTTTTCCCGGCAGGCCGGCGCGCAGAGCTCCAGCTCTGCGCCAGCCGACACCGTATCTCGCCCGCCTGTGCAGCCTCGAGCCCTTCCCACTCGACCCCGACGCCCGGCGCTCACACTTTTCTATTCGACATCTCCGCCGAGGCGTCGGACATTCCCGGCATGGTTGCCACTCATTCTACCATGCTGCCCCTCGGCACAAAGGCCCCGGACTTCCGGCTGCCGGAGACCAACGGAAAAACGGTCTCGCTCTCCGATTTCAAAAGCGCCCCGGCGCTCCTGGTCGTGTTCCTGTGCAATCATTGCCCCTACGTCAAGCACATCCGCGCCGGCCTCGCTCAATTGGCCCGCGACTACCTCCCGCGCGGGGTGGGCATCGTCGGCATCAGCTCCAACGACATCGCCAATTACCCCGCCGACAGCCCAGCCCTGATGGCGGAGGAAGCCAAAGCCGCCGGCTACCTTTTTCCGTACCTCTATGACGAGACCCAAGCGGTGGCCAAGGCCTATCGCGCCGCCTGCACGCCGGATTTCTTCCTCTTCGGCCCCGGCCAACGCCTGGTCTATCGCGGCCAAATGGACGACAGCCGGCCCGGCAACGACATCCTCGTCACCGGCCAGCACCTGCGCGCCGCCCTCGAGGCCGTGCTCACCGGCAAACCCGTTTCGCCCAGCCAGCAATCCAGCCTCGGCTGTAACATCAAATGGAAGCCGGGAAATGAGCCGGATTACTTTGGCTAAGCGTGGAACCGTTGAAGCTGCCGAACCCGGAATGTCCTCACACCTTGGCATCGAAATCGGCGGCACCAAGCTGCAACTGGTCCTGGGCGATGAGCGGGGAAAGATTCACGCGCGCCGAAAGCTCGAGGTCGAGCCGGGCCGCGGCGCCGAGGGCATTCGGCAGCAGATCCAGCGCGCCTTGCCGGAGTTGCTCCGCCCTCGCCAGGTCCGGGCGGCGGGCGTAGGCTTTGGCGGGCCGGTGGATTGGCGAACAGGGAAGATCTGCCGCTCGCACCAGGTCGAGGGATGGTCGGAATTTGACTTGGCCGGCTGGCTGCGCCAACTAGCCGGCGTGCCCGTGCTCGTGGACAACGACGCGAACGTAGGCGCCCTGGGCGAAGCCAGCCATGGGGCCGGCGCCGGCTTCAACCCGGTCTTTTATATCACCCTCGGCAGCGGCGTGGGCGGCGGGCTCGTGGTGGATGGCCGAATCTATCACGGCGCGACGCCGGGCGAAGCGGAGATCGGCCACGTCCGGCTGGATCGTCAGGGAACCATTGTTGAGGCGCGCTGCTCGGGGTGGGCGGTGGACGCGCGCATCCGGCAGTTGAACGCCCAGGCGCCGGCCAGCGCCCTGGCGCAACTGGCCCGCCGCAGCAGCGGCGGGGAAGCCAGGCACCTGGCGGCTGCCCTCCAGCGGGGCGATGCCGCCGCCAAACAAATTCTCCGCGAGACCGCCGAGGACCTCGCCTTCGGGCTCTCGCACGTCGTACACTTGTTCCATCCCCAAATCATCGTCTTGGGCGGCGGTTTGTCCGGGGTGGGCGAGCCCTTGCGCGCGGCCGTCCAAGACGCCCTGCCCCGCTTCATCATGGAGGCCTTCGCGCCCGGCCCGCGCCTGGCCCTGGCCGCCCTGGGCGAGGATGCCGTGCCCACCGGGGCGCTGGTCCTGGCGAGGACAAGCTGACACTTGCGACCGCCGGACCGGCTGCCCTTGCCCTCGGCAAGGCGGTTGAGCGCTTCCGGGTCAACCGCCGGGCGGGGATCGTTCCCGGTCGGGTCGAGCAATTCCCCGCTGCTCTCTGCTGGCCGATAGACGAGCCGCGAAATTCTCCTGACAAATCCCCCGTCCTGATGCATCTTATCCCTGCATGAAGCAATGGATTGGCAATTACCTTGAGGCCCAGAAAGCCGCGCTCGATTCCATCCCGCCAGGCGCGGTGGCGGAACTGATCGAGACGCTGCGCCGGGCGCTCGAGCAAGACCGGCAGATCTTTGTCTTCGGCAATGGCGGCAGCGCCGCCAACGCCTCTCATTTCGCAACCGACCTCGGCAAGGGCGCCTCCGACAAACTCGGCAGGCGCTTTCGCGTCTTGTCCTTGAACGACAACGTGAGCTGGCTCACGGCGCTGGCCAACGATTACGCTTACGAAGAGGTCTTCGCCGGCCAAATGCAAAACTATGCCCGCCGCGGCGACGTGGCCCTCGGCCTCAGCGTGAGCGGCAATTCGCCCAATTGCGTGAAAGCCCTGGCCTGGGCCAAGCAAAACGGCCTCCGCACCATCGCGCTGGTCGGCGCCAAACGCGGCCGCATGGCCGAGGTGGCCGAGCAGGTCATCGTCATCAACGACACCCACTATGGCCGCGTCGAAGACGCCCAGATGGGCGTTTGCCACCTGCTCTGCTACGCCTTTATGGAACACCCGGAGTGGGCCAGCCCGCGCGGACCGGCTGTTGGAGCGTGATAGCGCTATTGAGCGGACGCCCGCGCGACGGCACCCCCGTCAGCGCCCTGCCCTCGCCCGCCCCCGACGGCCAGCGCCGCTGCAAGCTGGGCCAGCCCCGCCTAGCGGGCGCGCAGAACCGCGGCTCCTGCCCGGCTCACCCCTTGCCGGCCACGGCCCTCAGCCAGTTGTAGGCCATGAGCGAGGCGCCCGGGGCGGTGGGGTGCACGCCATCGCTGGCCCAATGGGCGGGCGGGGCATACTTGATGGCCTCCTCGAACATGGTCTGGAAGGGGATGAAGACTGCGCCGAAACCCTCCGCCACGCGTTGGGCGGCGGCGCGGTAATCGTCGAACTGGGGAAACCATTTTTCGTTCACCGCCCCGCAGCGCAGCACGAAGGGTTCGCAGATGACCAGTTTCACCTTGGGCAGGGCCTTCCTGGTGCGCTCGAGCAGGGCGCGATAGTCCCGCTCATAAATCTCGACCGTGCCCTGGTAATTGCCGTCCAGCGTGTGCCACAAGTCATTTACCCCGATGAGAATGCTCAGCACGTTGGGCCTGAGGTCCAGGCAATCGCTCTGCCAGCGCTCGGCAAGCTGGAACACTTTGTTGCCGCTGATCCCGCGATTGTAAATCTTCAAGCCGTCGTTCGGCCGCTCCACCAGGCAGGCCGCAGCCGCCAGCCAGGCGTAGCCCGACCCCAGCGCCGCCTGGCGGTTGGCCTCGCCGGCCTTCTCCCGGCTCCGGCCGGCATCGGTGATCGAGTCGCCCTGGAAGAGAATGACCTGGCCTTTCCTGAGCAGCGCGTGCGCCCTCGGCGGCCAGCGTTCCGCCGCGCGGGCGGCGGGAACCGGGGACAGCCCGGCCAGGGCAGCCCCACCCAGGGCGGCGCTCGCGCTCTTGAGAAAGTCGCGGCGGTTGAAATGGTCTGCGTTCGACATTTGCTCGTTCATATACTGGCGGGGGATCATGCCTGAGCCCCGGCCGTTTGGAAAGCCCCGCCTTGCCTCTTGGCTGCAAAATTACCCAATGTAGCCAATGTAGCCAATGGAGCCAATGTAGCCTTCGGCCTTTGCCGGAAAATGCGCGATGAGGCAAAGGCAGAAAGATGGGGGCAGAAGAATGATTTAGGGGTGATTTTCCGCATTGATGGAGATGTCAAACCCATCCAACTCATTTAACGTTTCGACGCCGCCACGCCTCAACCAGTTCAGTGTCTGAGCGCCATTTCCCGCATGATGATCGCCCCATGAATCAGCGCCAGCGCCAGCAGGCCCGCGCCGGAGAGGTGCTCCATCCGGAGCAAAGTTCTTTCGCTGATCCGCCCATGGCCCAGCGAGACCACCCAGCTCAAACCCACGAACCACAGGCCGACGCCCAGGGCCACGCCGGCCACACAGGCGAGTTTGCCCGGCCAATCGGCCCCGACCCACTCGCGGGAGATGAAGTTGGCGGCCAGGATAATCCAGAAGACCAGCACGCCCAGATTGCCCATCACCCGCACCCACCCCACCATAAAGGCCGAGTGCGGGTGCAGCCGCTCGCCCAGCCGGGCCTCGATTCTGTTGGCCGCGGCGCCCAACGGCACCGGCGGCGCCTGCACCGAACGGGCCAGCAGGAATTTCACCCCCAGGAACAACATGAACACGAAACTGAACAGTTCCATCGCCGCCTTCACGTAGCCGCGCGTGAAAAACGACGCAAACCCCGTGAACGCGATAAAACAATAGACGACCTCCATCGCGGTCGCCCCCAACCCAATCATCACCGCCCACTTAAATCCGCGCCGCGCCCCCTCGTTCAGAATCGTGAGGTTGACCGGGCCAACCGGGATGGACAGCAGCAGACCGCTCAGAAAGCCAGTCAATCCCGCCACCAGGATGGGATGGAAGCTATCCATGCGCTTGTGGGCGGCAGGGCGCATCCTGACACTGCGGCCGAGCGCGGGCAGAAGCCCTCCCCCCATCCCCCCTCCCATGCGCTCCGAGCGCATGGGAGGGGGGTGATCCCTTTTTCCACTTTACCCAGGGCCGCGGCCCGTCCCGCCCGGAGCGGGACGGGCCTTGCCCTGGGCTACTATCTTGCTGCCCCTCCGGGGCAGCAGAGAGCCGCGCTGCGCGCGGGTAGAGTGGAAATAGTGGCAGAGTCGGGATGCGCCCGGCGCGGAAGGGCACCACGATGATGAATCCAGTCACTCAGGGTTCAGGTTAAGGTTCCCCCGTTTCCCTCGTCCTCGTCCTCATCCTCTTCCTCAATCTCGCGCCGCATCTCGCGGGAGATGCGCGGGCGGACGAAACCATAAAGCAGGTAAAGGGTGAAAAAGGCCGGCAGGACGTAAAAGAGGATCGTGCGCCAGGAGACCACGATGAAGCCCAGGACCAGGGCGAAGACGAGCATCTTGGTGAAGGTGCTGAGCGAGCGCAGGCCCAGGGACTTGAAGCTGGGGTATTTGACCGTGCTGACCATCATGGCCGAGAGAAAGAGCAGCACCACCGCCGGGACAAATTTCCAGGGGCCGAGCGACTTGTCCTTCTCATTGAGTTGGATGATCAGCAGCGTGAGCGAGGCCACCAGCCCGGCCGCCGAGGGGATGGGAAAGCCCAGGAAATCCTTGCTCCCGCGCCCGCTGGCTTGGGCTGTCAGGCAATTGAAGCGCGCCAGCCGGAAGGCGCCGCAGATCAAATAGATCGAAGCGATGAACCAGCCCCACTCGGGGTGGTCTTGGAAGACGTCTCTGAGCACCACCCGGTGGACCAGGAAGGCCGGCGCCACGCCGAAGGAAATCAAATCGGCCAGGGAATCGAATTCCCGGCCGAACGGGCTTTCGATGCCGCCCAGGCGCGCCAACCGGCCGTCCAAGAGGTCAAAAATGCAGGCCAGCAGGATGAAGCCCAGCGCCACTTTGATCGCGTGAAAATTGCCCGTCTCCAGATGGGCCTCGACGATCTTGGTCAGGGCCACGAAACCGCAGAACAGGTTGCCGGCCGTCAGCAGGTTTGGGAGGAAATAGATCTTGAGTCTCGGCTCAGCCGGGTCGTCGTTGCGAGCAAGGGAGGAGGGCGAATCCATGGCAGCGGCAAGCTTTGGCTCACTCAAATATCGCCAGCACGGTTTCCCCGCCGACCAGATGCTCATTGAGTCTGACCGTGATCCTGGCGTTGGCGGGCAGGTAAACGTCCGCCCGCGAGCCGAACTGGATCAGGCTGATCCGCTCGCCCCGCGCCACCTCGTCTCCCGGCTGCACAAAGGTCACGATGCGGCGGGCAATGGCCCCCGCAATCAGGCGCACCGCCACCTTTTGCCCGCGCGGTTCGCTCGCCGCAAAGCCGAGCAGGACGTTTTCGTTGTGCGTCGCTGACTCGCTCTTGAGGGCATTGATAAACTGGCCCATGGTGTACTTGACCAACGCGACCGTGCCGCCGACCGGCGCATTCTGCACGTGGACATCCAAGACCGACAGGAACATGGAGACGCGCTGGCACTCGCCGCCCATGAACTCCGGCTCCGTGGTCCGATCAATCACGTCCACCTTGGCGTGGGCCGGCGAGAGCACGAGATTGGCCCCGGCCGGCACGCGCGGAGTCGGGTCGCGGAAAAAGAACACCGTGAAGGCCGCAAACAGGACCCAGACCACCACCAGCATTGGGGCAATGACCACCAGGATGGCCATCAGCGAAATGCCCATGACCGTCACCAGGAAGCCGATGGCCCAGACCACCACCACCGCCACCAGCGAAAGCACGATTAACTTAAAAGCTGCCTTTCTGGCTTGGCCGGAATGTTTCATGCCGCCGCAAAGGTAGATGGTAGGCGCCCCAGGTCAAAGGCTAAATTTGCGGGGGAGGGGAGCAATTGCCAGGGGCGTTCCAGTTTTACGACAAGATCGGCCAGTTGCAGACCGCTGCCGGCTGGGAGTAACGGCGGCTCAACTCCGCGCTTGCACGAGAAGTTCGGTTATGCTTATGATGCCGCCTGGAACTTGAATTACCGCACGAACAACGCCCTCGTGGAAACGTTCAGCGCGAACGCCGGGAACGAACTCACCGGCGCCTCCCGCTCCGGCACGCTCACCGTCGCCGGCACGGTGGGCTATGGCCTGTCCTCGGTCTCCGTGACCGTCTCGGGCACGGGGCTGTCCTCCGGCCCGGCGCAGGTCTATGGCGACGGGACCTGGGCGCGGGCGGGCGCCAGCCTGTCCAGCGGCCAGAACAGCTACACCGCCACCGCCACTGACAGCTACGGCCGCACCGCCCAGGATACCGTGACCGTCAACCTGCCCGCCCCGGTGAGCTTCACCTATGACGCCAACGGCAACCTCACCAGCGACGGCCTCCGCACGTTCGAGTACGACTTCGACAACCAGTTGACCAACGTGTATGTGACCGGCCAATGGCGAAGCGCGTTTGTGTACGACGCCCTCGGCCGCAGGCGCATTCGGAGCGAGTACACCTCGTCGGGTGGCGCCTGGGTCAAGACCAACGAGGTCCGATACGTCTATGATGGCCCGCTCGTCATCCAGGAGCGCGACGCGAACAACCTCCCCAACGTGGCTTATACCCGTGGGATCGACCTGAGCGCGACCTTGGATGACGCCGGTGGTATCGGGGGCCTGCTCGCCAGAACGGACCAATCCCTCCTGACTTCTCAACCATCCTCGGCTCACGCGTACTACCACTGCGACGGGAACGGCAACGTCACCTGCCTCATCAACTCCAACAACGCCGTAGTCGCGCGCTACAACTACGACCCCTTCGGCAACGTCCTCGCCATGAGCGGCCCATTGGCAGATGCCAACCTATACCGCTTCTCCAGCAAGGAGTACCACGCCAACTCACGCCTCGTTTACTACCTCTACCGCTTCTACGATCCAAACCTGCAGAGGTGGACAAAGAGGGACCCGATCGGGGAGGCCGCTGGCCCGAACCTCCAGCAGTTCGTCGGGAACAAGCCACTAGACTTCATTGACCCCTACGGCTTTGCATGCGACAAGACGAAGCTGGTGACCTGCCTCCTAGACTTGGGCATCAACACTGGGCTCGGCCGCATACCCGTGCTCGGGTGCTTCCTCCCCGACATCAACCCCGCACAGTGCATTGCTGGGACGACGGACAAGTTGTGCGACTTAAGCCCGCTCGGCGCCGGCTCTAATGCAGCAGGCGCTGGAGAAGACTACTGCCAAGCGCAATACAACGCCGGTGGCGGTGACCAGTTTATCCAACGGCAGGAGCACCTTGCGACGCGGCATGCCACGGGCGCAAAGCCCGGCAAGCTTAAGCAGGTGTCCCAACTCAAGAAGATTAAGCGGGCGGCAAGGATCCTTGGCCCCGTGTCGACTCTCCTCGAACTCTCGGACATTTACAGAGGCGTTAAGGACTGCCTCGAAAAGAGCGGATGCGCTGGTGGCACTTAATAGGCAGGGCAGTGAGCTTCAGCGGTGCTGTCGGCAGCGCGACCGTATTTGTGGCCAGCGCCGCGCTGGGAACTGACCGGTGGCTCCTGGGTGGCGAGCCTCGGTGGGGAGCAGACTGCGCCGTGCTCATGCCCCTGCTCTTCCTTGCGCTGCCGATAAGCTACAAACTCAAAAACGAAGCGCCGGCACTTGCGCCGATCATCCAGCCGTCGGGAGCTGCGAGGACGGCCTCACGCGGTACGGCGGTGATACTGCTCCTGCATACAGTCGTCCGGGCGGTCTTGCTCGCTTGCAGCAAGTCCATGAGTCGGCTGTATGACGCTGGACTCGCAGGGACTATTTGCGCGTCGTGGTTGCTCACAATCTGCTACCTCTATGGTGTACGCGTCGTCTGCTCGGAGCGCTATCTGGCGATCAGCCGGAATCCGATTTTCCTGTTCCGCCGCGATCTCCTTGAGCAGTATCTAAAGGACAGGGAGCGGTACAATGCCGAGTCAGACACGGGTCAGTCATCAGATAGATATACGGGTCAGTCAGATACGGATATGGGTCAGTCAGATGCGGATACGGATGAGTCAGATACGGATACGGATCAGTCATAACTATTTGCACAATCGCCAATTGCCCCGCATGCCGCTCTCCAGGCCCTTTTTCTCCAGTCGCGCGAGCCGCCGCGGCCCGCGCGGCTGCGGCCGCTTCAGGCAGCTAGACGGCCTTGCGGCGAGCGGCAAGGCTGCGGGCAAAAGAACGTCGGGTTACGTCGTGGGTGGTGGGATCGATTTTCTTGGCGTGGTGCCCCTCGCTGGCAGGGTGGCAGTAGGCGGTGCCGTCGCGATAGTCGTGGGCTCGGCGATCATGCTTGGGGAGTACGTTCACAACGCGAAAGCCGAGAAAAGGGCCGAGCTGAAGGTGAAGCACAATTTTATAGACTGCTGCACGGCCTGCGGCATTTGGTGGAAGGACCCGGAAGCGGCTCGAAATCACATCAAGCAGGCATATCCAGATGCGAATTAGAGGTTACGCGAGCGTTCAGGATGCGGAAGCGCAGGCGAGATGTCGCGCCATCCTCGCCAAGCGCCATGCGAATTGGCGCCGTGACCGCTGGTTCCACCTTCTGGGCGGTGCCATCAACATTGCAGTCGGTGCATTCTTCCTCTCTGTTGCCCAAGAGCGGGCTTCCTCCGCGGTGGCGTGGGACCAGGAGGCGGTGCTCCTTTACCCGATCAGCATCGCCATGCTGACGACTGGCGGTGTGCTCGCTGCACGGGCGCTCTCGAAGTGGCGCGGGGACCCGGTGGTCGCCGTTCTGCTGGGGCTGCTGCACCGGGGCAGCAGACCGCTTGACGAACAGCAAGGCCGCTCTACCCTTCGCCCCGGTACCGAGCATGGCCCCGAGCCAGCACCTGGGAGAGGGCACAGCGAGTGAACCAGAAATACGGACTGCACACGAGCTCGACTTGGGTCAGCCTGCAGAAAACCCCAGCCCTGCACGCGGCTCACCGATCTCCGGCGGGGGCGCGCACTCGGCGCCGCTGCACGCGACGCGCTGGCACTCGCCGCCCATGAACTCCGGCTCCGTGGTCCGATCAATCACGTCCACCTTGGCGTGGGCCGGCGAGAGCACGAGATTGGCCCCGGCCGGTACGCGCGGAGTCGGGTCGCGGAAAAAGAACACCGTGAAGGCCGCAAACAGGACCCAGACCACCACCAGCATTGGGGCAATGACCATCAGGACGGCCATCAGCGAAATGCCCATCACCGTCACCAGGAAACCGATGGCCCAGACCACCACCACCGCCACCAGCGAAAGCACGATTAACTTAAAAGCTGCCTTTCTGGCTTGGCCGGAATGTTTCATGCCGCCCCAAAGGTAGATGGTAGGCGCCCCAGGTCAAAGGCTAAATTTCCGGCAGGAGCATCTGCAGCAGGGGCTCGAGCCAGGCGAGGCAGGCCAGAGATTCCTGATAGACCTCCAGTCTCGCATGGCCGAAGAGGCGATTCGTTAGGATTAGGATTAGGATTAAGATTAAGATTAAGATTAGGATTAAGATTAAGAGTCAGAAAGGCTGCCAAAAAAGTGAGAGGGGCCCGCATCCGTGCTGGCGGCGGCCGGGAGGGAAAAGGCCGGCTATTCGTAGGTCTTGGCGAGTTCCTTGATGCGGGGCCAGATGGGGGAGGATGGGGACGTGCGTTGTTTGACCTCGCCGAAGATGCGCCTGGCTTCCGCCGGGTTGTCTCGGGCAAGCAGGACGCAATAATCCAGTTCGATCCAGGCCTTGCGCGGGTCCTGAACGCTCGGGCCGTAAACCTTGAGCCAGTTTCCCAGACCGGTGGCGCCTTGCGCCGTGGCGACACGGAAGGAGTCCTCGAGCTGGGAGGGCATGCCGGCCAATGAGTCGCCCACGACCCTGGCCGCGACGGCCTGCTTCTGCTCGGATTCTTTCTCGTTTTGGATTTTGTCGTAGTACATAACCAGGTGCCAGGCGCCGAAAAGGAACAGGGCGATAATCAGCACAGCAATTAGTTTAGTCATGATTCCTCAATGCGTTGGACGCGCGCGCCCAGTTGGCGCAGCTTGCCATCGATGTTTTCATAGCCACGGTCCAGGTGATAGACGCGGTTGACCTGCGTGGCGCCGCGCGCCGCCAGGCCCGCGATGACCAGGGCCGCCGAGGCCCGCAGGTCGCTGGCCATCACCGGCGCCCCGGTCAGCGGTTTGCCCCCCTTGACAATCGCACTGGGACCCTCGATTTCAATGTCCGCCCCCAGGCGCGCCAGTTCGCTGACGTGCAGGAAGCGCGATTCGAAGATGCGCTCGGTGATAATGCTGATGCCCGGCGTGAGGGTCATCAACGCCATCATCTGCGCCTGCACGTCGGTGGGAAACCCGGCGTAGGGCAGCGTGGTGATGTCCACCGCCTTCAAGCGCCCGGCCCGGCGGACGGTCAGGCCTGGGCCGTCCCGCTCGACCCGCACGCCGGCATCCTTCAGCTTGTCGATCACCGCCCGCATGTGGTCCGGCCGCGCGCCCCGCAACGTCACTTCCCCGTCGGTGGCGGCCGCCGCAATCGCGTAGGTGGCCGCCTCGATGCGGTCGGGGATGACCTCGTGTTCGGCCCCGTGCAGTTGCTTGACGCCGGTGATGGTAAGGGTTGGGCTGCCGGCGCCCGCAACCCGGGCCCCCAGGGCATTGAGGAAGCACGCCAGGTCCACGATCTCCGGCTCGCAGGCGGCGCTTTCGATCACGGTTACCCCTTCCGCCAGCGTGGCCGCCATCATCACGTTGGCCGTGCCCAGCACCGTCGGACCCGCGCGGCCCCCCAGAAACACGGCGGAGCCGACCAAACGCCGGGCGCTGACGTGAACGTAGCCCCCTTGGATGCTCACCTTGGCCCCGAGCGCTTTCAGGCCTTTCAAATGCAGGTTGATGGGCCGCGCGCCGATCACACAGCCCCCCGGCAGCGACACGGTCGCCTTCTTCAAGCGGCCCAGCAACGGCCCCATCACGCAGATCGAGCCGCGCATCTTGCGGATCATATCGTAGTCGCCAGCCCCTTTGATGCTCCTGGCCGCGATGCAGACGGTGTCCCCCTCGAAGCGGACCTCCGCCCCCAGCCAGGTCAGGATTTGGCCCATGAACTGCACGTCGCTCAGGTTGGGCACCCGCCGGATGACACAAAGCCCATCGGTCAGCAGCGCCGCCGCCATGATCGGCAGCACCGCGTTCTTGGCCCCGCTGATCCTGACCTCGCCGCGCAGCGGCACTCCGCCTTTGATTAACAGACTATCCATTGCCTTGGCAACTCCTGGGCTCGACACCGCCTGCCGGGCGGGCGCGGGTGACTCACTCCCGGCGCGCCACCAGGATTCTAGCCCGTTGAGTGTAATCGTCCTCGACCGCTTCGACAATCCACTTTTGCGAGGCGAAGAGGGCGCGAAGGCGCTCCGCCTGGCCGTCGCCCAATTCCACCATCAGGCGGCCGCCCCGCTGCAGGAAGGGCGGCGCCTCGGCCGCCAACTGCCGGTAGTAAGCCAAGCCGTCTGCGCCGCCGTCCAGCGCCTGGCGCGGCTCGTAGTCCCGCACCTCGGGTTGCAGCCCGTCGAGTTCGCCGCTCGGGATGTAAGGGGGGTTGCTGACCATGAGGTGGAAGCGCAGGTCGCCCGGCAAGACCGCCAGGCCCTCACCCTGCAGGAACCGGAGGCGGCCGGCCACTCCGTGGCGGGCGGCGTTTTGCCTGGCCAAGGCGAGCGCCGCGGCGGACACCTCGACGCCATAAACCTGCGCCGGCGGGCAGTTGACCGCCAGGGCAATGGCCACGCAACCGCTGCCGGTGCCGAAATCCAGCGCCATCGGCGGCCCCGCTGGCGGGGCGGCCGCCTGGCCCACAAGCTGGCGCAGGAATTGCCAGCCGCGCTCCGCCAGCAATTCGGTTTCCGGGCGGGGCACCAGCACCTGGCGGTTGACGGCAATTTCCAGCCCGCAAAACGAAGTCCAGCCGGTGATCTGCTGCAACGGCTCGCGCTGCCCGCGCCGCCGGACCAGTTGGCGCAAGGCCTCGATTTCCGCCGGGGTGAGTGGGCGCTCGAAATTGAGATACAACTGCAGGCGCGGCACCTTGAGCACGTGCGCCAGCAACAACTCCGCCTGGAGCCGGGGCGAGTCCACGCCCTTCCTGGCCAGGAACTCCGCGCTGCGCTGGATGACTTCCAGGACCGTCATGCCGACAATGTAATTGGGGCCTTAAAACCTTGAAACGTTAAAATGCCAAGACGCTTTTGAATCTTGAACTTGGCCCCCGCCCTGCCTATTTTCGGGGCATGAAGCGAATTGGATTTTGGGTTATCGCGCTGGCGCTTGGCGCGGCGGCGGTGGGACGCCCCCAGGACGCGGCGACGGAAGAGCGGCTTAACCAGTTGGACGGCAAGATCAGGGACTTGATTGACGGCCAGAAAGCGCTGGGCAAGCGGCTCGAGGAACTGGCCGCTGAACTGGGAAACCTCCGCGAACAGCAGAGCAAACCCCTGCCGGTTTATGCCAGCCAGGAGGACTTTAAGCGCCTGGCCAAGGCGATCGAAGAGGTCGACCGCAAGCGGATAGAGGGCGACCAGAACAATCAGAAGATTCGCGCCGAGTTGCTCAGCCTGATCGACACGCTGAAGACCTCGCCGCTGCCGGTCCCGAGGAACCCTGGCGGCGCCCCGCCGCCCTCCAATACGAAAAGCGGCCCTGCCCCCGCGCCGAACCGGCCGCCCGCCGATAAGGAGGGCGCGTCGGAGCGTGGGTTTTATTACACCGTCGCCAAGGGCGACACGCTCTCGGCCATTGTTGCCGCCTGCCGGGAGAAGAACATCAAGGTGACCCAGGAGCAAATCCTCAAGGCCAATCCGCGCTTGAAAAAGGACCCGAATCTCCTCCGGGAAGGCATGAAGCTTTTCATTCCCTTGCCCCAGGCACTGAGTCCCTCGCCTTAACGCGGCGGAGCCGCAACCAAGAGCGACGCGTCAATTCCTGAGCGGGAAGAGCAACGTGGGCCTTTCCCCGCCGCGTTAAATGCGGCGCTCCGCGCCGAAGAATCAGGCCCCTCCAAAGGAAACATGCCAAGACATTCACGCAAAAACGTGGATGTTGCGATCAAAGACCTAAGCGAGGCAGTTGGTCGAAGGTGTTTGGTCCCGGCACGTCGGGAAACACGGCACGCCGGCCGCGTGCGCTCCCCAAGCCCATGAATCGTTACGGCTGAGAACCGGCCAATTGGCCCAGCGGGCCTCTCTCACCCAGGCGCGCGGCCAGCTCCTGTCGGGCCGGGGCTGGGCTCGGCTTCGGCTCGCGCGTTCCGTAGCCCAGCAGCAGCAAGGCCCCAATCAGCCCGGCGAGCGCGATGCGGTACCAGCCAAAGGCGACGAAGGTGTGGGTCCGGACGTAGCCCAGGAGCCATCTCACGGCGATAAAGGAGACCACCGCCGCCGCGATGAAGCTGAGCACTACCATGCTCCACTGTTCGGCAGGAGTGTCCGGCGTGTGGTGGCGCAAGGCCTTGAAGATCTCAAGCCCGCCGGCGGCGAGCATGGTGGGAATCCCCACCAGGAAAGAGAATTCGGTCGCCGCCGGCCGGTTGAGTCCCAGCATCAGGCAGAATAGAATGGAGGCGCCCGAACGGGAGGTGCCGGGAAAAATCGCGGCGATCAATTGGGCGATGCCCACGGCGCCGGCGATGGTCCAGGTCACTTCGTTCTTGAGCGCGCGCCCGCGCAACCACTGTTCGACGACTACAAAACCGATGCCGCCGATCAGCAAGGCCCAGGCGACCGGCGGGAGTGCCTTGGGCAAGTGGTGACCCATTCTATCCCAGGCCAACCCGCCGATGCCCGTCAAGACGAAGGCCAGGAGGATTTTCAGGGCGTAGTCCTGCGTGGGCTTGCGGCGCCACTCGAAGGCGAATTGCCGCAACCGCTCGGGGAACAGCGGCAGCACGGCCAGGACCGCCCCGCATTGAATCACCACGTTGAACAAATCCGTCTGGCGCGGCAGCCAGCACTCGGCAATCAGCAGATGGCCGGTGGAGGAAACCGGGAGGAACTCGGTAATACCCTCGATGATACCGAGCACAAGCGCCACAATCCAAATTGGCATAAGGACTACGTAGAAACGATAAAACAGCCCGAATGACAAGGCGCAAATCGAAGGTCGAAGCCGGCCCCCGCTCTTTCCGGCCGGAGGACCAGGGAAAGAGGGGAGAGTTCCTCCGCCGTGGGAGCAGCGGGGGCCTTCGGCCGCCTTCGGACTCGAAGTCGCGGGCCTACTGTTTGCGTCGCCTAAACAGCAAAGCGAAGCCGGATTTGTGGTCGTCGATACGCTGGCGGACTTTCAACTGGCCGAGAATGGCATGCCAGCCGATATAGATCCTGTGCCACTGGTTTTCCAGGTTGCGCAGGGCGCCGTCACTCAACTCGCCGAGGTAGCGCAAGGAGGGCGCGTTGCCGACCAGGGCGTGGACCTCTTCGCGGGTCGGGGAGCTGACTTCAACCGAGGCCAGGATGAGCTCCAATTCCTGGATGAGCACGCTCTTGACTTCCAGGAAGTGGGTGTCGTCCTCCTGGGCGAAACGTTTTTCGCGGCCGAGATTGAGGAAGCCGTTGAACTGTTTCCAGCACTCGAGGTAGTTCTCCATCTGGTCAATGAGTTGGTCCAGTTTGGTAGGGCGCATAAGGGAACGAATCAGGGGAGGTTGGACTGGCCGAAAGCGGCTTTGGGGGCGAGGAAGACAAGGGCGCCCCCGCGCATTTCGCAGGCGGTGATCTTCAGGCTGGCATAGTGGATGATGAGCTGGGCGAGCGGCAATTGGGCCGCGGCCGCCTCGCGAAAGACCCGGAGCACCTGTTGGCCAATCTCGCGCACCAGGGCGGGCGGAAAAGCCGAGGGCAGCGTGCCGATCAGCACGCTGCCGCGGCAGTCGACCGTGAAACTGCCCGCGGGCAGGCGCAATAACGTCGGCGCCGGTTTGGCAAAAGGACTCAGGAGGCCCATAGCGCCAGCACTTTCTTCATCATGGTTTGCACTTGGTCTGCGGCCACCGAGGATTTCCAGCCGACGCAAAACTCCAGGTCACCCTGCGCGGCGAGGGCCACATGGCGCTGCGGACCCAGGCCCTGGAGTTGTTCGAGCGGACCGGCGCGCAGGCGCTCGCCCAGGGAGCGAAAGCCAGCCAGGCTCTGCTGTGCCCAGGCGGCCATGCGGTTGGGGTTCTCCAGGCCGCGGGCCACTTGGGGGGCGGCTTGACCCGGCTTGAGGGCGAGGACGAACTCGACGCCTTCGATCTCCGAGAGCTGCGGCAGCGCGGCCGCGGCGGGCAGGGCTCCGCCTTGGGCGGCGGGCCCGGTGCGACTTTCGTCCAGGGCCTGCGCCGACTCGAGCAGGAGCGCGTTGTAGGGCTTGGCAATCGCCCGGGGCCGCTCCGGCTCGGCGGGCAGAGTCTCGAAATGGCCCGCCCGCCAGGAGAGGATTTGGCGGAAGGCCGGCTCGCCCTGCAGCGCCTCGGATTCCGCGTCAATGACTTCGCCGTCCTGAATCCAGATTTTGCCGGTCAGCGCACCGTTGGCAATCCGCAGCACCGAAGAGCTTTGGGACAGGCACTCCAACTGGATGATGTCCACCAGGCCCTTGCTTTGGATGCCGCGAAAGCCGCCTTCGGCTTCGCGCCCCAGCAGCGATTCGAGGCACTCCAGAAACATCCTGGTTTCCTCCTCGCTGCTGGGCTTGTGCCAGAACAGGTCCACGCCCAGGGCATAAGCGCGGGAGCGGAACTGCTCGTCCATCACCGAGGTCAGCGCCACGGTCCGCAACTGCGGGTGCTTGCGCCGGACAATCGAGAGCACTTGGAGGCCGTCCATCTTGGGCATCTTCAGGTCGCAAATCAGCAGGCGGAACGGTTCGGCCTCCAGCAGCGCCATGGCGCGGGCGCCGGAAGTCGCGGTGTGAATCTCCGGCTGGCTGGGCAACTGGGCCAGGATTTCCCGGTACGAGGCCAGCAAATCCGGCTCGTCATCCACCAGCAGGATTTTGGGGCGCGAGTCCGTCACTTTACGCATAAACTGCCATGCCGTGTCTTGTTTAGTCCGGTTTTTGGGACAGCCAAAGCCGGTGCTCAGGCGTAATAGCATGGGCCGTTCCGTTTATCGGGCCGGCCCAACAAAAGCTCATCCCGGCAGGCTCAGTCTCGCCTCCCGGCCCTGGGATAAAGCTGGCGGGAGGGCGGAGCGCAGAGCCTGGGCTGGGCGCGAAAAGGAGGGCGAACCCTTCTATTCTGGACGCGCAATCACAGGACAGCCAGTCCAGTGATGAGACACACGTGTCCAGCTTGAGCGGGCGCCTTTGACATCTTCCCAAGGCGGCTGGAAATCAGGTCGTCTGGTTTCGCCTCGCCCCCAGCCTGGGCCGGGCGGGGCGCAGGCAGGCGGTGAGAGGCGGGGTGGCGCAGCAATTGCAGCCCACCGGGGGAAAAAGTAAGCAGCAGCCCGGTTGGTCTCTGCCGCGTCATTTCTCCTGGCTGGCGCCCTCGTGGCATAATTCCTGCACCAAGGCCCTCGGAATCGTCAACGATGACCAACCCACAGCGTTAAAATGTTTGGTTTCCTTAAGAACCTCCTGGCGAGGCTGGTGCCCGCGCAAGCTCGAGACCGCGACCCGCCCGCACCCATGCTCCCGCCTGCTGCCGCCCCCGATCCTCCGGCGGAGCCGCAGGACAACGTCACGGGCGTCCGGATACCCGTGCAGACAATTCTGAGCGGGCTGCCGCTCGAGTTGCAGGCAAGAGTCAGGCAGCCAGAGATCGGCAACCAGACCATTTCCATTCCGTTGGAAGCCATTCTCCCGCAACTGGCGCGCGGGATCGTGAAGATTCCCTTTAGCGCCTTGCGCCAGGCTGCGCCCCAGGTGTTTTCCCCGGAGACTGACGGCGACGGGGTCCAGGTGACGCTGCCGCTGCGCGAAATCCTCTCCCGGCTGGATCCCGTCTTGGCTCTGCGCCGACGCGTTCAGAGGCAGGTTGAGGTGCCGGAGCAGATTAGCAGCCCCTTCGATCCACAGGGCCAGGCGCGGATCGTTTTGGGCCGCCCGTCCACCCCGCCAATGCCCCCGCACCCGCCAGCGCTCACCGCTCCCAACACCCCGCTGCCACCTGCCGGACTGACACCCCCCGAGCCGCCCGGACCCCTTGACACGCCGCCCATCCCGATGCCGGCGCCTGCAACCTCTCCGGCCAGGCTAACCCCGGCCCCGCCGGCATGGGTTTCCGCCCCTGGCCAGCAGCGCGATTTGCGCCATCACCCTGGGGCCCTGCCGGCCTTGGTTGCTCAACCGGCAACTTCCGCCCAGGCCTCCGACCCGTTGGTCATCAGCCTGGTGGCCCTGGCGGAAGCCTGGCCCGAGGCGGTGCGCCGGGACATGGTGCAATTGAATCTGCTCGAGGCCAAGGTGGCTTTGCCCGCGGAAGCGGTCGAGCAAGCCCTCAAGCAGGGCCGAGTCGCCTTCAGTTGGAAGACGTTGCGTTCGTGGATTAGACCCGCGCCGCCGGCGGCGATATCCATTCTGGACAGCACCGTGGTGCAGGTGCCGCTCAAGGTCGTGGCGCCGCTCTTCCTGGCCCGCCAACGGGAGACTGGTCAATCGCGCCGCAAGGTGGCCATTGACCAAAGCATTCCCAACCTGTTCTTCGGTTTTCCCCAGCCCGGAAGCAGCAGCGCCCCGGCGCTTCGCACGCGGGCGGCGGAAATCAGCAGCGCCCCGGCGCCTGACGCGTGGGCGGCGGAAATCAGCAGGGCCCCGGCGCCCGGCGCGGCGGCGTCGGACAGCAATTACTACTTTCAGGACACTGCCACTGGCAGCGTGCGCGCGTGCGAGCCGGAGGCCAAACGCGGCCCCACGAGCGGGACCCGGTTCATCACCAAGTACGCGACTCCGAATGAAATCGTTTCCCGCGCGGCGTCGCTGGACAACGTGGCCGGCGCGCTCATTGGCCTGCCGGACGGCCTGCTGGTGGCCAGCCGGCTGGGACCGGATTTGAATGCCGACACGCTGGCGGCGTTTCTGCCGCAGATTTTTGGCAAGGTCAGCCAGTGCACCAGAGAACTGCGGATGGGCGAACTCAACAATCTCAACTTCACCGTGGGCAATGTCCCGTGGAAAATCTTCCGGGTGAACGCGATCTTCTTCGCGGCCTTCGGCCGCGCCAGCGAACCCCTGCCCACGGCCCAACTGGCGGCCCTGGCGGCGGAGTTGAACCACAAACCCAAATGAGTTATGGCCATCATCAACCAGGCGACTAAGGAACTGCAGGTCAAAATCGTCTATTACGGCCCCGCCATGGGCGGCAAGACCACCAACCTGGTCCAGGTGCACGATCACGTCCAGACCGCCGCCGGCCACAAAGGCAAGCTCGTCTCGCTGGCCACCAGCTCCGACCGGACCCTGTTCTTCGACTTCCTGCCCATCGAAGCCATGGCCATCAAAGGCTTCAAAACCAAGTTCCAGCTCTACACCGTCCCCGGCCAGGTCATCTACAACACCACCCGCCAACTCGTCCTGCGCGGCGTCGATGGCATCGTCTTCGTCGCCGACTCCCAATACGAGAAGATGGCCGAGAACGTCGAAAGCTTCGCCAACCTCGAGGAAAACCTCCGGACCCTCAAGCTGGACCCGGCAGACATCCCCTACGTCCTGCAATACAACAAACGCGATTTGCCCAACGCCGCCCCGGTGGAATACATGGAGTTCCTGCTCAACAACCACGACCTCCAGGTGCCGGCCTTCTCCTCGACCGCCCACCGCTGCGAAGGCGTCTTCGAGACGCTGAACATGATCACGCGCCTGTTGCTGCATAAATTCATCAGCCAGCGCGCCCCGCAGTACGCCTGACATGGCCACCGTGCCCCAATTGTTCGAGAAGGACATGGTGCGGCTGGAGGCCGAGCTGCTGGAACTGCTGGCCCAAACCGACGCCACGACGGCCCTCATCATCGATCAGGGCGGATTCCTCATCGCCAGCCGGGGTGACACGCGCCAGTTCGACCTCACCAGCATCGCCGCCCTGGCCGCCGGCGCCTTCCTGGCCAACCAAACCATTGCCAGGCTCGTCCGCGAAACTCATTTCCACAGCCTCTACCAGGAAGGCGAACAGTTCAGCCTCTTTGTCCTGGCGCTCGACTACCAATGCCTGCTGGTCGTCATTTTCGAGGTGCAGGTTAGTGTCGGCCTCGTGAAATACTACGCCCTGCCCGCCGCCCAGCGTGTCGCCCGCCAACTCCAACTCGCCCACTCCCGCAACCCCAACTCCGGCCTGGACCTCTCCGAACTGAACCTCGCCGACACCAGCCCCCTGTTCCACCGAAAGCCCGATTGACCCGTTCCTGGCGGCGATCGCCAACGCCTCCGCTCGGGGACGACCACCACCACCTTGTTGCCTCGCCTCCGGTCTGTTGCGCGAGCGCTCCGGAACCTGAGTTGCTCACCTATTGTGAACCTTCCAGATGTGAAGCTTGTTCTTGAGGCCACTTTCCAGGAGCCAAATCTCATCTTCCCCGTTGACGATCTCAACGATGCTCTCGACGAAGAGAATATAAAAGAACCAACGGATCCTCGCCGCCTCGTCCTTGGTTTCCGCTTCCCCGTCTCCGGCCAGCTTTTCGAAGTAATCTCCCGTTGAGTAGAACTTGTTCTCGGCTGGTTTGCCGCAGGGAAAAATGAACCGCACGATTGCCGTGGTTTCGTCTACCAGGTATGGGCCTGAAGCCCGTGAAACAGCTCCATAGGCTTGCTGCATGGATTTTAACTTCCCGGCCCGGTAACGACCATTCACGTGACTAATGGAGTAACCGACGAATTTTCCAGAAATCCACTCACAAACTCTGTCAAGGTATGCCGCTCCGCTTTCGCGTTCCTCCGGGCGAAAATGGCTTTTCACTTTGTCGACTCCGGCGCTCTCCAGTCGGGCCATGATTGAATCTTTGTAGAACAGGGCATCAAGCGCGGTCCTCAAGTAGCCCTCGTTTGTCAGCGGCATGAAGAACTCAAAAAGCAAAACCGTGTCAAAGGTGGACGTGGTGTAGTCCGCCGCGACACGGCGCTTTTGCGTCACGTGGGTTTGGAACTTCTCCCAAGTCGTGAAGCGGCGAAAAACCTCGCTGACACGATACCGCCCGCGTTCCAGCGGCACCAACAGCGTTTTAAACTGCTTAGACCAGTGGGTCCTCAAGGTGCTGGCCTTGGTCCAGCCTGTTGCCGACTGAAACTGCTCTTTTGTAAACGCCTCGTGCTTGGTGAATTTTTCCAGCAAGAACTCAAACGCCTTTCGTTGCCTGAGCAGCCGAGCATTCATACTAGTTTTACTTTTCAGCCGGCCAGCGCGCCGTCTTCCTGGCCGGCGGGATTTGCTCGTTTCTGCTCCGGCACAAGCAGTTAGCGGTCACCTTCCACCCTTTCCGAATCCTCGCCGCCCTCAACACCGGGAACTTGACACCCTTGACCGTGGCAGGGCCTCCCTCTCTGTCTCCGGCCAAGACATCCCACCAGTTCCGGCGTGTGCGCACCCCTTCATTCTCCCATTTTCCGGCGACCTCATCTATCAAAGAAGCCACGTCCTCGTAGTGGTTTTCGAGAAGCCAACGCCGGGTGGTGTTAATGAGCGTCTTCATTCCGTCTCGCCGAAGATTCGAAGCTGGAATGGTGAATCAATCGACCGCATCCGACAAGATGATTTCTTGGGCGCTCCCTTATGCTCTGGAGGCAACGAGCCCTCCCGGGATCCGCCGACCGCCCGCGCATCGGGCTGGGCCCCCACCGATTTCGGCTTGAAGACCGCAATGAGTTCGCTGGCTCTTCGCCGGCTGCTCCCGTCGCAACTGATCGTGCGGGAGACCAGGACGGGGACGATCAGCGAGGCGTCTTGGTAAAGTTGTCTTGTCAACCCTGTATCGTGATTGGAGATGACGACGATTGCGCCTCTTCGAGCGGCCTCAACGGCACACGCTGCCAAGCTCTTCTGGTCCTCGATTGAAAAACCGCCCGAGGCGTAATCCGTAAAGTTCTTTGAAGTTGCGGTCAGGGAGACATAAGGAGGGTCACAATACACCACATCGCCGGTTGCCGCCGCCGACATCGACGTCCTAAAATTCTGGGCGCTCAACGAGGCCGACCTAAGCCTGACCGCGAAATCCAGCATCTCCTCGCGTGGAAAGTACGGCCTCTCGTAGGACCCGAACGGCGTGTTGAATTGCCCAGCTTGATTATACCGGCATAGCCCATTGTAGCAATGCCGGTTCAAGTAAACGAACAGGGCGGCACGGCGTTGCGGGTCGCCCGCCTTGTTGAACTCACCCCGGAAGCGGTAGAATTTGTCCTCCCTGTTGTTTTCCGGGGCAAAAAGCTCCTCGCACTGGCGGACGAATTTGGCCCCCAGTTGGCAGAGCACCCGGTAGAGGGAGATCAGGTCCCCGTTTGAGTCGCAAAGAAGATTAGCCCGGTATTCAGTGTTCAGGAAGACGGCCCCAGCCCCCACGAACGGTTCGATGAGTCGGAACTCGCCGACAGGCAGAAGGGGCTTGATGGCGCTGATCAGTTTGGTCTTGCCTCCCGCCCACTTCAGGAACGGTTTCTTGGGTCGGAATGAATCAGCCATTTTGGGTTCTTCGTTTTCCTGACGATCATTAAGCGGCTGGTTTTGAAAATCAACCGGAAAGAACTGACCATGCCGGAAGTCCTCGGCACCCTGGCCGGAACTGCGGTTGGCCTTAATGCCGGGATCGGCGCGCGCCTTTGGAACCACGGCCCCGGTTGTGGCGCCGGCGCGGGCTGGTCGTAAAGCGCTCTACGCTTTCGGCGGGTCGATTTCTTTAGCACGGTGGGGATCCATCTGCCAGTGGCCGGAGAACTTCAAGACTAATCAGCCGCCCACCATTCCCTGGGGCGCATCCTGACACTGCCCCCGAGCGCGGGCAGAAGCCCTCCACCCTTCCCCCCTCCCATGCGCTCGGAGCGCATGGGAGGGGGGTGATCCGTTTTTCCACTTTACCCAGGGCCCCGGCGCGCCGGGGCCCCGCTCGGAGCGGGACGGGCCTTGCCCTGGGCTAGTGTCTTCCGGCCCCTCCGGGGCGGAAGGATGCCGCGCTGCGCGCGGGTAGAGTGGAATTGGTGGCAGTGTCGGGATGCGCCCCTACGGTGGGGCCAGCCGGAAGAATTGGCTCGCCGCGCCCGCAGGCACGGCAACGCTATTCTGGCCATTCAGCACCCGGACCGTCGCGTTGACCAGCGACCAGGCGGCGGGCGGGACCGGGTTCGTGGCCGACCAGAGATTAAAGCCGGCGGGGTAAAGGGGCCAGGAAATGACGGCGCTGTCGTTGGTCAAGGCAATGCTCAGGCTGAGGTTTAAGAACGCAAAGGCCAGCGCGTAAGTTTCGCTGGCGGAGACCTGGTTGAGAGCGCCCTTGAGTACCTGGAGATCGTATCGTCCGGCGGGCAGGGCGGCCAGGAAGATATGTTCCACATTGTCCACCGCGCTGGTGCTGCAGGCCGCCAGATGGCCGTTGGCGGCGTAATTGTCGTATTCCTGCTCCACCATGGCCAGGTCCGAGCTGGACAAATTCACGAAGATGAAACTCTGATTCACGACCCGGGCGGCGATCGCCGGCGGCGACTCCGCGGCGATGAGGTTGTTGAAAAAATACCCCGCCTCATAGTTGTCCACGTGACCGATTTGCCAGGCCACGCCGCCGGGGGCGCCGAAGAAATTGCGGCCCACCCCGTCCGCGTGCAAGGATTCGCCGCCAACGCTGTTGGGGTAATCCGCGGCCGTGCCGGCGCTGGAAACGTAAGTGAAGACATCGGCCGCCTGGCCGACGCTCGACGGATTGACCTCGAAAGCCAGCGGCGGGGTCGAGGACGTGGGCGCCTCCACCTGGGCCACCCGGATGCCGCTGCCGGCCAGGGCGGGGTCAGTCTGGCGCAGCATAGTGACGCCGATCGTGTCGAGGTCGGCTCCCCGCAAACAGGCGCCAGCCGCCCAGCACAGGACCACGCAGACCAATTCGGCGCGGCGGAGCCAGCCCCGTTGCCGCGAGCGGTGAGGTGGTAGCACCCGCCCGGGCGCTCGATGCGCCGTGGGCGTGCCATGTCCGGCGTTCAAGCACCAGCAGCGCACAAAGCCAAGCCGCAATTGTAAAAAGATTTAGATGCGACCCCGTGTCTTTTTCCGCGCATTCAGCTCTTCGCGTGTTTTCTAGAAAGGCCCAATTCTGCTAATGGATTTGCAGGAATGTCCTCAAACGTGATTGTTCCTTCTTCAGGACTCGATGGCAACGCTAAAACAACCTTCGCCACCGCATTCTCGTGGACCCGTTTGGCTTCTTTGTGAAGGCTGAGAAAATACGATTCGATGCGATCCAGGTTGCTTGCATATACAGCTTGGATTACAACAGAGAACCCCTGGATAACCATACGATTGTGTTGCTTGATAATGGCTAATAAATCGAAATCGGTTTCCGGGCGACCCCGCAGATGGCTCTTTTCCCAACCATTGTATTCTGTAAGCAGGGCCGCTTTGGAGTATTTAACCGTCGCAACGCGACCGGCTCTATCGTGTCGAAGGTTCATCCCACCGACTGGAAAGCCACAATGCTGTACGAAATTCCGGAAGTCCTGGCAGAATGCGTACTCAAAACGGTTATCTTCCAAAAGCTGGATGTATTTCATGAATCTCAGCACCTGTTCGGATCTTCGGCCAAAATCCCGAATTAGACTTGTCCGAAGGTGCTGCCACAGAGCGTAAGACGAAGAGAGGTAGTTCATAAAATGGCGATTAGCCTGGACTAAGGCCCTGTTCTTATCCGGATTCTGGGAGGATTCAAGCTCGTGGATGAAAGACATAAGCGCCGCAAAATTCAGTTCAACAATATGCAGCAGAGAAAATCGTTGGCGGAGCCTGACAAAATCAGCCAATACCCTCTCGTGGTCCGCAAATTGTTCCGGCGTAAACTCGCGGATACAATGAACGTTGTATGATTTATCTGACGCGGTGAAGACAGCGGTGAGATAGGCCATACATCGATAATGGTTTATCCATGAGTGGGGTCGGTCCTATAATCTTTTCATATAGGCAAAGATTATAGGACCGACCCCAGTAAAGAGAACGTGACCAGCCCTTGCCCTTGTCACAAGGTAGAGTTGTACGACGCCTTGATGAGATTGAGCAGGTAATTAACGTCTGTTTCCCCCGTGAACTTTACCATGCCCAAGTAACCCCATTCGTTGCTGGTGATATCCTTTACCAAGCCAGCCGTATCTTCTGGATACTTCGGCTCGCGCAACAATAACTGTATCCACGTCTTTCTGAATTCGAATCGCGTAAAGCTTTTCGTTGTCCTGTAGGTGACGCCCGTTTTCTGACCTTGCCGCTCCTCTACTGACGGGAGTTGAAGTATTTTATCTCGCAATTCATTGAACAACTTTCGCATTTCCGGTGTTGTGATGCTGAGATGGTGCTTCAGATCGTAGGTCAACTCTTCCTCGCGCTTGCTCGGCTTATTGGGTGGAAAGGGCTTCTCGGGTAGCGGACTGTACTCGTTCTCAATATGCAGAATGTTCCCCTCATACACAGCGTATGTCTTAAGTTCAACATTTCTCACTCTCTGAACTGCCGCCTTGATGTACCTGCTGAAACCTTGGGCAATTAACACCACTCTGGGTTGCTCCCAGTTGACGACAATGCTCTTCCCTAGACGGTTTTCCACAAGCAGTTCCAAGTGGTTTTTGTTCTTTAGGAGCCAGTCAAAATAGAAAAGCCCTTGAGCCAGGACCTCCTCGTTTTCCTTCCATTTATATTCGATGATAACTGGCGAGTTGTTTTCGTCGATACCCAGCGTATCGATTCTTCCGTCCGTGGTTTGGTACTCCTTTGCCACAAAACGGACACCCAGGATTTCTTCAAGATTCTGCGCAAAGAAATCGCGCAATTCCGCTTCGTCGCCAAAACCATCTTTCTTGAGCCCGAGTTGCTGCGCTTTTTGTATATGTATTCTGAAAATAGGCATTGCGGCCTCCATTCTATCATCTACCGGGGGTCAGTCCTAGAATTATGACACTTTGCTAGCATCTCACTTCAGTTTTCCTTGTTGAAGGCCTGGGCCAGCTCACGCCGAAGCTTTTCCAGCTTACGGCCGGGCCGGCGGCGCATCCGGCTCACCGCTTGCGCCACTCGGCTGGAGTGCCCCATGCCCAACCGTTCGCTCACCCAGCGCAGCGGCACCGTCGTGCGCTGCCGCAACCACCACGCCAAGGCCGCCTTTTCCGGCGCGCCCTCGCGCGTCTCGACCAGCAAGTGATAATGGTTGCCCCGTAAAACATAGGCGTGGATGCGCCACCCGGTTTTGTGGCAGGCTTCGCCCAACGTTTCCAGCCACTGCTTGCGATCCTGGTCGTCGCGAAAGATGTGCTGCCCGTGATTGCCGCGGGCCATGACGTGACAGACCGCTCCGCGATATTCGACGCGCACTGGTCGAGCCATTGGCACCAGCCTAAGCCCGCAGGCCCCGCCGGGTCAAGGTCCAAATGGCGAGAAGTGATGGGCCGACCCCTGCTCCGCCTATGTTCCTTGCGACTTCAAGAGCAAAAACACCGCTAAAATGTCCCAATACAGCCAATACAGCCAATGGAGCATTTGGCAGCGCGCCCAAAACGCGCTATAACCATCAACCGGTGAATGCCAAACTGACAGCGCCGCTTCGCTTCGCGCTCGGCCAGGAACCGGTTCCTGCCCGTTTCCCCGCGCGCGCCAGCGGTTTTTGCAGTTATTTCCACTTATTTCCACTTAAGAATTCGGGGCCTGGCCCCCGCCAGGGGCGGCGCCGGTGGCCGCGGATGGTGGTCGGCTCTCCAAGCTCGGTCAATTCAGCTTGCAAATCAGCAACCGGAGCTTAGAGTCGGTGTTAGATTGAAAGGCCAGGCGCGGGGGACAATCGCCGGTCGCGCGCCAGTTGGTCATCCGCCGCCAGCCGACCCAACGCCCATCCGGCTGGTGCCACGTCACACGACATGAGTTTGAAAAGCGAGATTGTGGGTTGGAGCGCGCTTGTCTCGCAGGCATGGGCGCCGGAAACGCGCTCTTTCGGCGCTCGGGTTTCTGGCGGGGGGCGCCTTGGGCGGCTGTTGGTCGGCGGCGCCGGAAGTTGGCTCTCTTCGGCGATGGCCCTCCGGTTCCGGGGGCATCCTGACACTGCCGCCGAGCGGGGGCGGCCCTCCCCCCTGCCCCCCTCCCATCCCGCCGGGCGGGATGGGAGGGGGGGTGATCCGTTTTTGCGGTTTACCCAGGGCGGCGGCCCGTCCCGCCAATGCGGGACGGGCCTTGCCCTGGGCTGGTATGAGCGACGCCTTTGGCGTCGGGCCTCTCCCAAGGCCTTGCCCTATTATCATGCTGCCCCGGGGCAGAAGAATGGCGCGCTGCGGGCGGGTAGAGCGGAATTGGTGGTCCCGCTCCGGGCGGGATGGGGATGCGCCCGGCTCAGCTTGGCGGCCGCTACGAGGAGTTGGCTTTCTCCGGCGCTGGCCCTGTGGCTGCTGTGCGCCCCGGCGGCGCGCGTTTGGGGCGGGGGCAGCGGGCTGAATGTGGCTGTGGTCGTGAACCAGAACAGCAGCGACTCGCTGCAGTTGGGCAATTACTACTGTGAACGGCGGCAGGTCCCCCCGCAAAACGTCCTCCGCATCAACTGGTCCGGCGGCAATACGGAGTGGACCCTCTCCGATTTCAACACGGTCCTGTTCAATCCGCTGCTGGCCATGCTGGCGGGCCGCCAGTTGACCAACCAGGTCGATTACCTCGTGCTCTCGATGGATATTCCCTATCGGGTGACCTCGCCGGGGTCCTACGCCGTGAACAGCACGACAGCAGCGCTTTTCTACGGCTTCAAGCCCGATCCGAACGCCCCTTGCTCGCTGGCCGCCGGCTCGGCCAACCTCTATGCCGGCAGCGAGGGCGTCTTCCGCGCCACGCCCCCGATCAGCGCGGCGAGCAACTCGTTTCTCGTGACCATGATTACCTCGAGCAACCTGGCGCTCGCCCAGCAGATCGTGGAGCAGGGCGTCAGCAGCGACGGCACTTGCCCCACGCAAACCGTCTATCTGGTCAAGAGCACCGATGCAGCCCGGAACGTCCGCTACCAGACTTTCGACAACGCCATTTTTGACACGAGGCTCCGGGCCAATTACTCGCTCCAACGGGTCAACGGCTTTTCGATTAACGGCTACGGCTATATCCTCGGCGCGCAAACCGGGGTGCAGGATTTCACCGTCGCCGGGGTCTGGTTTGCCCCGGGCGCAATAGTCGACAACCTCACTTCCTATGGCGGGCTGATCCTGCAATGGAACGGCGCCCAGCTTGATCTCCTTTCGCTCCTGGGGGCCGGCGCCACCGCCAGTTTCGGGACCGTGGACGAACCGTGCAACTATCTCGAAAAATTTCCCTCGCCGCTGGATTACTTTTACCAGGCCCGCGGCTTCAGCCTGGCGGAGTGCTACTACCAGAGCCTGACCAATCCCTACCAGGGCCTCATCGTCGGCGAGCCGCTGGCCGCGCCCTTCGCCCGGCCGGCCGACGGCGCCTGGAACAACCTGCCGGCCAACGCCCTGCTCAGCGGCGTCACCAACCTCGCACTCCAGTTCAACACCGGCGACGCCGGCCAGCCGGTGCAGCAAGTGGACCTTTTCCTGGACGGCGTTTTTCTGCAAACGCTCACCAACATTCCGCCGCTCCCAGGCAACGTCCTGAACGTCACGATCAATGGACACCCCCTGAGCTATACTGTCCCCGCCAATGCCACGCTCAACTCCATCGCCGCCGGCCTGGCCGGCCGCCTGAACGCCAACACGACGCTCACCAAAGTCGCCGCCTATGCCCACGGCGACCGCCTCGAACTGCGCTCGACCGACCTCGCCGCGCCGGGCTCCCAGGTGGCGCTTTCAGCCGGCAGCGCCGCCGGCAACGCCGCCGCCCTTACCACCTTCCTCACGCCCAGTGGCGCCAATTTCCTCGACTCCGTTGCCTGCGGGATTCAGCTCTTTACGGTCACCAACCCGCCGAACGTCGGCGATTACCTCCAGCTCACCATCACCAAGACCAACGGCGAGCTGGTCACCGTGGCCGTCACGAACACGGCCCCCGGCGGGCCGCTTTCCGCCTTGCTCCAGAACCTCGTGAATCTCCTCAACGCCAACCCCGCCTTGCAAGGCAGCGACGGGGTGGCGGCGGAGGACTTTTATCCCGGCGACGCTTATAATCCCGCGCAGTTCAACCTGCGCGCGCTCTCGCCCGGCTGGAACGCGGCCCAGCTCCAGGCCCAGTTCTCAGGCTCTCCCACCTTTGCCTTCGACCCGGTCGGCAACCAGCGGCTCGACAGCCATCTCCCCGACCTGCAACCCCGCGCTCACCTCTACGTCACCGCGGGAGTCACCAACCTGCCCCTCGCCTTTGCCCTCAATACCGCCACCCTGGCTGACGGCTTCCACGAACTGACCGCCGTCGCCTACGAAGGCAGCAACGTCCGCACCCAGCGGCGCCTGGCCCGGAATGTCCGCGTTCAGAACGGCCCGCTTTCCGCCCTCTTCACTACCGCGCTCAACGCCGGCATTGTCGCGGTCGAGGCCTGGCTCCCCTTCTCCGTGGTGGCCAACACCAACAGTGTGGCGCAGATCCAGTTGTTCAGCACCGGAGGCTCCCTCACCAATGTGGCGGGCCAAGCCAGCGCCAATTTCTCCGTCCCCGGCACGAACCTGGACCAGGGCCTGCACCCCTTCTACGCCCTGGTCACCGCCGCCAATGGCAGCCAATATCGCACCGAGACCCTGTGGCTGCGCCTGGCAGGCCCGGACGCCCCCTTCCCCGTCTCCCTCACCACGCCGCCGCCCACGCTGGCCTGGCCCGCTACCGCCGGCCGAAGCTACGACATCCTGAGCACACCCGATCTGACCAACCCCTTCCAGGTCAAGGCCACCGTGACGCTTACCAATGCCTCCGGGCAATGGACCGACACCAATGGCGTGGGCACCCAACGATTCTATCGCGTTCGGACCTCTCCAAGTATTGAATGAGGAGTCACTCAAAGCAGTCTGATTAGCCGAGCATGAGCCGTTTAATCCCTTTAACAAGACTTTTGGCTGCCCGCTTGGCGCTGCCGCTGCTCCTGCTCCTGGGCGGCGTGGCGGGCTATGGCGCCGACACGCTGAACTGGCAGACCAGCCAGAACCGCGTCAGCGCGGACATCAAATCCGCCGAGCTCCGCCAGTTGCTGGAGCAGATCGCCTCGGTGACCGGCTGGCAGGTGTATGTCGAGCCCGAGCTCCAGCACAAGGTGTCCGCCAAATTCCAGGACCTGCCGCCGGGCGAGGCCCTGCATTTGCTGCTGGGCGACCTGAGCTTTGCCCTGGTGCCCGAGACCAACCGCCAGCCCCGGCTCCTGGTCTTCCGCACCACCGTCCAACAAGCCACCCAGCTTGTCCCACCGGCGGCCAAGCCGGCGGCCCCCCAAGGGAAGGTCATCCCCGATGAACTCATCGTCCGGCTCAAGCCGGGCGCACAAATCGAGGAAGTGGCGCGGTTGCTGGGGGCGAAGGTGATTGGGCGGATTGACGGCTTGAACGCCTACCGCCTCCAGTTCGAGGACGCCAAGGCCGCCGATGCCGCCCGCGAGCAACTCGCCGCTAACCCGGATGTCGCCTCGGTCGACAGCAACTACTCGATGGACAGTCCCCCGGCGCCAGGCCGGGTGGGCGCCACTACCCTGCCGCCGCCCCAGTTGCACCTCAAACCGCCGCCGGACAATGGCCGCATTATCATCGGCCTGGTTGATATGGCGGTGCAGCCCCTCGGCAACGGCCTGGACGCCTTCCTCCTCAAACAAGTCTCCGTGGCGGGCGCGGCCAACGCCGACCCGACCATTCCCTCACACGGCACCTCGATGGCCGAGACCATGTTGCGCAGCCTCCAAGCGATGACCAAGGGAGATACCTCGGTCCAGATTCTGCCCGTGGATGTCTATGGCTCCAATCCGAACACCTCGACCTTCGATCTCGCCAGCGGCATTACCCAGGCCGTCAATGGCGGCGCCAAGATCATCAACCTGAGCCTCGGCAGCGAGAGCGACAGCACCTTCCTCCACAGCGTCATTCAGGACGCCCAGGCCAAGCACGTCGTTTTCATTGGCGCGGCCGGCAATTCAGGGGGCACGGCGCCCTTCTACCCGGCCGCCTACCCGGAAGTCGACGCCGTGACTGCCCTCGACCAGGGCCGGCTGGCTCCTTATGCGAACCGGGGCAACTGGGTCTCCTTTGGCGCGCCCGGCACCAGCATCATTTATTACAACAACCAGCCTTGGTCCGTCGTCGGCACCTCTGCCTCAGCCGCCTATCTCAGCGGCGCCATCAGCGGCTACATGGACGCCACCCACTGCAGCCTCGACAAGGCCCAGTCGTTCATCCGCAACAACTTCGGCGTCACCGTCACCCCTGCTAAGTGAGGGCGGAACACTACCGGCGGGATGGGAGCGCGGAAATCGGAAATGGGGAATGGCGAGCTCCCCCGTTTGCCCTTGCGCGGAGCACGGGTAGGGTTAACCTGACACCGTGACTTGGTTTACTGACCAACAAACGGGCGATCGACACTTCTTTTTGCTGGCGGTAGGGCTCTACGGGCTGAGCACGATTCATTCGCTGTTTCTGTGGCGGATGGGTTTTCGCCGGGACAACCATGTGAATTACCTGCTGCTGCTGGCCGGCTTCGGCCTGCATACCACGGCCATGCTGCTGCGCGGCCTGCGCCTGGGACATTGCCCGGTGAGCAATCTTTACGAGGCCACCGCGTTTGTGATTTGGACGATTTTGGCGGCCTACCTGGTGGTTGGGCTTTGGTCGCGGCTGCGGTTCCTGGGCGCGTTTGCGTCGCCGGGCCTCTTTGCCATCGGGGTTTTTGCCCTCATGCCCCCGCTGGATGTGCCGCACGGCGCGCGGCCGGAGCTGCCGGTGGTCTGGACCAGCCTGCACGCGGCGCTGCTGGCCCTTTCGTATGGGGCGTTCGGCCTCAGTTCGGTGGCGGCGGTGATGTACCTGACCCAGGAGCGCAATCTGAAGCTGCACAAGTTGCAGGCGATTTTCTCGCTGCTGCCGCCCATCCAGCGCCTGGAGGCCGTGGTCGGCCGGCTGCTTTTGAGCGGATTCCTGCTGCTCACCCTCGGGCTGGGCCTGGGGGCCTTTGCCCTGGCGCACCTGAAGGACCCCCATGCCTACGCCGGCGACCTCAAGATCGTCTGGTCGGTGCTGGTCTGGCTGCTTTACCTGGGGCTGGTGCTAATGCGCTGGCGCTTTGCCCAGGGCGGACGGCGGTTGGCCCTGGGCGCCGTCGGCAGCTTCCTTTTTGTGCTGCTGACCTTTTGGGGCACCAACGCCTTGTCCTCCCTCCACAACCCATGAGCTGTCGAACTCCCCATTCGGCCTTTCTGACATGCCCATCGTCGTCATTGGCTTGAGCCATCATTCCGCACCCGTCACGGTGCGCGAGCGCTTTGCCTTTGCCGAGGCGCGCGTCCCGGCAGCGCTCCAATCGCTGCGCGAGTCGGGCCTGGCCGACGAGGCGGTCATTCTCTCGACCTGCAACCGGGTCGAGATTTACGCCGCCACCGCACTGGAGCCCGCCAAGGCCTTCGGCGCCTTGCGGGAATTCCTGGTCACCTGCCACCATTACCCCGAGCCGTTCACCGAGCAGCTCTACACCCTGGGCGAGCCGCAGAGCCTGCACCACCTCTTCCGGGTCGCCTGCGGCCTGGACTCGATGGTGCTGGGCGAAACGGAAATCCTCGGCCAGTTGAAGAAGGCCTACCACCTGGCGCTCCAAAACGGCCACACGGGGACCTGCTTGAACAAGGCCTTTCAGCGCGCGTTCAACGTCGCCAAGCACATCCGCACCCAAACCAACATCCAGCGCGGCAGCGTCTCCGTCGGCTCGGTGGCGGTGGACTTGGCGGAAAAGATTTTCAGCCGCTTGAGCGAGCGGCAGGTCCTGATTATCGGCGCGGGCGACACCAGCGAGAAGACGGCGCGCGCCCTGCTCTCACGCGGGGCGCGGAGCCTCCTCGTCACCAACCGCTCGCACGAACGGGCCGTGGCCCTCGCCAGGGATTTGGGCGGGCGGGCGGTCGCCTTCGAGGATTGGGCGACCGAGTTCGCGCACATCGACATCATCCTCAGCAGCACCTCGGCCCCGCATTACATCCTGGATCGCGCCCGGCTGGAGCCGCTGCTCAAGCTCCGCCGCCACCGGCCGCTGCTGCTGATTGACATTGCCGTGCCCCGCGACATCGAGCCCGAGGTCAATTTCCTGGAAAACGTCTTCCTCTACAACATCGACGACTTGCAGGCCATTGCCGACGACTACCTCAAACAGCGCCAGGCAGAAGTCGCCCGTTGCGAGCAGATTATCCGCGAAAAAGTCGAGGCCCTGCTTGGCCGCCCTGCCGGCCCGCAAAGCCCGCCGGCGGTGCAACCGGCTTTCGGCCGCCACTGATTCCAACGAGCGTTCAAGATGACACTAAGGCCCAAAGGACAAGCGAATTAGTGCCGTCTTGAACGCGAATTGGACTGAGCCGCCTCCCATGACCCCGCACTCTGCCATCGCCATCGCCACCCGTGGCAGCGCCCTCGCCTTGGCCCAGGCCAACCTCGTCCTCGCCCAGTGCCGGGCCGCCTTTCCCAGGCTCCGCTTCGAGCTCAAGCTCATTAAGACCACCGGGGACAAACTCCAGACGGCCTCCCTGGCCCAGGAAGCCAGGAATTTGCCCAAAGGACTCTTCACCAAGGAACTCGAGCTGGCCTTGCTCAGGCATAAGGCCGACCTCGCCGTCCACAGCCTGAAAGACCTGCCCACCGAGTTGCCGGCGGGGCTCAACCTCGGCGCCGTCGGCAAACGCGCCGACGTGCGCGACGTGCTCATTTATCGCGACGCCCGCTATCTGCGGGTGGCGGAGGCCGACCCGGCGCCCGCCGATTGGACGCCCGGCCAGTCCGCGCGCCGCGGCTTTCAGCCCAAGCTCACCGTGCAGGATTTGCCGGGCGGGGCGGTGGTGGCGACGAGCAGCACGCGGCGCAAGGCCCAGTTGCTCGCCCACCATCCCGGCCTGAAAGTGGCGGACATTCGCGGCAACGTCGTCACCCGGCTGCAGAAACTGGCGGCCCGCGCCGAACTGGATGCCACCGTGCTGGCCCTGGCCGGCCTCAGCCGGCTCAACTTCAGCCTTTCCCCCCAGGGGCGCCTCCAGGGCGATGCTGTCCCCGACGGCCTGTTGGCGACGCTCCTGGAAACGGAGGTCATGTTGCCCTGCGTGGGCCAGGGCGCCATCGGCATCGAGGTCCGCCAGGACGATGAACGCATGGCCGCGATTTGCGAGCGCCTCAATCATTTCAATACCCTCCAATGCGTGACCGCCGAGCGGGCCTTCCTGGCCGCTATGGGCGGCGGCTGCCAGAGCCCCGTGGCCGCCTACGCCGAGGTCGTGGGCGGCCAGTTGCGCCTGCGCGCCCTGTCGTTCGCCTCCGGACCCGCCCGCCGCGCTGAAGCCAGAGGCCCCATCAATGAACCGGTTGAATTGGGACGGCGTCTGGCGGGGGAGTTGAAACCTTAAGTGCGTTGCAGTGTCGCAGTCCCGGACCAGTCGGGATTGCAGCGTTGTGGTCTTGACACGGTTATCTGGTCGGCAGGGGCGGGTATGCCCTTTCGCCTGAGCGGAAAGGAAAATGGCCTCGTCAGCAGAATCTGTGGGAGGCCGGGTGCGCCGTGCAGATGGAAGTCACTGATTCACAGCGACATACGACGCTGAGGGGCTGTCGTTCAGCTAGTCGGCACATCCTAAAGGCCGCCCGGCGAACGGCGGCGACGAGCTACCGAGCGTCAGCTCGCGTCGCCACCGGTCGCCAGCACGTAACGGGCTCGCCTGCCCGTTCTTGGGGGTGTGCCATTTTGACCCACAGATTCCGCCCCAGAGCCCTTTCTTTGTAAGGTCTGAGAACTCGCAGGTATAATAGGTATAGACAGGTTCGTAATTTGTGGTCATCAAAGCCAAAAAACGTATTGACAAGATTTTCGTTCTGAATTAGCATCCACGCGTGTTTGTGACAGGCATCCGCGAACTTCTATTGACCTGAGCTTTTCAGGCGCGTACAATTCCGCCATGAATGGAAGTTGATTCTTAAAGCCGAGTTCAACGAACGCTGAAATGAAGCCCCAGGGCAGATGGACAGGCTGGCTGGCCCGATTTTACTATTGCACAGGGTCAGTTTACTACGCATACAGCTGGATTGTCACCTTAGGGGGGGTGGGCCTTTTGGCGACAGGGACATTCGCGTTTCTAGAAGCGCCAATTCTGACCGCAGTTGCTCTGGTCTTCTCCCTTTTCGCCTTGGTTCTCGGAATCTCCTTTTGGCGGAAGTTGGCCAAAGCTAGATTGTGCAGCCAAAACCCCGCGTTACGCATCGACCGTATCGAGGTTGACTATCGCCTGCTGACTGAACGAAGCTCGGACTACGTACGCAAGGTTAAAGCCAAGGTGTTGTTTCCTGTCGAGTGTTATCAGGCTCAGTTTCATTGGACAGGACATGGGAAGGTCAGCTCTTTTCCGGTTAAAGGAGCGACTCATGTGGAGGTGGTCCTACAGCCTCGAAGCGTTTATGACATTTGCCGCGTCCATTTCGGAGAGACTTTTCCAAGGCGTAAGGAACACGAGTTCATTTACCGACAGGAATTCTCTGAGGCGACAGAACCAGTTCGACCATTTCTTGGCCATACGATGGATTCTCCTCTTTGTAGTGAGTTGGTCTTACGTGTACATCTACTGCCTGATCAGGAAGTCAAAAAATTCAAGCGCCAATTCTTTGTTGACGCATTCTCAAACCTCCATTTATGGGAAGAGGAGGTTATCGTAGATAACCCTCGGAACCGTGACTTGGAATACGTCATTGCGAAACCAAAGTATCATTATTATTATCGTATAGTGTGGTAGGGTCTCCTTCTCTCTTTCACTCCAAAGTCCAAAGAACCTGAACGAAAGGGGAAACCTGTACGGTATCCCGATCGTCCTTTGAAAACAGCCACGCTGAATTGCGCGGCCCTAATTGTACGAATAGAAGTATCCCTTATGCCGAGCTCGGCATGGGGGCTATATTGCCGCGTAACGGGTAATGCCGAGTTCAACAGGGTGATTTCCGATTTTCCCGGGAGAATCGCCCGTTTCGATCCTCGCAGCTCGGCATTTATCAGGCGCTTTGGAGGCGGGTCACTGATATAGCCTGTTAGCGGTCGGTCAAAAGGGACCGGGCCATGTCGAAAATGGTCCCTTTGGGATGGTTAGAGATTCTCCACCTTAAGGCGCCGATAGGGCTGGGCGGAGTCCTCGTTGGAGGGCATACCGTTCGGCACTATGGCCAATGTCCTTAAGGTGCACGAACAGAACACGGTACAACAGTTGGCGGCGCATCGCCCGCGAGCTAAACTTGGACCGCAAAACGGTCCCGCGCTATCTGCGGGCGACGGCGAAATCCTCCACCATTTCGAACCCCGCCGAACCGAGCGGTGCCGGCTTGGTCACCGCGGCCCTGGAAGCGGAAGCTGGCCGGGGGGCCTGACTCGGAAATCCGGGAACCTGATAACTTGACAACTTGCTGGGGCGTCGAATGAAAGGACCCAATGGCAGTTCGGGCAAGGCGGGGCGGGTGGGCGCGTTGCGGCGCGCCTACCGGTTGCTGCGGACCCGTTTTGGACATCAACACTGGTGGCCGGGCGAAACCCCGTTCGAGGTGTGTGTCGGCGCGATTCTGACCCAGAACACAAGCTGGGCCAACGTCGAGCGGGCCATCGCCAACCTCAAGACCGCCGGCGTGCTGGAGCCCGGCAGACTCTATGCCCTGGACGCAGCCAGGCTCGCCGAACTGCTCCGGCCGACCGGCTATTTCAACGTCAAGGCGCGCCGGCTCCGCTCCTTTCTCCGCGTGCTGACCGAGGAATTCGGCGGCAACCTTGAGCGCCTCTTCGAGGGCGAAACCGCCGGGGTCCGCCAACGCCTGCTGGCCATCGCCGGCATCGGGCCGGAGACCGCCGACAGCATGTTGCTTTACGCCGGCGGCCACCATCGGTTTGTGATTGATGCCTACACCAAACGCATCTTTCATCGGCATGCCTGGAGCGGGGCCGCGGCCTCGTACGATGAGCTGCAGCAGTTGTGCGAATCGGCTCTGGACCACCTGCCCCGCCACCGGCGGCTCGACTACTGGCAGGATTTCCACGCGCAACTGGTGATGGCGGGCAAGCACTTCTGCCGCCCCACCCGCCCGGATTGCCAGGCCTGCCCGCTCCAGCCCCTGCTCCCCGCCAGGCGCAGGCCCACGGCCTTAAGCCGGGCTTAGCGCCCGTCCAAAGACAACTTCGGTGCTTTGGGCGTAATTCTAACAGAGTGCCTTCGCCTGGCGTCCAGAGCGTGGAGTCCCGATTCCGAATCGGGATAGAGCGTGAGGGCATTCCCGATTCGGAATCGGGACCACGCTCCATCCCGCCAAGGCGGGATGGGAGCGGGGAAGGGGGGAGGGCTTCCGCCCGCGCTCGGGGGCAGTGTCAGGATGCGGTGCAGCCTTCGGTCTTTGACATGCTTGCAGGTGAAAGTCCTGCCTCGGCAATGGATGGTTGGGCCGAGTAG